>JAFGSB010000105.1 GCA_016934825.1 Candidatus Zhuqueibacterota bacterium
TAAAAGCCTAATTGCTGGAAAGTGATATTTTCGAACTTTATCAGTTACAAGTTACAATATTTTTAAATCAATTTTCACACAGTCTGATAACCCCGGCGCGATCAGTTTATGATTCCAACCGTTCATTCATAAAAACTAAATTCAAGGAAAAAACAACCATATTATTAAAACGCCCGTTTGCGGGGCAAATGCTCCGTTTTAATGTCCGCCCTGGAAAAATTTCCAGGGCGAGCTTGTATATCCGTGCCATCCGCGTGATCTGCGAGTAATTTTTTTTTATTCTTATCCGTAGGACGGGCGTGCCGCCCGGCAACACTTTTTCCTCTTTTCATTTATTAAAATCGATAATCGATCGCAAAACGAACAGATTTTTTTCTGCCCACTGATGACACGAATAACACGAATACAATAATTAAAAATCCGTGCCCATCCGTGATCCGTGGGCTTTTTTACAAATAATGCGAAGCGAAACCAATTTATGGACTAAAACCCGAATGTCAAACGGCAAATAAAATATATTACATTATTAAAATATTTCTTGCTTTTTTCTGCGAAAAAGTTTTAATTAAAATAATCACATCAGCAATGACACAATGATTCCGGGGTGGGAAGGCTTTTCAGTATATATTAGCAGCATGATATAATATGATAAATTTTATAATTTTTTCTTAGCACCGGTGTTAAATCACCAATGGAGGGGGAGAATAATTTCAAACAATGTACAATTTACTAAACAACGGTGAGAGGTTCGTAATATGAAGAATATATCTTATATTCTTATTTTTTGTTATTCGATTTTAATCCTTGCGCCTTATCATGTATTTTCACAAGATGAAACAATCAGGATTTTAAAAATTAAAGATGACAGGTTTGCAACCGATGTTGGGTCTATTCATGGCGTTAAAAAGGATTCCATATATTTAATTAATCAAAAGAATGTAATTATTGGTAAGGCAAAAGTTATTATTGTTAAAGAAAAAATGTGTGCTATGAAATTAATTTCTTTACAACCCGGAAAACAAATCCAGGTTGGAGACCAATTAATATTAAATATGGGATTTATCGAAGATAACAATTCTGATTTTGATAATATTCTGAATGAAGTTGAAGAACAACCTGATTCTATTGCAAGTATGAATCAGAATATAAATTTTTATAACGAAGGAAAACTGGCAGCAGATAACGAATATTCTGGCAGTGGTGCAGGTGCAGGCGGTTTACTTTGTGGATTATCTCTCGGTTTAATTGGCTGGGGTTTGGGTTACGCCGTCGTCTCTAGCTCAACTCCTGAAGTACCACCACAACATTTAACTAATTTAGATAGTAACCAGCAATTACAATTTTCGATGGGATATAAAGAACGAGCGAAGAACGTTAGAAATCACAGTTTTAATAGCGGCGCATTTACGGGTACTATATTAGCAGCATTAACTTATGCAATTATATTTAGTACTCAAAAAAATTAGAATCAGACTGATTAATAAAATTGGCTTAAAAAATATGAACGTCCTGGATTTTTATAACCGGAGTGAAAAAGGAAACAGAACTTTAAGTCTTGAATGTATAAAATTTCAAAGTTTTTGTTAACAATAAATTGAGTGGCAGAAGTGATGGTTAACAAAATGTCTTGGGTAGATTCCCAGGGCGAGCGGAGAGGTAAGGAATTTATTATGAATCTAAAGCCATACTTTGAGAGGGCCGAAAATAACATTAAAAAAGATACTAGCAGCAGTCTTCGCTATGCCTGCTTGGAGCTACGCATATGCATAGAAGAACTTGCCTATCGAGAGCTTCGTATATATCTATCTGCTTTCCCCAATGGGATTGACGCTTGGCAGCCGCGACGCGTCATCGAGACTTTAAAGCTGTTAGATGAAAGCGTCGATAATGATTATAATTTAGTAGCAATTCCTTATCGAGTGAACGGGCCAGTTGGCCCTGCAGTAGTTGTCGGACAACATAGAGGTATTGCCACGCAAATTATTAACAAACATTACAATAAAATTGGTCATTATCTGCATGCTCCTACACCAGCCGAAGTCTCCTCTGGTAAGAATTCTATTGCCGATTTGAAGACTTATTTGCAAAATATTCTTAGTGAATTGAGAGCTCTCAACTCAAACGCTCACTCGGCGGATACTACAACTATAGAATTCACCTGTGAAAAATGTGGAAATCCTGTGATTGTCAGTGAGCGTTATGTAAAGGTATACGGTTTGGCATTTTGTACTAATGAAAATTGTGGCGCACAATATGAGGTAAAAGAGCGAAATGGCGAATTTTTCTGTTTACTAAAAATATTTGAATTCAATTGTCCAAACTGTAAAGAACCAATCGTTATCGAGCCACGATTGCTTACTCCAAATTCTAAATTTGTCTGTAAAACTTGCTCTAAACGTATTGGCTTTCGCAAAGAATGGATACCATTTCTTGAGGATAGTGGTAAGTGATTCTGTTCACCCAAGATTGAAAATCCGTCTTTAGCTGTAATTCATTATCCAGGGTGGATAATAAAACAACAATTCAAGCCCTGAAAAAATTTATTCGAAATGATTACTCCATAACGATATTACATAACAATGCACTATCTCGACGAGACCAAATGAGTTTTAGAAAATATAATGATGTTTGTACCGTTTTACATTTTTTATTTGTATATTCATTAAGAGCAATCATTATATCGATAGGTACAACATGTATAAAAATAATCTTGATCGAACAATTCCACAAATTGCAAAAAATGAAAATGAATTGTCTATAATTCGGGAGAAAATATTAGAGAGACCAACATCCCACCAGATATATATAAAGGATGCAAGAGATTTAACATTTATAGAAGATAAATCTATTCATTTAGTTTTAACTTCACCACCATATTGGAATCTTAAAAAATATAATAATAATATAAATCAATTAGGTCATATCAATAACTACATAAACTTTTTAGATGAAATCGATATTGTTTGGGAACAATGTTATAAGAAACTTGTTGAAGGTGGGAGGATGGTTGTAGTTGTAGGGGATGTCCTCTTATCCCGAAGGCAATATGGCCGACATAAAATAATGCCGCTTCACGCAGATATTCAAGTTCGATGTGAAAAAATTGGATTTGACAATCTCGCTCCAATATTTTGGCATAAAATTACCAATGCGAATTTTGAGGTTAAAGGAAATACCAAATTTTTAGGAAAACCCTATGAACCAAATGGCATTATTAAACATGATATCGAATATTTGTTAATGTTAAGAAAACCGGGTGGTTACCGTAACCCTAGCGAAGAACAACGGATTTTATCTATAATCTCCGAGAAAGAATTTAACAGCTGGTACAAACAAATATGGGCTTTGAATGGTACATCAACTAAAAATCATCCAGCACCATTTCCAGAAAAACTTGCTATAAGACTTGTTAAAATGTTCAGTTTTGTTGGGGATACAATTCTAGACCCATTTTTAGGTTCAGGGACGACAACTGTTGCAGCAATAAAATCTGGCAGAAATTCAATTGGATTTGAGATTGACTCAGATTATGCGAAATATTCTTTTAATCGTGCAAAAAAAGAAATTAGTTTATTTACAAATTCCAATATAAAAATTGAACTTGAGGAAAAAAATGAAAAGCATTCTTCCTGATAATATTGATCAACAAATTAAGGATGCAGTAAAGCAGTTTTGGAAATCAAGACTTAATAAAAATTCATCTTCCCAGGAAGGTGGTCGAGGGGCTGTTATTGCAGGTAAAAATATGGACGGTTTCTCAATTATTATTAAAAATATTGTATCACACTGTGGCTTACCGGAAGATTCGGTAATTATTGATGGGAAAAATAAATTGACTATTCCCGGTTATTTCCGGCCCACAAAAATGTGGGATTCATTAGTTGTTTACAAGGGTAGATTAATTGCAGCTTTTGAATTAAAATCACAGGTTGGTTCTTTTGGAAACAACTTTAATAACCGTACAGAAGAATCAATTGGTTCTGCAACAGATTTTTGGACAGCTCATCGCGAACATGTCTTTGCTCTTGATAATCATGTGGATACTTTGTATATAAGATCACTGAAAAACAGAAGTATAAAACCGCCATTTCTTGCTTACCTTATGTTGTTAGAATCCTGCCAAGCCTCCTCATCAAATGTAAAAGTAAATGAAAAACATTTTAAAGTGTTCCCTGAATTTAAAAATTCGTCATATTCGAAACGATATCAGATATTGTGTGAAAGATTAATTCTTGAAGGTTTGTATTCCTCCACTTGTTTAATCCTATCTAATAAAAAAGAAGGATATAAATCAGGTTCCTACTCTTCTCCTGAGGAATCTTTAAATCCAATAAATATGTTTGCTGAATTTGCCGGGAAATTACTTGCTGCTAAAGAGATATATAGTAATGAATAATGAAAAAATTGCTAACACATGGCTGAAAAGTCGCGGCCCTGTTCGTCTTTGTAATCTTTCGCAGGTTAAGAATAAAAAGTAGCCTTCTCTAATTTTCTGTTTGCCCGGATTTGCATTACCAGAAACTGTAGAAAAATATTAGGTCGATCAATTAGGGAAATTTTATGGAAATATTTACACCTTCAACTGAGCAAGTTAATTTATATCTAAATAAGTGGGATTCAAATAAAAAATTTGTGATGCAGGAGAGCAGTTTAAAAAAGCTGTTCACTGAAACTTACCCAAATAATATTGAAATGGATGATGTCCTGATAAAGGTTTGCTCATTGAACGATTTCTATAACACAAATATTTTCAATCCTTTCATTGTTGCAGAGCATATTGTCAATCTCATAATTGACAAGCGTCTCTTTGAAAAGGATTTAAGTCTTGTTAACGACATTGCTATCGTTCAGGTAAATAGGACAAAGAAAATAAACTTTTACTCTTTTGCTACAAAGTATTGTAGCCATCACCAACCAAAAGTTTACCCCATATATGATATTAATGTTGAAAATATACTTATACATTTTAAAAAGAAAGATAACTTTTCCCAGTTTAAAAAAAACGATCTCAAAGAATACACAATTTACCATAATATTTTAATACAATTCAGGAGATATTATGGGCTTGATAATTTTACATTAAAAGAACTGGATAAATATTTATGGCAAGCCGGGAAAGAGTATTTCCCAAAACAATATTAAATTCCCTTTTTAGGATATCTTTCAGCTCTCCCGGTTTAAATATCCGCGCCATCCGCGTGATTCGTGGGCGTTTTTTGCTGTTGAGGTAACTGTCCCCTCTGTATCCCGCCGGACGGGATCACCTCTCCCCTCCCGGAAAGCGGGAGGATCGCTGACCTTACTCGGGGACCGTCGTTTTGATAGAACGCAGGAGGGGCGTACCGCCCCTCAACACTTTTTCCACTTGTCGCTTATTATATTCGATAATCGAACACAACACAAACGGTTTTTTCGGCGTACGGATGATACGAATATAACGAATACAAAAATGAAAAAATCCGTGTCTATCAGTGTGATCCGTGGGCAATCTTTTACAAATTCTATTATCCCCCAATAAAAAAAGCCCCCTGCCAAAAACGGCAAGGGGCCAAATGGTGGAGACGGTGGGAGTTGAACCCACGTCCGAAAATCCGGCCATAGCAGCCTCTACATGTGTAGTCCAAAGCTTGAATCTCGGCCATTCCTGCTGCAAAGGACAAAGCTAAAATGACCCAGTTCCGTAAAGTTTCGCCCGTTACGCCGGAACATCATAAAGGGCTATCCCGCAGTAATCGACGCCCTTCCCTCAACCCTGCGGACCCAATCTCGGGAGGACGTTAGCAGCTTATTAGGCTGCTAAAGCATAATTGTAATTATCTGCAATTACATTTGTTTCCCGGTTGTTTTCGAGGTGACCAGGAACCTCGACACGCAGCCGCTAACACCACGATATCCGTCGAATCCAGTTTCGTCCCCATAAACGGTGTTATAATATAGCAAATTTCAACGTCAGAACAAAGTACTATTTTGTCCATCTATTCTAACAATCAAACCGGCAAAAAAGTTCCGGCAAACAGAAAAAAACCTATTCCGTTTTTGGCACAGGATTCAGCAACTTCTGGATTTCTGGCGTATTCAGATTGTCCCGCGTGACGATAAACACGCCGGTATCGATCCGTTTTTCAACCTGTTTGCCGTTCATTATATCAACCGCAGCCTTTACTCCATAATATCCCATCAGGTGCGGATTCTGTACGATGAGCGCGTCAATAGCGCCCTCTTCCAGCGCTTTGATCTCGTTCGGGGCGGCGTCAAATCCGACCACCTTGAGTTTGCCGATCATTCCCCGGCTTTTCAATGCCTGGGCGCAGCCGACCGCACCGGCCTCGTTGGCGGCAAAAATACCGTCCAGGTCCTGGTGCGCGGTGATAATGTCCTCCGTTACGGCCATGGCCCGCGCTACTTCGGACTGCGAATACTGTTTCGCCACGAGTTTCATGTCCGGGTACTTTGCCAGGCCCTGCTCGAATCCCTTTTCCCGGGAGGTATTTGTCGTCGCCCCGGCGATAAACGGTATAATGGCGACCTCTCCCTTACCGTCCAATAATTCCGCCAGCACATCCGCGGCCTTTTCCGCGGCCATAATATTGTCCGTGGCGACAAACGAACGCGGCAGGTCCGAATCGATGTTCGAATCAATCGTGACTACCGGAATACCCGCAACTTCCGCCTTTTGCAGTACGGGTATCAATGAGGTTGCATCGCAGGCGGCGATGACAATGGCGTCGACTTTTTTGTTGATATTATCCTCGACAATACTGATCTGCCGGGCGATATCGGTCTCGATTGACGGGCCCTTCCAGATAATGTCCACATTAAACTCTTTACCCGCTTCATCGGCGCCCTCTTTCACCGTCGTCCAGAACGAATGCACCAGACCTTTTGGGGAAACAAGTATCTGCGGTTTATCGCTTTTGGGTGCCGAACAAAAAGAGAAAAATAACATACACAGCAGAAAACAGATTATTATCTTTTTCATAAGAAATTCCTTTTAATATACTATGAAATTCCTGCCACTAAGAATTTATCAGGCTCTTTCTTTTTTATACTTTTGATACTGATCGGCAAAAACGGCGATGATGATGATACTGCCGATAGCAATCTGCTGCCAGAACTCGGAAATATCCAGCAGGTTACAGCCGTTGCGTAATATGCCCATGATCAGCGCGCCGATCATCGCGCCGAGGATCGTTCCCGCACCGCCGCTCAGACTCGCGCCGCCGATCACACAGGCTGCAATCACATCCAGCTCGATTCCCCGTCCCGCTTCAGGCTGACCGGTGCTCAACCGCGAAGCCAGTAAAATACCGGCAAATCCGCATAATATGCCGTTTATAATATAGAGCGAGAACAATCTTTTCGCGACTTCCACACCCGATAATCTTGCGGCGTCCGGGTTGTTGCCGATGGCGAATATATGCCGGCCGAAAACCGTTTTGGTCAACACGACATGAAAAATAACCGCCAGTACAATCACAAAAATGACCGGCAGGGGTATCACTCCGAATACCCTGTATTGGGCGATAAGATTGAACCGGTCCGGCAGGCCGGTCACGGAGACCGCTCCGGATACCAGCAACGCCGCGCCGCGGGCGATGCCCATAATACCCAGAGTCGCGATAAACGGCGGTATCCTGCCCCAGGCGATCAGCACGCCGGCAAGAGAACCCAACAGGGCGCCTATTAGCAGGCCGATCAGGATCGCCGGGAATATCGGCATACCTTCGACCAGCAGCATGGTGGTGCCGATGCCCGACATGGCCATGACCGAGCCGACGGACAGGTCAATCCCGGCCGATATAATGACCATCATCTGCCCGATTGCCATAATGGCAACGACCGCCATCTGTAATCCAATATTGAATAAATTATTGACCGTCAGAAAATAAGGTGATGCAATACTGAGAAACAGCGCCATGATGAAAAGGCTCATAAACGGTGCAAATTTGCGTATCAGTTGCGAAAAAGATTTATGCACGTCCGGTCCCTGCTCAAAAAATTCATTTTCAATTTCAAATTAAAAGGTAAAACATTTTAAATTATTAATCAAATTTTTTTTAATTATTATTTTAAGGAAGAAAAATTTTTTTCGATAATTAACAAAGAGTAAAGCGATTTGATACAAGGAGATCTCATCGGAGAGAATGAAACTGAATTTTATCATTATCCGAATATTTACCTCTCATTTTGACACATGTAATTTCTCTGTGTTTTGCTTCATAGAAAATAAAAATATTGATTTTATTTGATAATTTTAGTAATTCATTATTATAATTTTCATGAGGTAAATAATAAAATGTATTTCTGACAACACGTTAAAACATAATTGCCTGTTGAATAAAATATAATTCCATCTATAAGGCTTGTTCTGTTTCGAGGTCCCTGATGAACATCACACAAAAAGTATTACAATTCATCGGAATATTTTTATTTTGTTATCTATTTTTAATGGCGGTCAACTTTAAAGTTAATGTCTATCTACCGCTTTATACTGTTACTTTTGGTTTTATAATTTATCTGCTTTGTAAAAACCTGAGTAAGCTTTCAGAAAAAAACGCAAAACAAGTAATTATTATCCTGTTGATTATCGGTACTGCATTAAGGTTTCTCTGGGCTGTCTACATACCGACAATACCCGTTTCCGATTTCCTGTATTATCATGATTACGCGACACGATTAGCTCATGGTGATTTTATTTCTCATATAGGGAAAAATTTAGGATTTTCTTATTTATTATCATTGGGATACCGTATATATCCCGCACTTATCACCACCAAATTGATTAACGCGTTTGCCAGTACACTATCGCTTGTATTGTTGTCACTTTTAGCTTACCGATTAACAAGTGTTTCAGTTGCACTTTTTACAACACTGTTATTTTCATTTTTCCCTACCGAGATCAACATGGTTAGTGTAACCGGTACGGAAATAATAATAACAACAGTTATGATTGCAATAGCGTATTTTTTGTTACGTGAGTTCATAAATGGATTAACTTTGAAAAATATGTTTTTTGCTGGTTCGCTTTTTGGACTGGGATTAACTATTAGATCGTCAATAGCATTTTATATCCCGGCTTGTTTTATTTTCATTTTCTTATCTCCTGCAAAAAAAATATTACAAAGGACAAAATCATTAATACAATTTTTATCGGGAATAATATTAATCTGGTTGTTATTTTTTATTTTAAATACTTTATTTGTGATTTATATTAGCGTTGTTTACACTTTTAATTGTATTGAATCCGATCCTTTATAGAAAGTAAGGATTCAATACAATTA
>JAFGSB010000106.1 GCA_016934825.1 Candidatus Zhuqueibacterota bacterium
AAGGTATTGATAATCTTACTCCAGAAGAAAAATTAATTCAATATTTTTTTCCCGATGTATTGTAAACAACGCTTGCTTTTCTTACACCTAATGTTATAAATTTAAAATATCAATTTTATAATAAATAAACTTTTCCGCCCTGTGTTGCCCCTTGTCTGTTTATCCGGTTCGGTGTGGTATAAAAAATTTGACTTCCCTGAATGAAAAATAATATATCTATTTTGAAAAGTCAAGTAAATTTTTGCGAATGTGGTGGGAAAATTTACCGCTGATAATATACGAGACATCCCCCAGTCGCGTCGCACATACCGTCAATCAGTGTTCAATTCGTGCAAATCCGTGGCGAAAATCTTTGTTGCTGCGGCCCGCGTGATCAGTAATTATTTTTTCCCCCGTAGGGGCGAGGCATGCCTCGCCTCTATTAAATATCTTTCACCTCGACCGGACCGGTCGTCGAGTAGCGAGTCCCGTACCGCTTTGCAGTACGGGACGAGTGTATCGAGACGTGGGCCGGAACGAAAAAATCTGTTATGTTTGCTAAAAGCGTCCCCTCGGTACGTCCCACGAAAAGAAGCGGGACTACTCGGGGACCGGCGGGTCGGTATAACATGACGGTCCACGCCCCGGGACGTTGGCATTTCCGTTCCGGGAAGGATGTCCGGGGTAAGTAGATACTAAACATACGACAGATATATCGTACGACAAAACTAACGTACGATAATTTTGTTGTTAAAGCCAGAAAACACGGTATCACGCCCCCAACAAACCGTTTGATTTTTTCAATCGAAAACAGCATATTAAATAAAATAAATTTCCCTCCACAACAACCGCAGGGAGGCGTTTTATGAATACATCACATAACATCACCATGCTGGGCACCGGATTGATCGGTATGTTTTACACCCTCACACTGCACCGGTACCGCAGCCGCGATACGGTGAAAACCGTATTTTCCCGCTCGGAGGAACGGGTGAAAAAATTTGCCTCGGACTGGAACATCCCAAAATGGACAACCAACATGGAGGAGGCCATCAACGATCCGGATACGGACGTGGTCATCATCGGCATTCCCAATCATCTGCATAAAGAGGCCGTGCTGACGGCCGCCAAGGCGAAAAAGGCCATTCTGTGCACCAAACCGCTGGGCCGCAACGCGGCGGAAGCGAAGGAAATGCTTGAAGCGGTGGAAAAAGCGGGCGTGTTTCAGGCGTATTTGGAGGACCTGGTGTATACGCCCAAAACACTGAAATCGCTCGAATCGGTGAAGAACGGCGCGCTCGGCAAGGTTTTGTGGGTGCGCTCCCGCGAGACCCATCCCGGACCGCACAGCGCGTGGTTCTGGGACATGGATAAAGCCGGCGGAGGCGCGATCATCGATATGGGCTGTCATTGCGCGGAGATCGTCCGTAATTTTATCGGCAAGGACGTCAAACCCGTCGAGGTGATGTGCTGGGCTGACACGCTGGTGCACAATATCGACGCCGAGGATCACGGCATCGCGCTGATCCGTTTCGAGAACGGTTCCATGGGACAGATCGAGGTAAGCTGGGCGTTCCGCGGCGGCATGGACCTGCGCGATGAAGTCGCCGGCACCGAAGGCACCATCTGGATGGACCATTTTCTGCGCACCGGTTTCCAGATGTTCACCAACGTCGGACAGGGCGGTTATGTCGCGGAAAAAGCCGAGGGCGACACCGGCTGGCTTTACCCGGTCGGCGACGAGGTCAACGAACTGGGTTATACGCACATGTTCATCGATGTTTTTGACGCCATGGATAAAGGCAGAATCCCCATGGAGACCTTTTACGACGGCTATGTCGTCAACGCCGTCATCGACGCCTGTTACAAATCATCCAAATCCCGGGTTTGGGAACCGGTCAAACTGGATATCTGGCGCGGCGGCGAACACGCGGACAAAGACAAAACCGGTAAAGAGTTGATCGACGGTAAATACACCCTGGTCAAAAAAGAAAAAATGCCGGACGGACGAACCAAACAAATCCTGAAAGACGTCAAAAGCGGGGAAATTATTGAAAAGATAAAATAAAACGTCACCGGAGCCCCGGGAAAACGACCTTCCGGGGTCGGTTCGATATCTTTGTTAAATTTTCACCTCGTATTGTTTTCGATAAATCCGTTTTAACATGTCGTTCGCTCTGTCATTATCAATAAAACGTTCTGTTTGCGGATCAAAAGACAACTTTTTGTTACCCACTCGATGCGCGATATTGGCCATGTGAATCATAACACAGGCGGAATGCGCTATTTCTATATCGGCATTAGCCTGCTTGCGGGTTTTCACGCATTCAAGGAAATTCAGTTCGTGGACGTCATCCGGGGGCCTGCCGTACATTTTATCCACTTCCCTGCCGCCGGATGTCGTGATCTGCCAGCCGCCGCCATGCCTGCCTACGGTCATCATCAGTTCGGAACCGTATATTTCAATACGGGTCGCGTTCTGCGTCCAGTAAGGCAAAACATCGTTGCGCCGGATGGTCGCGGTTGTTTTCTGCATGTAACGGGGATAATTGGTCAATTCGAACGTCATAATAAAATTATTAAAATCAAAAGACACGATCTGCACGTCGGGGACCTGAGCGTCATCGCCCCGGTAAATGATCCGGCCGCCGGAGCAGGAAACAGCCGAGGGAAAACCCGGATCACCCATCAGCATAAGGGCCAGGTCCAGTTGATGGATGCCGTCGTCCGCCAGGTCTCCGCCGCTAAAATCCCAGTATTTATGCCATCCTCCTTCAAAGAGACGTTGAAAATAAGGCCGTTCGGGCGCCGGACCGAGCCATGCGTCCCAGTTAAAATCTTTTGGGATTGATCCCGCTTCTCCTAGATAAAAAGGACCGCCGGATTTCAGATTATAAACTTTAACCAAACCTATTTTACCAAGTCTGCCGCTTTTAACAACCTCCCGCGCCGCCAGATTATAAGGCGCGCTCCTGTTCTGGGTGCCGACCTGCAGGATGCGGTTGTATTTGCGGGCCGTTTCTTTCATTTTCTGGCTTTCCCAAATATTATGCGCGTGCGGTTTCTCAACATATACGTCTTTCCCCGCCTGGCAGGCAAGCAATGAAGCCGGACCGTGCCAGTGGTCCGGGATCGCGATCACAACAGCATCCACGTCTTTGGCATCAAAAACCCGGCGCATATCCTTCACCCGTTTGGGTTTTCTTTCCTGCACTTCCGCCAGGAATTGTTCCGTCACGTCCAGCCGTTTGTCCAGCAGATCACATAAATATGTTAACCTCGCGCCCTGTTCGATCAGACCCCGGGCGACATATCGCCCGCGTCCCCCGCAGCCGAGCAACGCTATATTCACACGTTCATTGGCGTCGAGAACACGATTTGACGCCATGAAAGAAGTCCCGATCATTCCCACAGACAATCCGACACCTGTGTCTTTTAAAAATTGTCGGCGTTTCATTATACCTCCCATGACTATAACGAAATGATTTTCCTGTTTTTTATTCAAAAACCTGTTTTGTCGACGGCACAGGTTTGTCCAGCGCCCAGAATACGGCATTTACAAGCATTTGCCTGTACCAGTCCTGTTTAAAAGCCGCCCTGCCGCTGCCCATCGAGGTATAAAATATTTTAGCGTCTTTATAACGATTCACCCATGCCACCGGTTCGTCGGCAATCTCCTCGTCCGGTTTCTTATAACGGGGATCATCGCCTTTGCCGTCCACACATTGACCCATCATAAGGACTCGACATGACTCGCCAAGGGGACTACTTTTATACATTGTTTCCCGTATCTGATATGGTCCCCCGAGTCCTTTTAAAATCGGGTGAGATGCAACTTCCGGGACGATTTGAGCCAGCGTTTCGCCGTGCGGATAGCCGGTATATTGACAGCCAAGAACATCCTTGTCAAATTCTTTCCATTCTTCAAAACCTGACGGAAGCTCTTCCCTGAGCGCAAAGGCGTGGCTGGAGGTTCGCAAACCGATCAGCGGTTTGCCCCTGTCAAGATATCCGCGTAAAAACCGCATTTGTTCCGGCGGCAGGGCCCGGCGGCGGGCAAAAAGCACGACAAGATCCGCTTCCTGCAAAACCAGCATATCCGGGATATCATTGCGTTCCATTCCCTTAACCTCCGTACTGCCCTGCAGGAACTCATATCCCAGATCGTATTTTAGTACAAGTTCGTGCGCCAGGGCGGGCAGTGTGCGGTTGGCCTCATACTCGCTTTCCGCCGAAATAAATACGACCCGGTCACGCTTGTCCTCCTTAAATCTGAAAGGTTTTTCGCCGGTTATTAAAGTTGATAATATCGTGGGGCACACGTACTTTTCAATATATTCGACGACCAGATCGGTGCCGGAAAAATGGTTTACAAACGGTGACATACGGTGATTATACATGGTATCGGTAAGATCGCGGCACAGCACGACGTTTTTTCCGTTTTTCACCATATTTCGCAGTCCGAACGGACGGCCTATTACGCACATATTGGTATGCACACCGGCCACAATCACGTTTTTAATACCCCTTTGCTCAAATATGTTCCAAATTTCGGCCCCTGAATCACTGATAATGTCTTCATCGCTGATCCCGATACTGTCAATTTGTTTTGTCCACGGATAGAACTCCTTACATTGCGGCTGACAATCGCAGCCGCCGTCGGACTGATCAACCGGCCAGTTACTCTCTTCCTCCGTATCCAATCCACGGCACCAGGAATCGATCCCTTCCGGAAGATTGCCGTTCGAGCCGGCTTTCAGAGCGTTCTGCCGCGCGGGATGTTCCTGATAATAATCAACAACACTGCTGGGCGCGTGCACGATGAGCACGCCTTTTTGCCGGGCCTGAGCGGAAAAGCTGTTTATATATGGCGCCAATTCCGCTACCCGTCGGCTCGCTCCTTTACACCAATGCTGGTCCCACATGTCACAGATAATAACTGCCGTTTCGGCCGGTTTCCAGATTTCTCTGTTATTAAGCACAAAAAATTCTTTATCATTTTCATTGAAAGGCAAACGGCTTCGCGCGTTTAAATATAGATTAGTGTCTTTATTGTTTGATTGCGCGATAACATCTTTATATATAAATATTTGTACCACAATTGCCGTTACCATAAATAAATAAAGAATCCATTTCTTTAAATTAATACCCTGATCTAACATCAAAAGCCTCCGTGCAAGAATCATTCTTGATAACTATTTTTTTTGTTCCAAAACAAACTCACGATAAAGATCATCAATGCCGAGCCGAAAAAAGCCGGGATCAGTTCATATATCCCGGTCGGTGTTTTCAGAAACAGTTTCCAGAAGATCGTGATCAGGGTGCCGGTGATCATACCCGCAACGATTCCGGCGGTGCTGGTCCGTTTCCAGTACAGCGAAAAAATCACCGCGGTGCCGAAGGACGCACCCAGTCCGCCCCAGGCAAACAGCACCAGCCAGAAGATCAGGTCTTTGGCGGAATAAGCCAGTATCATCGCCAGGATACCGGAAAACAGCACCACATAACGGCTTAATTTCAGTCTGAAGGCTTCGTCGATACTGACACCCTTTTTGATCATTCTTTCATAAATATCCCGGACAAATGTGGACGCCACAACCAGCAGCTGCGAGTCCGCTGTGGACAGGATGGCCGCAAAAACGCCTCCGATCAGCAAGCCGTAAAATATCGGGCCGAAATAATCGGAGGACAGCGCCAGGTAAACCATTTCCGGGTCCCCGTCCGGCAGTAATCCGGCATCATGAAATCGGTATCTCCCCAAAAGGCCGATGAACAACGCGCCCCATGCCATCAGCACATTCCAGACCGTGCCGATCACCGCGGAGAATCTCAACTTTTCCGGATCATCGATGGACATGTACCGCACGACGATATGCGGTTGGCCGGGCGATCCCAGCCCGATCCCCAGGTACCCGATTATTACCCCGGCGCCCAGGGAAAACGGATCAATGTACCCGGGATGCAGCGCGGCAAGGGCATTTAGCAGAACGAACAGACCGCCGGTCTTTATCAGTCCGATTGCCGGGAAAAGGATCAAACCAAAGATCATAATAACGGCGCGGTACACATCGTTATACGCCACAGCGATAAAACCCCCCAGGATCATATATACCAGTATGAGCAGGGCGGAGATCAGCAGGGACCATGCCAGGTGTATGTCCAGCGCCGTACTGAGCGATTTGGCCCCGGCGTTGAGCTGGGCCGCAACATAAGCGGTAATAAATATCCCGATAATGATCGCACCGGTTAAACGGATGACGTGTTTGCTGTCAGAATAGCGGCTCTCAAAATAATCCAGCAGGGTGATGGATTCAAAGGTACCGGTCTCTGTTCTCAGTTTTCGTCCAATGTAAATAAACTGGAACAGTTCCACAACAATATAACCGACTACGGCCCATACGGCGCCGACACCCTGACTGTAGGCAATACCGCTCAGGCCAAGCACCAGCCAGGATGAGCGCCCGGACGACACGGCGGACAACGCAACGACAAATTTGTTCATTGCCTTGCCTCCGATCAGAAAATCGGACTGGTTCCTGGTTTTTCGCATCGCGATGAACCCGATCAAAACCGGCAAAAACAGCGTCAGCAGAAATACGGTTAACGCCGCCGGAGTCCGTAATGACTGATATACATCCATAATATCAATCCTGATATTTTTTTGAAAGGGAATAAACCAGAAAGGACAGTAAAATGATGAGAATGGGGAGAAAAATCAAAAAAATTACGGCGGTTGTCATCATATCAGCCTCTTCAATTTATGAATATATAAATATACTCAACATCGAACATTTTTAATCACCTCATGCTCTACTCCTTCATCACCATCGTTTCCCAGCCGTCATATTCGCCGTTGTTTTCCTCTGCAAGTTCCATCAGGTTCAGGACAAGCCGATTGATATAAACCTCGTTCACGTTATCGATCCGCGAAATCCTGACTTTCAGCGGATTCGGTTTGTTGTCCGGCATGGTTTCCTTGCTTTCGATAATAAAACCTTTTTCTATTACTTTGGCAATAAAATTCTTTCGATCGGCCTCGGTTTCAAAACCTATCCAGTGGTCCACTTTTCGCGGTTTGGTATGTTTGTCGCCGTGTTTTTTTAGTTGGTTGAGTATTCTCCGGTTCATAATCGTATAAAGTTCCGGTCTTGAAGGATAAATGATCTCCCGGTAAACGGCCCAATCGGTATCTTTTTTTACGCCGCCGGACAATTGATATTCCGGATAACTGGATTTCAACTTTTCCAGTACCTCGGTGACTCCGTATTCGTGTTCCGCATAGAAATACAGATCGCGAAATCCTCCGGTGGTGATCTTGCCGGCGAAAACTGCGGCAAAAGGTCCGGTTAATTCCTGCTCAATGTCCGTTTCCAGTTCATACAGCCGTTCGACCTCCTCCCTGACGGCAAGGCCGTCCTCTCCCGTCTGCTGCAGCTTCAGTCGAAACCAGACCAGTATGGGCCTGTCCGGCAGCGGCGCCAGGTTGATCAGCGCCATATCCAGCATAACGGATACCGGTTTGCCCTCCGCCTCAAACTGGTAAAAATCCCATTTTGATATATCAGACATTATAATTCTTTATCAGGTTTACATATAACAAGGGGCAGCTATCCCTTGTTGTATTTTTATTAACAATTATACTTTACAAAGTCCACCCGTCCCGGTACTCGCGGTGCAGGAAGATATTGGCTTCCTCGTCGTTGCTGAAGCGCATGTTTTCCCGGTCCCATTTCAGCCTTTTACCGGTCCGCAGGGCAATATTTCCTAAAAGAACCGTTTCGGTGAGCGGCACGGCTTTTTCAAAATTCATACCGGCCGGTTCCCCGCCCTTGCAGGCTGCCACCCATTCCATGTGGTGACCGATCGAACGCGGCAGGATTTTCGGGGGGCGTTTGTATTCCTGCATTTTCTTTTCCGGAATGATGCGCACGCCCCTCGCGCCGTGCGAACCGGTCAATATTTTTCCCTTATCACCGACATACAATACGCCGCCGTACTGGTCGCCCATCTTACGGCCCGGTTCCAGTTCCTCCGGTGTTTCCGGCATGAGACCGCCGTCATACCAGGTCAGTTTGACCGGCGGCAGATCGCCGCGCGCCGGGAAATTATAATAAACAATCGACGCCTGCGGATAACTTTCCGTGTTGAACTCTTTGTCCCAGTTCAGTCCTTCACGTACAAACATGGAACAACTGGCTTCCACGGACTCGGGATAATCCAGTTTCAGCGCCCAGAAAATGGGATCAAAGATATGGCATCCCATATCGCCGAGCCCACCGGTGCCGAAATCCCACCAGCCGCGCCACAGCATGGGCAGGTAGGCCGGATGGTAAGGACGGTACGGCGCGGGACCGAGCCACAGGTCCCAGTCAAGGTAATCGGGGACCGGCGGGGTATCGGTCGGCCTGTCCAGTCCCTGCGGCCATACCGGGTGCGGCGTCCAGGCATGCACCTCCCGTACCGTACCGATGGCGCCGTCCCAAATCCACTCGCACAACAGCCGCGCTTCCTCCATAGCGTGACCCTGGTTGCCCATCTGGGTCGCGACTTTGGCCTCACGGGCCGCTTCCAGCAGCAACCTCGCCTCCCTGACCGTATAGGTCAACGGTTTTTCCGTGTATACGTGTTTTCCCGCTTTGATGGCGGCCATGGTCGCAACGGCGTGCACATGGTCCGGCGTACCCACAACAACCGCGTCGATATCATTTTGCTTGTCCAGCATCACCCGGAAATCCTTGTATCGTTTGGCTTCCGGGTACCTTTTAAACGTTTCACCCGCTTCGTTCCAGTCCACATCGCAAAGCGCGACAATGTTCTCGGTTTCCAGCTCCCGCAGGTCGGCCCCTCCGCGGCCGCCGACGCCGATACCGGCAATATTGAGTTTGTCGCTCGGCGCGGTAAATCTGTTTCCGCCGAGCACATGACGCGGTACGATCATAAACGCCGAAGCGGCCGCCGTGACGCCTAAAAATGCGCGTCGATCCATGTTCTCCATATCTTTGTTCCTTTAATATTAAAAATAAATACCTGTTGTGATAATATAATATTTAATTTGGTAATCGCATAATTTTATGATCCTTTACTATTTTACCGGGTAACTGAATTCATACATACCCGAACCCGCAATTAATTGCACCATATTCTCTTTCTGTACGGGATCTTTTATCCCCTGCACTTTTACCAGAGCTTTGCCGTTTTCGGTCACCTCATCCATCACGGCGTCCGGCAGGTTTACCGTGGCATAGGTATTGGGAGGGATCTCGATCGTCACCTTCATGATGCCGTCTTTTTTCTCCCATCCCGACGCCACCCTGCCGTATAACGAATTGAAACGTGCCCTGGCGTAATCCAGTTCTCCGCCCGGATGCGGCTGTATAATAATGTGTTTATACCCGGGCAATTTCGGATCAAGTTCGATTCCCGCCACGACCTGGTACAGCCAGTCGCCGATAGCGCCGTAGGCGTAATGGTTGAATGAATTCATGCCCGCGTCCTGGAAGGAGCCGTCCGGCTTGATGCCGTCCCAGCGTTCCCAGATGGTGGTCGCGCCCATGGTGACCGGATACAGCCAGGAGGGATAGTCCTTCCGGTTTAGCAGCATATACGCCAGGTCCGAGTAACCGTAATCGCTGAGCACATGACAGATCAGCGGGGTGCCTAAAAAACCGGTGGTAATATGCCTGAAACTCCTGACATCGGCGGCCAGCCGTCCGGCGGCTTTTTGAGTGAGCGTTTCAGGCAGAAGGTCAAATGCCAGCGCGACGGAATACGCCGTCTGCGTATTTGACGCCAGCCGGCCGTTCA
Source organism: Candidatus Zhuqueibacterota bacterium (assembly GCA_016934825.1). Lineage (GTDB taxonomy): Bacteria > Zhuqueibacterota > Zhuqueibacteria > Residuimicrobiales > Krinioviventaceae > Fontivivens. The sequence goes on from JAFGSB010000106.1 coordinate 9,784, forward strand.
GCGTCACATATTCCTGCAGGAACGCTTTTTTAATATGGGTCAGCAATTCGCCGTATTTTTGTGCATCATCTGTTTTACCCAGCACTGCGGCGGTTTTTTGCAGCAAATCGGTGGAATGGGCAAAAAAGGCGGTGGCCAGCAGGTCTTTGTCCGTGGTCGCGCCGGGATAGTCGGAGCGTGTGGTATTGAATGCAAGCCAGTCCCCGAAATGATAGCCCGACTGCCACAGGAAATTATCGCCGGCCTGGGCCTGCATATATCCGACCCATCTTTTCATGCTTTCGTATTGCTGCTCGAGAATTCGCTTGTCGCCATAACATAAATACACGGTCCAGGGCACGATCACACTTGCGTCGGCCCAGCCGCAGGCGGCAACGCTCGCCGTCGGATTATTCCTGTCCAGCACATTGGGTATGACATGCGGAACCGCTCCGCTTTGTTTTTGATCGGCCGCCAGATCCTTGAGCCATTTTGTATAAAAAGCGGCTACATCGGCGTTAAAACAGGCCGTACGCGCAAAAGCCTGCGCGTCCCCGGTCCAGCCCAATCTTTCATCCCGCTGCGGACAATCCGTAGGCACATCGACAAAGTTGCCCTTTTGACCCCACTGTATATTATGCTGTAATTGATTGATCATAGGATCGGAACATTCGAACGAACCGGCCGGAGTAATATCCGAATGGATGACAATGCCGGTAATGCTGTCCAGCGATGGTTCGCCGGGATAGCCGTCTATTGCCACATAACGGAATCCCTGGAATGTAAAATGCGGCTCATAAATTTCCATTCCACGGCCTTTTAAGGTATATTGAATCATCTGTTTGGCGGCGCGAAGGTTTTCGGTATAAAAATTACCGTTTTTGTCCAGAACTTCGGCATGCCGCAGTGTTACCGTCGTCCCGGCCCGGCCCTGAACCTTTAACCGTATCCAGCCGACCATGTTTTGTCCCATATCGAAAACGGTATCTCCTTCGGGAGTGGTCAAAATTTTAACCGGCTTGATCTCCTTTATTTTACGGACCGAGGGGCCCTGCGGGGCGATAAGAATATCTTTCGGATGACCGACAACCTGTACTCCCGCCCATTTGCCGTCGTCTAAACCGGGACGGCTCCAGTTTTCCATTTCTTTGCGTGCGTCATAGGTTTCACCGTTATAAATATCCGACATCAGAACCGGACCGGTCGACGCTTTCCATGAATCGTCCGTACAGATTAATTCCGTCCGGCCGTTTTCATAAACAATATTGATCTGCATAATCAAAGTCAGTTTGTCCCCATAAGTATTGCGCTGGTCTTGCCAGGCCAGGTTGCCCCTGAACCAGCCGTCACCCAGAGTTATACCGACCACATTGTCCCCCTGCTTTAATAGTCCGGTCACATCATAGGTTTGATATTGCAAACGGGTGTCATAACTGGTCCATCCGGGAGTTAACACCTCATCGCCGACGCGCTGTCCGTTCAGTTCCATTTCGTACAAACCCAGACTGGTGACATAAGCCCTGGCGGATTTAATTTTTGCTTTTAAATTGAATTCCCTGCGCAGCATGGGACCGGGATTTGATTTAGTTACATCTTCCGTCAACTGCGGTTGTATCCACGCCGCTTTCCAATCGGTTGGTTTGAGCAGGCCCATCTCCCAGTATGCCGGTTCACTCCATGCTGAAGCCTTGTTATTATTGTCCCATATTTTCACCTGCCAGTAATACCGCTGACCGCTTTGTATGGCAGGGCCTTCATAAACACAAAACACGGAGACATCGGTCATAATTTTGCCCGTGTCCCATATCGGACTGTTTTTTAAATCATTGATACCCTTCGCGACCCGAACCTGGTAAGCCGTTTGCGATACATCCCTCGCCGAGGTTTCGATCTTCCAACTCAAACGCGGATTTTGAATATCAATGCCCACCGGATTGATTTTATACTCGCATGTCAGACCGGTTACCACAGTTGCCGGTTTTGATTCACTTGTCACGGTGAACATTAATCCACAAAAAATGATTAACAGGAATATTCTTTTAATACAACGATTGGTTTGATTCATATTTCCTCCATGTTCACAACGCGAATCAACAAAAGTTAATTAACCTTTTGCTGTCAACTTATTTATTGCAGGTCAACTCCGTTTATAGAAATATTTTTTTATTGTTTTGTCTTTAACGGATTTTCGGATTGTTGATAAAAAAGCTGTTGTAATTTAAAGATTTGATTATCTTTCTTCAACGCCTTGATCAAAGAGACCAATTGTTCCGCTTCGCTGTTGATGAGCAAATTGCCGATTTCGGCGTTCGCCTCGCTGCCGTCGCCGGCATAATGATTGGGGTATTTGGCGTACCACCAGATACCGGTGTAAGCGTATGGCAAGTTTTCCAGCCGCTTCTGGTCTTCTCCGGATTGTTGTTTGCCCCGCTCGACAAGGGCAAGCTCCGGTCTGTGCGACAACATCATGGACGTTTCCGTCTCTCCGGCGTGGCCCCCGGTAGTGGTTTTGCGCAGTTTCCTGACTTTTTCCGCTGTTTCGGGATCGTCGCCCTCCTGAAACAATATGACGGCATAATCCTTTTTTTGCGCCAACTGCGCCTGGCAAAAATACGGTAAAAAATGATTGTTGCCGCCGTGTCCGCTGACCAGAATGATTTTTTTAATACCGTTGCGCGCGAGTTCGTCACAGGTTTCCTGCAGCACGTTCCAGATCAATTGCGGACTGTAAGCAATTGTACCCGGCTGGTGTTTGGCTTCAAATATCTGTCCGAAATAATATTGCGGGAATATAATACTGTATTCTTTTTCCGCCGCGCGTTTGGCCACCTCACGAACATCAATCAAGTCCGTGCCCAGCGGCAGATGCGGTCCGTGTTTTTCCATTATACCAAGGGGTATAATGCAGGTTCCTCCCGATTTTTCAACTGCCTTTACAAAATCCGGGGCCGTGAGTTCTTCATAATAAATTGACAACTCCTGGGATTTTGCTTTTTGAGCTGAAAATGAACTCATTGTCAGCATACAAACCAGAACCACTGACATTAAAAGTGTAACATCTTTTTTTGATTTCATGATTTTTCCCTTTCTTTTAATAGAAAAAACCAGATTAATTTTCAGGACCCGACGTATGATCTGCTCAGCTTTCTGAAAACGGCTTGACTTTCTCAAAAAATTTGATTTTAAATTTAAGGCTTTTGTATTCAGACTATTGGCGGAAAGTGAATTTTTAAAATGTTCCAGCGGTTTCATACTTTTTTTATGCTGTCAATTTCCGCCAGTTCAAAACAAGCAGCGGCATTCCGCACACAACTCCATGTCGCCCGGTAAACGTGTCATGAATAATGCCCGGGAAGAAAATCTTCCCGGGCTTTCAAAAATTTTTATTTACAATTGACCTTCATACTCTATGACTACGACTGAAGCAATGCTGTCCGGCAGGACTTTCGGCAATCGGATAATAAAGCCCTCATCTGCCGGCACCGGGGTAAATGATTCATTATCAGCGCCAAGCAGGTATACGTTTTTTACCTGAACAGCCGGGACGGGTATATTCAGTACGCCGTCGGCAGGCCTTTCAAAAATATGTGCAAATATTTTTCCCGGCTTCTGTGTGTATCGTCCCCAGCCCGGTTTTTCAAAAGGACTCGCGCTTGTGCCGTAAATGGCTTCCCCGTTAACCTGCATCCAGGCGCCGATTGCTTTCAATCTCTGTACACTGGCCTCCGGGATCACTCCTTCGGAAGTGGGACCGACATTCAACAGGTAATTTCCTCCCTTGGAAGTAATATCGATGATATTACGGATCAAGGTTTCGGATGACTTCCAGTTAGAATCGTATGATTTATAGCCCCACGAATCATTCATAGTCATGCAGCTTTCCCAGGCCACTCCCGGGAGACCGGTATCCGGAATTTCCTGTTCCGGGGTGCCGTAATCACCGGCGAATTCGCCTTCAGTATTCATTCCCTGCATTCCCTTCCGGCCCTTATCAACCCGGTTATTGATAATAATATCGGGCTGCAGGCTGCGGACGTAATTATACATATCTTTCCCCATTGGGGATGTCCAGTCTTTGATCCATTCGCCGTCAAACCAGAGGATACCCAGTTTTCCATAATTCTTTATCAGTTCCCCGAGCTGGGGTTTCAGATAATTGTTAACATATCGGGGGAAATTGGGATTTGAGCGTTCGGTATCATTATAATTGGGGTAAAAAGGCGCCTGCGCGTCCGGATGATGCCAGTCCATGATCGAATGATAAAAACAGAGTTTTATGTCGTTTTTATCACAGGCTTCCTTGAGTTCTTTTAAAATATCACGTTTAAAAGGTGTTGCGTCCATAACATCCCATTTTGTAACTTTGGAATCCCACAAACAAAATCCGTCATGATGCTTGGACGTAATAACGATATATTTCATTCCCGCGTCCCTGGCGATTTTAACCCATTCCCCGGCATTGAATTTTACGGGATTGAATTGAGCGGCATATTTTTCATATTCCTTAACCGGTATCGGAGCTTTTTGCATGATCCATTCCCCAATCCCCGGAATTTGTTTTCCGTCATATACACCGGCCGGAATGGAGTATAAACCCCAGTGAATAAACATGCCGAACCGCGCTTCGTTCCACCACTGCATTCTGGCCTCTTTTCCCTGCCGGCTTTCATGCAAATAATCAGTCGTTTGCCATGTCTTTTTACAGGCTGACAACCAAATAATAATAAATACAAGTAAAAATCCCGTCAGATATCCGAGCTTTTTCATAAAACACCCTCCCGATTTTATTTTTTGATAAAGGGTCCGGTTGAAATTTTAAAATTAAATATATCTTTATATTAAAATACAATTTTTTCTTTTATATCGATTTCCGGATTTAAAAACATCGATCGGTTCTTTATACTTAAAGTACACAAAAAGGAATTGTCAAATAATTGTTGTTGAATTTTCAGCTCAGGAAAATACTTGCACAACCTGATTCCGGCCTGCTGATCCCGTCACTTTTCAGATTTTAAAAAAGGAGATAAAGAACAAAAAGAGCCTAAACAGTGGCCCTGCGAAGTTTATTTTTAAGTCGATGAATTTCATGACGAATTTTTTTCAGTTCCTCATGATTACTTGCTTTTAAAGCTTCATCACGTTTTATTTTCAATACCTTGATCTTTTTCTTAATGCTTGTCTTTTCAATACCGACGACATGATGATGGACGTGCATATCAATGTTAAGGGCTTTACACAAGACTTCCAGTAAATGTTCCTTGTTTAACTGGGTATATCCCTGTACTTCTTCACTCTCAATTCCGGCTGCGATTTCCCTGAGTTCGGCTACTGTTTTGTGTTTTAATTCTTCAAATGTAAAAGTCATTGTTTTAATCCTCCTTTGAGAAATAAAATGAATCATTATTACTTAAATTTCACAATGTACCGGAGAAAAAATGCCTTTTTATAAAATGTGTTTTTCTATCATAATTAGAATAAATTTTTTCACAAAGTCAAGTCCAATTACTAAAATGAAAAATATATTACACCCCGTTCTTACTTTTAATATTCCGGACACGGCTCCGGTTTATGGACAACACTATCCGCCGGAATGCTTGTTAAGGATAATGGATTACCTGCTCCTTTTTAAATACCTGATTATTCCCAAAAAACTGATGATAATCCAAAACACCTCTATCAAAGCCGCTGATAAATTCCATGCAAACAACAAAGAAAACAGAATCAAAAAAGCGCCGATTAAATTCAAAAAAGAATATAAAAAACCGGTCGCATCCATTTTTTCGGTTTGTAACAGAAAATAACACAACAGAATTAAAAAAACTCCGGGCAGTCCAATAATCGTATAGAATGATAACATATTTACCTCCGATACCTTGATTTAATAAATTCTTAAAAATCTAATTATTTATTTTTTGAGAACAAGAAAAAATTAATCCTTATATTAATAAAAACGGTATTTTCAGTTTAATAAGCGGAAAAATCTCAGCACTTAAACGGAACTTTAATAATGGAATGGAATCGTCTTTACCGGTCCGGCAGGAATATACTTTTTTTTATAACAATTTTCTTTTTTACCTGCCCGCAAACCTTAAAAAGCAGGGACAGGCTCGAATGGTATCTACCTTTCAATGCAAAAAACAGACAATCCTGGGATGAGGTAAGGTTGACAATAATTGGTGAGTTTGGTCTGGCAAGAAAAGCGCGGCCAACAGTGCCGGAACATTTACATACGGGCATCGATTTTAAAAGGCCCTCGGATAATTATGTTGACGCCCCCGTTTATCCGGCGGCGATTGGCAAAGTGATCAGCCTGAGAGACGACGGGCCATACGCGCAAATTATTTTGGAACATAACATGGGAAATCATAAAGTCTGGACTGTGTATGAACACATCGCCGGTATCCATGTCGTTTACGGACAGTTTGTAAATCCTGAATATCCCATTGCCCGTTATATGAATAAAGACGAACTTGACAAATACGGCTGGCAATTTGATCATTTTCATTTTGAAATCATGAAAATAAAACCACAACCAATATTGCCCGATAAAGATAAACCACACAGATTTTTTTATACCTATTGCCTTGTTTGTTATAATCAATCGCAACTGGAAAAAAGATATTACCATCCAAAAGAATTTTTTCAGACGAAGTGGCGGCAAACTTTAGCAGGATCACGGGCATTGTCAAAATAATCAACGGTGTCCGGTTAACGGTCACCCTCAACTGATACGGCCAAAGCCCGATTAAATCAAATAAATAATAAAAAAATCTCCCCAGCAAATCAAATCGGTATTTCATAGTCGAAAATATGACAATATGTTATGCCGGAGTGTCGTGTACGGGTTTAACCGGACATCGGGGACAATGATATTAAGTAAAAATATGAAATTTTACAAGTTGGTAAAAAGTTATAATATTAGTTGACAAAATATCGGGAAATATGTATAATCATTTAATATTACGAACTTGACGTCAACCAATATCTGTCTTTTCGGGGATGAAATTCAGGATGACGGCATTGTGGGATATAGTTGTGCTTTTTTATTTTATTATAATTTTTGTATGAGAATTAATACCGATATAGACAAAAGGGATAATAAACGTCAAAACGATTTTCATTTTTCCTTTCTACCGGCATATGCGGAAACGACATAACTCTTTGAAATGAAAAGTAATTTAAAATCGACTGCATTCGGGTCTAAAGCACGTATTAAATGACATTTTTATTTATGCTTGTTGTTCTAATTATTATGTTTTCAGGGAGGGAATTATGCCATCCAAAAAATTAAAAAAATATCTTGACGACAATAATATAAAATATATTATTATTCGTCACTCTCCGGCTTTTACAGCGCAGGAGGTCGCGGGTATGGCGCACATACCCGGTAAGGATATGGCCAAAACAGTAATCGTATCCATTCAGGGAAAAATGGCAATGGTCGTGATACCGGCTTCATTAAAAATTGATTTTAGCCTGCTAAAAAAAGTAACCGGAGTAAATGATATTGAACTGGCAACCGAAGAAGAATTCAAATACTTGTTTCCTGATTGTGAAATCGGAGCCATGCCTCCATTTGGAAACCTTTACGACATGGATGTCTGGGCGGAAAAAAGTCTGACGGAAGAGAGTGAAATCGCCTTTACTGCGTGCACTCACAGTGAACTGGTCAAAATGGCTTATAAAGATTTTGAAAAACTGGTCAAACCCAAGATCGGCACATTTGCTTTAAATATTCATATTTAAATTATCACCAGTGTCCGGTTAACCCCGGACGCGTCACTTACAACATATTCATATTATTAACGTTTTCGGATAAAACAGCATTTATTGATTTGTATGTGAAAAATAGATTTTTAAAATGATATAACCTGATTTTATTGAACCTGTAACCCGGATGATGCGGCGGTGTCCGTTAACCGGACACCAGTGTTAAATTATATAAAAAGAGCTGATTTTTCTCTCAAGTTTAAAAATAATCGCTCCTTTATTATACATTACCCGTACGGACGGGACGGGGAAACGGTCCTTACCTGTTATCAATTTGATATTCCTGGGATGAGGTAAAAAACTTTCCATTGAATCAATATATTGATTCCGGAAATTTAATATTATATTCTTTCCAAACTACTTGACATTTGTTATTATTTAATGTAATTTTTTCTATTCCACACTTTTTTATCACTTGAAAAAACAGGCAACCTGTTATGAAAAAATTATATTGTTTTTTACCAGCCGTTCTGGTCATGCTGCTGTTTATAAACTGTGCTGAAAACCGGCAAAAAGCAAAGACAATTGCCGATCTGACCGCCCCTGGAGCGACGGTTAAAAGACTGGCGGATGGCTTTACATTCACCGAAGGCCCGGCCTCCGACAGTGCGGGAAACGTATATTTCACGGACCAGTCAAACAATAAAATATTCAAATGGTCAACCGACAACCGGTTATCTGTTTTTCACGATTCTCCGCAGCGGGCTAATGGCTTGTATTTCGATCTGAACGGCGATCTGCTCGCCTGCGCCGATCTGTATTTCAAACTTGTCGCCATCGATATGCAGGGCAATATTAAAGTACTGGTGGACAATTATAACGGCAAAAACCTGAATGCCCCGAACGACCTGTGGGTCGATCCCAAAGGTGGTATATATTTTACAGATCCCTATTACCAGCGCGATTACTGGGAGCGCACGCAATCCGAAATTGACTGTGAATGTGTTTATTATCTCAAACCGGACCGAAAAACATTGATCCGCGTTATCGACGATTTTGTCAAACCCAACGGCGTAATCGGTTCCCCGGACGGTAAAATATTATATGTTGCCGATATTGGCGATAGTAAAACGTATTCCTATACGATCAATGAAGACGGCACTCTTGCGAATAAAAAATTGTTGGCGCCCGAAGGTTCGGACGGAATGACCATCGATAATCTGGGCAATGTATACCTGACCAACAAAGCCGTGTCCGTCTTCGCCGCAGACGGCGTTAAAATCGGTGAAATCGCGGCGCCGGAGCGTCCGGCAAACGTTTGCTTTGGCGGAAAGAACAAAGATATTCTTTTTATCACAGCACGCACTTCATTATACGCGATTAAAATGCAAGTAAAAGGTGTCCAAGTACCTGTATTAAGAATATAATTTATTTAATAAACACGAATTATACAAATCTGAATAAAAAGCATTTTTTAATATGAAAAAGGCACAAAATCTGTTTTCACTGATTCCTATCGGGATATAACGGATTATACTTGACTTTTAAAAGCCGCTTGTTTATTTTTGGAAAAATCTTTATCCGAAATTCTTGATAATTCACTCAATTTACTAATAAAATCTACTACAATTCAGGGAGTTAACAAATGGCGAATGACACTCTAAATGCGGCCGCGGGTGTAGCGCATAAAGCCGCCGGGGAAGTTTCTTTTTTAGGCTGGGACCTGGTTATCATTGTGTTGTATTTTATCATTATCCTCGGATTAGCCTGGTGGGTTATCAAGCAAAAGCAGGATACGGCAACAGACTACTTTCTGGCCGGTCGTCATTTAGGCTGGTTTGTGATCGGAGCTTCAATTTTTGCATCCAACATTGGTTCGGAACATCTGGTAGGATTGGCCGGTTCGGGCGCGACCGACGGCGTGGCCATGGCGCATTATGAACTCCATGCCTGGTGTTTGCTGGTGCTTGCCTGGGTGATGGTGCCGTTCTATATGCGGTCAAAGGTATTTACGATGCCCGAATTTCTGGAAAGACGTTTTTCGCCATCGGCCCGGACAGTTCTTTCTGTTATATCACTAGTCGCTTACGTATTAACTAAAATCGCTGTCGGAATTTTTGCCGGCGGTATTGTTTTCAGCGTTATTTTACCCGATATTAATTTTTTGGGGATGGACAGTTTCTGGATCGGCTCCATATTGGTCATCGTGTTTACCGGCATCTATACCATTCTTGGCGGTTTGCGGGCAGTTGCATATACTGAAGCGCTGCAAACAATAATACTTATCATTGGTTCTCTACTTGTGACAATCTTTGGGGTGAAAGCGCTTGGTGGCTGGGGTGAATTACGCGCGATTTGCGGTTCCGAGATGTTCAATCTCTGGAAACCAATAGTCCCCTCAGGTGTGGAGGCAACCTGGGCGCCGGTGATGGAACCCGGACGAATGGCCTGGTATTTTAACGATAATTACCCCTGGCTGGGCATGTTATTCTGTGCGCCGATAATCGGATTATGGTACTGGTGTACGGATCAATACATTGTGCAGCGTGTTCTCGGCGCTCCGGGTGAACGTGACGCGCGGCGCGGTTCTATTTGGGCAGCCTTTTTAAAACTGCTGCCGGTATTTATATTTATTATCCCCGGAATGATCTGTTTTGCTCTGGCTAAAAGCGGACAAGTGGACGCGATCCGAAATGTTATGTTCGATTCGCAGGGTGAATTACTGCGCGATAAAGCCCAACAGGCATTTCCGCTTCTGGTTACGACTATTTTACCGGTTGGAGTACGCGGTCTCGTTGTCGCGGGGCTTCTGGCAGCCCTGATGAGCTCACTGGCGGGCGTGTTTAACGCGTCATCTACATTGTTTACTATGGATTTTTATTCCAGGATCAAACCCAAAGCAACCCAGGCACAGCTTGTATGGATAGGCCGAATTGCTACCGGTGTCATGGTTTTAATCGGGTTGCTGTGGATTCCTGTTATCCAGGGCGGTAAAGGCTTGTATGATTATCTCCAGGGTGTGCAGGCCTATTTAGCTCCTCCAATTTTTGTCGTTTTCTTCTTCGGCGTTTTTATGAAACGGCTTAACAGCAAAGGATGTCTGGCCGCATTAATTACGGGATTTATTATGGGACTCTTCCGCCTGGCTGTCGATACCCCTGTCAAACTCATAGAGAGTTATAATTATACACAGGGTTCTTTTTTATGGGTCGTCAATAATATTTTCTTTCAATATTATAGTCTCCTGATATTTATTATTTGCGGTGTGGTGATGATCACTGTTAGTTATTTGACAAAAGAGCCTTCTTATGCAAAAATAAGCGGCCTGACCTACGCGACCTTGTCTGCGGAAGATAGGGTGACATCCCGCAGCAGTTGGAGTATTGCCGAAATCATTGCCTCCGGAATCGTATTGGCATGTATAATTGCCGCATATTTGTATTTTACAGGATGATGCGAAAAAATAAACCTCGTAAGGAGGAAAACCGGCAGATTTTTGTTTTGGATTCATCATCTTGATGTAAAATTTTCACCAAAGAGGATAATTAAAACCTCTCTTCAACATGTAAACGCACTAATGGAAAGGTTTCATCTCCAGGATTCGCTTTTCGATAATTAATGGCAGAAAGCGACTCCTGGAGTCTATCTTCTGTCCCCCTGGGTAATCACATCCCGCAATACCTTTCGGGTGTAAATCTTTTTACCAAAAGTCAGCCGGATTTTCGTCGTTTCTTTTGGGGGTCTGTAGAAAAAGTAAAAATCTGTTTTCCCGGGTTCGCCTTTCAAAATCGACGAATCCTGCAAACTCCTAAAAAAAGAGACCTTTTATTGTTAATCAGAAACTGATCCCCCAGGGCGAGTAAAAAAATCTGCTGTCGCCATTTTTACCTTATGTTTTGAATGTAAAAAAAATTGTCCGCAAATTTCATCTTTTCAGAATTTTTTAATTAATCTCTTGCCCGCTAAAATACTTTGTTATATATTATATAACCATTGTATAGTTTTGTTGCTGGAATAATGCTATGGACTCACTTGAAGATTATTTTGAACCATTCCGCCGTAACATAATCGGTTATCAACTGCAACATCAGTTTCAATCGGGAATGAAACCGATTATATATGCGGATTGGGCTGCCAGCGGCAGGTTATACAAGTCCATTGAAGATTACATATCCTCCCTGCTTGGCCCTTACGTGGCAAATACGCATACGGAAACCACTCTGACGGGAACGGTTATGACACGCGCCTATCATCAGGCGCATGATATCATCAAAAAACATGTTAACGCTTCACAGGACGATGTTCTACTGTTTGCCGGTTTTGGTATGACCGCCGTCATCAACAAACTGCAGCGGATTCTTGGTTTACGGGTTCCTGAAAAATATAAATCCGGTTTAATGATGAAGGAAAGAAACCGCCCTCTTGTTATTCTCACCCACATGGAACATCATTCAAATCAAACAACATGGGAAGAGTGTATATGTGATGTTATAATTATCCGTCGAAACGATAACGGTCTGCCCGATCTTGACCATTTGTTGGAAATTTTAAAAGCCAATCAACACCGGTCGTTCATTATCGGTTCATTCACGGCGTGTTCAAACGTCACCGGAATAATTACCCCGTATTACCAGATGGCGGAACTGGTACACGAATATGGGGGTTACTGCTTTATCGATTTCTCCGCTTCGGCGCCTTATACCGAGATCAACATGCATCCGCAAAAGCCAAAACAGCAACTGGATGCCGTCTTTTTCTCGCCGCATAAATTTTTGGGCGGCCCGGGTTCTTCAGGTGTTATTATCTTTAATAAAAATCTTTATCATAATACCGTCCCGGACCATCCCGGGGGCGGCACGGTTTACTGGACGAATCCCTGGGGCGAGCACCGTTTTTTTGAAAATATCGAAATCCGTGAAGACGGCGGCACTCCCGGTTTTTTACAGGCCGTTAAAGCATCACTTGCCATCCTGTTAAAGGAAAAAATGGGACTTGAAAATATCCACAGGCGTGAAGAAGAGTTAAAAACCCTGCTGCTTGATAAACTGATCAGTATTGCTCATCTTGAGATATTTGAAAAGGAACAATTAAACCGGATCGGTTATATATCCTTTTATTCTCCGGGCATTCATTATAATCTGTTTGTAAAATTACTGAATGATAAATTTGGTATACAAACAAGGGGCGGCTGCACCTGCGCCGGAACTTATGGTCATATTCTGTTTCACATCGATCCGAACGAATCCAGAAAAATCACCAACCTGATCGATCATGGCGACCTTAGCAAAAAGCCGGGTTGGGTCCGTATTTCTTTACACCCGACCATGCTGGACGACGAGGTCAACTTTATTGCCGAAGCCGTTCAGGATATCATAAAACATCACGACGTCTGGAAAAACGAATACCGGTTCAATCAAAAAACGGGAGACTTTAATTCAATAAATTTTCCCGAGTTCAACATCGACATTAAAGACACTTTTCATAAACTTCCGTAAACATTCCCGCAGCCCTTTTATCATAAAAGTTGCCGGGACGTTCAGATTTTATCTCAATAACACATCAATCAGGTTTTGATAAATGTCCTTGCCGTCCCTGCTTCTTATGCCGAAACCGCCCTTGTAATCCCAGGTTGCCCAGGTTATACCGTGCTCTTCCAGTACGGAACGTACATCACGGTACCACTGCATCCGCCCCTGTTCGGGAACGGTCGGCAGGCAGCCCCATTCTCCGCAATAAAGCGGTAAATTGTATTCCGCCGCCAGGGCCAGCGGCTTTTGGATCAGCTTTTCAAAAGAATCACGGTTAAAATTACCGTTATGATAAGAAATTTCTTTTACCAGGTCTTCCGGCAGGCCCTTTAGCTCTTTATCTTCAATAATCACACCGGGGTAATTAACCGGCCCGGTATATTCTCCCACTTTGGTCCAGCCGGCTCTATAATGTGTAAACACAAGCGGCGTGTACAAGTGAAAACTGAGCAAAATGTTTTTATCGTTTGCGGGGACCCTTAGTTTATCAAATGTATCGACGGACTGCCAGCGGTTGGACCCGATGACCAAAACGCGATACGGTTCATTTTCCCTGACGACCTGTATGGCCTTTTCAATCAGCCGGTTCCAGTCCTCCGGATCATCCGCGACCGGTTCATTCATCAACTCATAAGCGACCATATCTACCGGACGATCCCGTAAAAAAGCGGACAGGTCCCGCCAGCAGTCAAAAAATCTTTCCCGGGCCTCCGGCTGCGTCCATAACGGTTTTTCCGCTTTGTTAAAATGATGTGAGCGGAGTATATGCAAATCGACCACCGCTTTTAATTTATACTCCGCGCACCAGTCCAGCGCCGAACTCAGCAATTCGAAAGCTTCCGTCTCCCTGTTTCCGGCTTTATCCCATAACTGTTCCTCGTCAACCGGGAGCCGGAGATGGTCGAACCCCAGCCCGGCCAGGAATTCTACATCCGCTTTGCCAAAAAAAGATTTTCGCTCAGCCCCTCTCCTGTCACTCTGGGAAAGCCAGTGTGAAATATTGGTACCCCGGTGTATGACAAATTTGGTGTCGGATTTATTACAGACACTACCAAAAGAGAAAATCAATCCCGTCAGTGCAAAAATAAACATTAAGGATTTTGCGTTCATACTTTGCACTCCTTAAGAATAAACAGATTTCAATAAAACAAATTTAAAATTAGCGTTAAACTAAAGATAAAAATTGATTTTTTAAAAAGGAAATGATAAATTAAATAAATTTTAAGTAAAACAGTAACTTCTTTATGGATAAAACAACATGACATCCGTTTATAAAACAACTCTCGGAAAAGTATTGTTTATTGCTGAAGATACGGACCTGACAAGAGTATTACAAAATGCATTTAAGAATACCGACTTTACATTTTTAACAACCAGTATGATTAGCGCTCCGGGAATTCTCGAAAACAATCATATTGATATGATCATATATGATTTTAAACTATCTGAATTCGATCATTTTGAATTACTGAAAACAATCAAAAATGATTTCCCGGATGTCATCAGAATTATTCTGGGTGGATATGTTGATCAACCTGCAGTGGTCAAAGCCTTAACAAACGGCCTGGCCATGTCATTTTTCACAAAACCAAAAGATGCCAATGCTACTGAACTCAAAGGCGGGATTTTAAGAATGTTGAGCATACGTAAAATCCTGAAAGGAAAACAACTCCTGAACCTGATGAACAGCATTGAAAGGCTGCCGCACCTTCCGTTGTTATACCAGGAATTTATGAAGGCGATCGAAGATAATGCCCGCTATGAAGATTTTGCAGACATCATCAGCAAAGATGTGTCTGTTGCCACTTCTGTTTTACATGTCACAAATTCGGCTTTTTACGGCAGCCAGGGGACGGCTTCCCTCGAACATGCAATAATGTACCTGGGAGTTGAAACTGTCAGAAATATTGTGCTTGCTGTTTCACTCGCCAATTTAAAACCGTTATCTGATATGCAAATGATCCATTTTCAAAAAATAATCAGGCATTCATCTTTCGTTAACAAATATATGCAATTATTATTTAAACAAATACATGGCAGACCGATTGACAATAACCTTAAATCCGCAGGTCTTACCCACGACATTGGCAAAATCGTCCTGCTACAATTTTTTCCGAACAGGTATAAATCCATAATCAAACGTTGTGAAGAAAATACCGATCTGTCTTTTTTTGAAAGTGAGTTAACATTGGGATTTAACGAAAGTACTCACAGTGAGGTTGGCGCATTTCTGCTGGATCTCTGGAACCTGCCGGAAGTCAGTATTGAGATCGCTCTTTTTCATCACAATGTCGAAAGACAAAAATGCCGTGTCCCGGATGTTGTTGAGACCACACATCTGGCGAATGAATTGGTTAATTTTGTTGAAAAAGGTAAAAATATTAAAACCGTCGATTGCAGTATGTTTCAATTCGGACACCTGATCAAAGACAACTTTTCAAACTTAATCCAATCTATTTCAAGTGATCATAGGAAAGATTAAAAACCCGGAACCCGGCTGGTGTTTTTATCATTAAATATTATATATAACCCATTAATGTCCGGTTAACGGACACATTCAATAAACTTGTTAAATCAATATTGAAAGTTTATTCTCTAAATTCAGAAAAAAGTCTTGTATCGTGAATTATTAAATCACAAAGGATGTCGTGCCCGGATTTATCCGAACGCAGACAATTTTTCGTTATAAAGTAATTTCCCCCGGAATGACCCACATTACAGATTCGTTTACAACAGGCAAGAGTAGTTAAATAATAAAATCGGATGCCAAAACTATTGTGAAATAGTGATAATGATTCAAGATATTAATCTTGTAACCCTATAGGTTTAAAATTGAAACTATCACCAAAAAATCATGAGACGGTTTTTATATATATTCAAGGTATGAAAATTTTTCGTACTCAACATTTTATCCCTTGATTGACCCGGCTTCGCTATAGTACTAATAAACAATAATTTAACATCAAGCCGACAAAATATTATTTTTGGCAAAGAATTTGATTATATGACATGAGATAGTATATTGACTGAAACAAATAAAGGAAATTAAAATGAAAAAAATTATTATTCTGCTTTTGGCAGGTATTTATTGTTTGCTTCCTTTATCCGCCTTCGGGCAAAGCATGTTCAGTCTCGACGCCTATAAAACATTTTTACAGGACAATCAAAACCTGAGCCCGCAACAACTGAACGGGATATACCCGCTCAAGAACACCTATTACAATGATGTGGCACGTGTGATAAATACCGACAACATCGCGTTCCTGGATTCCGTACT
>JAFGSB010000107.1 GCA_016934825.1 Candidatus Zhuqueibacterota bacterium
GCTGCCTCCCGTAGGAGTCTGGGCCGTATCTCAGTCCCAGTGTGGCCGGTCACCCTCTCAGGCCGGCTACCCATCGTCGCCTTGGTAAGCCACTACCTTACCAACTAGCTAATGGGACGCAAATCCATCCTTAAGCGATAGCTTGAATCAGAGGCCAGCTTTAACAATTCTTCCATGTGAAAAAATTGCATCATCCGGTATTAGCACCGCGTTGGCAATGTTATCCCAGACTTAAGGGCAGGTTATCTACGTGTTACTCACCCGTTCGCCAGTTTACTCAGACACCCGAAGACGTCTTTTCTCCTTGACTTGCATGTATTAAGCACGCCGCCAGCGTTCGTCCTGAGCCAGGATCAAACTCTTCATTGTTTTTTTATTTCATTTTCATTTTTTTCGCAAAAATGAGCTCATGAACGTTAGGCCATGCACGCTATTTCAAAGAACATCTATTTTCAAAAGTGAAAATTTTTGTATGCTTATTTCGGTTTGAACAATCAGTCGCTGATATCATTTTATAATTTCTACAGTCATTTTTTGCTCAAAGCCAAAGCTTATAAAGATAATACTTTTTATTTTCACAGTCAAGTATTATTTTTTTATTTTTCTATTTTCACTTAAAAAATTCAAAGAACAAACATCATTAAATATAGTATTTTTTTTTGACTTTGTCAAGACTTTTCTGATTTTTTTCATTTTTTTCTATCATTCCGTCTGTTTCCGTCAAAGCTAATAAAGATAAATAAATTAATTATCATAGTCAAGCAATATTTTCATTTTATGTAATTTTTATATTAAAAAATCGTTTCTTTCCCAGACGAATTTCAATTTTCCCGTTTTCTATATCTTTTTCATCGATTACCATATCCGTATCGACGGCCCGCTGGTTATTGATATAGACCCCGCCCTGTTTTATCAAACGACGGCCTTCACCCCGGGACCGCACAAGTTCGAATTTTTCCAGCAATTCTACGAGTAAAACCGCCTGTTCGAAATTTTCTCTTTCGAGTTCCGCACCCGGGATACCCTTTTCGCTGATCTTCAGCGAGCCGCGCGGTATCCGGCTTGTCGGCAGAAAATCTTCCGGAATAATCCTCTCACCAAATGCCGCCATGGACGATATCATGGCTTTTTTGGCTTCTTCAACTCCATGAGTGAGCTCGGTTGCTTCGTATGCCAGTACTGTTTTGGCCAGATTACATTCCACACCACTTAGCTCCCCCAAATTTTCTATTTCGTCAACCGGTAAAAAAGTATATAAAAGTAAAAAGCGCTTCACATCGCGGTCATCAATGTTGACCCAGTATTGATAATATTCATAAGGTGATGTTTTTGCCGGATCGAGCCACAGCGCGCCCGATTCCGTTTTTCCCATCTTGGCGCCGGTTGCCGTTGTCAACAGTGGAAAAGTATGGCCGTAAACATTGGCGCCCTCTTTACGTCGAATTAAATCCGCCCCGGCGAGAATATTGGCCCATTGATCGTCGCCGCCCATTTGCAGTACACAATTATACTCTTTATACAGCATATAAAAGTCATACGCCTGCAATAACTGGTAATTAAACTCGAGAAATGATAACCCTGTTTCCATGCGTTTTTTATAGGTCTCAAAAGTCAGCATTTTGTTGACGCTGAAATGGCAGCCAATATCCCGTAAAAATTCGATATAATTCAACTGTCCCAGCCATTCAAAATTATCGATCATCAATGCTTTGCCGTTTGAAAAATCCAGGTATTTTTCCAGTTGTTTTTTTATTTTTTTACTGTTTTCAACAATCTGCTCCCTGGTCAGCATTTTCCTCATTTCGGTTTTTCCGCTGGGATCACCTACCATTGCGGTACCGCCGCCGACAATCGCCACCGGCCGATGACCGTATTTTTGCATTATGGCCATACCCATTACCGGTAGCAAATGCCCGGCATGCAGGCTGTCTGCTGTCGGATCTATACCCACATAAAATGTAGTGGATTCCCGGCCGAGCAATTCATATAATTGTTCCGGGTCTGTTTCCTGCTGGACAAATCCCCGCTGTCTCAATTCGTCAATCACATTTTTCCTGTCCACAAATGTGCTCCCGTAATATTAAATCTTGATTCGATATTTATTTTTCAATTCACGCTGCGCATCCCGCTGCATATCCTTTTGCGCGATATCTTTGCGTTTGTCATGTAATTTTTTCCCGCGCGCCAGACCGATTTCTATTTTTGCCCGACCATTTTTAAAATACAGTTTTAAAGGAATTATGGTCAAACCGCGTTCCTCTATTTTACCGATAAGACGCTTTAATTCACGCTTGTGCAACAAGAGCTTTCTTTGCCGCAGGGGTTCATGATTCGAATAACCGCCGTTGGAATACGGCGATATATGCATATTCACCACCCATAATTCACCATTGATGACGCGGGCATAACTGTCCTTAAAGTTAGCCCGGCCTTCACGCAATGCCTTTACCTCGGTACCGATCAGCACAACACCGGCTTCCAGTCTTTCGATAATCTCATAATCATGAAAGGCTTTTCGGTTGACAATAGATGTATTTTGTTTGATATAACTCAATCAGGCTCCGTTTTTTATTATAGATTGTTAAATTACTATATAATAGCAAAAAAATCAAGAAAAAGCTCTGCGGGAAAAGATAAATATCTTGATTTTATTATTTACTGTTTGTATATTTACTGCCGTTGCTCTTTACACATACGGTCAATCCGGTACACGCATACAGTACGGTTTTTAAGGACAATAGTCTTTAAAAATTTAAATATTATAATGCGCATGCAGTGAAACGGCAGCGCGCATGTTCCCCTTTTCAAAGACGATAGTCTTTGAAAATAAAAAATTAGTATTTACCAAAGTGGTGAATCCGGTAGACACGCACAATCCCATTTTCAAA
>JAFGSB010000108.1 GCA_016934825.1 Candidatus Zhuqueibacterota bacterium
CATTAGTGTCCGGTTAAGTTTTGAAAAGACAGAATTGCTCGATTTCCTCAGTATATAATTTGGGTTTAAGCATAGCGATAAGGCATTTACGTTCCATTAGATTTATTTCGAGCAGTCTGAATATTTGTTGAACACTTTGTTTTATTTTTTGAGAAAATTTGATAAAGCTGACCATTAAATATGCAATCATAGCAATCCAGATTTGAGTCAATACAGCGTTTCTGGACGTGCCGATGAATCTTTTGATTTTCAGATTTTGTTTGATGGTTTTGAAAAACAATTCAATTTCCCAACGGGCTTTGTAGATTGACGCAATAGTGTTTGCGTCAAGATCAAAATCATTGGTAATGAAGATCAGTTCTTTGTTAGTTGCCATATCACGATAAATAATCTTGCGAATCGGGAATGGATATTTTTGATGACTTTGATAACCGGCAAATTCTATTATGCTGTCTGCCAGAACACCGTTCTTCGGATCAGGCATGTTGAAACCTAAAGTACGAAAAGCAGCGTTTTTCTTGATTCTTGTAACAAAGCGTATCTTTCTGCTTTTCATGTGCTTATAAAAGTTTAAATCATGATAGCCTCTGTCAAAAGTAAGATAGCTGCCTTCGGGAACACTCATGAGTCTGGCAGCGGTTACATCGTGGACTTTGCCGTCAGTAATATTCATGAACACCGGCAAAGAACCGTCAGCCTGCATGAGCGTATGCATGCGCACTGCACCTCTTGAATTGCGAAAGCGGGCCCATGGAAATAATTGTAAACACAAGTCAACGGTGGTAGAATCTAATATATATAGTTTTGATGGTAAATCGGATTTGTATTTCGGCGCCAGACTTTGAACGCGTTTGAGAAATAGATAAAACAGATCCTCATAAATTTGGTAAGGTCGTTTATTATTGGCATCTGCAAGTGTCGAGCGCTTGACTGTTTTACTGCCAAGATGATAAAGTTTTTTTATTTGTGAGTTTGAACTAAATACAATATCTCGTAAGGAATGGCGGCTGCCGAATTGACCATACAAGATATGAACATATTGGTTCCAGCAGTTTAGTGTACGGACCCGATAATCACCTTTATGCTTTTTAACTATATTTTCAAAATCAAGTCGTGAAATTATGTTTAGCATTTGTCGAAAAATTGTTTTATTATATGCCATGCCCGATATCCTTTTGTTTTATTAGTTGTTTAGCAATAACTAAATATAACAAAAAATTTGGTTTATCGGGCTATTTTTGTTTAATTTAAAAAATTTAACCGGACACTAATGGGTTAATTTTGGATGCGGATAATGATATCCACTGTTAAAAATTACAAGTTAACCAAACCTAAAATCATGCTGTTGATCGTAATATCCGTAACGACCGCGTTTTTTGCGCAAGTCAGCCCGGTATCACAACTGGGACATTTCCTGCTAACGGTGTTGGCCCTTTACCTCACCGGCGTTATGATTTCAAGATTGTTTTTTATCACTTTACCCACTAGTTTGACAAAAGGCGGGATATTCTTTTTTTGCACGGCTGTTATAACTGGGATTATTTTTATCGTAAAGGCATTTTATACCAACAGACAACAAAACGAACAAAAGATCCGGGCGGTTTTTGGTTATTCGATAGTATATCTTTTTATTTTTTTTTGCGGTTTTAATCGATCATTATTTTACTTTTAATTTTTTGAAAATTTAGTTCATTATCAGATTTTCTGCGTGATATATAATATATAAAGGATAAGGTACTTTGGCACAAATTTTCCCCCGGTGGACAAATAAAACGCCCCGCGTTATTTTGATAACGGCAGTGACCGCGTTTGCCGCGATTGTCGCTTTTTTCTGGTATTTCGGTTCGCCCAAATATACGGACGCCGGTTACCGGCCGGTCCAGCCGGTACCCTACAGTCACAAACTGCATGCCGGAGATCTGGAGCTGGACTGCCGCTACTGTCATTGGGCCGTTGAAATATCCGAATCTGCCAATGTTCCGTCCACACAGATCTGCATGAATTGTCACAGCCTGATCCTCACCGAAAGTGAAAAACTGATGCCGCTGCGGGAAAGTATCGGTAATAACGTTCCGGTTCAATGGATACGCGTGCATATGCTTCCCGATTACGTGTATTTCGATCATGGCGCGCACCTGAACGCCGGCGTCGGTTGCGTTACCTGTCACGGAAATGTCGCGGAAATGGAAATCGTCAGTCAAATCAGTCCGTTGAGCATGAGTTGGTGCCTGGAATGTCACAGGAACCCGGCCCCTAATTTAAGACCGGTCGATCAAATCACCAATATGAACTGGCAGCCCCCTGAAGATCAGAAAAGTTTTGCCGAGCAGGTTTTGAAAGAAAAAAATATTTATCCACCTGTAGCTTGTTCAGGATGTCACAGATGAAAGGAAATATCAAAAAAGATAAACAGTACTGGCGAAGTTTTGCACAATTACACAATTCGCCCGAATATTTTAAATTCGAACGGAGCGAGTTCCCGCAACCGGCCGGAGACCAGGATGAGCCGGTCAGCAGGCGGCGTTTTTTGGGCCTGATGGCCGCCTCTATGGCTTTTCCCGGACTGGCGGCGTGCCGCAAACCGGTTGAAAAAATCGTCCCGTATGTGAAGCCGCCGGAGGATATGGTGCCGGGTAAGCCGGTTTATTATGCAACAACGATGCCTTTTGGCGTGTTCTCTTACGGTTTGCTGGTCAAGACATTGGACGGACGACCCGTCAAGATTGAGGGAAATGACAAACATCCGTCGAGCCTGGGGGCGGCAAACTGTTTTATGCAGGCGGAAATTTTGAATTTATATGACCCGGACCGCTCCGCCAAAGTTTACCAAAAAGGAGCGGAAAAACAGCGGGCCGAATTTATCAATGAATGGCAGTCCTTGTACGGCCGTTTTCGTCAATCCGGCGGCGAAGGTCTTGCCGTCTTGTCCGAACCTTTTTCCTCTCCGACATTGTTCCGGCTGACGACTGAATTTGATAAAGTGTTCCCCCGTGCGGAATGGTATGTCTATGAACCCGTTAGTGATGAAAATATTTACAGAGGGATACGTACTGCGACGAACGGGGATTACTATCCTGTATATTTTTTCGACAGAGCGGATGTGGTTTTATCGCTGGATTCCGATTTCCTGCACATGGAAGCTGAGAATATAGTAAACGCTAAAAAATTCGTCGCAAAAAGAACTTTAGATTCGCCGAAAGACCGGTTGAACAGACTGTACTCGGTGGAAAGTGTGTATTCTGTAACCGGCGCGAACGCGGACCATCGTCTACGGCTGCAGAGCCGGGTAATCGGCTGTTTTGCACTGGCCCTGGCCCGGGAGTTGACCCGGCAGGGTTTACAGTTGAATATAAATCCCGAATTCTTTAAAGTTGACGCCGATTTTGACCAAACATGGCTGAAAGCTGTTGCCGGGGATTTACTTAAAAATAGAGGCCGCGGGATTGTCATTGCCGGGCGCAGGCAGCCCCCCGCTGTTCACGCCCTTGTTTACCTCATAAATGACGCCCTCGGCAATACCGGCCAAACCATCGAATTCAAACCTGTTCAGCAGGTCCGACTGCCGGACAGAGAAAAATTGATAAAACTGAAAAAAGATATCGAATCCGGGAAAATAAATTCGCTGATTATTCTGGGCGGAAACCCGGTATATGACGCCCCGGCCGATCTGGACTTTCACAGTTTGCTGGCAAATCTGGACCTGAGCATTCATACGGCCCCGTATTTTGACGAGACATCGCAGAATTGTATTTGGCATATACCTCAGGCGCATTTTCTGGAATTTTGGGGGGATGCCCGGGCAATCGACGGCGCTTTCAGCGTCATTCAGCCGCTTATCGAACCTTTATACAATGGTTACAGTCCCGTAGAATTTTTAAACCTGATCGTAACCGGCCGGGACCTGAAAGGTTACGAGATCGTCAGGGACACCTGGAAAGGCATTATAACCGATACCGATTTTGAAGCGGCCTGGGAGCGTGTCCTGCATGACGGTTTTTATGCGGATAAAAAAGCAAAACAAAACAAACCGGTTATCCAATCAAAGGCTGTGGAAGCCAGCCTTGAAGCCAATCCGCTTAAACGCAATAAAACCAGTACAAAAAATCCGGAAATTATATTCCGGGCTTCGCCATCGGTTTATGACGGACGTTACGCGAACAACGGCTGGCTGCAGGAACTGCCGCAACCGGTATCCAAACTGACCTGGGACAATGCGGCGGAAATGAGCCCGCAAACCGCGGAACGACTAAACGTTAAAAACGGGGACATGGTCTGGCTTGAACATAACGGCACATCCGTCAGGCTGCCGGTATGGATCGTCCCCGGACATGCGGACAATTCGGTTTCCCTGTGCCTCGGTTACGGAAGGAAATCTGCCGGCAGAATCGCCGACAATACGGGCGCCGATGTGTACCCGCTCAGAACGTTAAAATCACCAGATTTCACTGCAGAGGTGGCGATCAGTAAGGCGCGTGAACGGATTTCCCTGGCCTGCACACAGGACCACGGCAGTATGGAAGGCCGGCCGCTGGTGCGCGAGGCCGATTTAACGGATTACATCCATGAACCCGGGTTTGCCCGTGAAATGGTCGAGCACCCGCCGCTTCGGAATCTCTGGAAGGAGCATAAATATGACAAAGGTTACCAGTGGGGAATGGTCATCGACCTGAATAAATGTATCGGATGTAACGCCTGTGTCATTGCCTGTCAGAGCGAGAACAATATTCCGGTTGTCGGCAAAAAACAGGTCGCGAACGGCCGGGAAATGCACTGGATCAGAATTGACCGGTACTTTTCGGGCGATACTGAAAATCCGGGGGTTGTGTATCAGCCCGTAATGTGCCAGCATTGTGAAAATGCGCCATGCGAGCAGGTCTGCCCGGTTGCCGCAACGGTCCACAATGAAGAGGGCCTGAATTTAATGACATATAACCGGTGTGTGGGGACCCGGTACTGTTCCAATAACTGTCCGTATAAGGTGCGCCGCTTTAACTTTTTTAATTACCATAAAAAAATGCCGGAAACGGTCAAAATGGCGCAAAACCCGGATGTGACGGTGCGCAGCCGCGGCGTCATGGAAAAATGCACATTTTGTTTACAGCGGATCAACACCGCCAAAAGAAAAGCGAAAATGGAAAACCGGCCCCTCACAGACGCCGAAGTCAAAACCGCCTGTCAGCAGAGCTGTCCCGCGGACGCGATTACTTTCGGCAATATACTCGATCCGGACAGCCGGGCGGCCAAGTTATATCAACATCACCGGGCTTATGCTTTGCTGGGAGAATTGAATGTCAGGCCGCGGCTTTTGTACCTTGCCAAAGTGCGCAATCCGAATCCTGAACTGCAGGAAACAAATCATAATGTTCATGATATTTAATTGGTGAAAAAGTGAGTCACACTGAATATAATAAAAATATTATTGAACCGCCGTTAATACAAAACAACCCGACATTCGGGAGTATAACCGGCGATGTCAGCGGTCTGGTTGAAGCCCGAACGCCTATGCCCTGGTATTTACTGCTGGCCCTGTCCGGATCACTGGCGCTCTTGATGTTCGGAATGATCGGCTACCTGGTATATGAAGGTGTGGGCATCTGGGGCCTGAACGTGCCCGTCGGCTGGGGCTGGGCGATCATAAATTTTGTGTTCTGGGTCGGTATCGGTCACGCCGGAACGCTGATCTCGGCCATCCTGTTTTTACTGCGGCAAAAATGGCGTACTTCGATCAACCGGTTCGCCGAAGGCATGACGCTCTTTGCGGTCATTTGCGCCTTGATATTCCCCGGTATCCATGTCGGCCGCATCTGGGTTGTTTACTGGCTGCTGCCCTATCCCAACCAGATGTCCATGTGGCCGAATTTTCGCAGTCCGCTGGTATGGGACATTTTTGCTGTAGCGACCTATTTTCTGGTCTCGGCCATGTTCTGGTACATGGGATTGATCCCGGACATGGCGACTTTGCGGGACCGGGCAAAAACAAGGGCTAAAAAAATAATCTATGGATTTTTGGCTATCGGCTGGCGCGGCGGCAACCGGCAATGGAAACATTATGAAATGGCCTATTTACTGCTTGCGGGATTGTCGACCCCGCTGGTTTTGTCTGTGCATAGTGTCGTCAGCACGGATTTTGCCACCAGCGTGCTGCCGGGGTGGCACACTACCATATTCCCGCCATATTTTGTCGCCGGAGCCGTTTTTTCCGGGTTTGCCATGGTGACCACGCTGGCTATCATTGTCAGGAAAATTTTCAAAATAGAACATATCATCACTATGAACCACCTCGATAAAATGGCAAAGATCATGCTGGCGACCGGTATGATGGTGGGATACGCTTATTCGGTTGAATTTTTTATGGCGTGGTACAGCGGCAATGAATATGAAATTTTCACTTTTGTGAACCGGGCGCTCGGTCCTTATGCCTGGGGCTACTGGATCATGATCAGTTGCAATGTATTTGTTCCACAGTTGTTCTGGTTTAAAAAATTCAGAAAAAGTATACCGGTTTTATTTGTCGCTTCGATCTTGATCAACATCGGCATGTGGTTCGAACGGTTTGTGATTGTTGTTTCCTCGTTGTCGAGGGATTTTCTTCCCTCGAGCTGGGATTATTATAAACCGACGATCTTTGATATCGGCACTTTTATCGGATCGTTCGGATTGTTTTTAACACTGTTTTTATTGTTTGTCCGGTTTTTGCCCATTATTGCCATGTCGGAAGTGAAAGGGGTGCTGCCGCAGGCCGACCCGCACCGCCATTCACAGCATAAGTAAGGTCAGGTGTTAAAATGAAAAATGAAAAAAAATACACGCTTGTGCTTACCGAATTTGACGGTGTAAGCGAATTGCTGGGCGCCGCTGAAAAGATAAGAGACGCCGGATTTAAAAAATTTGACTGCCATTCTCCGTTCCCGATACACGGAATGGATGAAGCGATGGGCCTGAAACGTTCGCCGCTGGGCTGGATGGTCGGAATCATGTCGTTGACCGGTGCGGCCCTGGGCATGGCGCTGCAATGGTGGACCAGCGCGGTTAATTATCCGCTGGTCATTGCCGGTAAACCGTTTTTCAGTTACCAGGCATTTGTGCCGGTCACGTTCGGGATGGCCGTACTGTTCGGCGCGATGACCGCTTTGTTCGGAATGCTGTTCCTGAACAGACTGCCGAAACCCTGGCACCCGGTATTCTTTTCCGAAAATTTTTCGCGGTTTTCGGATGACGCCTTTTTTGTCAGCATCGGTACGGATGATCCCATGTACGACGAAAAAAAGACTGCCGCATTACTGAAAAACATCGGCGGCAGGGTAATCGAATACGTCCCCGAAGAACAATAACGGCTATTAATCAAGAGTTTATGATATGATACACAATCGAATTTTGGTAAAAACAATTATTATCGGCATCTTGTTGTTGGTGGTTACGGCCGGATGTTTCCGGGGCCGGCCGAAGCGGAAACCGCCGGTCCATTTGGTTCCGGATATGGATCTGCAGCAAAAATACAAAACCCAGGGCCCCGGAGAATTTTTCCCGAACGGCGTGGCCATGCGGCTGCCGGTTGCGGGTACGGTCGCCCGCGGGTCGTTGTCCGATAATATTGCCTATACGACCGGTAAAGATAAAAACGGTGTCCCGGTAAAGGATAATCCCGTTGAGGTGACCCCGACCGGACTGAACCGGGGCGGGGAGAGGTACGATATTTACTGTTCACCCTGTCACAGCAGGATCGGCGACGGCAAAGGCATTATGCTGAGCAGGGGATATGTCCCTCCGCCGGATTTTCATACGGAGCAGTACCGGAAACTGCCGGACGGGCACCTGTTTGACGTGATCAGCAACGGCATCAGGAACATGCCGTCCTACGCGCACCAGATACCGGTTGAAGACCGCTGGCTGATTGTCAGTTATATCAGGGCTTTGCAGAAAAGTCAAAACGCCGGAATAAATGACGTGCCGGAAGAAAACAGAAACCAGTTAAAGTGAAATGACTTTGAACGTCGGTATATAATTTGGGTAAGGTTTTCTTTATGAAATTAAATACGGGAACATATAAACTAACGAACACCGGTCCTGTACAGCGGTTTTTCTTTCTGGCCGGGGCCGCCGGAATTATATTGAGCGTGATCGGTTACCTGTTTAACGCCCGGCAGTTTTTTTACTCCTGGCTGACTTCGTTTGCCTTCTGGATGAGTATCGCATTGGGCGGTTTGTTTTTGACTTTGCTGCATCATCTGACCGGTTCAGTGTGGAGCGTGGTGCTGAGAAGATTGTTCGAAACGCTGATGAAAATTCTACCGCTGTTGATTTTGTTTTTTATCCCCGTCGCCCTGGGAATTCATGAATTGTACCACTGGAGCCATGAAGATGCTGTCGCTGGTGACCTGTTGCTGCAAAAGAAATCCCCTTATCTGAATGTTCCCTTTTTTATTGTCCGCACTGTTTTATACTTTTTTATCTGGTTTCTGCTGGGCCGGGGACTGTATAAAAATTCCATATCCCAGGACAAACAACACGAGGAAAAATATTTATCAGGCATGAAAAGAACCAGCGCCCTTGGCGTGATCCTGTTCGCGGTGACCATCTCCTTTGCTGCGTTTGACTGGCTGATGTCCCTCAACGCGCACTGGTATTCGACAATATTCGGCGTCTATTATTTTGCCGGCAGCACAATGGCCGTACTGGCATTTATTACCCTGCTTGCCATTATTTTCAGGGGCAGGGGAATTCTGGAAAAAGAGATCACCGTCGAACATTACCATGACCTGGGAAAATTATTGTTCACCTTTACCGTATTCTGGGGTTATATCGCATTTTCCCAGTACTTTTTGATCTGGTACGCCAACATCCCGGAAGAGACCGTCTGGTATCAGCACCGCTGGGTTGGTTCCTGGAAGGCTGTCAGTCTGCTGTTGGTTTTCGGGCATTTTGTGGTTCCGTTTTTCACGCTGATGATCCGGGCGTCGAAACGGAACCTGAAATTGTTAATCCCGATGACCATCTGGATTTTACTGATGCACTGGGTCGATCTGTACTGGATCGTTTTACCCTCGTTATATACTCAGGGAGTTTACCTGTCATGGATAGATTTTACGACCTTTATCGGGATCGGGGGAATATTCACGGGTGCTTTTTTCATTCAATTAGGGAAACACGCCCTGGTACCAGTTAACGATCCGAAACTTGAAGTCTCGATAAATATAAAAAATTATTAGGTCAAGGAGATGGCGGATTTTACTGGCCGCGGTCATGACACCGTTCATACTGGTCCTGGTCTGGTTTACCCTGCGTTCCCGGTTTCACAAGTTTAAAAAACTGGCCAAATTCATGTGGACGGTATGGATGTTTGTCTCCGTCAGCGGGATAGTGGTGTATTTGATGCTCTATATTTTCTGATTTTTTAACGAAATGTCCCGGAAATTCTGTTTTTCCCTTCCGAATCCTAAAAAGAAATTGTGACAAAGTGCAAAAAATGGTATATTGTCATATCATAATACCGTAAAAACTCTGAATATTTCTGTTTCAATAAAAACGAACATATGAAAATCGTCCAATGCTGCGGTTCAAGGTCATGGGGCGGACTTGAAATGCAGACCCTGAAAATCTCGCAGGAACTCAAAAAACGCGGGCACAATGTGTTTATATTCTGCCAGCAGGATTCAACCCTTGCCGCGGAAGGGCGGAAACAGCACATCCCGGTTGCCCCCGTGTTTTACAAAGGTAAAAATTATTTTCGTAAAGTATACCGCACGATCAAATTTCTGAAACATGAGCGTCCCGATGTTATCCATACGCATCTGTCTCACGATCTCTGGGTCATCGTTCCGGCCATGAAAATAGCCGGCTGCAGGGCAAAATTGTTTTTGACCAAGCGCATGGCAAGCGGGGTCAGTAAAAAAGATATTCTGCATCAATTCCTGTATAACAGGATAAATCGTATATTCGCCATTTCAGGTTATATCAAAACCAGTGTTTTGAATACATGTCCGGTCCCCGATGAAAGAGTTGTTGTCATGTGGAATGCCATTTCCCCGGAAACATATCAATTTAATCCCGGGGATCGCAAGAGTGTACGGGAAGAATTTAATATTGATCCGGCAACCATGGTCGTCGGCTTTATCGGCAGATTTTCGCCGGGCAAGGGCCAGCCCGAATTTTTACAGGCCGCAAAGGTCATCAAACAAAAGTACACACACCCGATTTCTTTTATCATTATCGGCGGAGCGAGTTACGGCGAAGCGGATTATGAAAAAGAAATCAGGGGGATGGCACAGTCATTGAATTTTACCGACGACCTGATCTTTACCGGATTTAGAAAAGATATTCCGCGTCTTTTAGCGGGAATGGATATATTGGCTTTTCCGTCGCATGAAGAATCGTTCGGCAATGTTTTGCTCGAAGCCATGGCCATAAAAATTCCCGTTGTCGCGTCGAACAGCGGCGGTGTGCCGGATATTGTATTGGACGAAAAAACCGGGATCCTCGTTCCACCCAAAAACGCGGAAAAACTGGCTGCCGGTCTCACGGAGTTGATAATGAACGCGGATCTACGCGCGCGTTATGCCGCTGCCGGCCGGGAACGGGTGGAAAAATATTTCAATTTAAATTTTTATATGGATACTCTCGAACGCTTTTATTCAGGAGATTCCGATAATTAAAATGGATTAAAGTTTGTTTGGCGATAATCCAGTTTTTTCGTTAATCGATCCCCTTATGACAGTTCCCGTCAATTCGCTTATGAAACTGGATAATCCGCGGCATGTCTTTTGATTAATCAAATAAAAAAAAAGTATAGTTTCAACGTCGCTCCAGAAACTGTCTTGGAAACGGAATTTTATAATCCGAAAATCGACATAATTGAAGTGTAAAAGACGGGGTATCCATTACAGGTGAAAAAATAAAATTGTAAAAACCGAAAAGTGTATATGGTAACAAAAAAGCCGATGAGGACAAAGTCATCGGCTTTTTTGTTATAATTTTTTGGTACTGATCCGGGAATTTATTAACCGGAATTATGATCTGCCAAAAGCATAATCTTTTTTATTGATTTTCAGCTTTTTCATTTTATAACGTAAATTCGGTTCCGATAAGCATAATACTTTGGCGGCTTTACTTTGATTCCCGGCAAATTTCCGCAGGGCTTTCTGAATCAGTTCCTTCTCGAGCTGGCAGACAGCAGAATGAAGGTCCTGAATCTGTATTCTGCTGAAATGTAAATTTTCCACCTCAAACGGCAACGAATCCGTTATTAATTCGCCTTCCGGGGAAGTCAGAATCATTGTTCTGATGATATTTTCCAGTTCTTTAAGATTTCCCGGCCAATCGTGCTTCATCAAATGGTTGAAAACCTCAAAGTCGACGGAGGGTATGGGTTTGTTTAATTCCAGACATTGTTTTTTAAGATAATGTTCAAATAACAGCGGAATATCCTGTCTTCTGTCCCTGAGCGGTGGAATTTTCAGGGAAACAGAGGTCAGGGCCAGGAACAGGTCGGAATTGAATTTGTTATTTTTCAGATCACCAATCAAATTGGGGTGAGCGGTGGCGATGATCCGAACATCGGTCGGAATTACCTGGTTTTTGAGTTCGAGGTTTGTTTTTTGCGCCAAAACCAATAACTTTTGTTGTACGGATTCGTTCAAATATTCCAGGTTTTCAATGATCAAGGTACTGGTCAGTGGCATGTCTGGTTTTTTACGGGCAGCCAGTAATTTGTCGGTTACTTCTTCATCATAATGCGTATTCAAATTGTTGGCATTACTAAATAAAATATTTTTGTCCTTTCTGTGGCTGCTTTCGTATAAAACTTTGGTGGCTAAAAGTTTTTCTGTTCCGGCTTCCCCGTAAACAGTAACATTTTCATCGCTTTTTGCAATAGAAGGTAAATAATTTCTCAAGTGATTCATTTCCGGGGAATGCCCAATCAACTCTAATTGACTCAGTGTATCCCATGGATTTTTCATTTTTTTCCCTTCCTAAATTTTAATTAAAGTTATGCAATGAATTGTATAATTATTTATTCCTCAATATTGGAATTCTTCAGGTCAAAAATTAAAATTTCAACATTATAATGTCGTTAGTATTTTTGGACATCCTGTTTTATTTTTAGTAACAATCAAGAAATTTTATTAATTCCATATTTAGAAATTATAAAAATGAATTCATGCTTTAACTTGAATTTTGAGACATTTTTTATTTATTAATTTTATTAACAGTTTTTTGATAGATGAATAATTTTTTTTCAGAAATATGGTTTTAGTGTTTACAAGAAATATAAATCATAAACAATTTGAATTTTGCTTTTTTTTATTATTTTTATCCAGCCCAATTC
>JAFGSB010000109.1 GCA_016934825.1 Candidatus Zhuqueibacterota bacterium
CATTTTTGAGCAATATCAATAAATCTTTTGAATTTTCGATGATATTTATTATTTTCAAATTATCAATTAACCGGAATCCGGTTTGCGAACGTCTGTAAGTAACCCGGATTACATTCAGGATGTACACCTTGAAATTTTCATCGTTTAGGAAGGAACGCTGATGTGTACATGTTCGGACGGGAACAAATGAATCTTAATAGTGAAATTTTATGGAAAAAACAACTCATTCAAAGATATGTATGATAACCGGCGCCACTTCGGGTATTGGCAGGGAAATGGCATTCGCTCTGGCCGGATTGAATTACAGTATCATTCTTGTCGGTCGAAATGAAAAAAAATGCCAAACGACCCGAAAAAAAATCATAAAACGGTCCGGTAATAAACAAATAAATTTTCTGACGGCCGATTTTTCCGATCTGTCACGAATCCGAAACCTGGCGAATGAATTTATAAAAAAATATCCAAAACTGGATATATTGATCAATAACGCCGGTGTTTATTTAATGAACCGGTCGGTAAGCGTTGATGGATATGAGAAAACCTTTGCCGTTAATCATCTTGCACACTTTTTGTTGACCAAT
Source organism: Candidatus Zhuqueibacterota bacterium (assembly GCA_016934825.1). GTDB lineage: Bacteria > Zhuqueibacterota > Zhuqueibacteria > Residuimicrobiales > Krinioviventaceae > Fontivivens. The sequence goes on from JAFGSB010000109.1 coordinate 582, forward strand.
CTATTGCTGGAAAAATTAAAAACCAGCCCAGCCGCCCGGATCATTAATGTCTCCTCCATGGCCCACGATAAAAGAAATATAGATTTTGATGATTTGTTATACGAAAAGAATTATAACGGTCTAAACGCCTATTCCCGCTCAAAGCTTGCCAACATATTATTTACTTATGAGTTGGCCCGACTGTTAAAGGACACAAAAATTACGGTTAATGCTTTTCACCCCGGTTTTATTGCCACAAATTTCGGCAGAAATAATGGACTGATCCGCTTTGTACTAAGACGTCTGATAAAAAGGGGCGCTTTGACACCGGCTGAGGGGGCAGATACCGGTATTTATTTGGCAACTTCGGAGGAAGTAGACCAGGTTTCAGGTAAATATTTTGTCAATAAAAAAGCGGTCAATTCTTCTACAGAGTCATATGATGAAAATTTGGCCAAAGAATTATGGAATAAAAGTCGTGAACTTACCGGATTATAGAAAAAAAAATTATTGACTTTTAGAAATATATTATTATATTTGTACAAGTTTTATAATATTTTTGAGAGAAAATGAAAGAATATAAATTAAATAGTGCTTTATTATGGTGGTGGTGGTACCAGGTCAGAGAGGTGTACCACCGATAAAGTAATTATTATATGTAAATTGTAAATATTATCGCCGTGGATGCACCAGCATTCACGGCGTTTTTTTTAGGCGCTGTGAATAACAGAAATTTTAAAAAGTTCGCAGCGCCTTTTTTTTTATTGGAGAATCAATTTTGAAAATCACATCTTTTGAACAATTTGAATTGAATTATAAAGCCGGTTATTTACAGCCCATAAGCGCTGAAATACTGGGTGATCTTGACACACCCGTCTCAATTTTTTTGAAAGCGACCAAAGGGCCTTATCGCTTTTTGCTGGAAAGCGTCGAGGGCGGAGCACAGCGCGGCCGGTATTCGATCATCGGCGATAGTCCCTTAGCTGTTTTTAAAAATAAAAACAATGTTTCACAACTACATAATTTTGTTACCGGTGATGTAAATCAATTCACCGGCGATCCGTTTCATTTTTTAAAAAAAATTCTGCAAAAGTATGTTAACACGCCTGCTTCCGATACACCTTTTATCAACAGCGGACTATTTGGTTATCTGAGTTATGATTCGATTCGCCACATAGAACGGCTCCCTGAACTCGCCGTTGATGATATCAACCTGCCCGATATTCATTTGTTCATCCCGCAAAAAATGATTGTCTTTGATAATCTTTACAACAAGATTATCATTATCAATTTTGTCATTCCTGCGGGCGACAAAGAAATAGAATATCGTAAAGCAGTACAGAATACCCGGCAAATCATTAAAAATATCCAGACACAAAATCTGCCCAGAAACGGTCATCAGGAGGCGCCGAAATCCGGACATATACAAAGTAATTTAAAAAAATCCGAATTTGAAAAAATTGTATCCAAAACCAAAGAATATATCAGTAAAGGGGATATTTTTCAGGGTGTATTGTCACAAAGATTAAAAGTCACCACCCAGGTTCCCCCTTTTGATATATACAGGGCGCTGCGCGTCATAAATCCGTCACCATATATGTTTTATTTGGAACTGGATGGTTTGTTTGTACTGGGTTCATCACCGGAAACGCTGGTTAAGCTAAATAACGGCAAAGTTGAAGTCAAACCGATTGCCGGTACCCGGAAAAGGGGCGCCGATGATAAAGAAGACGAATTATTGATAAAGGAGCTGCTTGCCGATCCCAAAGAGCGGGCCGAGCATACAATGCTGGTCGATCTGGGCCGGAACGATATCGGCAGAATAGCCGAATACGGTACCGTTCATGTTGATGATCTCATGATAACAGAAAAATATTCGCATGTCATTCATATCGTCTCCTCGGTGAGCGGTACATTACGTAACGGAATGGATTCGATTGACGTTTTCAAGGCCTGTTTCCCGGCGGGAACCGTATCAGGAGCGCCGAAAGTCAGGGCTATGGAAATTATTGAAGAATTAGAGCCAACACGGAGAAGCATATACGCAGGAGCGGCCGGTTATTTCAGCTTTGACGGCAATATGGATGTGTGTATCGCCATACGAACAATATATGTCAAAGAAGGTACGGCATATTTACAGGCGGGCGCCGGGATTGTAGCCGAGTCAGTTCCGGAAAAAGAATATGAAGAGACATTAAACAAAGCAAGAGGTTTGCTCAAAGCGATAGAATACGCTGAAGGAGGACTGGTATGATCCTGGTCATCGATAATTACGATTCTTTTACATATAATCTTGTACAATATATCGGTTCAATGGGAAAAGAATTAATCATAAAAAGAAATGATTGTATCAGTATCCGGGAAATTGAAGAACTGGAACCGGATAAAATTGTCATATCTCCCGGGCCCGGGTACCCGGTTAATGCCGGAATTTCTCTGAGTACGATAAAACATTTCCATACAAAATGTCCGATCCTGGGGGTCTGTTTGGGCCATCAGGTCATTGCCGAAGCCTTTAAAGGCAGGATCATACAGGCTAAAGAACTGGTGCATGGAAAATACAGCACGATTCATCATGACGGAAAATATTTATTCAAGGGCGTACAAAATCCCCTGTTGGCAGGCAGATATCATTCCCTCGTCGTTGAAAGGGAATCCCTGCCCGGATGTCTTGAAATCACCGCCAAAACGGATGATGAACAAATAATGGGTATACGCCATAAAGATTACCGGGTCGAAGGAGTACAATTTCACCCGGAATCCATTTTAACGAACGAGGGGGTAAAAATAATTGAGAATTTTATCAATATGTAAGGGAGAATAAAATGAGAGAATTATTGGAAAAATTAAGTAGCGGTATAAATCTTGAAGAAAACGAGGCCTATGAAGCCATGCTGTCGATCATGAATGGTGAATTAACGCCGTCGCAGATTGCCGGTTTTTTAATGGGCCTGAAAATGAAAGGTGAAACCATTGATGAAATAACAGGATTCGTAAAGGCCATGCGTGAAAAATCAAACAAAGTAATCGGGCCGGAAGGACTTCTCGATACCTGCGGAACCGGCGGCGACGGCGCTTCAACATTCAACGTTTCAACGGCGGCGGCAATTGTCGTATCGGCGGCCGGCATCCCGGTGGCGAAACATGGAAACAGGTCCGTATCCAGCAAATGCGGCAGCGCGGATGTATTCAATAAACTGGGTGTAAAAATTGATATGCCGCCGGATCAGGCGCAAAAATGTTTGCAGGAAATCGGTCTCGCCTTTTTATTCGCGCCGGTCTATCATCCGTCAATGAAACACGCCGTAATCCCTCGGCGTGAGATGGGAATCCGTACCGTATTCAACATCCTCGGCCCCATGTCCAATCCCGCGGGTGTTAAAAAACAGCTCGTCGGCGCGTTTAATATCGAAACCGCCGAAAAAATGGTCCGGGTGCTCAAAAATACCGGTAGTGAACATGTCCTGGTTATGCACAGCGAGGACGGGCTTGATGAAATTTCCATCAGCGCGGACACCATCGTGTTTGAACTCAAGGACGGACAAATACAAAAACAGAAAATCAGGCCGGAAGATACCGGTATTCCAAAACAATCACGTAATGCAATAAACGGCGGGGATGATACGATGAACGCAGATATTATTCGAACCCTGTTACAGGGGAAAAAAGGGCCCAGCCTGGATATTACCGCTCTTAACGCCGGCGCCGCTATTTATACGGCCGGGAAATCCGATTCCATTAAACAGGGTGTTGAAATCGCCTACGATATGCTGTTTTCAGGTAAAGCCTCCGCCAAACTTGCGGAACTCATTGATTTTTCTTCAAGTATTCCGGCAAACTGAATCTAAAACAAATCGGGATTATTAAGGAATATGGATATTTTAACTCAAATTTTAAAAGACATCCGGTTAACGGTCAAAAAAAGACAATCTGAAATACCGTTGAAAATGATAAGCGAAAAAGCGCATAAAGTTGCCGCCGGAAAAAAGCCGCATACTTTTTACAATGCTCTGAATACCGGCAGAATTGAAATTATTGCCGAAATAAAAAAAGCTTCCCCGAGCAGGGGAGTAATTTGTAAAAACTTTGATTATCTCAGAATAGCTTATGAATATACACAGGGCGGAGCCGCTGCGATTTCCGTATTAACAGAGGAAAAATATTTTTCAGGCCGTCTTGAATTCCTGTCGGAAATCGCACAAACAGCATCTCCGCCGCTGCTGCGAAAAGATTTTATCGTACATGAATACCAGATTTACGAGGCGGCGGCCCATTCCGCAAGCGCTGTGCTGTTAATCGCGGCGGCCCTTGCTCCAAAAAAACTCAGATATTTTCTTCAACTCGCTCATAGTCTGAATATGGACGCGCTTGTCGAAGTGCACGATTTTAAAGAACTGGAAAAGGCTCTGAATGCGGATGCGAAAATTATCGGCGTCAATAACAGGGATCTGAAAACTTTTAAAACCACACTGCAAAAAAGCCTGGAAATGAGCGAATTCATACCTGCTCAAAAATTGAAAATCAGTGAGAGCGGAATCAGTACAAGAGCGGATATTCAAAAGCTGGAAAAAGCCGGGTATAACGCGGTTCTGATCGGAGAAACGTTAATGCGTCAGGCGGACCGCGCGGCATACCTTAAACAACTGTCGGGAGTATAAAATATGTGGCTGAAAATATGCGGTATTACACGTCTTGAAGATGCCGTTAAAGCGGAAAATTTCGGCGCCGACGCGGTCGGGTTTATTTTTGCAAAAAGTCCGCGGCAAATTGATGTGACCATTGCCGAAAAATTATGTTCCAATATCAAAATACCGAAGATTGGTGTATTCGTGAATGAGGAATTGAAAAAAATTATGCGGATACGCAAACGCTGTAATCTGGATATTATTCAATTACACGGCGACGAATCTTCGGAATTTTGTAAAGCCCTGGGAGGAACAATAATTAAAGCGATCAGGGTAAAAAACGAGCAATCGATTGAACAAATACAAGCATATACAAATGTATGGAAAATATTATTGGATACATATATACCGGGACAGGCGGGTGGAACGGGGAAACAAATCGATAACCGGTTCCTGATTAATAGGGACCTGTCGAATATTATCCTTGCCGGCGGGATTACCCCGGATAATATCGATATTATTTTACAAAAATATGCCCCATTCGGTTTGGACATTAGCTCCGGGATTGAGGATTCTCCGGGGAAAAAAAATATCGAAAAAATGGAACTTGTGATCAAAAAGGTAAAGAAAAGAGGTTAAAATGCGTAAACGCGGTTACTTTGGAATTTTTGGCGGTCAGTTTGTACCGGAACTACTGATGCCGGCATTGCTGGAATTAGAACAAGCCTATGAAAAATATATAAATGATGTTCAATTTAAACGGGAACTCTCCTATTTGTTTAAAAATTACGCAGGCCGGCCCACCCCGATCTATTATGCAAAAAATTTCACGCGGATAGCGGGTGGAGCCAGGATACTTTTAAAACGTGAAGACCTGAATCATACGGGTTCACACAAATTAAACAACTGTCTGGGACAGGCCCTGCTGGCAAAAAACATGGGTAAAAAAAGGATTATCGCGGAAACAGGGGCCGGACAGCATGGCGTGGCCACTGCAACAGCGTGCGCATTACTTGGACTCGAATGTCATGTATATATGGGCAAAGAAGATACGATCCGGCAGGAATTGAACGTTTTTCGGATGAAAATGCTGGGAACCGAAGTAATTCCGGTTGAATCGGGAACACAAACCCTGAAAGATGCCATAAATGAAGCGATGCGTGATTGGGTAACAACCGTAAAAACAACTCACTATATCATCGGTTCCGTTGTCGGACCGCATCCGTTCCCTATCATGGTAAGGAATTTTCAATCCATCATCGGGCAGGAGGCGCTGCAACAACTTCCGGAATATGGAATTGATATACCCGATTATATAATTGCCTGTGTGGGCGGGGGCAGCAATGCGATGGGTATCTTTCACCCGTTTGTCGATACCAAAGCCAGATTAATCGGTGTGGAGGCGGGCGGTAGGGGCGCCAATGTCGGCGATCATTCTTCATCCCTGGGCAGAGGAGAACAGGGTGTATTTCACGGTAAAAGAAGTTACTTTTTACAAAACGAATACGGTCAAATTTCACCGGCGCATTCAATTGCAGCGGGCCTCGATTATCCGGGCGTGGGCCCCGAACACGCTTATTACAAAGAGACCGGACGCGCCCAATATGTCAGCATCACCGATGAAGAAGCTATTTACGCATACAAGAAATTGGCCCGTGAAGAAGGCATTATCCCGGCGCTGGAAAGCGCTCACGCATTAGCGTACGCTCTGAAACTGGCGCCGACTATTCCTGAAAGTCAAACCATATTGATCAATTTATCCGGACGCGGTGATAAGGATATTATTACTACAAAAATCAATTAAGATGAGGAAAATCATGAACAGATTGAATACGCATTTCAACAACCTGAAAAATAAAAATGAAAAAGCTTTGATATTGTATATCACCGCGGGAGATCCGAACATCAATACAACATTTGAAATCATGAAAGCTTTAGCGGAAAACGGGGCTGACTGTATTGAGCTCGGTATTCCGTTTTCGGACCCAATGGCGGATGGACCGGTTATTCAAAGAGCATCGACCCGTGCCCTAAAGAACGATGTGAATGTGGATCTGATATTTTCCATTGTAAAAAGATTCAGAGAACATTTCCAGACACCCATGGTACTCATGGGCTATTTTAATACGATCCTGAGATATGGTATGGAAGCTTTTGTGGACACTTTTAAAAAGGCGGGCGGCGACGGCCTGATCATCGCGGATTTACCTTATGAAGAAGGTGAAGACTTTGAAAATATATGTAAAACCCGGGATGTCAGTTTAATTTACCTGATTTCCCCGGAAATGGGTTCGGAACGAACCCGAAACATCCTGTCGGTCACCGATGGTTTTGTATATTGTATATCACATTACGGTACAACCGGAGGCGAATCGAAAACGGAAAATCTGGACGGGATTATCGACTCTATCAAATCGATGACGGATTTGCCGGTTGCCGTCGGTTTCGGTATTTCAACACTGCAGCAGGCCCGGAATGCAGGCCGGATAGCCGACGGTATAATCATCGGCAGCTGGCTTATAAAAGAACTGGAAAAAACGAACGATAAACCTAAAGTCGCCAGTCAATTTACCAAAACATTAAAACAGGCAATTTCATAAAGATTACCGAACCTTATTTAACTTTTTATTTTGATCGGGGTCGCCGGCGTCCGGATTTAACCGGACACTGGCGGATCGTGATTTTTATTTATCACTACCGCAGGGTCACCGGACTACAAAATTAATTTATTTAAAAATAATTTTTTTCTTGGAACTAAAATAAAAAAAATATATATTTTAATGTATTTTATGGGTGGGTGGGGTATCTACAGGTATGAAATTTGCATAGGTGTTTACCATTTACAATATGTAAAATTTTATAAAGATTTAATTTATCCGGCTCTTATTAAATAAATGTATATCAAATCTGCTGTCGTAACTTTTTATCTTAAAGTGATAAAAAAGTACATTGGTTATAGGCAGATAATAAAACTAAAAATTGATTTTGAAACAGGTAATTTTTACGGGAGAAATGGTTATGGAAGAAATATTTGTAGACAGAATAAAAGTGAATTCTAAAAGGATTGATTCAATGGCTTACGATCCGGATTCATATACCCTAGAAATTGAATTTAAAAACGGCGATATTGTCAGGTATTTTGGTGTTCCTGATTATATTTTTGAAACTTTTTCCAATTCACCGGTAAAGGATCAGTTTTTCTCAAAATATATTGACCATGCGGGTTTTTCTTTTGAATTTATAGAATAATATTTCTATTACACTATTTTGAGCGACGTTGCAAACTTTTCTGCAAATATTTATTTCGGTGCCTTAATATTATCAATCGCATCAAATTCGTTATCATAGTTAATAAGGATATTCCCCAATTGCGCAATTTCAATCAGACTTTGTACTCTTTTATTAGCGCCAAAAATCGCAAAATTGGCACCGATTTCCCTCGCCTGTCTCAATCCGAGTAAAATAGCTCCCAGACCGGAGCTGTCGGCGTATTTCGTATCTGACAAATCAATTAATACTTTATGGTCTTTTTCTTTTATCAGTACGAGCAATTGGGCCTTCAAATCAGGTGCAATACGGGTATCCAGCCTCTGTTCTTTCAATCGCAGAATTTTTACATTATCAACTTCTTCCAATAAAAAATTCATTTATGTGAACCTCCATCATCATGAATAATGTTATTTACTTTACTAATTTCCCACAACTTTGCATATTTCATTGCAACATAACCCGCTGATAAAAGACATAACATAAAACCCTGCATCCCGTCAAGAAAGCCTAATTTAAATATATACATTTTTAACCAGGTATGCAAAGGTCTAAATAAAATATTTAAAAAACCCGGCTTTTTACCACGTTCAGCAAGTTCTTCAGCGGCAAAAGATGTATATCTGTTAAACTTCCACAAATAATGTTCCAATGAATCATCCGTGTAATGTAAAAGATCATTTTTTAACCGTCCTTGATTTCCCCCCAATAATAGACCTTCATGTACTTTGTGATTGCTGAATCGGGCTCTGTTATGTCGAAATAATCTCAATACATAACCGGGATACCAGCCGCAATGCCTGATCCATTTGCCAAGGAAAAAAGCTTTTCGAGCACATTCGAAACCGTTTTCCTCGGGATTCCTTGCAATGAGGTGTTTGATCTCCAGCGCCAGTTCCGGTGTTACCCTTTCATCCGCGTCGACCCAGAGTACCCATTCCGAACTCACCTGGTTCAGAGCGTAATTTTTGTTTTCCGAATACCCCTCCCATTCCTTCACAAAAACCTTGTTTGTATATTTAAGCGCGACAGGTATTGTTTTATCCGTACTTTGCGAATCGACGACAATAATTTCATCCGCCCATTGAACGCTTTTTAAACACGCGTCAATGTGCCGCTCCTCGTTAAATGTGATGACAATGACGGATATGGTACTCACTTTCGATTTACGCCTCCGCATTTTTATTGTTCTGCAAAAGCCATATCTTCATATATAATACCATTTTTAAATATGCCGCGATCCAGCTTAATAAAAATCCGCGGACTCCTTCCCTGAAACCTTTTTGGCTGAAATACTTGATCAAAAAAGTGCTGAGGGGATGAAATATAAAATGATACCAGTGCACTTTTTTTCTGTTAATTCTATCCAGCGCCTCCAGTGTTGTATAGTGATTGAGCTTCTGTAGACTGCTGAAAAGCGTAGGATGCGAAAAATGATCGAGGTCATTTTTCAGCCTCCCCACTATGCCGTTCACCAGAAATCCTTCATGCACACGGGATGTATTGACTGTCGTTTTGGACTTTCGAAATAATCGCATCTGATAACCGGGATACCAGCCGCAATAACGTATCCACTTTTTCAAAAAATATGATCTTCTTGCAATATAATAACCATCGTCCAATGTTTCCGTACCTAACAATTCCTTTATTTCTGACGCCAGTTCCGGCCGGATGACTTCATCAGCATCTATCGACATTACCCAATCATTCCGGCATTTTTCGAGTGCACTTCTTTTTTGACTTGAAAAATCCGTAAAGGATTGCACAAATACCTTATCCGTATATCGTTTACAAATGTCAACCGTTTTATCCGTACTGCCGCCGTCAACAATGACAATCTCATCCGCCATAGTTATACTTTTAAGGCATTTTTCAATATTTTTTTCTTCATTCAGGGTGATGATAGCTGCTGATAATTTATACATAACTCATTCGAATAAATTATTTTTATAAATACATTTTTCAACTGCCGAAAATACGGCATCAACAGACAAAGCATTCATACACGACAGTGTATCGCAATCAAGCCGGTTGCAGCACAGACAATCAAGATTATCTTTATAAACAATCTGGTGAATATCTCCATAAGGACCCTGAAGTTTATAATTTGTCGGGCCGTAAATCGCAACACAGGGTGTAGACATCGCAGCGGCGATATGCATCGGCCCGGAATCCGTCGAAACCATCAGGTCGGTCTTGGCCAAAATGGCACCAAGCTGCTTCAAATCCGTCTCCGGGATCAACATGGTTTTTACCTTTGAGAGCGCCTGTAATCTTAACGCATCGTCCTTTTCACCGGGACCCCAGAGCAAAAGAACCTGTGTTTGGTATTTCGCGACAATGCGTTCACTTAATTCCGCAAATCGTTCCAGCGGCCACCTTTTTGCCGGCCAGCCGCCTGAAAAATTAAGCGCCAAAACCCGTTTTCCGTCCAGTCCCTGCTCTTTCCAAAATTCATCAGCAAATTGTTTACTTTGGGGATCAATGAAAAAGCTGAGCTCTTTTGAGATTACGGGTATATTCAGGGCCGTTAAAGCGTCAAGATGCCATGGCGCTTCATGTATATGGCTCGCCCGGGTCCTGACAACATTGTTATAAGCCAATTGACGGATTCGGTAATTATAGCCAACCCTCTTCGGAGCCCCGCTGATCACCGATAATATCGCGCTGCGTGGATTACCGAAAAAATCGAATACTATGTCATATTTACGTCTACGAATTTGATAAAGAAATTGAACATGATATTTTAACCGTCCATACCATGACAAATTTAAATTTTTCGGACGATCCAGTATGATCACATCATTCAAAAACGGGTTGCCTGCCACAATCTGTGAACCGGCTTTCTCGGTTAAAAAATCAATACGGGCATCAGGAAACGCACTGCGTAAATTCTCCAGGACAATGGTTGACAACAGCACATCACCAACGGCCCGTAGTTTAATAACAAGAATATTTTTTACATTTTTTATAATCATTTAAAAAAGGCCCGGCATATAAATCAGAAACCGGGCCATTCAAATTTTTCTGGGAAAATTTACTTTAATCGTTTATTCAGCGTCTGATATAATGTAAAAGCTTTGTTTATTAAAGATATTGTTTTATCGGAAGTATTTATTTCTTCCAATTCATTTCGGGAAAACCAGCGTGCCTGTTCTGCATCCGAATTTGCTTGCAAAATACCGCTTTGATAAACAGCTAAAAATTCAATTACTATATAGTGGTATTTTATTTTTCCCGAATCACATTTTTCAATAAATTCATAATAATCAACATATTGAAGCAATTCAACATAAAGTCCGCATTCTTCATATATTTCTCTTTTCGCGGTATTTTCAAGCAATTCACCTAATTCGACAAGTCCGCCGGGAACAGTCCAGATTCCTTTATTGGGTTGCTGACCGCGTTTTACCAATACAAATTTATCATCTTTTATTATGACAACCCCCACTCCAACTTTTGGGTGAGGAGGATATTTGCGGTAATTACCAGGCGCAAGATCAGTCATTTACTAATCTCAAAACCGAAAAGAAAACATTACAGAATGAATGTTTACTTAATCCCATTCATTATCGCCTTCCCAGGATGGTGTCCCATCGATCCAGTCTTCATCAGAATCGTTCCATTCATCCTCTTCTTCTTCTTCCCAGTCTTCGTCATCCTCCCAAAAGTCTTCATCCCAATCGTCTAATTCTTCTTCCTTAACATCGGGATCTTCAAAAGAATCCTCACTGTCAGGGATTTCCTCCCAATCTTCATCGACTACTTCATCTTCGTCATTCACATTATCGTCTTCTTGATCTTGTAAGGAAAAAGAATCATCAAAATAATCATCAATAATGTTCGATTCTTTACTCATAATTTCCTCTTTTTTTACTTTTTACATAGTTTAAAACGCGGCGGAAAAATACCAAATGCTTTTAAAAGATGCAAGATTTTTTTTATCAATTCTCATTAAATTCATTAACGCCCGTTTTGTTCCATTAAATTAAATTTATATAGTAAAAACTTTAGGTAAAAAAACAAGTCTTTTTTTACAATAGCAATTTTTGTGCTATTTTAATGACTTTATTCGGTTTTATTTCATAGCATTCATGATTAATACCCCGGACAGCAACAAATTGTTCCCCAATCGGTTTCCATTCTTCAGGATTTGTGGGTCCGAAAACGACGACAAGCGGAACCCCTGCCGCTGCCGCCAGATGCATTACTCCTGTGTCATTACACAAAAACAAGGAAGAACAGGATAATAACGCGGCTACTTTGCGAATTTCAGGATGTGTAACACTAATAAAGGAGCCGGATATAAATTCCTCTAATTGTTTTCCCAGGTTTTCTTCACCGGGTCCCCATGTTAACAGTAATTGCGCATTATTTTCTTTAGACAACCGGTTTACCGCCGCGGCGAAATTTTCCACGGGCCATCGATTACCTTTTTTCCCGGCCCCCGGGTGAACCGAAATAATTTTTTTAGTTTCGTCCCAGCCTTTAGTTTTTAAGAAATTTAACGCCCATTCTTTTTCCGATGTTAATAGTGTAATGTGCTCCGATAAATCATTCGTATCAGCCCCTATATATCTGACAATATCAAGGTTCCTCTCACTCTGGTGATTTATTCCTGGTAAATAAGGTGCATTCATATTATAAAAAAAATTGCGCAGGGCGCCGTGAAAAGGCAAATGCTCGGATCCCAAAATATAGGACGCTCCCGAAAAACGGGCAATTAAATCACTCGTTAAAGAATGGGACACCGTATTCAACACGACTGCCAGATCATATTTGTCAGTCAATTGTTTAATAAAACCGAAAATCCTTTTTAAATTCCAGTCCCGCCCATGTTCATAAAAGGGAATGACTTTATTGATATATTGATTATGCAGAGCCAGGGATGCGGTATAATTTCGGGCAACCACAGCTATGAACGCGTTCGGGAATTTTGATCTTAACGCCCGAAATACAGGAGTGGATAAGAGAAAATCACCCAATTGGTCATGTTGTCGGACAATTAATATTCTTTTGATCCCGTTGGATTTAAATTGACTGAGATGTATTTCCGATTTTCCAAGCCACTTTTCCAAAAAGCGTATAAGATTATATTTAAAAAATTGTTCTATTCTTCGCCAGCGTATCAATCAAACTCCATTTTGTTAATTCATTTTAGAGACAGATAATTCAAATAAAGATTCAAGTTCATCCAACATTCGGTCTATGGTGAATTTTTCCATAACACGTTGTCTGCCCTGTTCTCCCCATTTACGGGCAAGTCCGGGTTTTTGCATAATTTCCAGTATAGCTTCCGTTAAAGATTGTACATCATTAACCGGTACGATCAACCCGGTTTCCCTGTTTACGACAATCTCCGGCATAGAACTGACATTCGTCGTAATAACCGGTTTTCCGGCGGCCATAGCTTCAATTAAAACGATCCCGAATCCCTCCCATAATGACGGCAAAACCAAACAATCGAATGCTTTCATAAGCTCGTTAATTTTATCCTGAAAACCAAGCAGATGAACCTTACCGGTCAAATCGTTTTCCGCGCAGTATGTTTTAATCTCATCCAAAAGCGGTCCCTCTCCCGCAATGACAAGGTGGGCCTTTGCAATTTTTTCCCGGGCTTTTAAAAACGCCCGCAACAGATTGGCAAGTCCTTTTCGTTCGTCCAACTGCCCCACAAAACCGATAAACTTAACACCGGGATCATCGCTCCATTCTTTTCTCAAATTAACAGCAGGCTGGGTTGTAAAAGGTTCCGGATCAATCCCGTTATAAATGACTTTGATCTTTTCAGGATTTAACCAGGCGGCATTTTTTAATAAGGCCTTTTTTGTCGCCTCAGAATTGGCGATGATATTATCTGCCAGAAAATTGTAAGACAATTTATATTGAATTTTATTTTTCAACGGATAATCTATCCCCCGCCGCGGGATAACAACACAATTGCCGGCGCATTTTGCAGCAATCCCGCCGAATCTTAATTCCTTGTCCATATTCGTCAGTACAAGCTGTATATTTTCCTTTTTTATCAATTTCCAGGTACGAAAAATGGTCAGTGGTCCCAGATCCCCTCTGATTCGGAAACTTTTTACTTGAACGCCTAACTTTTCAGCCCTGCGTTCAAGTTCAGTCCCGGACCGGCATATAAGAAAAACCCTGTGACCGCGTTCCCGCAACCCTTTTAATGTTCTAAGCATCCAGATCTCACCGCCCCCGAACATTTGAATGCTGTTAATAAAAAGGATCCGCATTAACCGATACCGGCAAGTTTATGTATTTCCTGAACTATCCCGGTCGAATCATGATATTTTTCCACCCAGGCCCGTCCTTTTAAACTAAGCTGTTTTCTCAATTCCGCATCGTGGATTAACCGCAACAATTCCGATTTTAAATTATCCCTATTTACGACAACAAATGGGTGGTCCGGATACGCTTCGGCAAATCCGGGCGCAAGACATGAACAACACGGAATACCCATCGACAGCGCCTCAAGTGAATTGATTCCGTAACCCAGGTCGCCGATCTGGTCTATAAAAATATCACAGGATTGTTTGACTTCGATGGCCAATGAATAGGGCAAATTTTGAATTACAACAGCTTCAACATCGTTTTCACGGGCCAGTTCCCGCATTACCGGAATGATTATATCACTGCCCTTGGCTTTTTGGTTTGTCGGCGCATGACCAATTCTGATCTTTTTATTGTTCTGTTCGACGATTTGAAAACGGCCGGCCTCAAACGGGAAAAAGATATGTTTTATATTCGGATGTAATTTTAAATGATCGTATTCAACGGTAAAATTGGCTTCAGATAACCGGTCAACCCCGGGTATGACACCTCTTGTACGTAAATCACTGCCGGTATAACAGCAGATCACTTTTTTACCGTCCCTCATTATTCTTTCAATAAATTTTGAATTTCGGTAAAGATCAAGTCCGCCATCCAGTTGGTAAACATCAAAATCATTTAGCTTGTATTTACGGACGGCGGTTTCAATCCGGGGAGTCCATAATAAATCCCGCAGTTGAACCAGAAATTTTTCAGCAAAGGAATGAGGTTCCCATACAATTGGTACAGCTTCGGGTTGTTTCAATTTGTTATCGACCATAATCTTTTCGGGATTTGAAACGATTTTTTTGATCCATTTTGTTCCGGCAAAATCAATGAAAGGCAATTTGAGACAAATGTCCTCAAAATACTTTCTTTTATCCCGGTACAAAGTGACAAGCCGGCTGTCGTAACCCATTCGGCGTTCCGTTAAAACAAATTGACCCGGAACACCGGATGTGTTGGTCGGCGCTATATGTAATATTCTGGTAGTTTTCAATAGTGTCTGTCAGATCAAGATTTAACAATTAAGCGCAGGCTGTCTCTAAACACACCCTGAGCGCCAAAACTTTCTTTAAAACGAGCAAGCCCCCAATTTGGATCCTCATTTACAGTAAAAATCCCATAATCCAGGAATCCGAATTTTTCCGAAATACCCCAATCAATAATATCATGAAACAATAAATTCACACCCCGGTACTGTTGAAAATCATCATTATGACTGATATAAAAAGCAAGCACCACCCTTGCATTACAAATAAACATAACAACGCCCGCCACCATGATCTCTCCGTGAAATGCGGCAAACAGTTTAATGCGGTCAGGATACATTTTTTTTAATTTTAATAACTCTTCAAGAGAATGTGTGGGTGTTACATTATGACGCAGCCTAAGATTTTTTTCAAGTATTTTGTAAAATGCCGGATAATCATCCGATTCGCGGACCACGGTACCCAACTTCCAGGCGCGGCGAACCGCCCTTCGGGATCCCTCGTTAAAGGTCGTGAGAATATTTTCGCGTGTGAAATCAAGCGGGATCACGCTGGAAATTTCTCTTTTCCGATAAGTAAAACCGTTTTGAATTAACGCAAAATCAATGTAATTACAAGGTCGTCGGGAATAGACCTGCGGCGGCGGTGTAATATCAATCGCATTAAATCCGGATTTACCGGCATATTCAATCAAAGCCTGAACCATACTGAAGGCATCTTTGATAGATAAGACATCCAGGCATACAAAACCGCCATAGGAAGCGCCGCGGTGAGAAAACAAGATTCGCTGGTTTTGCAGGCTAACATCAACAGCGGGGAACAGTGCAATTATTTTTCCCTCTTTATAAAATAAAAGTGAAAAATCTTTGAACCGGTCGGGCGGATGGTATGACAAGAATTTTCGTTCATGAAATATTGTGCCGTTGTTTGTCGTTGTCACAAATTCTTCCCATACATCTTTTAATTTGTCCGAGTATTGTACAATCTCGAGAGACAATCCGCTTATCCTTTCACGTTATTTAGCCATTAATTTAACAAGGATCGCTTTTTGAATATGCAGTCTGTTTTCCGCCTCATCAAAAACTACGGAATGGGGGCCGTCCATAACTTCATCGGTAATTTCGGAACCACGATGAGCCGGAAGACAATGCAACACAATACATTCTTTATCGGCAGAGGACAACAGTTTCGAATTGACCTGGTAAGGTTGAAAAACTTTTTCCCTTACCGCGGCTTCCTCTTCCTGCCCCATGCTTGCCCAAACATCGGTATAGACAACATCCGCGTCTTTAACGGCTTCTACCGGATCTGAAACGATTTTGATTTCACTTAAACCCTGTGCTTCGGCGTTGTTAAGCAGTTGCTGATCGGGTTCGTAACCATTGGGACAGCCTATATATAAAGTAAACGGTAATCGTGCGGCCAAATTTATCCATGAATTGGCGACATTATTACCGTCACCAATATATGCCACTTTCAGGTCCGAGTATTTGCCTTTATGTTCGATAACGGTCAGCATGTCACCCAATATCTGGCAGGGGTGCGCCAAATCCGACAGGCCGTTAATAACCGGTACGTCGGCATATTTGGCAAGTCCCTCAACGATATCATGACCGAATACGCGGGCCATAATGCCGTCATTAAATCGGGACAGCACCCGTGCGACATCGGCAACCGATTCCCGTTTCCCCAGACCCACCTCCGCCGGACTCAAATACAATCCATGACCGCCAAGTTGATACATTCCCACTTCAAAGGACACCCTCGTCCGGGTTGAAGGTTTTTGAAATAACATCGCCAGTGTCTGGCCTTTTAAAATATGATGGGTAATTCCCTGTTTTGTTTTATCCTTTAGTTCTTTCGCCAATTCGAATAGCCCGACTATTTCGTCTTGGCTGAAATCCGTTATCTGCAAAAAATCGCGTTTCATATTCATTCCTTTTTATAAGATATACTGACTGAGATCATCATTCTGGATGACTTCTTTTAACTTTTCACGGACGACTTTTTGGTCTATACGGATCGATTTTATTTCATCATTTGGCAGATTAAACAGGTTATCTTCCAGTAATAAACTCATAACCGTATGCAGTCTTCTCGCACCGATATTTTCCGCTTGCTGGTTAACATCATAGGCAATGCGGGCAATTTCCTTGATCGCGCCGCGCGTAAAGTTAATTTTCACATTTTCAGTGGAAATCAACTCGGTGTATTGTTTAATTAAAGCGTTTTGGGGTTCAATCAGGATTCGCTCAAAATCTTCAACGTTCAAACTGTGTAATTCAACCCGTATCGGGAATCGGCCCTGAAGTTCCGGAATCAGATCCGATGGTTTGGAAACATGAAAAGCACCGGAAGCGATGAAAAGGATGTGATCGGATTTGACCATACCATATTTTGTGATAACATTCGTACCTTCAATAACGGGCAGCAGGTCGCGCTGCACACCCTCGCGTGACACTTCCGGTCCTCCGCCGTTTTCTTCCCCGGTGATTTTATCGATCTCATCCAGAAATACAATTCCTGTATCCTCAACCCTGCGGATGGCCTCCCGGATAACTTCATCCATATCTATTAATTTATTGGTCTCTTCCTGCTGCATGTAAATCAGGGCCTCATCAATTTTCATTTTTCTTTTTTTAATTTTCTGCGGCAATACGGGGCCCAAAAGGTCCTGTATATTCAAACCCATTTCTTCAATGCCAATGGGCGATATGATTTGCATCAGGGGCGACTGCTCGGTTGGAACATCAAGCTCGATCAGTCTGTCATCCAGTTTACCGTCCAAAACCTGGCTGCGCAGTTTCTCACGTGATCTTATTCGTTTTTCTTCCGTCTCTTTGGTTATCTTTTTATCAAAGTCTTTTGAATCTGGAGTGAACGGATTCGGCAATAATATATCCAATAAATTTTCCAATGCAAGCTCTTTAGCTTTTTTCTGCACTTTTCCAATATATTCACTGCGTACCATGCTTACAGCCTGATCGACAAGATCGCGTATGATGGATTCCACATCCCGGCCGACATAACCGACTTCGGTGAACTTGGAAGCTTCGACCTTAATAAAAGGAGAATTATCCAGCTTGGCCAGTCGTCTGGCAAGTTCGGTTTTGCCGACACCCGTCGGGCCGATCAATATGATATTATTCGGCATGATCTCTTCACGCAAATCCAGTGATACCTGTTGGCGCCGCCAGCGGTTTCGTAAGGCAATTGCCACGGATTTTTTGGCTTCATCCTGACCGATAATATATTTATCCAGTTCATTAACTATTTCACGGGGTGTCATTTGTAATTTTTTATTTGCCATTTCATTATCCCGGGTGCTTTATATTAAATATCATAATGAACATTCTTTAAAAACACCTGCTCCTGTTTCAAAATTGTTAATATAATCAAAAAAAATTTTTTAAACATTAAAGACTTTAATCCAGCACTTCAATAGAAAGGTTATTATTTGTGTAAATGCAGACATTAGAGGTTAATTCCATCGCTACCTTGACAATTTGAACCGCATCAAGTTGTGAATGTTTTATCAAAGCCCTGGCCGCCACCAGTGCATAGGGGCCGCCTGACCCGATAGCGATGACATTATCGTCCGGTTCTAAAATATCACCCGTGCCTGAAATCAGAAAAATTTTTTCCTTATCCAGAACGGCTAATTGTGCATCCAACCTTCGTAAATAACGATCTGAACGCCAATCCTTGGCCAGTTCAACCGCTGAACGGCCTAAATTCCCGTTATATTCTTCCAATTTACCCTCAAACCGTTCAAACAGAGTAAAAGCATCCGCCGCCGTACCGGCAAATCCGGCCAATACATTATTATTATAAAGTTTTCGTACTTTACGGGCTTTGCCTTTTAAAATCATATCTCCATAGGTCACCTGGCCGTCTCCGGCCAGTACCGCTTTGCCTTTATAAAGTAAACCCACTACTGTTGTGGCATGTATATGACCAGCGTACAGCATATTTTATTCCCTTTATGTTATATTCTTCTTCTTAATCGCGATACTGGAATAGACATTTGTTCCCGGTATTTTGCCACAGTACGCCTGGCCACAGGAAAGCCTTTTACTTTTAACATCTGGGATATCTTTTGATCATTATATGGTTTGTCGGCGGGTTCTTTGTCAACAATCCGTTTGATCAGGGCCTTTATTTTCTTATTCGAAACATCCTCGCCGTCATCGGTTGTATATTTTTCACTAAAGAAAGATTTTAATTCAAATACACCCCATTCCGTCTGCACGTACTTGCCGTTCGTTACGCGGCTGATAGTGGAAATATCCATATTGATTTCTTCGGCAATATCCTTTAAAATCATCGGTTTCAGATATTCAGGACCGAATTCAAAAAAATCCCGCTGCTTATCAATGATCGCCTCCATTGTCCGCAGAATGGTGGTTCGTCGTTGATGAATGGAATTAATGAGCCATCTCGCTGATTCCAATCGCTGCCGGATGAAATCGCGGGTCTCCTTGTTGGACTTTTTCCTGTCCAGCATCATTTTGCGATACTCATTATTGATCCTTAAATGCGGAATATTCCAGTCATGCATGAATATTTTAAATTCCCCGTCGTCTTTTTTAACTTCAAGATCGGGAACTATATAATTGTTTTCAAATGTTAAATATCCTTCACCCGGTTTCGGATTCAATTTTATAATATGACTAATAACATCTTTAACTTCATCAAGATCAATTTCTAATTGTTTGGCAAGTTTTTCATATCGTTTATTCTTAAAATCCTCAAAAAAATCACGAATGGCTTTTATGGCAAGTTCATATAATGGTTTCTGCTGGTATAATTGAATTAATAAACATTCCTGTAAATTCCTGGCCCCTATGCCGGGTGGATCGAATTTTTGTATTTCAATTAAAATTCTTTCTGCTGTATCTTCATCAGTTTCAAGATTCTCGGCAATTGTATCCAGATCAATAGTCAAATAACCCACATTATTAATATTCCAGATAATATACTCACCGATAGCAATTTCATCAGGTTCAAGATGGATCATATTCAATTGACTGATTAAATGATCGGTCAACGTTTCTTTAAAAACTTCCGGGCGTTCAAATTCTTCCACATCTTTTTCTTTTGGGGTCCGGATCTCAAAACTGTCCTGATCATTTAGAATTTCTTCCCAATCAATTTCTTCTTGATTATCCTCTGTTACTTCGTCTTCTTTCGTTTCAGAATTTTCACTCTCAGTCTGCAATTCCGTTTCAGAATCGTCGTCGAGGTCCTGCTCAACTTCCTGATCAATATCAATTTCAAGTAAAGGATTGAGTTCAAGCTCGGTTCTTATCCTTTGCTCCAGGCTGATTATCGGCAACTGAAGTAATGAGGACAGCAAAACCTGCTGAGGTGACTGTTTCATCTGCAAACTTAGATGTTGTCCTAACCTTACCATTCCTTAACTTTCCATTTCCTTTTTTCAAAAAACATCATTATCATTTATCCCTGTTTTTGATTCTCTTTATCTAATATAATAAACATTTCTTTTAATTAGAATATTTAATTTATCAATCAACGGTCAAGCTTAAAACTATCTCCCAAATAAAATTTTTTCGCTTCCTCATCATTTGCCAGGAAATCCGCGGTCCCGGATTTGAGAACATTACCCTCAAATAACAAATAAGCCCGATCCGTGATGGATAAAGTTTCATGCACATTATGATCCGTAATCAGCACACCGATTCCTTTATTCTTTAAATCGGCCACAATTTTCTGAATGTCTTCCACGGCAATCGGGTCAACGCCGGCAAAGGGTTCGTCCAGCAAAATGAACTTTGGTTTTGTCACCAGTGCCCGGGCTATTTCAACCCGTCTTCTTTCACCGCCTGATAATGTATACGCCTTATTTTTTGCCAGGTGCGCCACACCCAACTCATTCATCAGTTCAAGTGCTCTTTTTTTTCTGTCGGTTAAAGTTAATGACAAAGTTTCCAAAATTGCCAGCATGTTCTGTTCTACCGTTAGTTGTCGAAAAACGGAAGCTTCCTGCGGCAAATAAGATATTCCTTTTCGCGCCCTTCTGTACATGGGTAATTTGGTTATATCCTGGTCCGAAAGATAAATCCGCCCGCTTTTTGGTTGGATCATGCCGACTATCATATAAAAAGTAGTGGTTTTTCCGGCGCCATTCGGGCCAAGCAGGCCGACGATTTCGCCTTCCTGAATATCAATACTTACTTTATTGACAACTTTACGCTTGCCGTAAATCTTGACAAGGTTTGTACATTTTAATACCTTTTTATCATTCATATTATTCTGTGTATTCCGGGCCTTTATTGAATAGGAGTTAATTCAGGTTGCTGTAAATCTGTTTTTATTTTTAATTTTTTTAAAAGATCCGTTAATTCACCTTCAATTTTATTTTGACTTGCCGGGGGAAAAAATATTCCGTTCGATAATCCCGGTTTACTGCGGCCGAAGACATCTTTAATTTTACCCTCGGCAAAAACCATTAACAATTCATCACATAAAATCTTATTAATTCCCTTTTCCTCATCATCTTCCAATATATGATAATAACTGGTTGCCCGTCCAAGTATAAAAACCGAATCAATTTTTTCTTCCTTTAAAATAACCCGAATTTGTTCACCGGTCAACAAATTATATGGGATATTGGTTTGAATTACGGAATCTACTGTTGTCGTAACAATCGCATCGCCGTAAATATGAATCCGGTTTACCTTGTTGTCCTTTAAAATCAAAACAATTTGTTCGCCGGTCAGACGATCATCCTTTTCATAGGCAACCGGCGACAAATCGAGTATAATCTTTTCTTCTCCCTTTAAAAATAACAGTTTTTCGCAATCGGCGACAATATCACCACGCGTTATATGTACATTTTTGGTGACAATAACACTGTCACCTTCATCAAACATCTCCATAATCCCGCCGGTAATAACCAACTCCGTATCATTGGTAGTATCTACACGCGTAAATGACGGTTCACCGGTTACCCTGGCATATCCTTCTTCACGAAGATATTCCGCATGTTTTCCGGTCAGAGTTATCTGTTCATCATTATCCAGGATAGTTACGTTTGAATCGGCAACCGCTTTTTCCTGGTTTTCATAATATTTCAGGTAATCGGACGTTAATGTTTTTAACGAATCAATTAACCTGACATTACCTTCCGCAACAGCATACCTGGTTTTTTCAAAATAATCTATTTTATCACTAAATAACTGTTTTGCCTTGTCGAATATATGAACATTACCGGTCAATATAGTATGATCATCATCAATATATTGAAACGCTTTTTCACACAGTAATACGGCATCGCCCTGGTGAAATTTGACATTGCCGGTCAATACGACAACTGATTGTTCCTGAATCGTTTCACCGTGCGCCGTATCCGCGTTATCAAGTACCAGTCGCTCAGGTTCTTCTTCACTGGCAATTATTAAAGAAAAAACTGTAAAGAACACAAAAAAAATCAGGAAAAAAAATATTCTGAAAAAATAAAATTTATTGTTCAATTTCATGATTAATTTCTACCGTATCAGGAATTTCCGATTTCAGGCTATCCTCTGCCACACCGGTTGAATCTTTTTGAGATTTCTTTTCCTTTTTGAATTGTTCGGGTGAAAGATCAACACTCTTGTGAGCGGTTCCGCGCAATTTTTTTATTTCCCAAAATTTAAGTTGCGGGTCCGATTCGAATCCTGTACCATAAAAGGTATCACCCTTGGTTGTCGTAATTTTAACATCTCTCTCTGTGAATATCTTTTCCTTACCCTGATCAAAGGCCAGTTCCTCGGTATATAACGTTACCCCGCTGTCGGAATTGACTATGACGTTCCGAATAGCCTTGACATCCTGACTTTTTTCGTTGAACAAACCACTGTCAGATGTCAGGGTGGATGCCAGTTTACCTTCCTTATCATAAAAATCGACCAGAACACCCTGGTTCATGACCGACTGTTCCTTTTCGGAAAAATACAGCATATGACCGGCTTTGAGATGGGCATCGAGTTTGCCGTTTTTGGTAACTTTGACATCAAAATTCCACATTTCCTGATCCGGTATTTCACCATTATCCGATTGGCTCACAACCGGTTCATGTTTATTACAAGCAATTGAAATAAAAATAAATAACAATCCAATAATAAATATATGTAATAATTTAATTATATTCATTTTTACCTATAATTCCGCTTCTTGAGGTTGTTTTTTCCAGCGTTCATGCATCCACACCCACTGCGATGGATAGCGGCTGATTATCTGTTCATAAGCATCAGAGCACTTTTGTGTATTACTGATCAAATCTTTCTCGGGATCACCGGTATTATCACAAACTATGGGGTCAAAGGCCTCAATCTCGTATAATAAATTCCTGTTTAATCGAATAAAAACGGGTATAATCGGCACATTAAATTTTTCAGCAAGCACAACCGGACCGACAGCCGTATGCGCCGGCCGTTTAAAAAAGTTTACGAATACGCCATCTACTTTAGTATCCTGATCAATCAATATACCAAGAAAACCTTTACTTCTTAAATGCCGTACAATTTCTCTGGTGCCCTTTCCGCGGGCGATGTTTTCATAGCCGGCCAGATTACGGGTTTCGACGATCATTTTATCCAAACGGTTATCATAAGCCGACGTTCCCACAACCTTCAACGGGTATCCACATTGAGCCAAATATGCGCCAAGTAATTCCCAATTCCCGAAATGCCCGGTAATTATGATAGCTCCTTTACCGACAGCCAACAGTTTATCCAGTTTGGGCAAATTATCCGTGCGTACATATTTATCGATACCCTCTTTCAATACCAGGGGCATTCTGATGGCATCCACAGCTACAGTAGAAAAATGCAAAAACACCTGTTTCGCCAGCCGTTCGATCTGTTGCTCTGTCTTTTTATCCCCGAAAGCCCAGGTTAAATGGCGAATGGTTTTTTCTCTTTCTCTTTTCGCCAATCGAAACACAATGCTTCCCATAAGACGCATCAGTTTTATGGCACCAATGCGGGACAAATTTCTTAATAATTTGACAATGAACAGAACAAAAATATATATAAACCAGTTCTTAATTCGTTTACGGCTGCGTTTGCTCATCACGACAATTCTATTCCTGCTTCTAGTAAATCATGTAAATGCAGCATTCCGACAGGGTGCCGCTCAAGATCAAGCACGGCAATCTGCATGATATTGAAATTTTCCATGATCTGCCTTGCTTTGGAAGCAAGACAGCCGATTTCCACTGTTTTTGGATTTTTATTCATCATATCTTTAGCGGTTAAATTCTGTATTTCGTTCGGTTTTTGCATCAAACGCCGGAGATCACCGTCGGTTATAATACCGACGAGTTTGTTCTGGTCGTCGACGACACAGGTTCCGCCAAATCTTTTTTTGGTTATTTCCAATATCACATCCTGAATTGAAGCGCTGTAATGAACGACAGGTACTTTATCTCCGCTGAACATGATTTCATCTGTTTTAATAAGCTTTTTCCCAAGCGCTCCGCCGGGATGCAGAAAAACAAAATCTTCGCGTTTAAAATGACGTTTCTGCAGCAGGGCGACCGCCAGGGCGTCTCCAAGCGCCATAGCCGCCGTAGTACTGGCGGTTGGTGCCAGATCGTTCGGACATGCCTCTTCCTCCACACTGACATCCAGTACAACATCGCTTCTTTCCGCTAACGCCGACCGCAGGTTCCCCGTAAATGTTATAATCGGCACCCCGATCTTTTTAAAAACGGGGAACAATTGGCTGATCTCACCGGTATTGCCGCTTTTCGATATACATATTACAACATCGTCTTTAAGAACCATCCCCAAATCGCCGTGTACTCCCTCCGCAGGATGCAGAAAAATGGCCGAGGTTCCGGTGCTTGTTAACGTGGCGGCAATTTTTTTGCCGACAATTCCGGACTTGCCAATGCCGGTCACAATTACCCGGCCCTTACAATTTAGTATGATATTTACTGCTTCCTCAAATTCCGTGCCAACACGGTCTATTAATGCCTCAATCGCTTTGTATTCTATGAGCAAAACTTTACGGGCATATTCGATTACATTCAAATTTTCATCCGCAGCTAACGTATTTTCATTTATCGATTCCATATTATGGTATTGGAATTACTCCCTGTATTGAAACGGTTAACGAATCCGAGCCCTGTGTTTCCCGCGGTATGGAACGGTAAGCGACCGTTTTTATCCCGATTTGTCCCGAACAATTCGACAATGACCAGACATAAGTAAACGGCGAGGTTGTATCTGTTCCCATTAACTTTCCGTTTATAAAAAAATCAACTCGGTCAATAAACGAAACGGGTGTAACCTCAGTTTTAATTTCCACGGTATTCAACGCGACGATAAACTGACCATCCCGGGGATAGGTAATGGTAATATTCGGTTTTGTATTGGAAATGACGGTAATTGAAATATTATCTGTTGCCTCTCCGCCGTTCTTGTCCTTTACGCTCACCTGTAAATCAAAAACATCCTCGATCAACGGAGCGATCCATTGCACGGCGGCCTCATGTTTATTTATAAAAGCGCCTCCGTTAGCGCTCCAGCTATAGGTCATTTCATCTTCATCCGGATCGGATGCATCCACACTGACGTTGACCGTATCGCCGACAAGCACCGTGTAGCGGTCCGCCTCAAGCTTTTTTATTACCGGAACCCTGTTGGCCAGCTTTTCCACAACGCCGCACGTCATGAGCAGAAAACCGCTCAATAACACAACGCATATTTTTTTATTTAAATGTCTCATTTTTCAAAAACTAATTATATTTCAAATCAGCTCTTTCACTCTGATAGACTACAAGAGTGCGTGAGTTAAACACGATTACCACAATTTCAAGATTTTCCGTTTTCCATTCCGGCTGTATTTCAACTTCGCGTTTTACGGTTTTAATCTTGCCATGGTTGAGTTCACCAATCGTCTCGAGCGGTATAAAAGCCCTTACTATATTTCTGACATTCCCGGAAACCTTTTCAGTTACCGCCAAATTAACAACGATCTCTTCCGCGTTGGTATTCCCCAATTTCGCAATATCGGCTGTGACATAAATTTTCCCGGCTTTTAACTGCGCCGCCGCTTCAATGGTAAAAGTTGTTTGCCTGCCAAGTTCTTTTTCCAGTTCGTCGGTGTACCTCAAATAGGCGGATTCCTCATCCGAGGCGCCCTGCACCCGGCCCTGAATACCATTAAAAAAAACATCGGGAATGGCCTGTTCAGCCGTTTGCGGTACCAGTGTCAAATACCGACTCAGGCTCGCATCCAGTGCATAGACATCGGTCCCTTTTGTCTTTTCTATATGATGTTCCATGTATATAAACGATTCCGCTCCATATTCTATTAAAATTCTTTCAAAAGCATCTATCGAGCTTTCTATGACGGAACCGCCGGACTGATTGACAAAGGATTCCACCAGAACGGTTTCCCCTCTCTTACTGTCCGGATTTTGAGGATCGAGGGGATTGGTGCGGTCCAGGTCTCCGCAACCTGTAAAGAACAATAATAAAAGCAAAAGAATTTTACAAAAATTTTTTGTTTTCATAGTTTAAACAATGTTAATTGAACACCAATAGCCCGACTGTTAAAATTGTAATACGGTAACAAAACATACTCTGTTTTTTCTTTATCAACACGCTGCGCCAGGATTTCATTACTCTGACTTTTGTTCTTCAGCCACAGTGTTGTTCCCACAGTGATAATTCCAAGGGTAACACCGATCATCGCATTCCGCGCTTTGTACGATTTATTCGCTTTGTCATAATAATCATCAAATTCGTTTAAACGTGTGGTCTTTTCATATTTATCCCAGTTATCTCTGTAAGAAGAATGCATCATCATCGATACGATACCAGTCCCAACGCCGGCGGCCAATATCCACGGAGCATAATAATCCCTCACTTTGACACGGCTTTGTCTATCACCCTCACCGGTTAAATTTACGATAATATTATTTGCCAATACCCTGACCATGGACTCGAGTGAGTTTAGATCGGGACCGGTCACTTTTTCTCCAAACACTTTACCGCTTTCGACATCGACTAAATGCGTGTCAAGGCGATATCGGTCGCCTACTTTGCTGATCTCTCCCGTAAGCACGAATCGCGCGCCCACAAGTTCTCCAACTTTTTGAGCCTGTTCGGGATCAATAACGCCGGACTGGATCAGGGCATGTTCCTGGAATACGGACTGGATTTTAGAACGTTCTAAAACAATTATTTTTTCATATTGCGACAGGTCGGTCTTGAGCATTTCCGGAACGCTTTTTTCCAGTTCCGTATTGCTGAATAATCCGGTACTGTTTTCAAAATCCGATATGGCAATGGTAACCTTTTCCGTTTGTGATAAAACAGGAACTGTCAGCAATAAAAAGAGAACAATATATTTTTTTATATCACAAATCATACCTTCACCAAAATATGATTACGCCGGCCATTTGTATTCCAGTTCACGGCGCAGTTCATCCGTTTTTTTGATCTGCCGGAGCAGATTTTCAAGTTTTTGCAAAGGCCACATACTGGCCGCATCACATAACGCATTCGAACAATCGGGATGGGTTTCAATGAACACACACTCACACCCCGCCGCGACGGCCGCACGCGTCAACGCCGGTACAAATTCCGGCCTGCCGCCGCTCGGGTCACTTGATGAAATTCCGTACACGCGGATGGAATGCGTGGGATCGATGACGACCGGGTAGCCAAGCCCCCTCATGATCGACAGGGAGCGGAAATCGACAACAAGATTATGATAACCGAAAAATGTTCCCCGTTCCGTTAACAATATGTTTTCATTACCCTGGTTTTCAATTTTTTTGATCACGTTTTTCATATCGTTCGGGTCCAGGAACTGTCCCTTTTTGACATTTACAACTTTACCGGTTTTTGCCGCGGCAACCGTCAGGGTCGTCTGCATTGACAGATATGCCGGTATTTGCAGGACATCCAGTACTTCTGCCGCCGTAATTGCCTGAGATTCGGTATGAATATCTGACAGGACCGGAACATCCAGTTCCTTTTTCACTTTTTCCAGGATTCTGAGCCCTTTTTCAAGTCCGGGACCCTGGTAACTGGTTTCGGACGAGCGGTTATCTTTAAGAAAAGAAGATTTAAAAATAAACGGTATTGAAAGCCTGCCTGTTATGTCCTTGATTGCAGCGGCAGTTTGTAATGTGATATCTTCGCTTTCAATTACACATGGACCGGCAATCAGCGCGATAGGTTCATCGGGTCCGATATGAATATTTTTAATTGTTACTTTTTTCATCAAATTCATCCAGTGAATCAGTCTTATTAATCTCGATATTTTTTTCAATTGCGGCTTTAACAAAATCACGAAACAGGGGATGGACGTTGAGTACTCTTGATTTTAATTCGGGATGGAATTGTACTCCGACAAACCATGGGTGATCCGCCAGTTCTATCATTTCGACCAGTCCCGTCTGGGGATTATGTCCGCTGAAAACAAAATTATTTTCTTTAAATTTTTCAAAATACTCATTATTAAATTCATAACGATGTCTGTGCCGTTCGCTTATTTCCGTTTTTTTGTAAGCCTCAAATGCTTTTGTGTTTTTTGCCACAATACATGAATAGGCACCCAAACGCATGGTCCCGCCCTTGTCGGTTATTTTAACCTGTGTTTCCATTAAATCGATAACCGGGTTTTTGGTGGTCGGATCAAATTCGGTACTATTTGCGTCTTGAAGAGAACATACATTCCTGGCAAATTCGATCACGGCGCATTGCAATCCCAGGCAGATACCAAAAAATGGTATATTATTTACCCGTGCATATTGAATAGCTTTGATTTTCCCTTCAATGCCGCGCTCACCAAAGCCACCGGGAATAAGTAAACCGGTTACGTCCTGCATATATCTTTGCGCGCCGTTTAATTCGATTTTTTCAGCATCAATCCATTTCAATTCTACTTTGGCATTATTTTCCACACCCGCATGCACAAAAGCTTCGATAATGGATTTATATGAATCCTTTAAATCCGTATATTTGCCGCAAATCGCTATACGGACAAATCCGGCCGGGTTTTCTACTTTTCTGACAAAATCACGCCAGCCGCTTAAATTTGGCGTTCTCGAAATCAGACCGAGACGGGAAACGACCTTGTTTCCCACGCCGTTATCCTCAAAATTGAGCGGTATCTGGTAAATACTGTTAACATCACGCGCCTCGATGACCATATCCGAAGGAATTGAGCAAAACAAGGCAATTTTTTCTCTCTCTTCTTTGCCCAACGGTAAAACGGTACGGCATACCAGCATATCCGGCTGTAAACCGATTTCCCGCATTTTCATAACGGAATGCTGGGTCGGTTTTGTTTTCATTTCTCCCGAAACCGCCAGGTAAGGCAAAAGGGTCAAATGAACGGACATAACATGCTGCGTCCCGATATCCTGGATAAACTGACGAATCGCTTCCAGAAACGGCAAACTTTCAATATCACCGACCGTACCTCCGACTTCCACAAGTATTACATCGTATTGTTGATCGCTTTCCGCCAGGTCCATGACTTTTTGTTTAATTTCATTGGTGATATGCGGTATAACCTGCACGGTTTTGCCCAGATAATCACCCCGACGTTCCCGGTTTATCACCGTGTAATAAATCTGACCCGTTGTAGTATTATTTTTTTTAGACATATCGGAATGGATGAACCGTTCATAATGGCCCAAATCCAGGTCCGTTTCGGCGCCGTCATCGGTAACATATACTTCACCATGTTGAAACGGACTCAATGTACCGGGATCGACATTGATATAGGGGTCCATCTTCATTATAGTAACATGATAACCCCTCGCTTTTAATAACATGCCTATGGATGCCGCAGTTATTCCTTTCCCCAACGACGAGACAACACCGCCGGTGACAAAAATATATTTTTTAACTTTGGTTTTCACGCTGTTCCAGTTCCTTAATTTTTTGTTCCACTCTTGTTATATGCTCCGGTATATCAACGCATACGGCTTCATAATCACAAATACCGACCCTGATTTTATAACCATTTTCCAAAGCCCTTAACTGTTCCAGTTTCTCCGCGTTTTCCAGAATTGAAAAGGGCAAATTCTTATATTGCAGTAAGAACTCTCTACGGTACGCATAAAGTCCGATCTGGTCATAATAGGGAAACTGTGCAGGCCACTTTTTTTTATCTTTCACATCACGGGCGAACGGAATTACGGCGCGGGTAAAATACAGGGCCCGCTGTTTTGAATCAATAACCACACGAGCGGTATTTACATCATCGAGTTCTACGGGATCAGTTACCTTTCGCGCCAGCGTAGCCATTACGGCCCCATTATCTTCCAGCAGGGTTCTGCCCACCAGGTCTACGGCCTGAGGATCTATTAATGGTTCATCGCCCTGAATATTGATTATGATATCGGCCGTCAGATCTCCTGCAACGTAACCGACCCTTTCCGTTCCTGAAGGAAGGTCCACGGGTGTCATCACAACGCATCCGAAATTTGATACATGATTGAATATTCGTTCATCGTCCGTTGCGACAATAACCTGTTCCAGACTTTGGGCTTTGCTAACCTGTTCGTAAACACGTTGAATCATTGTTTTACCCGCGATTTTGGCCAACGGCTTACCCGGGAACCTCGAAGATGCCCATCTGGCTGGGATAATTCCGACGATTCCGCTTCCCATGTTCTTACCCTATTACCTTGGGTACGCTGAACAAACCGTTTTTTTTCTTCGGGGCATTTTGCAATGCCTGCTCCTGTGTTAACCAGGGTTTTACCTTATCTTCACGAAAAACATTATTTACGTCCAATACATTGAATGTCGGCGATACATTTTCCGTATCGAGTTCGTTTAA
Organism: Candidatus Zhuqueibacterota bacterium; assembly: GCA_016934825.1. GTDB lineage: Bacteria > Zhuqueibacterota > Zhuqueibacteria > Residuimicrobiales > Krinioviventaceae > Fontivivens. The sequence goes on from JAFGSB010000109.1 coordinate 31,594, forward strand.
TTTTTCCATGTACTGAAGAATCTGGTTAAATTGTTCGGTAAATTTAATTTTCTCTTCTTCACTGAATGATAGTTTGGCCAGTCTGGCAATCTTTTCTACCTCTTCAATAGTTACCGACATCTACTTTCCTCCGATTCAAATAACAGTGTTAAATATAAAATAAAGCAATATAAGAGTCAAGTCAATTTTGTTTTACATGGCATAATTTTTGTAGTTATTAAGATAATAATTTAATATTATTTAACTTATGTCATTTTCCAAAACAATGTCTGTCCTGCCTGCATCCCATATAACGGTTAATAAAATAATTCTTTTAATATTTCGGTTTGCGGTAATTTTTATAAATTCTAAACAAAAAAAAACGCCACTATTCTAATATATTATAGTCGCGTTTTAAGGAAAAAAAGTTGATTTATATTACAAAATCAGGAAATAATTGAAACATATTTTTTTGTTTTACCGCGGGTTTCAAATTTTACTTTACCTTCCAATTTTGCAAATAAAGTATCATCTTTGCCAATACCAACATTTTTACCGGGATGAATACGGGTACCCCGCTGGCGGACAATAATACTCCCCGCGGAAACCAGTTGTCCGTCGAATCTTTTGACTCCAAGCATTTTGGGCTTGCTGTCCCGCCCGTTCTTGGAGCTTCCCATTCCTTTCTTATGAGCCATTACTATTCTCCTTTTACCTGATACAAGAGAAATCTATGCTTTAATTTCTTTAATCTGCAATGTCGTTTGAGGCTGACGATGGCCTTTCAACACTCTGTATCTTTTCCGGCGTTTCTTTTTAAAAACAATTACTTTATCGGCTTTATTATGCTCAACTATTGTGGCCTGTACTTTTGCGCCTTCAATATAAGGTGTACCAACTTTGATACCTTTGTCCATTGATAATAATAAAACATTTTCGATATCTACTGAAGAACCAATATCACCGGACAGTTTTGCTGCGACGATCTTGTCATTTTTGGATACTTTGAACTGTTCACCGCCTATTTCCACTATGGCATACATCAATCACATTCTCCATAAATATTAATTTTGAATATAGCTAATAAATTTAATAAAATTACAATAAAAAGTCAAGGCATAAATTTTAATGTGCAATCTTCTTCACCTGATTTATTTAAAAATCTAAATTCCTCAAGGCTGATATTTTCGTCTCTATGCACCTTGATGCGCATCCAGTATTTCCAACTAATCCTTCGAATCCGACTCCTGTAACCCGTCGTTAAATATTTGGCCAGCTCCGGATGGACATATAATTGCAGGCTTTTTTCACTGCCCTCGCTTTTGTATCTCTTGATCCATCTTTCGATCCGCGCTACAACAGTCGTTTTCGAAATGACCCGGCCTGTTCCGCCGCATGCGGGACACGGCTCACTAATCGTGTACAGCAAGGCGGGCCGGACACGTTCCCGCGTCATCTCTATTAATCCGAATTCCGATATTTTGGAAATATTGACCTGCGCCCTGTCTTTTTTGATTTCCCGGTAAAATTCATCATACAATCTTTTTTTATTATTATCATCGATCATATCAATAAAATCGATGATAATGATTCCGCCAATATCTCTTAACCGCAGTTGACGGGCAATTTCCTGCGCAGCATCCAGGTTGATTTTTAGGCTGTTGGAATCGTGATCGGATTTACCGCTAAAACTGCCGCTGTTTACATCGATTGCTGTCAACGCTTCGGTATGCTCAATAAATATATATCCGCCCTTTTTAAGAGATACCTTTCGGGCCAGACTTTTATTCAACTGCGATTCGATGCCATAGCGGTCAAAAATGGGCTCCTTGTCCTTGTATATTTCAACATGATCAACCAGTTTGGGCTGTACTTCTTTCAAGTACTTTACAATATGGCTGTGCATTTTTTTATCATCAACGACAAGTTTGTAAATATCGGGGGTAAACAGATCGCGAATGACGCTGGAAAGCATCCCCATATCTTTATGAATTATACAAGGAGGGTTGCTTTTTTCTTTTTTCTTAACCAGCTTATTCCAGGATTTCATCAGCGAATCGAGGTCCGCTTTGAGTACGGCTTCATCTTTCCCCTCGGATACAGTTCTTACAACTATGCCGAATCCTTTTGGACGGATTGTTTGACCTATATGCTTTAAACGATATTTTTCTTTCCTGTTTTGAATCTTTCGTGATACACCGACTGAAGATTCGCCGGGCATCAAAACAAGAAATCGCCCCGGCAGGGAGATACCGTTCGTTATTCGCGCACCCTTGTTGGCAAGGGGTTCTTTGGTTATTTGTACCAGAATATCCTGACCTTTTTTTACCGGCGCTTCTACAAAATTTCTTCTATTCGTATTCCTTTTGTCGGTTTTAACATTATTACCAAACATGTCCAGGATATACTTATTGATATCTGAAAAATGTAAAAAAGCGTCCTGACGCTGCCCGATATTAACAAACGCGGCCTGTATGCCGTTGACTATTTTGGCGACCTTTCCCAAATATATATCGCCGACCATTCTTTCATTTTCAGGCAGCTCAAAATAAAGCTCTACAAGTTTTTCGTCTTCCAATATTGCAATGCGTGTTTCTCCGATAGAAACATTAATGATTATAAATTTTTTCATATTTCCTCTTTTATTCATTTCGATTTTTACTATTACCGGTCACTCGCAAAAACTCCGGAGGAGCAAGATTAACACAGGCTGAATTATTATAATTCCCGCCTAAATCTTTTACAGCGTAACATAACCGGTAACAGGAGATGGTCCATCTCTTGATTTTGAGATATATTTTTCCCCCCAATCCCAACAGTTTTGTAAAAATTATCAGTATATTTCAAAATTTCCGGGACAAAGTAAAGTCCGCCATTGTATACCGGCGAGGGAAATAAAAAAATATGTATTACAATTTTTACCTGATTTATTTAAAATACATTATTCCATAAATTAATTACTTGATAAAACGTAATTCATCCCTTCAACGATTGCCTTTTCATTTAACGGTATCAAATTCTTACGTTTAATAAAAAATGGCAGTGCATTGATAACAGCCTGCTTGTCGAGAACGGATGTATATGCAATAAAAGCGCCCATAATAACCATATTGGCAATTCGGGTGTTACCCAGATTATCCGCAATCTGAGTGGCTGGTATACCCAAAACTTTAATATCATCTCGGACCGGTTTTTGAGTGATGAGAGATGTATCATATAACAGCAAACCGCCGGGCTCAATTTCACTTTGAAATTTTTCCATAGAAGGCAGATTCATGGCAATAACCACAGTCGGCTTTGAAACCAAAGGAGATCCTATTCTTTCTTTCGAGATATTAACATGACAGTTCGCCGTTCCTCCCCGCATTTCCGGGCCATAAGAAGGCAGCCATGAAACGTTATATCCGGCCTGCATTGCCGCCTGCGCCATTCCCAGTCCCAAAAGCAATATTCCCTGACCGCCAAAACCGGCAATCTTTAGTTTCATATTCCTGAATTCTTTGGCCTCTTTGACAGACGTGCTATATTTTTCCTCTTCCATGGGAATGTTTAATTTTTCTTTTAGTCCGTCAACAGAAAATACCTGTTTTTCCGCTTTCTTTGGTTTGATTTGATCGGTTAAATCCTTATATACACCCAGAGGAAATTGTTTGATCAAATTGTCTTCTACCCACTGTTTTGCCTGGACCGGTGTCATTTTCCAGTTCGACGGACATGCCGACAGCACCTCGACAAGCGAAAATCCTTTATTATCGATTTGATTTTGTAACGCTTTCCTGACGGCGCGGCGTACTTTGCTTGTATTTTTAGCGTCGGTCAGGGCTACCCTTTCAATATAAACGGGCGCATCAAGGGTTGCCAATAACTCACACACCCGCACCGGGTACCCTTCATTTACCACATTACGGCCGTACGGAGTGGTGGTTGTTTTTTGTCCGATCAGGGTTGTCGGGGCCATCTGTCCGCCCGTCATACCGTAAATGGCATTGTTAACAAAAAAAACCGTAATATTTTCACCCCTGTTTGCGGCCTGTAATATATTGTTGCCGCCAATTGCCGCCAGATCACCATCACCCTGATAACTGATCACTACACTCTCCGGATGAACCCGTTTAATTCCCGTTGCCACTGCAGGGGCGCGTCCATGCGCCGCCTGTATATTACCCAGTCGAAAATAATAATAGGCAAATACACTGCATCCTACCGGACTGATCAGGATACTTTTTTCACGGATACCAAAATCATCAAGGGCTTCCGCTATCAATTTATGCAAAACACCATGACCGCAACCCGGGCAATAATGTGTAACATCCTTAATGCCGTCCTTACGCTCATAGATTTCATAAAAACTGTCTGCTTTTATCAATGCTTTGGCCATTAGTTTGCCTCGTTTAATTTCATTAACTGCTCAATAATTTCCTCGGGTGAAGGAACAACCCCGCCCATTCGACTGTAAAAATGAACCGGAATTTTGCCGTTGACGGCAAGCCGTACATCGTCGACCATTTGACCGGCTGAAAGTTCAACAACAAAAAATTCTTTTACTCGCTTCGCCAACTCCGCGATCTGTTTTTTGGGAAAGGGCCATAACGAAATGGGTCGCAACATGCCGATTTTGATGTCTCTCTGTCGCAATTCATCAACGACCGTCTGCAATACCCTGGACACTACTCCATAACCGATAAGGACGATTTCTGCGTCATCCAGTAAATAATTTTCATATTTTACATGATTGGCTTCAATATCGGCATATTTTTTAAACAATTCCAAATTGTGCTGTTCAAGTTTTTCAAGCTCAAGGTCTATGGAACTGATTAACCTGTTTTCATCATCAGAGTCCGCCTTGATTGCCCAGGGCTTCTCCGGTAATTTTTTCACGGGTTCCGGGAACTCTACCGGTTCCATCATTTGCCCGACGAATCCATCCGCCAAAATAACGGCGGGATTCCGATACTTATCGGCCAATTCAAATGCAAGCATAGTAAGATCGCACATTTCCTGGGCGCAGTTGGGAGCCAGTACGATGAGCTTGTAACCGCCATGCCCGCCGCCTTTTACGATCTGGTTATAATCAGCCTGTGCCGGGCCGATGTTGCCTAATCCGGGCCCCCCACGCATAATATCCACTATAACCATTGGAAGTTCAGCCCCGGCCGCATAGGATATTCCTTCCTGTTTCAAACTTATACCCGGACTGGACGACGCGGTCATTGCCCGGATACCGCCGGAAGCGGCTCCATAAAGCATATTAATAGAAGCGACTTCACTTTCCGCCTGCAAAAAAGTTCCTCCGACAAGCGGTAAGTAAAACGCCGCAGCTTCCGCAATTTCAGACGCGGGAGTAATGGGGTAACCAAAGTAATATCGGCAGCCCGCAAGTATGGCTCCTTTTACGATTGCCTCATTACCTTTAATGAGTTGTTTTGCCATATCAGGCGACCTCCTCTTCCACATATCCTTTTTTATAAACTGTAATTGCACCGGGTTCGGGGCATTGATAAAAACAAAAACCACAACCCGTACAACCTTCGCCCCGATAACCTGCCGGATGGTATCCCATTCTATTTAAATGTTTCTGTTCAAACAATACACCTTCAGGGCATATGGCAATACATAATCCACACCCTTTACATTCGTCTTCCCGAATAACCACTCTGGCCTTTTTTAAACCTTCTGCCATAGTAACCTCATATTTTTTACCTTAATAATCAAGTATAAATGGCACCTCAAGCATTGGAGTTTAGTTATAAATGTAATAATTTGCAAGAAATTTTTACTTCGTACTCAATGACTTAAAAACGGATTGAATTGCAGCTCTCTTTCAATTGTCGTTGCCTGTCCATGTCCGGGATAAACAATTGTTTCCGACGGAAGAATTAACAATTTATTACGAATAGAAGACAGCAATGATTCATAAGAGCCTCCCGGAAGATCGGTACGCCCTATAGATTCTGAAAACAATGTATCGCCGGTAAACAGACAATTTTCCGTTAAATAACAAACACCTCCCGGAGAATGTCCCGGAGTAAAAATTACTTTAATTTCTAAATTGCCCACATTTATTTTATCTTCATCCCGTAGATATTTGTCTATTGTAAAATACCCGGCAGGCCGTAAACCGAATATATCGGCCTGAATACCGGAATTCTCAACAAGTATTAAATCGTCCTTACACATATTGATTTCAGCCTGCGTAGCCTTTTTAACTTCAACCACAGCAGCAATATGGTCAACATGACCATGAGTAAGTAAGATGTGAGTTAAATTATAATTGTTATTTTTGATAACAGTAAGTATTTTCCCCTCATCGTCGCCCGGATCGACTACCGCCGCCTTTCTTGTTGTTTCACAGGCAATGACATAACAATTAACTGCAATAGGTCCCACCATTATTTTTTCTACAATCAATTTTCTTTTTTACCTAAATCCCTTTATTCCAAAATCTCATCATATTATCCGTATCTTCGCTTTAGTTACCATACATTAACCAAATTCCATATTTACACAATCATGAATTTTCGAATCGGTAACTTTTATACTAAATACATGCTTGAGGGAATTTGCCCGAAGATATAAAACTCTACACATTTTCGGGAAAAGCACATAAGTTTCTGTATTATTTATCCAACCTTTAATGGACCGGTCCAAAAAATTTTAATAAAATACCGACCGGTAAAACAAATTTAATAAAAAAATTTTAAATACTCAAGTAAAGAATAAACGGAAGATACCAAACAGAAGGAGAATTGACGCCTTATTAAGGATGGCAAGCTAAGGCTTGCCATCCTGCGGAGGCCGTTGCAGGAGGGAGGCTACGTAACGACCTCCTATAATCAATATTTAAAATTTCAACATTAAGAACATAATCAAAAGCTATTTTATTCCTTACATTTCTTTACATTAGAAATATCAATTTAGTACCCTCTTTATTTATTTTACAGCATATTTCTTATTTAATTTTTCCTTCATTTTTTCGAGATAATAATAAGGAACCTTGTTAATTCCAAGCATAATATCCGTACTTCTTGGTCCGTGACAATCGGAGCCTCCGGATACTAATAAATGATGATCTCCGGCAATTGTTAAAAAATGTTCTATATCACTTTGAACATGTTTGGGGTGAAATATCTCAATACCGTCCAAGCCCAAATCCACAAGTTGAAAAATGATATCGTCGTTTAGATCTATTCCGGGATGAGCGACAAAGGCGAGTCCGCCCGCCTTTTGAATGACTTCCATACCCTTTTCAGGGCTTAACGCTGGTTTGGGAACATAAGCGGCTTTATTTTCACCTAAATATTTCTCAAAAGCATCCCGAAATGAAAAAACATATCCCTCTTCCAACAACACATCCGCTATATGCGGCCGGCCGATAACTCCGCCGTTCGACCTTAATTTTACCAATTCAAACGAAATTTTTATACCCAGATCACCTAATCGGTTTATGATTTTTTTGGCCCTCTCTTCCCGAATGATGCGATTTTTTTCCACATATTCATTAATTAACCAAAAATCGGGGTCAAAATAGTATCCAAGCAGGTGAATCGTATACTCACCGATTTGGGTACTGATTTCAATACCCGGGATAATTTCCACTCCGTACTTTTCACCTGCCACCTTCGCCTGCAGATAATTTGAAATCGCGTCATGGTCTGTTATTGAAATGGCTTTTAATTTATACTCTTTCGCATATCGGACAATATCTTCAGGTGCCAACAAACCGTCGGAATGGTTTGAATGAATATGTAAATCTATATAGTCCACATAAAACCTGTAGATGGGTAATAACCTGTAAAAAAATTAATCACTTTTCTTTTTTAACACAGCTTTGGAAACCCAAATACTGACCTCATAAAGAAGAATGAGCGGTCCTGCCAGCAATAACTGCGTGAATACATCGGGCGGCGTCAATACGGCGGCGGCAATAAATATCATAACAATACCATAACGCCGGTTTTTTTGAAGAAACTGGGGGGTGAGTAATCCTATTTTGGTTAAAAAATATGATAACACCGGCAGTTCAAAGACAACACCAAACACAAGTATGATCGTCACGATAAAACCAAGATATTTGCCAATAGTAATATTTGCCGCTAAAAAATCCGTTTGAAAACCTAACAGAAATTTCATACCGAATGGTATAATAATAAAACTGGCGAAAGCGGCGCCGGTTACAAAGCAAAGCGTCGTAAAAAAAGCGATATGCGGAACATATTTTTTTTCTTTCTCATAAAGACCCGGAACGACAAATTGCCAGAATTGATACGCAATATAAGGAAAAGCAAAAACAACTCCGGCCCATAACGACACTTTTATATATATCATAAATCCTTCGGTAGGAGCGAGAAAAATCAGTTTTAAATCTTCGGGCCCGAGACTGCGTAAAAAAGTGATAATTTCTTTTGAAAAAATATAACTGACAATTGAAGTGAGCATAACCGCGATCAGACTGCGAATGATTGTCCATCGTAATTCTTCCAGATGATCCAAAAACGGCATCTTTTTTTCTTTATTTGGCGATTTTTTCTTTTTGGGGGACGCCGATTTGGATTCAGATTCGTTGTCTTCATTCTCTGCCGTGTCGTCATCAACCTTATCTTTTGCCGTTTTTGACTTTTCCCCTGCCGGTTTCGTTTCAGATTTATGCTGTTTCACATAGTCGTTACTGTTTTCATATTGGTCCCCTTCGTAGGGATACTCATCGGGATGATGCTCATATTCGGTATTATTATAATCCGTCACAGTATGTTCCGGCTCTGTACCTTCTTTTTTGGCATCCTGATCATCTTTGCCGGATTTCTTTGTCCGCTTTGATTTCGCTCCATCCTGTTTGGAATCCTGTTGAAACCCGGATGACCCGGTTCCCGTCGTTTTGTCACCTGATTTTTGCTTTTTAGGTCTGTCAGTATTTTGAGCGTTTGTTTTAGTACTTTTTTTACGGGCTGAACTCTTTTCCTGGTCGGGCCCTTTGCCGGTTTCTTTATTGGACTCGGGGTCTTTGGGTTCTTCTGAAATATTATTTGTGTCTTTCATCTCTTTCTCAAGGGTATTTTTAATTTCTGTTCAAAAAACAGCCTCTTACAATCTATAAATATAAGAGGCTAAATTATTAAAAATCTATGTCAATATCAAGGAAATAAAATTTTGAACATCCTGATCAATATAATTTAAAGTTTTAAACCGGAGAAACCAAGAAAAGCGATTGCCATGAGTCCGGCCATAATAAATGCGATCGGTATGCCCCGCATTGATTTGGGCACATCGGCCAGCTCCAATTTTTCGCGTATTCCGGCCATCAGGACCAGGGCTATTGTGAAACCAATCCCCGCCGAAAGACCATTCACAATACTTTCAATAAATAAATAATTTTCATCAATATTCAAAAGAGAAACGCCCAGTATTGCGCAATTTGTCGTAATTAAAGGCAGATAAATCCCGAGAGATTTATATAAAGCAGGGCTGGTTTTTTGTATTACCATTTCCACAAATTGCACTAACGATGCGATGACCAAAATGAACGCAATGGTCTTTAAAAACGTTAAATCCGGCGGCGCCGATAATGAAAATAATTTGTAAAATATATTTGCCTCAATCGGAGCAAGAAGATAATTATATATTAACCACGTCACCGTAGAGGCCAATGTCATAACAAAAGTGACCGCCGCTCCCATCCCTACAGCGGAATCAAGCTGTTTGGATACGCCAATATACGGGCATATACCCAGAAATCTTGCAAAAATAAAATTATTAATAAAAATAGAACCGATAGATATGATGAATAAACTTTTTAATTCCATTTTATCCTCTTTACTGAAAACGGATATTAATTGTTTTGACGACGATTTTCAAGCCAGTTAAAAAAGCCCAGTACAAAACCTATTGTTAAAAAGGCTCCGGGCGGTAAAATCATGATCAAGACGGGTTCAAAATGCGCGCCAAGCATGGGTAATCCAAACAGACTTCCGTTGCCCAACAACTCCCGTATGACACCCAATAACATCAATGCAAGTGTAAATCCGATCCCCATGCCAAGCCCGTCCAAAAATGAAAGACCGGCATTATTTTTACCGGCATAGGCCTCAGCCCGGCCCAGGATGATGCAGTTTACAACAATTAAGGGAACAAAAATTCCCAGAGACTTGTGCAATGCAGGGAAAAACCCGGCCATGGAGAGATCGATCATTGTAACAAAAGTTGCGATAACTACGATATAAATAGGGATACGAATTTTCGGCGGAACACTTTTTCTGATCAGCGAAATAATAACATTCGAACAAACAAGAACAAAAGTCGCCGCAAGCCCCATACCCAATCCGTTTTCTACTGAATTACTGACAGCAAGTGTCGGACATAAACCCAATGCTTGCTTAAAAACCGGATTTTCCGCATAAATTCCTTTTGAAAACTCTTTAAATGCAGACATTCTTTCCTCAAATTGTATAATTATTTTTAGTACTGTTAAGCAATTGAAAACTAATTTGTTTCTTTTAACTGCTTTAACAAATCTTCGTAACCGGCAACAATAGAATTTGTTACGGCGCGCGACGATATTGTCGCTCCGGTTATACTCTGTATTTCCCCCCCGTCCTTATCGACTGCCAGGTTCTTTGCAGACTTGCCGATAAATTGTTTTTGAACCCAGGTAAGCGACTCTCCGTACCTGATTTCTTCAATTCTCGTTCCAAGGCCCGGGGTTTCAGTTTGAGAGAGAACCTGAATACCGATAATATTACCCGTCGAATCCACCCCAACAATGGATTCGATATCGCTGGAATAACCCCTGCCGCTTGTTAAAAAGGCATATCCCACCAGATTCGATTTGGTTGTATCCATATAGCCGGAATAATATAATACTTTATCATTTCCTTTCACATCATATATTGCATTTAAATCTGCTCCCGGCAGTGCAACCGATTTTGCCGCGTTCAATGCTTCCTGCTTTTTCAATTCAATACGCGGTTTGGTTACCGAATAAACAGCAGCCAACGCGGTTGCCGCAATCGTCGTGATGAGCATGAGTATACTACTTAATTTCAATATATCTTTCATTTCTTGTTTGCTCCTCCAAATACCCGGGGCTTTGTCCAACGATCAAGCATAGGGGTTAATAAATTCATTAACAGTATGGAATATGAAACACCTTCGGGATAACCGCCAATCTGACGAATTAATACCGTGATAATCCCGCATCCGATCCCAAAGAATATTCTGCCCCGGAATGTAACTGGTGAAGTGACCATATCCGTTGCCATAAAAAAAGCGCCCAGGATCAAGCCGCCGGAAAAAATGTGGAACAGGACAAACCCGCTAAACAGTCCATCCTTCCCGCCGAATACCCAGCTTAACAACGCAACCGTTCCGATATAACTGAAAGGTATTTTCCAGCCAATATACCGCTTGTACATTAAAAAAGCTGCGCCTATCAACAGTAAAAATACGGAGGTTTCTCCCAGACAGCCGCCAACATTACCCCAAAACAGATTGCCGATCGAATCGGACAATTCAAGAATCGCCTGTTTATATACGTTAACTTTTTCAATTGAATATTGCGATTGATTTTGTAAAATATCTTTAGCGGTTTTCAAAACTTCCAAAGGTGTAGGACTTGTGATGATATCTATACCTGATATTTTGCCGCTATGCGGCACGCCTGTAAAATTCCGCATGTGTGTCGGCCACGAGGCCAAAAGAAAAGCACGCCCTAACAGGGCTGGATTCATCGGGTTGAAACCCAAACCGCCAAACACAAATTTTCCCACAGCAATAGCAAAAAAAGAGCCTACTGCAGGCATCCATAATGGGACCTGGACAGAAACATTATATGCAAGCAACAAACCCGTTAATAACGCACTGCCGTCATTTATTGTTAACGGTTTTTTCATCAGTTTACAAAGTATCCCCTCGGTGGCAATAGCGGAAACGATCCCTATAATAATAATGTAAAGCGCACGCAATCCGAAAAAATAAACAGCGCCCACTGCTGCGGGTAATAACGCCAGACTTACGGAATACATTATTTTAGGAATTGACTCCTGGTCATATATATGAGGAGAACTGGATACAAAAAAATTTTTTTCCATCAGGATTTACTCGTTAGATACTCGTTAATAATCTTGCTAACTCGCTTTTTTAATTTGTTTAGCGACCTGCATTTTTCCATATTTTATTAAATGAACCAGATTTATGTGGGCAGGACATACATAGGCACAGGAACCGCATTCAATACAATCCAAAATATTATAATTTTTAGCGTCCTCAATGTGGTCATTTTTCACAAAAGCGCCAAGCAATTTAGGCATAAGGCCCATCGGGCAGACATCTATACATCTGGCGCAGGATATACAAACAGATTCCGCACAACGCCTGCTCTCTTTTTCATCCAAAACCAGCAATCCCGATGTCCCTTTAATAACCGGGGCATCCATAGAAGACTGCGCCAAACCCATCATCGGACCGCCCATTATAATTTTACCCGCATGATCCTGTATACCGCCACAATAATCCAACAAAAAAGAGAACGGCGTGCCGATACGGGTAAGAACATTTTTGGTTTCATTCATTCCTTTACCCGTTACGGTAACAATTCGTTCTACAAGAGGACGTTTACTGGCAACAGCGTCAAAGACAGCGGCGGCCGTTCCAACATTTTGAACGACACAACCCACATCCATCGGCAGTCCGCCGCTTGGAACAGAACGACCCGTTACAGCCTTTATGAGCTGTTTCTCGGCACCCTGAGGATATTTCACTTTTAAGGAAATAACTTCAAAAGGTAATTTTAATTCAGCCACTAACCGCTGCATTACCAAAATGGCATCCGATTTATTTTTTTCGATGCCGATAACCGCACGTGATGCCCCAAGTAAATGTAATATTATTTGCATACCCAGCAGAATTTTTTTGGGGTCCTCTAACATCAGCCGGTGATCGGATGTTAAATAGGGTTCACATTCAACACCGTTTAAAATAAAGGTATTTATCGGTTTGTCAGGGGGAGGACTCAGCTTGACATGTGTGGGAAAAGTCGCGCCACCCATTCCGGCAAGACCGGCCGCCTGTATTCTGGACAGCATTTCCTTTTTATCCAGTTCGAGATAATTTTCCTCGTACCCGATTCCCGGAACCCACTTGTCTTCACCATCACTTTCAATGACCACGGACAAAACACCGGGTCCCAAAGGATGCGGGCGCTGTTCAATTGCGGTTACCGTCCCGGAGATTGAAGCATGTGAAGGAACGGATACAAAACCGGTACTCTCACAAACGGGTTGTCCTGCAAGAACCGTATCCCCTTTTTCAACAACCGGTTTGGCCGGCGCCCCGATGTGTTGCTGTACAGGGATAATAACCATTGAAGGTAAGGGGCATTTTTCTATTGCCTTTTTTTCTGTTTCATGCTTATGTTCAGGTGGATGTATTCCACCGGAAAAAGATTTTGATTTTAAAAGTCCCAAAACCACTCCGTATACTTTTCTGATTTGAAAAAATATTAAAAATAAATTATGGGCTGGATGATTTAATCATTCGAAGCAATCGGATGAAAATATGTATATAATAAAAAAATCTATTTAAGTTGATTTAATTCATCAATAAATTCTTGTTTTGCCTGAAAATTTCTGTATACTGAAGCAAATCTTACATACGCAACTTCATCCAATTCCTTTAAAGCATCCATGACCATTTCGCCAACTTTACTGGATTCTACCTCTTCAAGTCCCTGATCGCGTAAATCATATTCAATTTTTGTCACAATTTGTTCAATTGTTGTCACCGAAATGGGGCGTTTAATACAGGCAACCTGAACACTTTTAAAAAGTTTGTTTCTGTCGAATTCTTCCCGTCTACTATCCTGCTTTATGATCAATAATGGAATTTCATCAATTTGTTCGCGGGTAGTATAACGGCGTTTACACTTAATACATTCACGACGCCTTCGAATGGTTCGCCCTCCATCCCGGGTGCGTGAGTCAATAACTTTCGTATCATGATAATTACAAAAAGGACATCTCATGTTACATCAAATTCTATTAAATTAAACCTTTATTATAGAGGTTTAAAAGATGTTACATTTTATAAAGAGGAAACCGGTCACATAATTCGATGACCTGATTTTTGACTTTTGTTTTCACGGAATCATTATTTATATCAAGTAATACCCTGTCTATCATTTCCGCAATTTGAGTCATTTCCTCTTCTTTCATACCGCGTGTTGTTAATGCCGGTGTACCAACTCGAATTCCACTGGTTACGAACGGACTTTGATCATCAAACGGGACCATATTTTTATTTACAGTTATACCGGCTTGTTCAAGAGCTTTTTCACTTTCTTTTCCGGTCAAACCATGATTTCTCAGGTCAACAAGCATTAAATGTGTATCCGTTCCGCCGGAAACGATATTATAATTCCGGTCTTGCAATGCTTTAGCCAGCGCCTTGGCGTTTTTTATCACCTGCCGTGAGTATTCTACAAAATCATCCTGTAATGCCTCCTTAAAAGCGACAGCTTTGGCGGCAATCACATGCATGAGCGGACCTCCCTGAAAACCGGGGAAAACATTGGAATCCACTATTTCCGAAAAAAGTTTGGTACGGCCTTTTGGGGTTTTAATACCCAGATCATTCTCTCCATCTTTGCCGATTAAAATCATCCCGCCCCGGGGTCCGCGAAGGGTTTTATGCGTCGTCGTGGTTACAAAATGGCAGTGTTCCAGGGGACTTTTAATCAAACCCGCCGCGATCAAACCGGCAGGATGGGCTATATCCGACATAAGTTTGGCATTTACTTTATCCGCGATTTCACGAAAGGCTTTATAATCAATCTCACGTGAGTAAGCGCTTGCGCCGGTAATGATTAGTTTTGGCCTTTCCTTTAAAACAATTTTCTCCACCTGGTTCATGTCGATATAGCCGGATTTATCCACTCCATAATGGATCATATTAAAAAAACGACCGGAAAAATTGACAGGGCTTCCATGGGTCAAATGACCGCCATGTGATAAATCCATACCCATGACCTTATCGCCATATTTGATATAACTAAAGTACGCGGCCATATTTGCCTGTGATCCTGAGTGCGGCTGGACGTTCGCATAATCGGCATTGAATAATTTTTTGGCCCTCTCTCTGGCCAGGTCCTCGGCAATATCAACAAATTCACATCCGCCATAATATCGTTTTGCCGGATAACCTTCCGCATACTTGTTGGTCATAACCTGACCCATTGCCTGCAGAACCTGCACGCTGACAAAATTTTCCGATGCAATGAGTTCAAGCTTTTGGTTCTGCCTTTCGGTTTCCTTTTGTATCGCCTGATAGACTTCAGGATCAAAATCTTTTAACTGTAACGCTTTATTCATATTTCATCTCATTTCCCTGTTAAATCATGAATTTTTTTAACCCGGTCGGCGTGGCGGCCTCCTTCAAACTCAGTTTCTAAAAATACTGCGATCATTTTTTCCGCTTCTTCCGATGAAGTGGTGCGCCCTCCCATGGCAAGTATATTCGCATTATTATGTTTGCGGGCCATTTTCGCCATATATTCCGAACAACAAAGAGCCGCGCGAATTCCTTTTATTTTATTTGCGGTTATTGAAATTCCAATTCCCGTACCGCATATTAATATACCCCATTCATTCTCACCGGCGACGATACTTTTGGCAACTTTGACCGCATAATCAGGATAATCAGCATTTTCATTGCTAAAACAACCAAAATCCCTGACTTTTATATCCATTTTTTCAAGATATTCTTTGACTTTTTCCTTTAACTCATAACCTGCGTGATCGGCACCAACTGCAATCGACATTAAAAAACTCCGTAGAATTTAAGTATACAAGTTTATAAATAAATTGGAGGGCTTTCACCCTCCAATATAAAAGTCGGGGACATTTTCAGGTGGTTAATATATCCAGTTATAGCAGGGAAGCTCGGCTTTTTCCTTATTTGGATACATAAACTTATCTTGAGGTGTGGGAATATCTTGCATTACATAATTCATCCGATTCCGTGCAATATCCTGAAACTGTATATCATTGGAGGCTAATTGAAATTCATCATAAGCAAGTTTATATACAAGTTTATCATCAATATTAACTACTTTTTTATCTCTTTGGTTAATACAGGCATCAGCGGTCGCTTCATAAATCGATCCTTTTACAATATGAGCATAACCATATCCGGAATCGATCTTGATTGCAGAGTTGACAATAGTTCTGGCTTTGGAGAACTGTTTCAATTCACGGTAACATGCGGCCATTTCGCAAATTACTTTTGTATGATCGGATTCCAGTTTAAGGACCTTTTCATACGTATCGATTGCTTTTTTATACTGCTCGCTATTCTGGTAGCTGTTGCCAAGATATTCCAGGGCCCTGACGTCATCCGGGGTTTTTTCAAGAAACATGGAAAATTTGATTATGGAATTCTTGTAATCAACCTGTTTAAAATACAATTCACCCAGTTCAAACATCAGACGTGTATCCTCAGGATTTTTTGTCAATGCTTCTTCTTTGGCGGCAATAATATCCGTTATATCACCACCAGTCTGTGCGATAAGTGTTGAATAAGTACTTTGAGCATCGCCGTCTTCAGGAGCAAGATCAGTAATCTTTTTATATGTTTCCAGGGCTTCCTCAAGCCGGTTTTCACCGATCAACAGCGTACCGAGAGACTTATAATCCTCGATTTTATCGGGATCCAGTTCAATTGTTTTATAATACTCGTTGATTGCCTCTTCTCTTTCACCTTTGGCCGCCAATAAATAAGCCCGCATTCTATGATTATGAATTTTCTGTGGCGCTTTTTCAGTACCCATGGTAAAAACAATCAAAGCGCTATCCGGCTGATCCAGTTTCATATAACAATCAGCCAAAAAAGTAAAAATATCAGGAAATCTATTTATAGTATCTAATTTAACAACCTTCCAAAAAGGTTTAACGGCATCCTTGTAATTTTTATTCTTGCGATGTTCATTGCCAATACTAAAATTTAAATCCAGTTGATATCTATAAACTTTGTCCAGAGAATCCTGGATTGCTTTCTGTCGTTCGGGACTTATTTCCACTTTCTGGCCCCCGTCACCTGTCGTTGCACAACCTGTCATTAAGCTTGTAGTAACGATCAAAGCCAAAACCAAAACAGAGATAATCATAATACCTTTAAACACAAATCCTTTTAATAGCACCTTCGTACCTCCTATCATATAGAATCAGTTAGAGTTCTTTAGCAAAGAAATGACATATAATATTATATCAAACAATAGAATAGCTGAATTTTACCTAAAACTTGCTTAAAATGCAAGCCTTTTTTTAAATCGGGTTTTACGTTAATGGCGTCGTTGAAACCATAGTTCCGAACCGGTAATACTACCGGAAAACCTAATTACAGTATCCTGATAACTGTTTTCAGAGGCATTTCCTCTCAACCCTGCCTCTATGGCAAAATCAACCCTGCCGAAAAATTTATGAAAAGGTAAACCCAGGCCGATGCTGATAAATTTTTCATTCACCGGATTACCCGTCACATCCTCAAAAGGAAGTTGTGAAAAATAAACACCAGCCCGATAAGCAACACGACGATGATATTTCGCCAGAGCATCATTTGTATCCAAATATTCAAATCCGGCGCCCAGACGATTGAAATTCGGATAGCGGGTAACATGATTATCCTTAAATTGGTCCCAGGACTGCATATAATAATCAACAGCCATAAGAATTTTTGACACTTTGTACGATATACCGAAACCCACTGAGGACGGATAATCACGTTCCGAGGTAACCGGGTCAGTTTTTTTCGTATTGCCAAGGGTCAAATTGTTTTCCAAATGAAGCAGACTTTTACTCTTATAAACAGCTCCCACTCCCAAATTGGATAATGGCGATACATAAATACCGATATCAAAACTAATACCCCATAAATGAGTTACAAAATCATCGGAAGTATCTAAATATGACTCATCATCAAACAGTGTTTTCCATTCTTCATTAAAAGTACCAAAAATAAAATTACCCAATGCTCCGATATATAATTTATCACTTATTTGATATTGCAGACCAAGGCTGCCTGAACTCAAACCGCCGTTTCCTCTGACAAGCCGGGTATAATTGACATTTTCATTGCTCTGGTTTAATGAAAGGGTATACTTTGACGAGGTTAATGATTTGACGGAAGATAATAACAAAATATTTCTTTTCAACGGGACAATAAAAAAGAAGCCGGAGGGATAGCCATTACGGGTAACAACACTGCGATCACTAATTTTGCTGACCGACATATTAAAATAAGAGTTAATGGATATTGTGGTTAATCCGTATATATTTATAGCGGCGGGATTGATTGCATTCAATGCAAATCTATCCACAACTCCAATCCCGGTGCTGCCCATTCCCGATGCCTTCTGGGACACAAAATAATTCGGAATTCCCAAACCAATTGACGAATAAAAAGAATCGGCATGAATTATATCGATAAAACAAAAAATGAAAAATGCTATGACAATATTTATAAATGTAATTTTCATTTGTTTCATATACAATCCTATTTTTTTTAGAATCTATGTTTCAATAAATTCTTATTTTGAAAACCGGGATGTCGGAGGTAAACTATATGTTATTCTCATAGTCGGGGCTTTTGTCGAATCGGAAAGTCCCGAATAAAAACTAATTTCCGTTATATTAACCCCCGCATTGTTTGCTTTTAATAATAAACCATTATTGTCCAGGCCGTCTCCCGAATCACCCCATAGCCAAATTTGAGTGAAAAAGGATAATTTTTCAGCAGCATCCGCATTATCCATTGAAAAGCTGTCGTAAACATCAAATGCATAGGCGCCTGGACTTGTAATGTTGCTGTATAACGTCAAATCGGCCGGATTCCAGGTGGAATCCTCATCAACGGGTGTAGCAATAATTAATATACCGGTTGTATCGGTACTATTTAAATTTTTATTCACTGTTAACGATAATAAAGCATGGTGTATTGTAGCTTTCTCCGGTATGGATGTTAAATCGAACTGTATTAGAGATTTATAGCCGGAACCATTTCCGACATTTATATAGTCGACATTTTCCTGCAGTTCACCTTCAGGAACAGATGTGCTGTATTGTATTAAACTGACATCGTGGTAAATACTGACCGACGTCGTATCGATAGTACTGTCCGTATCGATATGAATTAAATCAAGTGTTGGAAAGTAATTGCTCGCCTCGGAAGAAAAAAACTGAACCATTAAATCAGCCTGGTCAAAAGCAAGGACAATTCCATAATTGGTGTCGGACCTTACCCATTCATTCACAAGGCTTGTATCCAGGGGGGTGCTAACCGTGGTTATTGAGTCCTGCGGACTGACCGTTAATGTTCCGTAGCTTGTGTTCTGATCGACATTAGCCTGAATATCCTGCCAGGTAACATTTTTTTCCCATTCCGCTTCATCAGAGATATCCGCCAACCATGAATCAGTAACTTTATAGATCGAAGCCTGGCATTCTGCTCCCTCACCAAAGGAATTAAATTGAGTCAAATTTAATGTCGCCGAAGTAACCAGGTCGCTATCAATTGCGGTGAAACTTATAAATCGCAATAACACAAATGATTTAAAATTGTTCGTTTCCCCCAATAACAGGGTCCCCTGGATTCCTGCTTTGGGGGTTTCCCAAAAAGTCCCGGATCTGACAGCCGGAATTGTCTTGACAAAAATTTCTCCTTTATCTCCACGATCCAGCATTTCGTAACCGCTTGGTAATGGTTTATCATGGGTACAAGCGGAGATAACAACGATTATGAGTAAAAAGCCAAAAAGACGTTTCATATTAATACCTAAATAATCCTGTTGTGTCTAATATTTATCTCAGGTTTGGAATACATTGTTCATTATATACTCAAACATAACTTTTACTGATATAACCTGTACAAGTTCCCCAAAATTGTCAAACTCATATTGAGAGATTTCAACCTGAGTTTGTTAAAAGTGCAGGCGGGTGTTTCATTGTTGTAGTATTTGTATGTAAAATCATGCGTCCGGGCTGATACTGGTCCCGGAATCATGGACAGATTCATGAATTAAAAAATGCGGTTTAATTTTTAATGAAATCTGTATTGTTATATAGGACTTATTTTTTAAACCGGTTAATGAATGGTATCTGTTATTCGGTCAACAACGAAGTAATATATAAAATTATAAGAAAAAATTCAATTTAAATAATCAGTTGTATTTTATGATATTTTTTCCTGAACAAACCAGGTAATAATATCATTACCGGAAACTTGTTTATGCTATAATTTTCAAAAACTCGAGTAAAGTATTTTTTGTTAACCACATATAGGTATCGGCGTAAAAAAATTAGTTATCATCTTTAATAACAAAAAGGGCAATCTTAATGATTGCCCTTTTTATAAAAATTATTAAAAATTACTCTTCAGACGGCGATTCTTCCTGTTCTTCAATATCTTTTTGTTTTTTTGATTCCTTGGCTTCACGTTTAAGACGCTGTTTTTCAATTTTTTCAGCTTTAATATTCTCATAACCCACAAGTTCAAAAATAGCCAGGCGCGCGTTGTCTCCTTTACGGTTGCCAATTTTGATGATTCGGGTATAACCGCCATTACGTTCCGCATATTTGGGGGCAATTTTTTCATACAAATTCTTGACCAGATTTTTATCGCGTATCGTACGTAATACCTGACGCCGGGACGCAATATCACCTTTTTTGGCAAAAGTTATCAGTCTCTCCACTGTTGCACGCGCTTCTTTTGCTTTAGGTGTGGTCGTAACAATACTTTTATGTTCTAACAAAGCAGTCGCCAAATTTGCCAGCGTTGCTTTTCGATGACTTGCAGTTCTACCTAATTTTCTGCCTGATTTTAAATGTCTCATTTAATCATTCCTTCAAAACGTATACATTCAAAATATCTTCAACTATTCATCCGTTTTTTTCAGATATTTATCGATATCCATACCAAAATGTAGTCCTTTTTCTTCAAGGATCTTATTCAACTCGGTCAGTGACTTGCGACCAAAATTCCTGAATTTTAACATTTCCTGTTCATCTCTACGGATCAGATCACCAATGGTTTTTATATCCGCAGCCATAAGACAGTTATGTGAACGAACCGACAGTTCCAATTCATCGACACTCATATTTACAAGTTTACGAATTCTCATAACTTCTTCATCAACTTCAGGAACCTCTTCTTCTTCCGTGTCAACATCAAAAGTAATAAACAACTGAATATGATCTCGTAATATTTTGCCTGCGTAACTTAAGGCGTCATCAGGGGTAATACTGCCATCCGTATTGATCTCTAAAATCAAACGTTCATAATCCGTTCTCTGACCGACGCGCGTGTTTTCCACCTTGTAAGTAACCTTGGTCACCGGAGTGAAAATGGAATCGATAGGAATGGTGCCGATAGGCATATCCGGTAATTTATTTTCTTCGGCGGGCACATATCCCCGGCCGCGTCCGATTCGTAACTCCAGGCGAAAATCTGAATCCTCGTTTAAAATTGCTATATGCTGATCCGGATTTAATATTTCGAACTCTTTCGTATATTTCTGAATATCACCGGCTTTAAAAGTACCGGGACCTTTTAAATCAATAACAACCTTATCGGGACGTTTTTCAATTAATTTAATCTTGACCTGCTTTAAATTCAGAACAAATTCAGATACATCTTCCTGCACTCCTTTAATCGTAGAAAATTCATGCAGAATATTGTCAATACGAAAGCTGGTTATTGCTGTGCCTGGAATAGAGGAAATCAGTACCCGGCGGAAGGCATTACCAATTGTTGTTCCAAAACCTCTTTCCAAAGGTTGAACAATAAAACGTCCATAAGTATTGCTATAAGTTGACTCATCCAGTTCAATGCTTTCTGGCATCTGAAAACTTGGTAAAGCCATATATAAACTCCATTCAATTAATTTAAACTTTCCAATGAATTATTTGGAATACAACTCCACAACCAGTTGCTCGTTGACATTAACGGGAATATTTTCTCTGGTCGGTTCTTCTAAAAATTCACCTTTCATGGCAGCCTTGTCAAGTGAGAGCCACGGAACCAGTTTCCCTTCACGAACTTTTTTCATTGAATCATGAATAATATCCAGTTTTCTGCTTTTATCGGCGACACTAATTATATCACCAACTTTGATCTGGTATGACGGAATATCAACCAATTTGTCGTTAACTAAAAAATGCCGGTGTCGAACCAGTTGTCTTGCTGCAATTCTGGATGGAGCCATACCAAGTCGATGTACCACATTGTCAAACCTGCATTCCAGCATTTTTAACAGAATTTCACCGGTAATTCCCTGGGCATGGTCGGCTTTCTCAAAATAGTTATGGAATTGTCTTTCCAATAATCCGTACATTCTTTTGATTTTTTGTTTTTCGCGCAATTGGATAGAAAACTCTGATTGCTTAAAACTTCGTCTCT
This sequence comes from Candidatus Zhuqueibacterota bacterium, assembly GCA_016934825.1. GTDB lineage: Bacteria > Zhuqueibacterota > Zhuqueibacteria > Residuimicrobiales > Krinioviventaceae > Fontivivens. The sequence goes on from JAFGSB010000109.1 coordinate 54,007, forward strand.
GTCCATGCTGTCCCGGGGCATAACCTTTTTTCTCAAAAGTACATTTATTGGTATAACATTTACTGCCTTTAAGAAAAAGCTTCATGCCCTCGCGTCGACATATTTTACAGACAGCGCCTGTATATCTAGCCATAAAAAATAACCTCCTAAACAGATAACATAACTGCTATCAAATCACCATAATTAAATTCATAAATTCCAAAAAAAATTTATGATATAACAATCATACTCGCCGGCGTTTCGGAGGCCGGCAACCGTTATGTGGAATTGGTGTGACATCTTTTATTGCAGTAATTTCCAAACCTGCTGCCTGCAAAGAACGTACCGCCGATTCGCGTCCGGCACCCGGGCCCTTTACCAGTACTTCCACACGTTTTAATCCGAGGTCCAAAGCCTCTTTGGCAGCTGTTTCCGCGGCCATTTGCGCGGCATACGGCGTACTTTTTCGGGAACCTTTCAGGCCAACTCGACCGGATGTCGCCCACGATATAACATTTCCATATTGATCTGTTAATGTTACATTCGTATTATTAAAAGTAACCTTAATATGTGCTACACCATTGGCTTCGACTTTTTCTTTTTTCTTTGTACCTTTTTTTCTTGGATTAGCCAATTACCACCTCTTTATATTTATTTTTTATTACTTCTTCTTTCCGCCGCCAATTAGATTTCTTCTGCCACGACGGGTTCGTGCGTTTGTATGTGTTCTTTGCCCGCGTACAGGAAGGTTTCTGCGATGTCTTAATCCACGATAACATCCGATATCCATCAGGCGTTTTATATTCATATGAATTTCACTCCGCAACGCACCTTCTACTTTAAAATTATTTGAAATTTCATCGCGAATCTTGGCAACTTGTTCCGGTGTAATATCACGAACCCTGATGTCGGGATTAATTCCTGTGTTAGCAAGCACTTTACGGGATGTCGATATACCGATACCGGTTATATATGTAAGCGCCACTTCTATCCGTTTGTCACGGGGCAAGTCTATACCAGTTATACGAGACAAGACAAACTCCTTTTATTCAATTATTGATTATTATCCCTGACGTTGTTTATGCCTAGGATTTTTTTTACAAATAATACGAACAACACCTTTTCGCTTGATTATTTTACAGTGTTCGCAAATTTTCTTTACCGAAGCTCTTACTTTCATCTTTGCACCTAATGAAGATTTTTTATTGATTTATATCGTTTTATTTATATCGGTAGATGATTCTTCCACGCGATAAATCATAAGGAGACAATTCCACTGTCACTTTGTCACCCGGCAAAATTTTAATAAAATGCATTCTCATTTTACCGGATATATGGGCAAGAACCACATGCCCGTTCTCCAATTCAACCCGAAAAGTTGCATTGGGCAGTGTTTCCAGAATTGTACCGTCAATTTTTATTGATGCTTCTTTTGCCATAGTTTATCAAATACCTTTTAATTTTCTACGCTTAAAATTTCAGCCTTTTCTCCGTTGATCACAATATCGTGTTCAAAATGAGCCGATGGTAAACCATCTAATGTGGCGACTGTCCAGTTATCCGGCAGGGTTTTGACTTCATAACTTCCCATATTTACCATAGGTTCTATTGCGAAAACCATCCCGGACTTTAATCTTGGACCTGAATTCGGCGCTCCATAATTTGGTATTTGAGGTTCCTCATGCATTTGTTTTCCGATTCCGTGTCCTACCAAATCTCTTACAACTGAAAAACCCGCTGCTTCCACATAAGATTGGATAGCATGACTGATATCCGACAGACGCTTGCCCTCCTTCGCCGCATCAATACCGATAAACAAGGACTCCTGAGTGATTTTCATCAATCTCTTCTTTTCATCTGATACATTACCGACCGCAAATGTTTTCGCGGCATCTCCGTAATAGCCGTCCAACTCAACACCAACATCTATACTGACTATATCACCGCTTTGCAGCCTGCGTTTATCGGGGATACCATGAACAACTTCATCATTCAGGGAAATACAGGTGCTTGCCGGAAATCCGTGAAATCCTTTAAACGCCGGGATCGCGCCTTTTGATAATATATATTCCTCAATCTCTCTGTCCAGTTCTTCAGTTGAAACACCTGGCTGAATTCGAGACTCTATCCTGGTCAATATCTCCGCAACAATTCTCGCACTCTTGCGAATTTTTTCAATTTCTCTCGAATTCCTGATATAAATCATAATAGATCAACTTGCCAGTTTGTTATAAAATTCTATCAGTTCCTCTCTTACTTTTTTAACCTCCCGGTTCCCGTCGATTACGCGCAGTTTGTTTTGTTTTACATAATACTCTTTCAGCGGCTCTGTTTTTTCCTTGTATACAAGCAAACGATTTCTAACGGTGACTTCCTTATCGTCATCGCGCTGAATCACAGTGCCGCCGCAAATTCTGCATACATTATCAGCGGGCGGAGGATCAGTAATCATATTGTAATTATATCCGCATTGACCGCAGGTTCTCCGGCTCGTTAACCTTTTTACAATTTCATCCTCGTCGACATCGAAATAAATAACGGCTTCAATTGGACTTGTATCTTTTAACATATTATCCAGACTCTCAGCCTGGGCTATGGTTCTTGGAAAACCGTCCAAAATATAACCCGCAACACAGTCCGGCTCTGCAAGTCTTGCTTCTATTAAACCAATAATAATATCATCCGACACCAGAGCACCGGATTCCATAATGATTTTTGCTTTTTTACCAAGCTCTGTACCATCTTTGACCGCTTTTCTTAAAATATCACCGGTTGAAATCTGTGGTATTGAAAATTTTTCCGCTAAAACCGCCGCCTGAGTACCTTTTCCGGTTCCGGGAGCGCCTAAAAATATTGTTCGCATTTATTCCTTATTCCTGAAATTTAATTAAAATCGTCGTCTGCCTCTAATCTTTCCACTCTTCATAAAGCCGTCATAATGGCGCATAAGCAAATGCGACTCGATTTGCTGTAATGTATCCAAAGCCACACCAACTACAATTAAAAGCGAGGTGCCGCCGTAAAAACTGGCAAAATTGTAAGACACATTTCCCCACTTTGTAACAAAAGACGGGAAAATGGCAATAATTGCCAAAAAAACTGAGCCGGGTAACGTGATCCGGGTCAGAATATTATCAATAAACTCCGAGGTTTTTTTACCGGGTCTGACTCCGGGAATAAAACCTCCCTGTTTTTTCATATTGTCGGCCACATCAACCGGGTTAAAAGCAATGGCCGTATAGAAATATGTAAAGAAAACAATCATCAGGCCGTAAATAATCCAGTATGTCCATGACTGGTAATCAAACAAATTATTAATTGACGCCATAAAATCACTGTTCGGGAAAAATTGCACGATTGTTTGTGGTACAAACAAAATTGATTGCGCAAAAATAATCGGCATAACTCCGGCCGTATTGACGCGCAGGGGAATATGCGTTCTCTGTCCGCCATATACCTTCCGGCCGATAACTCTTTTGGCATATTGAACGGGTATTTTCCGTGTGCCCTGCGTCAGAAGTACGGTACCGGCAACCGTGGCCACAAAGATACCCCATAAAATGAGTTCCATGATCAGGGTACGGTTTCCGCTTACCACCTGTTGAATTTCATCAAATATGGAATTGGGAAATCTTGCAATAATTCCGATAAAAATGATCAGTGATATACCGTTTCCTATACCGCGTTCGGTAATCATTTCTCCAAGCCACATAATCACGACTGTTCCGCAGGCAAGCGTCAACATGGTTAACAGACGAAACCCGAAACCGGGATTCGGAACAACAAGCTGACCCGTTACCGGCGAATAACCGATAGATTCCAAAAAAACGCTGACCCCGAAACCCTGTAAAGCAGATATCGCAACGGTTCCGTATCGGGTGAGTTGGGTAATCTTTTTTCGTCCCTGTTCGCCTTCTTTTTGCAGTTTCTGGAAATACGGAACAACAGCTCCCAGCAATTGAATAATAATGGAAGCCGAAATATACGGCATGATACCCAAAGCAAAAATGGTGGCTCTTTTAAACGCGCCCCCGGCAAACAGGTCATACAGTCCCAACAAACCGCGCTGAGCCTGTTCAAAATATTCCAACAGCGCCTGGGCATTTACCCCCGGCACGGGAATATGACCGCCAACCCGGTAAACGATTAAAATTAATGCCGTAAAAAGAATTTTTCTTCTTAATTCAGGTATTTTGAAAATGCTTTTTACATTTCCCATCATAATACTGTAGTCCTTCCGCCAGCTGCTTCTATTTTTTCTTTAGCTGATTTACTAAAAGCGTTTGCAGATACAGAAATTTTTGTGGTTAATTCTCCGTCACCCAAAACTTTTACCGGAATATCCTTACTTCTAATCATTCCCTTTTTAAATAAAAGTTCCGGTGAAATTTCGTCTGTTTCCTTAAAATCTTTCAAATCACCAACATTCACGATCTGAACCAATTTTTTGGTAAAGCTGTAAAAACCGCGTTTTGGTAACCGACGCATAATTGGCATTTGGCCGCCCTCAAACCACAGCCTTTTTTTCGAACCGGAACGTGACCTTTGTCCGTTATACCCGCGACAGGCGGTTTTTCCATGAACGCCGCCACGTCCAACTCGTTTTCGATTCTTTCTTGAACCGGCAGCATATTTCAAATTTGATAAATCCATTCTCGCCTCAAATATCTCTCATTAATCTTTTTCAAGAAGATACTTTACACTTCTTCAACTTTTACAAGATGTGAAATTTTATTTATCATTCCACGAATTACAGGCGTATCGGTATGCTCTACGGTTTTATTTAATTTGTTCAAACCTAACGCGACAGCATTCCTTTTTTGATTCTGTAAACGGCCGATTGTACTGCGTACAAGTGTAATTCTCAATTTTTTATTTGTTTTCTTTGCCATTTTGCTTAATCCCGATACATCAAATACTATTCTTCAATTTTAACATTTTTGGGTTCCGTATTAAAAACGCGCATAACGGGCAGATCCCGTTTCCGGGCCACCGATTGTGCATCCATCAGGGATTGGAGAGCGATCATTGTCGCTTTTACAACATTATGCGGATTAGCAGAACCACGGCTTTTTGTTAATACATCTTTAACGCCAACGGCTTCCATAATTGCACGAACAGGTCCTCCCGCTATAACACCCGTACCCGGAGATGCGGGTTTTAAATATACTCTTCCAGCCCCGTATTTTCCCTCAATTTCATGAGTAATGGTACCGTTAATGATCGGAATTGTGGTCAAATTCTTTTTCGCTGATTCGGCGCCTTTGGATATACAATCGGTCACTTCATTCGCTTTTCCCAATCCGATACCGACATGACCGTTTCCATCACCAACCACAACAATCGCATTAAAACTAAACCGCCGACCACCTTTTACAACCTTGGCAACCCGATTTACATGTACAACCTTTTCAGTAAGGTCAAGTTCGTTAGGATTTATTCTGTCGAAACCCTTGTTTTTCATTTTTCACCTTTAAAATCAGTATTTTTAAAATTTTAGTCCACCTTCACGCGCACCTTCGGCAAGAGCCTTTACTCTGCCATGGTACAAGTAACCGGCACGATCAAACACTACTGTTGATATTTTTTTCTTCAGGGCTAATTCCGCAAGATGCTTACCCACAACTTTTGATTTTTCGATTTTGGTTTTGGCTTTTTTGATATTTGCTTCAATATCTTTGGTTAAACTCGAAGCAGCCAATAAAGTTTTTTGCACATCATCATCAATAATCTGAGCATATATTTGTTTATTGCTGCGAAATACCACCAAACGTGGTCTGCCGGCAGTACCGCGTACAGTCTTTCTGATATGATGTCTTCTTCGCGCTCGTGCCTGGTGTTTTAATTTTATTTGATCTGCCATAATTTAACTCTAATCAAAATTTTTACATTCATCCATTTATTATTATCATTACCCTGCTGTTTTTCCAGCTTTTTTACGGACAACCTCTCCTAAATATCGGACACCCTTACCTTTATAGGGTTCGGGTGGACGAAATGATCGTATTTTTGCCGCAACCTGCCCGACCAATTCTTTCTCGATACCCCTGACAATTATCACATTATTTCCCTCTAGGGAAATATCGATGACTTGCGGCGGTACAAATACGATTTGATGCGAATATCCAAGGGAAAGAAAAAGGTTTTTTCCCTTTAGTTCGGCACGATATCCGACTCCGATAATCTCAAGGCGTTTTTCAAAACCTTCATTCACACCCTGGATGATATTCGCAACCAGAGCACGGTTCAAACCGTGCAATGAACGGTGTTCCTTACTTTCACTTGGTCTTTCAATGGTAAGAATACCATTATCCAATTTTATTTTCATGTCAGGATGAACATTCACTGACAATTCACCTTTCGGTCCTTTTGCTGTTATTAAATTACCTGAAAAATCTAAATTGACTGCATCAGGTATTTTTATTGGAAGTTTTCCAACTCGTGACACAATTATCTCCTAACGTATCTTATTAGTTTACCAGATGTAGCATAAAACTTCGCCGCCAATACCTCGTTTGCGGGCTTCCTGACTGGTCATCACACCCTGTGATGTGGTAAGAATTGCTATACCCAAATTATTAAAAACCCGCGGTAAATAATTCTGACTCACATAACGGCGATATCCAGGTCGGCTAACTCGTTTCAGTCCCGCAATGACTGATTGGTTATCATTAGAATATTTTAAATAAATGCGAATTAAGGACTGTTTACCATCTTCAATTATAGTATGATTTTTTATATATGCTTCTTCCTGCAGTATACGCGTAATTTGTTTTTTCAAGTTAGAAGCAGGAATATCTACTTTTCGATGTTTTGCCCTACTCGCATTCCTAATTTGTGTCAGATAATCAGCGATGGGATCAGTTTTTGACATTTATTTTCTCCCTAACAACCCTTAATCGTGTAAAATTTGTTATCATATTATTAAATTATACGATTTACCAGCTCGATTTAACGACACCAGGAATTTTTCCTTCTAATGCCAACTCGCGGAAACATAATCGGCAAACTCCGAACTTTCGATAATATGCCCGTGGTCTTCCGCACCGTGAACAGCGGTTATATTTCCTGACTCTAAATTTCGGATCTCTTTTTGCCTTTACTATTAATGCTCTCTTTGCCAAGATGACTCCTCTTAAAATTTTAAGACTGCTTAACAAAAGGCATTCCGAACGCGCTTAATAGTTCGAAAGCCTCTTCGTCAGTTTTCGCGCTTGTGACGATCGTAATATTGAAACCTCTTATTTTTTCAATCTTGTCATAATCGATTTCAGGAAACACAATTTGCTCCTTGATCGACATGTTATAATTACCGCGACCATCAAATTTAATCGGCAATCCCCGGAAATCTCGTACACGAGGAATAGCTATCGTTATTAATCGATCTAAAAATTCGTACATCATATTTCGACGCAGTGTTACGCTGCAACCGATTGGCATTCCGGCTCTCAGCTTGAAATTCGATATAGATTTTTTTGCGCGTCGAATAACAGGTCGTTGACCGGAAATTTTTTCCAGTTCTGTTAACGCACCGTCAATATTCTTTGCGTTTTCAGTTCCTTCTCCTACTCCCATGTTCAACACTATTTTTTCAAGTCTGGGAATTTGGCATACATTTTTGTACGCAAATTTCTTTACCAACTGCTTGGTGACCTGTTTTTGATAGATGTCGATTAACCTTGGTTTATATTCATTTTTTGCCATTATTGTCATTCCACCACATTTATTGTAACCTAAACGATCATTTCACCACTTTTTTTACAAATACGGATTCTATTGTTCCTTTTACGTGATTCATCATAAATCACTTTTGAACCCAAACGTGTCGGGACACCTGTTTTGGGGCATAAAACCATTACATTGGATACATGAATCGCCGCTTCTTTTTCAATAATCCCGCCCTGAGGATTCTGCTGTGACGGTCTCGTATGACGCTTGATAAAATTTACTCCCTCTACAATAACACGCTGGGTTTCCGGGAAAACTTTAAGGACTTTTCCCTTTTTGCCTTTGTAATTACCGGCAATTACGATTACCTGGTCATTTTTTCTTACACGCATTTCATAACCTGATTTTTAATCATATCAATATTTATTTATTATAATACTTCCGGGGCCAAAGAAACAATTTTCATAAATTCTTTTTCACGTAATTCTCTGGCAACAGGACCAAAAATACGACTTCCCTTTGGTTCAAGAGCTTCATTAATTAAAACGGCAGCATTTTCATCGAACCGGATATAGGAACCGTCTTTCCGCCTGCTTTCCTTTTTGGTGCGTACAATAACCGCTTTGCTTTTCTCACCTTTTTTTACCGCGCCGTTTGGTAATGCCTGTTTGACAGAAACGATAATGATATCACCTAACGAGGCGTATCTTCTCTTACTGCCGCCAAGCACCTTGATACACATTACTTTTTTGGCGCCGGTGTTATCAGCAACATTTAATTTGCTATATTCCTGAATCATTGATATAATCCTTCTCTACGCAATTTCGGAATTAATAAATTATTTCGCTTTTTCGATGACTTGTACAAGCCGCCATCGTTTTCTTTTGCTTAATGGCCGTGTTTCCATCAATAATACGGTATCACCTTCATGGCTCTCATTCTTTTCATCATGAGCCATAAATTTCGAACTCTTTTTGACGTATTTTTTATATAGCGGATGTTTGATCTTTCTTTCAACCACCACTACACGGCTTTTTTCCATTTTATCTTTGGCAACAATACCAATGATTGTTTTTCTTTGGCCTCTTTGTTCCACCTATAATCTCCAACTAATCATAATTAAAAGGATCGGCTCACTTTTTATTGCCCAGTTCCTGTTCGTGAAAAATAGTCTTTATACGGGCGATGTCTTTACGTAATAATCTTATCCGTAATGGATTATCAAGTTGATGTGTTGAGTGCTGAAAACGAAGATTTTCCATTTCTTCCAAAATATCTTCGTATTTTAATTGTAATTCATCAACGGATAATTGACGTAATTCTTCCATTTTCATCTTGTTATTCTCCAACATCTACAGATGACACAAATTTGGTTTTCAAGGGCAGTTTATGCGCTGCCAGCCGTAAAGCTTCGCGGGCCATTTCTTCCGAAACGCCGTCGATTTCAAACATGATTCTACCGGGTTTGATAACCGACACCCAAAATTCCGGTGCGCCCTTTCCTTTACCCATTCTCGTTTCCGCGGGTTTTTTGGTAACAGGTTTATCCGGGAAGATACGGATCCATACTTTACCCGTTCTTTTCACATATCTGGTCATCGCAATACGGGCGGCTTCAATTTGTCGCGCGGTGATCCAGTGCGGTTCAAGGGCTTTGAGACCGTACTTACCGAAAGCAATGGTTGAACCGCGGACGGCCTTACCGGTCATGCGGCCCCGGTGACGTTTTCTATATTTAACTCTTTTAGGCATTAACATGAATCGAATACTCCATTATTTTTAAGCTTATTCAGCCATTTCGCCGATTACTTCACCTCTGCAAATCCACACCTTAATACCAATAGAACCATAAGTTGTTTGCGCGGTAGTCCGGGCAAAATCAATATCAGCCCTCAGGGTATGCAGAGGAATCCTGCCATTTTTATATTGCTCGGTTCGGGCCATTTCAGCGCCGCCCAACCGACCTGAACAACAAATTCTAATACCCTCGGCGCCCATCCGCATAGCGGACATGATCGCTTTTTTCATCGCACGACGAAATGAAATCTTGCCGGAAAGTTGATTGGCAATATTTGATGCAACCAGATAAGCGTCTAATTCCGGACGCTTAATTTCATTAATATTCAACTGAACATCCATCCCGGTGAGGCGTTGTAATTCTTCTTTCAATTTATCAACTTCGGAACCCTTTCGTCCGATTACAATACCGGGGCGTGCCGTATGAATTGTAAGTGTGATCTGCTTGGGAGTTCTTTCAATTTCAATTTTCGATACGCTCGCTCGTTGCAGACGGTTGTTTATATAACGCCGCAACATCAGATCTTCGCTTAATTTTTTATCAAAATTCTTTTCATCAAACCACTTGGAATCCCAAGTGCGAATTACACCGAGCCTAAATCCTATTGGGTTGGTTTTTTGTCCCAAACTTTACTCCTATACTAATTTAAGTTATTCTTTTTCGGCAACAACAACCGATATATGACATGTTCTCTTTCGAATATGAGATGCCCGGCCCATAGATGCTGCCCGAAATCGTTTTAACGTAAATCCACCGTCAATTCGCAATTCTTTGATATATAAATCATCAGGAGAAATTTTTGCTTCCTGGTTATTTATCAAATTTGCTACGGCGGAACGCACAGCTTTTTCCAATGGTTCTGAAGCGGCCGCTTCATTAAAATGAAGTATGTTGATTGCATCATTCACAACTTTACCGCGTATTAATTTTGCAATCCGCCTTACTTTATATGGTGACATGCGAATCCACTTCGCTATCGCCTTTGATTCCATTTAATTTCTCCAAAAGCTTTCTTAAGTACTCTAATGCTTTGATTTTTCAGCTTTTTTATTTACGTGACCGCGGTATGTCCGGGTCGGCGCAAATTCACCTAATTTATGTCCCACCATGTTTTCTGAAATAAACACGGGAATAAACTTATTTCCATTATGTACGGCTAAAGTATGACCAATAAATTCCGGCGGAATTGTTGATCTTCTCGCCCATGTTTTGATGACCTTTTTTTGTTTTGAATCATTAAGCTCTTCAATTTTATTTAAAAGCTTTTGATCAATATAAGGACCTTTTTTTAGAGATCGTGCCATTTAATAAATCCCGTTATTTTCTACGTTTAACAATAAATACATCAGACGGTTTTATCTTTCTTGTTTTGTAACCTTTAGTCGGTTTGCCCCACGGGGTACACGGATGACGCCCGCCGGAACTTTTACCTTCACCTCCGCCCATCGGGTGATCCACCGGGTTCATGGCCACACCACGTACTTTGGGGCGTTTACCCATCCACCTGGAACGGCCGGCTTTTCCTATTGAAATATTCATATGATCGGTATTTCCAACCTGCCCAATCGTTGCGCGGCACTCTACCCTGATCATACGAACTTCACCCGACGGTAATTTTACCTGCGCATAATTGCCTTCTCTGGCTACAAGCTGTGCATAGGACCCGGCGCCGCGCGCAATTTGACCGCCCTTGCCTTTTTTCAATTCAATATTATGTATTGTGGTGCCCAATGGAATCTTGGACAGCGGCATCGAGTTGCCCACTCTGATTTCGGGAGAGTCACCGGACATAATTACATCATTTACTTTGATACCCATCGGAGCCAGTATATATCTTTTCTCACCGTCAGCATAGTGCAGCAACGCGATAAATGCACTACGGTTGGGGTCATAATGAATTGCAGCTACTTTGGCGGGGATGTCGATTTTGTCGCGCTTGAAATCAATTACCCGGTAAAGCCGTTTATGGCCGCCGCCTCTTCTCCGAGCGGTTACCCGACCGGTATTATTACGACCTCCTGACTTTTTCAGGGGCACCACCAGGGAACGGACCAATTCATTGTCGGTAACATCGTCAAAAGAGTTTACACTTTTGAATCTCTGCCCTGGGGTTATTGGTTTGAATGTTTTTAAAGCCATCTATATTCTCCTAGTCCCGGCTATCAATTCTTACTTCCTTCAAAGAAATCAATCGAATCACCGCTTCTTAAGGTAACAATCGCTTTTTTCCAATTGGATCGCTTACCACGGGTTATGCCCCGCCGTGTATTCATTTTTTTTGATTTCCCTTTTACATTTACAGTCTGGACATTATCTACAGTCACATCAAACTTTCTTTGCACTGCCTGTTTAATTTCAACTTTATTTGCATTTTTATTCACGACAAAGGCATACTTTGCAAATTTTTCCTGCAGTTTCAAAATTTTTTCAGTTAAAATTGGTTTTACTAAAATTTCTTGATCTTTTTTCATGATTATTTTTTACCTTCCAATTTTTTAACCGCACTTTCCATTACAAGTAAAGTCTTGCAATCGAGCAGATCATATGCGGACGCGTCTTTAGCCATCAAAATTTTTAAATTTTTTATATTTCGGCTGGCTAATAACAAATTTGCATCATATTCGGGTAAAAGAACAAGAGTTTTTGTAGCCTCTAATCCAAAATTTTTTAAAACCGTAAAGACATTGCGGGTTTTGGCATCGTCAAAACTAAAATCTTCCACAACTTTTAAACATTCATCTTTGTGTTTTGCGGACAAAACCGAATGACGCGCAAGTTTATTGGTTTTTTTGTTTATATTAAAATGAAAAGCATGCGGTTGCGGACCATGTACGGTACCTCCGCCTCTCCAAATCGGAGAACGGCTTGTACCGGCACGTGCGGTTCCACGACCTTTTTGTTTCCAGGGCTTTCGGCCGCCGCCGGATACCATACTGCGCGTTTTGGTGGAAGCCGTACCCTGACGGTTATTCGTCATATACGATTGTACGGCAAGATATACAGCATGTTCATTAATGTCCACACCAAACACTTTATTAGAAACTTTGATCTTTCTGCCGGAAGCAGTTCCATCTTTTGTATAAACTTCAAGTTCCATTATTATTTACTTTCTTATTAAAACAATTCCTTTATTCGCTCCAGGTACAGCGCCCTTTATTATTAAAATATTATTGTCCGGATCAACTTTTAATACCTGCAAGCCCTTTACCGTAACTGTTTTACCTCCCATTTGTCCTGCCATCCTCATCCCTTTATAAACTCTGGATGGATAAGAAGACGAGCCGATGGACCCGGGAGCTCTCCATCTGTCACTTTGACCATGTGTCACGGATCCGCCGCCGAAATTATGACGTTTCATAACGCCGGTAAATCCTTTACCTTTACTGATTCCGGTTACACTTACCGTGTCTCCGGCTGCAAAAGAATCCTGTTTAATTGGATCACCAGGTTTTAACGGTTCATCACTCTCCAGATCGCGAAATTCCTTTAATAAAAGGGCCGGTGAAACCTTGGCTTTGGCGAAATGACCTTTTAAAGGTTTTGTAATATGTTTTTCCTTCTTTTCACCAAAACCTACCTGGACTGCATCATATCCATCAGTATCTTTGTTTTTTATCTGGGTAACAAAACAGGGGCCGGTTTCAATGATTGTAACCGAATTTGATTTGCCGGCATCATCAAAGAAACGGGTCATTCCTATTTTTCTTCCTATTATCGCTCGCATTTAACTTCCGAATAAAAGGTTAACGTATTTATTTATTACAGGTCAAAATTGAATATTTCAATTCATATGTTTGAAAATCACACTTTAATTTCCACATCCACACCGGCAGGCAGTTCCAATTTCATCAACGCATCGACTGTCTTGGGTGAAGAGTTGAGAATATCGACCAGTCTTTTATGAATACGCGTTTCAAACTGTTCCCGCGATTTTTTATCAACATGCGGTGAACGCAGCACTGTATAAACCGACCGACGCGTTGGTAACGGAATCGGACCGGATATCATAGCGCCTGTTTGTTTTGCGGTCTTGATAATTTTCTCGGTTGATTTGTCAATCAACCTGTGATCATATGCTTTCAGTTTTATTCTTATTTTTTGACCCGCCATTTATTATCTCCACATCTCAAATTTTGCCAGGTAATAATAGTTTTTATTGATAAATCTTTGTAACAACACCGGCGCCAACCGTCCGGCCGCCTTCACGGATCGCGAACCGTAATCCTTCTTCCATTGCGATC
>JAFGSB010000110.1 GCA_016934825.1 Candidatus Zhuqueibacterota bacterium
TTAGAGCCTTTTAGGACTCTCAAAATACCAGGATTAAGCAGGGAATCATGTAATAGTAATAAATTTTACTTGACTAGTACAAACCAGTTCGCGGAGGGCGCAGAGGTGGGACCGCTTGACCCTCTCATTTTTTATATGTATGCCGAGCGGAACATTTCCCGCAACTGATGAATATCCGGTGCGAATGTTTAATGAATTATTTGGGTTCCCAGAATGAGCAATAATAATCATTTGTAACTTTTACATCCTTTTTAGTGCATAGAAGCATTCGAGAATCAGAATTTTCAAAAGATTCAGCATATTTACAATCCAAACAACTCTTGGCTTTATCAGGTGCAATTTTATTATTTACGGAATTTTTTTTATTAAAGCCTTTAACAATCCGATATAAAAAGGAAAATACGACCGCAAGGAGTATAATTAAACGAATATTATCTTCTAAACTTATCATAGACTGATATCCTTATAATGTTATAATTGAACAGCTTACACAGGGATGGAGAACCGCCCCTTACGGAATTTTCTCCATGACGCACATTTAACAGGACTTCTGTCTCAATTTTCTGGTGCCGGGTCTCCGGCCCGGTACTGGACATACCGGCTCAGCCGGAAAACCTGAGAATCAAAAATATATTTTAATAAGTTGTGTGCTTTAAGTTATACCTACCATTTCTCTTTGTTAATCCTCAGCCGGAGTCTGAGTTCATGCGCGCCAAGCCGGAGACTTGGTGCGAGTTATAAATCAGGCATTCTCAGCGTTCTCTGCGCCTTTGCGTTTATTGTGTATTTTTTTCAACGCAGAGTTCGAAGGGCGCAGAGGAGGGACCGGTACTCCTTTTTTATTTACAAATTCCGGCCCGAATTCTCTCGTTCCAATCTCCCGATTGGAATTAAAATGTGGGGGAATCCTGATTCTCAGCTTACCCTTTGAAAATTTCCAGGGCGAGCGGAAATATAACTTTCTTTTCTTATTTTTGGGGCATGTTTTTCCCAATATAATTAGTACTATCGATTGAGTTAATAGTTGACGGATTAATAGGTATAACTTTTAATGAATCCTTAATTTCTATTGGTGTTATGATTTGTACTTTTTGAGTACTGTTAAATGCTTTTTTATGAAAATACAATTGTAAAAATAATGACAGAATTGATACAATAATTGCAACTCTGGTTAACCAGAAAGATGCTTTTTTATGTTTTAAATCGAGATATTCAATTTCGGGAATAAATCTTCTTTTTATTGCTTTTTTTAATGCTTTTGGATCAAGAATTTCAATTTTATATTTATCTTTACTTAAAAAGGTTTCAAGTACAACATGCTGAACAGATGTACCATTATTATCTAAATATTTTGGGTGGAAAATAACTTTTTGCTCATATAGAGTTTTTCTAATGTATTTATTATCATACATTTGTTGGATTACATCATTGAATTCTTTAATTTTTGTAGATATTTCCTCTTTACTTCCTTCCACATTTACAGAGTCAGAATTTGGAATTTCTTCTGATTTAAATTCTTGGTCGAAGAAATCTTGTTTAGTTTTTATTTTTTTATTTAGAATGTTTTTTGCATATCTTATTTGGTCTTTAGAAAAAATCATTTTGATTTTCCTTTTATTTAATTCTTCCCAATTTATAATTACATTTTGATTCCAACTCTGTGCCTAAAACCGTGAGGGCTTGGTTATCACAGAATAAAATTATTGCATGACCGGAAATCCTGCTTTATATTCTGCCTAATGTAGCATTTTGCTAGGTTGAATATTCTAAATATTTCTAAGTTCATTGTATGTATCTAAGGATTTAAACACTATCACAATAATTATAATTAGATTAAGTATGAATAAAGAAAGTACAATAATCAATAAAAGTATCGAAAGACAGTTATTTTGATCTATTGATGAATGTGGGCAAATTGTTAAAATTGTCTTGAGGTTGGGTATTATTAATGTAGAAATAAAAATTAATAATCCTGTAAAAATTAATGCAATTTTTGTATGCAGGATTAATTTATTTCTTGTTTTTACTTGGTTTTCAAAAGGATTGATTACCTGTTCAATCATTTTTGTATTAGGAACTAAGTTTTTAATAAAATCATATGAATCATCCAAAGCTTTTTTCATTTTATATATGTTGCTTTGTGTTGCTGCAATCCTAAGACGTCTTATATGCAAAGAAAAAAGTTTTTTTATATCTTTATCCTTTTTTATTTCTTCATAGTATTCCCCGATTTCCAATTCCAAAACCATAGATTCTGTTAAACCTTTTAGAGAATCGCTAATCAATTTCAATTTGTATAAACAAAACACACCAAATAATCCAATAGCGCCAGAGAGGATTTGTGGTATTGTACTATAAAAATAGCAAAGAATGTTTTCCATAACTTTATCCTTTTTTATTGTTTGCGCCGAGTTTTGCCCGTGTGCGCAAAACCATGTGGGCTCGATCTCTCTCGAATGAAATTATTACAAGACTGAAAGTCCTGCTTTATAAACCGCCCGGGATAATGAAATTCCTCCTGCGGCCGGTTTTCAACCCGGGCGAGCAGATAAATCTAATGAGATTCTTTACTTAAATTTAATATTTTTTGAATTTCTTTAGATATTTCTAATTTTAGTTTAGTAAAATCTATATATGGTAACAAATTTTCTACCTGTGAACTATCAACATAATATCTTTTATAACTGGAGCGTAATTCATTAATAAAATTATAAATTTGTTCTCGTATTTCTTCATCATTATAATATGGTTTAAGGTAGGCTACATCTGCAACTTTACCTACATACTTAAATATTTTCCTATTCATAATAGCCCTAAATCTTTTAGCTTCAACAGAGTGAAGATACGCTTTAAGAATATTATGCTCAAGATGAATTTCTACGTATTTGATTATCTGTGTATAGCTCCATGAATACCAATAATTCTGAAATTCCAAATCTAATTTTAATTGGCTTTTATATTCTTTATCAAATAATTCACCCCAAGTTTTTTTCTTTCTCTGTTTAAAATCTTTGAAACGTTTATCATATTCCTTCCCATGTTCTTCAAAACTTCTATAATATATTGGTATTGTAAAAAGTATCTTGCTTTCCATTGATTTTTCCTATAACTAAAGATAAACTAAAATTTTATTTTGTAATGTATTTTTTTAACCTACCTTTTTATCATGAATTATCATTTAGTTCCTAATGTTATAATCTTAATATGATCGCACCGGGTTTCCGCCAATGTGCGTAAACACGTTAGGGCTTTAACTTCCATGAATAATATTAGTCATGCTCAAAACTAATTATGCTTATTAATGAATCAACATTGGTAGTAAATTCTTTCTCAAAGTATTCATGAATACCAATTGTGATGTTCTTTTTTATAGAATCGATATTAGTCAAATTTATTTCTGCTGTTGGAAAAATTATTTCAGGGTACTTTAATTTATATATTTTATTAACAAGATCACTAACATAAGTACTGCCATAATATAAATAATGTATTTCACCCAAAGTTTTATAAAAATCATAATTCATTTTTGATATTTCTAAAACAAGTTTCTCACTTTCTTTCATCCAGCGCTGAGCTTCCTGTAAGTCAATTGAGTTGTTAGGATACCCGTTTAATTTCCATTTTGTTTCATGGTAATCTGAATAAAACAATGCTTCAAATCTTGATATTAATAATTGTCTTAATAAATATTTTTGACCAATTATTTCTGCATAAACTCTTTTTTTATCGTTATTTATTTGGCGTGTTCTCTCTTTTTCAGCATTCCAATTAAATGTTTTATATGAAATAAAGTACGTACTGGTAAATGTCAACAAAGCAGTAATAAATACAACAAACAGAGGGGATTTATATTTGTATTTTCTATCTATTTCATCTTGTCTGGCTTGCCGTAATCTATTAATATGTTGTAAACCCCATTCGATTATTTTAATGTCTGACTTAGGGGCATTATCCTTTGTTCTAAACTGACACCTAAATATATCATCTTTAGATAGATTTTTTATAGTATTATCGCGTTCAATTTTATTCTCTATATCACTTATCCAAGATGGCAAACTTTTACCATCCAGCATTTTTTGTTTCCACTCATCTAATCGTGATTTCAGAACACCAGGGCGAAAAAGTTCTGCATGTCTTAAAACAAATCTTTTTAAAGGATAATCTTCTTGTAAACCTAATCGATAATTAATACTTTTATATGTAATTAAAGGATTTTCGTCATTACATGATAATATCCAAATAGCAGATAAGTAATCTAAATCTTCATATTTGTTAATTGGCTCACGTTTTTTTAACATAATTTTCACATTACCCTTTCATCCTAATCCTTGAATTGGAACGAGCATGTAAAGTTCAAAAAAAAACAACAAAATTTTTTAATATAATATACAGAAAATCTCCCACCTACCCCGGAATCATCTTATCATTGCTGATGTGATTATAATTATATAACAATATTCGTGAAAACATGCAAGAATTATTTTAAAAATATAGGATATTTTTCCCCAAAGAATTATTGATTATTTTACCAGACATTATTATATTAAGCGGTATTAAAACAAAAAGATCCGATACCCGCCGGTCGTTTGTATCAGCACAATATAACGTAACCCCGATTGTCCGGGGATTTTTATTACCGTTTTCCTTATCGTTAAGTAAAGGCAATCATGCAGAGAGAGAAATTTCGCGACAGAGTTTTACATAATATATTGATTTTGGACGGTTCCATGGGCACGATGCTGCATGCCCATATCCCCGCCGGGGCTTGTCCGGATTACACCTGCATCACCCGGCCGGAGGTGGTGGCCCGCGTGCATAAAGAATACGTCGAGGCCGGGGCGGACATAATCCTGACCAATACCTTCGGCGCGACCCGTCTCAAACTGAACGAGTACGGTCTCGGCGGCAAAGTGAACGAGATCAACATACAGGCCGCCGGTCTGGCGCGTCAGGCTTGCCGGGACAATACGATCGTTGCCGGGTCCATCGGCCCGACGGGTCAACTGGTCGAGCCGCTGGGACAGGCGGGTTTTAACGAGATCTACGCCGTGTACAAGGAACAGGCGCTGGCGCTGGTGCAGGGCGGCGTGGACATTTTTGTGCTGGAGACGTTTTCGGACCTGAAAGAGGCCAAAGCCGCGCTGATGGCGGTGCGGGAGAACACGGACCTGCCGGTGATGATCGCCATGACGTTCATGGAGGACAAAAAGACCTTTACCGGCACCGATCCGGTCACCGCCGTTACGGTGCTGTCCTCGCTGGGCGCGGACGCCGTCGGCGTGAACTGCTCGACCGGGCCAAAGCCCATGCTGGAGATCGTCAAACAACTGACCGCGGCGACCGGCCTGCCCGTGTTCGTCGAGCCGAACGCCGGCATCCCCAAACTGAACGGCAGCGGCGCGACCTACAATATCACACCCGGTGAAATGGCGGAATACGCTGAACTGTATGTCACCCATGGCGCCAACATTGTCGGCGCCTGCTGCGGCAGCACCCCGGAATATACCCGCTTGATCAGTCAGAGATTGGCGGACAAGAAACCGGTCAAACGGACACCTCCCGGAGGTCTCGGGCTGTCCAGCCGGTTTTCGAGCGTATTGATCGGCCCGGATTTGCCGTTCGGTGTGATCGGCGAGCGCATCAATACCACCAACCGCAAAAGTCTGGCGGCGGACATCAAAGACCGGCAGTACATCCTGCTAAAGAAGGACGTGGAATCGCAGGTCAATGCCGGGGCGCGGGTCATCGACCTGAACATCAGTATGCCGGGGATAGACGAGTCTGTAACTATGCGGGAGATCGTCCGAAACCTGGACAATACCCTGAAAGCGCCGCTGTGTATCGACTCCAAGGACATCAAAGCCATCGAGACCGCGCTGCGGGAATCGGCGGGCAAAGCGCTGATCAACTCGGTGACCGGCGAGGTTGAAAATATGGAGGAACTGTTCCCGCTGGCCGCGCGTTACGGCGCGGGACTGATCTGCTTGGCGATTGACGAACGGGGCATCCCGGACAACGCCGGCGACCGGGTGCGGATCATCGAAAAGATATTGAAAAGGGCGGAGGAGAACGGTATAAACCGGGACAATCTGATCATCGACTGCCTGGCGATGACGGTGTCCACACAGCAATCCGGAGCGCTGGAAACGCTGAAAGCCATCCGCGCCGTAAAGGAAAATCTTTATTTGCCCACGGTGCTGGGTGTTTCCAACATCAGCTACGGCCTGCCGGGCCGCAGCCTGCTGAACTCGACTTATCTCAGTATGGCCATGGCCGCGGGACTGGACGCGGCGATTATGAATCCCGGCGACGCCCGGATGATGGACGCGGTGAAAGCGGCTTCGGTTTTTACCCTGCGGGATAAAGACGCCAGGGAGTATTCGCAGATCAGTTTTGAAAATGAAAAAATGACATTCAAGGGGGTCACGGCCGAGGAGAACAGGGAACTGAATGATATTTATAACGCGGTGATGACCGGCAACCGGGAAAGCATCGGATCGCTGGTGAAAAAAGCGCTGACCAACAACCTGACGGCGGAACAGATCAACAATGACGCGCTGATCGCCGCGATCAGGGAGGTGGGCCTGCGCTATGAGAAAAAAGAACTGTACCTGCCGCAGATGATGCTGTCCGCGGAGGTGTTCCAGGCCGCGTTTAAGCAAATACAGCCGCATTTCAAAAGCAGCGACGTCAAATCCAAAGGCATGGTCGTGTTGTGCACGGTCAGGGGCGATCTGCACAGCATCGGCAAAAACATCGTCCGGCTGCTGATGAGCAACGCCGGTTATGACGTGGTGGACCTGGGGACCGATGTGCCGGCGGAGACCATCTACCAGAAGGCCGAGGAGTTGAAAGCGGATGTTGTGGGCCTGTCCGCTTTGATGACCACCACCATGCTGGAAATGGAGAACGTGGTCAAACTGTTCCGCGAAAAAAAATCGGCGGCGAAAATCATTATCGGCGGCGCGGCAGTGACCAATGAATTCGCAAACGACATCGGCGCGGACGGTTACGCCGCCGACGGTGTCGGCGCGGTCAAGCTGGTGGACAGGTTAATGGGGGAGAGGGAATAGGGAAGGACAGCCCCGGGGTGTCAAAAGAAAATTATGAATGCACGCTTTTTTTAATATCGGGTTTATATTTTTTTCCCAGCAAACCATCTATTTTTACATCTTGCGACGTTAGTCTTTCCAAAATTGAATTGGGTTATGTCTTTTTTCCAAAACGAAAACAGTGTTGTACTGCTTAATAATATGATGAGTTGTAATATTATAAAAGTTGGTTTTAAAGAGATTCTTTCCTATTTGTTTTGTGTGACATGATTCATCTCCGTATTAGTGATCGTTTTGTTCTTATCCGGTATATAAAAATTTTATACTTTCAATCACGATATCTGAAATAAAAAAAAATTATTTAATTCTTGACTTTTTTAAAATAAATGAATACTATTCATGTATATTGAAATTTTTTTCCTTATTTAAAATTCAAATTTCATATTAAAACACCTGTTTATAAATCCCTTACAAAGTTAAAGGAAAAAGATAGTACAAACAAAAATTATCCAAGTTTTGTAGTCTGTATTTCGGTTTCCCTGTAGAATTAGTGTAAGGGATACCTCCTTATTTTAATCTTTTCGCATCCTGCCAAAGTTATTCATCCTACTCCTGGACCTGTAAAGCAGGTTTTCAATAACAAGCGGCGGATTATATATTAAATATACCTCATGATAATGTTCATACAGAGTGATGATTGACTGTTTAGGATTTATTAATTTTCAATTTAATTTTAATCTATTTTTAGGGAGGTAAGCTTTATGAGACGCATTGGAACAAGATGTTTTATGAGTTGGGTACTGGTGCTGGCTTTAATTGTTTTAACATTCCAATCTTTTGCCCAGGATTCAGGCAAAAAATTTAGTTTTGGAATAACCGAACGGCTCCGAAATACTTACTACAATAACATCACAGACTATAATAAAGACAGTGACGACGAAACGGATTTTATTCGGGTCCGGACAAATGTCTGGGGACAATACGCCTTTTCTCCGAAATTTTCCGTATTTGCGCAACTGACAAATGAATTCAGGCCGTGGTTGATAGACCCCAAAGATCGTGATTTCACCCTGGACGAGATCTTTGTTGATAATCTTTACCTGAAATGGACCGCAGGCAGTAATATGCCGGTTACCTTTACCATCGGCCGCCAAAATTTAATATATGGTGAAGGTTTTATTTTACTTGAAGGAGCGCCGTGGGACGGTTCCCGGGCCATTTATCACGATGCCGTTAAAATATCATTTCAAAAAGGCGCCACCACGATCGATCTTTTGGCGATCAGCAACACCAAAATTGAAGAACGATTGCCGGTTATACGCGGCAGTAAACTCAAAAACGGGGAACTAAAAGGCCAGACCAAAGATCAGTGGATGAATGATAACCTTGAACAGGCGTTCGGTGTTTACGCTGTCCGTAATGGATCATCAGGCGACCGTTATGAGGGATATTTCATTTACAAGACTGAAGAACCGGAACCTTTTATTAATATCTCGGCTCCCAAACATGAACTGAAACTAAGTACCATTGGCGGAAGATTGGTAAAACCGCTGGTTCCGAAACTGTCATTAACTACGGAATGGGCATATCAGTTCGGTTCTCAGGGCGAATCCGACCAAAGATCGTTCGGCGGTTATGCTTACCTCTCATATCTTGCACAGGAGCAGAAAAAGGGAACCTTTAAAGGCGGATTAAACATTCTTTCCGGCGACGATCCGGCGACGGCAAACAATGAGGGATGGGACCCGATTTTCAGCCGCTGGCCCAAATGGAGTGAGTTATATATTTATTCCCACCTGGCTGAAACAATTCAGGGCGCGAGAAGGGTCGCTTACTGGACCAATACCTTATCACCTTATGTACAGTATGCTGTTAACCTTTCGGAGAAAGTAAATTTATCCGCTACCTTTTATCATTTGCAGGCAATGCAAGCCCGGAAACTGGGAGACACAGAATCAGGTAAAACACGAGGAAATGAACTTCAAATTTTGATCAATTTCAAATTTACACAGAATTTGACCGCACATTTCCTGTATGATTATTTTGCGCCCGGTGATTTTTATGCCGAGCCTCGTACAGGCGGCGTTTTTATCAGAGGCGAATTAATGTACAGATTCAAACATTAATCAGTTGGTATAAATAACGAACTTTTGATCGTATTTCTGGAAGGAGTGACTCATGAATGTTCTATTATTATCGATAATTGTCCTCATTTACCTGTTTATTATCGGTTACCTGGCATTTTTAGCCTACCGGAGTACTAAAAGCGCATCGGACTATATGGTCGCCGGCCGCAATATTCACCCCTATATTATGGCCATTTCCTACGGAGCGACATTTATCAGCACGTCAGCGATTGTCGGATTTGGCGGCGCGGCCGGAGTATTTGGGATGGGTATTCTCTGGCTTACATTCCTGAATATTTTTATGGGTATTTTTGTCGCCTTTGTCTTTTTCGGCAAGCGCACGCGGATAATGGGACTGAACCTGAA
>JAFGSB010000111.1 GCA_016934825.1 Candidatus Zhuqueibacterota bacterium
CTGAAAGCTGCTCCTGCATCATGATAATTTTCCTGCGTTCTATGACAGGGATGTGGCCGAAAAATAGGGAACTTTTGTTGCGATCAGCGGAATAAAAGTTTTTCAAGCTGCTTAAAAATGCACTTTACTTTTATCAATAGCATGAATATATTAATAGTCCTTTACCAGCGGTAGGGGATCTACAGAGGCTTCAGCCGCTGAGCCAGCGTGGCAAATCAGCGGTTTTTTTGTTTTAAAAGACTCCTATCCCACTTTGGGGAAGATTGGATTTTTATAATACTATTATCTGCATTATATGCTGTTCTAAATTCCGCTTTCAGTTTCCCATTTTTTTTGTAACCCATTTTTATTATAACTACAAAATCACCATATACTACATTGACACGCCAATATGGATCATATAGATGTTTTTTTTTATTCCAACCCTGGTACAATTTTGCATCAGGATTAGTTAGTGTTGCTTTAATCCAGTCAATTCTTTCGGCACGAATTATTGAAAAAAGATCTTTAATATTATTTCGTTTACTACTTTCAAAAAAAGCATGTTTAAATCTATATTTACTGAAATAAACTGGAATATTATCAAATGTAAGAATAGGAGCTCTGCAATAATTGTCTTCATAATATTTTCTATAATCGTCAATTGAGGGTAATATAAGTAGGTCAGGATAACTCACAATTACCAACCTCCCTGAAGATTGATTTTAAAAATATTGAATTTTTCTTCACCTTTGGTGGTTGGAGATATTTTATGTTTTATAAACTTTTCAATAAAATGGATGAGATCAATTTTTGCCCGGCTTGTATGTGATTGATTAAAAGATGCATTAACCGCACCTGTTAATAAATCTACTATTTGGATGAGATTCACTTCGTTTGATGGTAATGATTGAATTGAAATGATTTGTGAAGAAAGATTTGATTTATTTAAAACTTTCTTCAAAATAGTGAGCCTGTCTGGCAAGCGATTGGTTTTTTTATCCACAAAAATAAAATATTTGTTAAAATCCAGAATCCAGTGATGGATGAGTTGATAATAAAATTTGTAAAAACCTAGTTCTGCGTCATTTTCATGGAATTGTAAAAGATCAACGCGTGAACTATCTACCAGTATTGTTCGAAAACGCAGATTGGGATTTTTGAAGAAGAATTCTACAATTGCTTTATAAAAATTCAGTTTTGAACTGCTAACTTTATTCCATTTAATTTCCCCCCAAACGTTATGTTTTGCCTTGATTGATTTTATTGTATTGTTAATGTTTTGGCGTTCTTCTGCAGGCAGCCATAAACCACCAATGGATAAAAAACCCGATTTTCTCTGACTAGTAAATAATTCCGGTCGGCATTCATCACAATATATTTCAAATTTCATGAATAAAACCTTAAACTTACAATTTATAAAATAGACTACCTTTTCCTTAACAAGAAATTAAATAAAGATTAATGTGTTAGGGAAAACATGTCAATAACAATTTTAATTTTAATCGTTTAGTGAATACATTTGGTAAAATCAGGTTAATTTGTTTCAATTTATCTTAGGTAATGTATATGGATTGTAAATCAAGTTTTTCAGGTTGTTCGGACATGGAAATAATCCTCTTTTATTAATTTTTATCTAATTCATTATTTTCAGTATCAAATTGTTTCCACCACTTGTTAATTTTTTCAAGTTTTTCTTTTACAAATTTATTATGTTGAATTTTATAAATATCTGCTTTTGATTGTAATTTATATTTTAATAATTCTTCACGAAGCTCCCTTAATAAATATATTATTAATAGTGTCGGTTTAGTGATAAATTCAGTATATTCCACTGTGTTCATATTTTCTTTTGGCTTTTCAAAATCATATCTCACTTTAAATATAAGTGCTATTGCCCATTTACTTAAATCAGGAGTTGAATGTTCAAATAACAATAACTTCAGACGGTTAATTTGGTCGTAATCAAATTCGGAAAGTTTTAATAGTTCTTTATCCTCTATTGATACATTTCCAAGATCTTTATCAATTATAAAAGAAAAATATGAATGAATTGGGTCAATAGTATTGAAAACATAAATTCCCTGAAACCAATCTATTAATTCTTTTTCTTTATCTATTTTATGTTGATATCTAATTGTACAAATAGCAATAAAAGCCCCAAGAAGTACACCAATTATATTTGAAAAAAAGGTCAATAAATTATCGCAAATCGAAAGGATTAAATTTAACATTTAAATTACCCTCCATCAAATTGTAAACAATTTTTAGTACACGAGTATAAATTATTTATAACACATGAAAGAAGCTCATCCCGGTTTGTTATGAATTTACTTGGCATATTGAAAATATTCCCACTTTAAATAATATTTTAGTTTTCAAAACCCCGGAACAGAAAATGAAAAAATATTATATTATAATAAAAAATTTAATTTGTAAATGCAAGTAAGAAAAACTACAAAAATCCTGCAAAAATACCTGGAAAAAGGAGTTTAAAACAGGCGCATGGCGGAGGTAACTCGCGGAACCCGGGCCTTCACGGGACGTGTTGAATGATTAAAGATTTTTAGTCGTTTCACCCCTCGAAATGACAGAGTCGGTGTGTGCAGAGACCTCCCGGAGGTTTCAAACCTCCGGGAGGTCAGCAATTGATCCTTATTTCAGCAGCACGCATTTATTTACTATAACAAAATTTTCGGCTTTCATTTTGATGAAAAAGGTACCTGAGGAGTGGTTGAGCGCGTTCCAAGTGATGTGATGGAATCCGGCCGCTTTTTTACCGCTGAAAAGCGTTTCGATCAAATCGCCCTTTAAATTGTAAACAGTTATAGTCACGTGGGCGGTTTTGGGCAGGCCGAATGTGATTTCCGTCTGCGGGTTAAAGGGATTGGGGTAATTCTGCCGGAGCTGAAATTCCGCGTGTATTTTACTGATTTTATCATTAACAGCATCCGGTGGATTAGAATTTTCAAAATCCAACAACACAACGTAATTACTATTCGCCCCGGCAGCCGGATCAGCCATGTTGCCGCCCAGCGTATAAATACCCGGTTCCGCGTTTTTGGACCAAACATTCATGGGACTTGACTGGTCCGAAACCTCGATTGTCAAGCCTGTTTGCTGAAAATTTGAACTCAGCCAGTCCGGTACGGATATGGCGCGGTTGTCATACGCCACATAAATTTCGGCGAGACTGTCGAGATGAAATGTCAGGAATGAATCATTTTGGTTTGTTTTATCTTCATTGGCGGTTCGGATCCAGAGACAATTCTGTAATTGTTCCGGTATATCGATAACGTAAAAATCCCGGTCGATATAATATTTATCATTCGGCTGGATGTACGCCGGTTTATAAGACAACGGATTCACGATTTGCAGCTGCGACGGCAGATTCTTGATAATCCGGTATGCCTGAACGTCGAATGTGGCCGGGCCGTTATAATTTGTTACAATTTCATAATCAAGGAACGGTCCGAGCGTGGATTGAAAGCCTAACCATAAATTCAGATAGCTGCTCATGTGTGTAAAGGCATGTTCCATAACAAAGGCATAAATATTGTTCCCGATGCAATAGGACGTGATGTCCGTCCAGCCGGAGACTTCATCAAACTCATACCAGTTGACATCGTCCTTGCCGCAATAGACCGGTTTTTGATGATCTCCATCACTCGCTCCGATCACTTTTTCGGGAGTTTGTTCAAACTTGAAAATAATTTTAGTGGCGGCCGCATCATTATTAAAGCTGGTCATTGAAAATTTGTAAATATATGGTTGTGAAAAGTCGGAAGTGAAACTGCCCGCTCCGTCCACGGTCAGAATTTGATCCATATCTATTTTTGTAACAGGAGTATAAGCAACAGGTATTGTAATATCTGCGTATGCTGTAAAAACGGATATTAACAAAATGAAAAATAAACAAAAACGCATTGGACCTCCCTGATTTTGATTATATCCTTTTTTTATTAAAGTGACAGAATTAATCATTTAAAAATTTATTACAGATGTTGAATTGTTGATACCGATTTTCTGAAATATAAATGATAAAGAGGATAGAAAGGATCATTTAGATATAAAACAATCTGGTGAATGTCACATATTCCAAAAAATGACAAAATAAAGGATTTCAGGGAAACGTGATTTTTTTGATTAATAAAAAGTATGATTTGAGTCTGCAGAAACCTCCCGGAGGTCTGAAACCCCCGGGAGGTCAGCAACTGATCCTTATTTCAACAGCACGCACTTGTTCACTTTGACAAAATTTTCGGCTTTCATTTTGATGAAATAAGTGCCTGAGGAATGGTTGACCGCGTTCCAGGTGATGTGATGGAATCCGGCCGCTTTTTTGCCGCTGAACAGCGTTTCGATCTGTTCGCCCTTTAAATTGTAAACAGTTATAGTTATGTGGGCGGTTTTGGGCAGGCCGAATGTTATTTTCGTCTGCGGGTTAAAGGGATTTGGGTAGTTTTGCCGCAGTTGAAATTCCGTTGGGATTCCGGCCCATTCGTCATTAATGCCGGAGGGCAGTACCGCGATAATATAGTTGGTTCTGGTTTTGGTGTCCTTTCCGCCCGGGCCCGTCACCGTCAAAGAAACGGTGCAGGTGTCGGCCTTGTCGTAGGTATGCACCGGATTTTGTTCGGTGCCGGTTTGACCGTCACCGAAATCCCATTCCCATTTGTTGATGACCCCGGTGGAACTGTCCGCGAAATGCACGGTAAAGGGGATCTCTCCAAAAGTGGTATCGGCCCCAAAATTGGCAGAGGGTGGTATTTCCAAAACAAGAATATAGTTGTCCCTGGTTTTAGTGTCGGAACCGCCGGGCCCGGTCACGGTGAGTGAAACCGAAAAAGTATCGGCCTTTGTATAGGTATGGACGGGATTTTGTTCACTGCCGGTCTGGCCGTCGCCGAAATTCCATTCCCACTTGTTGATGATCCCGGTGGAACTGTCCGCGAAATGTACGGTAAAGGGGATTTTACCAAAAGTGGTATCGGCCGCGAAATGTGCAACGGGGGGCTGTTCATTTACTGTAATATAGTTGCTTTTGGTTTTGGTGTCCGAACCGCCGGGGCCGGTTACGGTGAGTGATACGGTAAAGGTATCGGCCCAACTATATGTATGGGCGGGATTTTGTTCGGAACTGAACTGGCTGTCGCCGAAATCCCACTGCCAGTCCGTGATGACTCCGGTTGACAGATCGGTGAACTGCACCGTCAGGGGCACAACACCCAATGTCGTGTCGGCTTTAAAATCGGCAACCGGCGCGTTTTCGGTAACGACCACGCTGTCCGTTTTGGAGTCCGAACCGGCAGGCCCGATAACGCACAGATCGACATAAAAGATACCGGCGCTGTTATAGGTATGTACCGGAGACTGACCGGTACCGGTCTCGCCGTCGCCGAAATCCCAGTGCCGACAGTCGATATCTCCTGTGGAGTGATCAAAAAATTCAACCGTCAGCGGCAGGTTCCCCTGTCGCGGTGTAAAATCAAAATCGGCCACAGGCGGAATTTTTTCCGGCATATCGATCAGCACGATATAGCTGCTTTTGGCGCCGTCCGCCTCACCGGCTTTATTCCCGCCCATTGAGAACAGACCTCCGGGAACGGAACGCCGCCAGATGGTAAGCGGGCTCGCCTGATCCAGGACTTCTATCGACAGATAGGTGGATTCAAAGTTGTCGGTGAGCCAAGCGGGCAAAATCGCGCCGCGGTGATCGTAACCCACATACACGTTCGCTTCCCATTCCAAAAAAACCTTTAACAAAGAGTCCGCGGTACTGTTTTTATCGTCATTGGCGGTTTTGACCCAGACCAGGTCCCGCAGCGAATCCGGGATGTTAACGATATAATAATCCCTGTCAAAATAATACTGGTCGCCCTCCTGGAGCCAGGCCAGTTTGTATTCCGGGGGTGAGATAATGCGTATATTTTCAACGCTCCTAAAAGTTTTTCTGTAAGAACGGATATTAAAAGTAGCCGGTGGACTGGCATTATCCACGGTTTCGTAGACAATCGACTGCCCCAGGGAATGATCCGTCCCAAGCCAGAGGATCAGGTGACCGGGGTAATGTTCGGTCGGATCGTCGACCATAACGACATACAGGTCCATCGCGTCGGCGTAGGAAGTGACATCCACCCACGCGTTGGTGCCGAAAAGAATCTGGTTGGTCAACTCTTTACCGATGGTTGCCAGTTGTCTTGTGGTGCCGTTGCTGTAAGCGATGACTTTTTCCGGGGCCGTGTTCATGTGAATGACGATTTTGTTTCCCTTGGTCAGGTTGATCTGGCTTGTAAGGTCGAAGCGGTACAGGTACTTGTAATCAAAATTGTTTAAAAAATCCGCCGCGTTATCTTCCAAAAACAGCGTATCGATTTCCGTTCTGGTAACGGGTATATAGGCCAAATTCAGGGTCGCCATGGTAACTTCGGTACTGATCTGGTACCCCTGGATGATGAATGAAGCCGGGCCTTCAAAGCCGTCCATAATATCGTATAAAATGGAACTGCCGAGCGAGGATGAAAATTCAATCCACAATGTCATTCTGGAGGAGAGATGAGTAATCCAATCAACATCCACTCTGGCGTACAGATCCGGGGCGTTGCAATAAGTTGTCAGATCCTCCCAGACATTGTAATTAAGATTATAAAGATCGGACTCTTCTGTACCGATTTTGACCATGTCCGAGTAAGAACCACCCTCGCCATAACCGATGACTTTGGTTGCTGTTTGCCCCAGATGCATTAAGATTTTTACAAATCCGGCGTCATATCCGGAGTGACTGGATATGTAAAAACGATAAACATAGTTTTGGGTGAATTCCGATGTAAAGCTGCCGGCTCCGTCGGCCGTCAGTAAATTGTCCAGATTGGATTTGGTGATAGTGTTATATGTAATGGGTACAGAGTTTACATCGGAAACCTGATATCCCTGAATGCTGAATGTGTGCGGCCCGTTAAAATATTCCAAAATTTCATAAGAGATTTCAGGACCCAGGGAAGAAGAATATCCAAACCATAATGATAAATTTGCCCGTTCATGTGTATAGATATCTTCCAGCATGCTGACATAAATATCGGGATCATCGCAGTATGAGGTTATCTCCTCCCATGTTGAGGATTCGAACTCGTACATATCGGTTTCATCGTGGCCAATTTCAACGGGCATGAAATGATGTCCGTTACTCCATCCTATAGCTTTGGAAGCAGATTGCCCAAGATGCATTAAAATACTGACAGCAGTACATTCACCGGCATAACTGGTCATGGTGATTTTATAAACATAAGGAAAATCAAATGAACCTGAATGGGCCCCTGCACCGTCGGCTGTTAAAAGGGCCGAAAGAGTTGTTTGATCGACGGGGGTATAGCTTATGGGGACATTAACAATATCTTCGGATATGACATAACCGTCTATCCATACCCTGCTGCGGTCAATACTGCCTTCAATCGTATCAAAATGGAAAGAACTGCCCAGCGAGCTGTTACAACCCATCCATAATGTCATGGTGGAAGGTGTGTGTGTGATCCAGTCCGTTTCCACTTTGGCGTAAATATCGGGAGCGCCGCAGTATGCCGTCAGGTTCACCCAGGCGCTTGTATTAAAATCAAACATACCGGAAGGTGTCGTGCCGATTGATACCAGTGACACATCGGAGTTGTTGTTATTATAACCGTAACCAATAACATAATCTGGAGTGACGCCAAGATACATGAGTATTTTATCGATGATAAAATCCACACCCGATTCGCTTACGATCCGAATTTTGTATACGTACTTTTGATTAAAAGAGGCGGCGAACGCGCCCGCTCCATCGGCTGTCAACATTGCGTCCAACTCGGTTTTATTCCGGGTATTATAGGGGAGATAAATAGTATCGGCAAAACTGGCAAATGAATAAATGAGCATAAATATTAAAAACAAGTATTTACGCATGGCAAACCTCCTTTTTAATAATATATCACGTCATTTTAAAATAATCCGGGTTCTTGATGTTAAACAACGGAGCCGGTTGTTGCTTTAGTGTCCCTGAGCGATGTTTTTTTACTATTGCGAAGAACGGAGTAGATAAAAATTGCCGGTCAAAATCCGGATTTTGCTTTTTTGACCCAATATGGGGATGCACTTTTTATCACCGGGAAAAGGTTTTATTATTTATCCTTTGTGTTAAAAAAGCAGCCGTGTTGATAATATAAAATATAATTAAAAAATTATATAAAAAAAAAGTTATTTTTTTGAAACAACACGTTAAGCCGTTTGATCTCCCGGCAAACATCTGACCGCGCCAAAACGAAGTCAAAGATTCGTCGCAGGAGGAATTCTGCCATGGGAGGAAAGGATTTTTAGGGCAAGCAGGTAAATCGCGGAGACGGGAGCCTCCGCGGAACGATAATTATCGTATTTACTTTTCTATCAATCCGTACAGCCGTTCGATCTCTTGCGGCCATAATTCCGATTCGGGGGTTTCCAGAATGAGGGGCAGTTCATCGAATCGGTCGTCGTTAACGATGAACCGAAACGGCTCGATTCCCAGCACGCCCTTGCCGATCGGGGCATGGCGGTCCACCCGGCTGCCGAGATCGGGTTTCGAATCGTTAAAGTGCAATCCTTTCAGGTATTTAAAACCGACAATACGGTCAAATTCGGCCATGGTTTTATCATAAGCCTCTTTTGTGCGCAGGTCGTATCCTGCGGTAAAGGTGTGGCAGGTGTCGAGACAAACGCCGGCGCGGCTTTTGTCCTCTATTTTATCGATCATATATGCCAGGTGCTCAAATTTGTAACCAACATGATTTCCCTGTCCCGCTGTATTCTCGATTACGGCGATGACGCCGCCGGTCTTGTCCAGCGTTATATTGACGGATTCGGCAATCCGTTCCATGGTTTCTTCCTCTGTCAGTTTACCGAGGCCGCTGCCGGGATGAAAGTTGAGCATGACAAGACCTAACTGCTCACAGCGCCGCATTTCATCTATAAACGAGTCCCGGGATTTCTTTAGGCCCTCCGCGTCCGGGTTACCGAGGTTGATCAGATAGCTGTCATGCGGCAGGATCAAACCGGGGGGAAAACCGGTTTCTTCACAGTTCTTTTTAAAGGCGTTTATGCTGTCTTCTGTTAAAGGATTCGCTTTCCACTGGCGTTGATTTTTTGTGAACAGGGCAAATGCTTTCGCCCCGATTTCCCTGGCGTTAAGCGGCGCGTTTTCCACACCGCCCGCCGCGCTGACGTGTGCGCCGATTCGTTTCATGTTGTATCTCCGGTTTTGTTTTTCATATTATTTGATATAATTTGTTTTTAACTGATATGAAAAGTTTCTATTCCCGCAACAATTCTTTTATTTTTTCCATCATCTTTATATAATGCGAACCCTTCCAGTAAATATTCCCGCAATTGGAACATCGATAGAATTCATGGTAATATTTTATGGTTTTAGGCTGCAGCTTTTCCAGGATGTCGGATTTTTGAACCGGTTGTAAGATGCCGTTACAGTTGATGCATCGATGGAACGGCCGTACCCGGTTTTTCAGATCGAACCGTTTGATCACCTCTTGCACCTGTTTTTCGGGAAATGTGGACCTGACCCAGTAGCCGTGGGTGACGGATTTGTTTTTGAGAATACCGATATCGCGCGTGATAATAATCCGGTTTTCGTTGACGGAGCGGATGATGATCTCAGGGTCGGACAAGCTGTTACTGTAAACGGAGTCGAAGCCGAACATACGCAGCAGTTTGGCCAGTTTACCCAGATGCACATCGATGATGAATTTTGTGTCACGCAGCGGCCTGTCGCGTAATTTGACGATGGGGGAGATATCCAGACTTTCGAACACGGGATAGACCGAAACCCGGTCGCCGGACTGCAACTGGTAATCAAATCCCACCG
Source organism: Candidatus Zhuqueibacterota bacterium (assembly GCA_016934825.1). Lineage (GTDB taxonomy): Bacteria > Zhuqueibacterota > Zhuqueibacteria > Residuimicrobiales > Krinioviventaceae > Fontivivens. The sequence goes on from JAFGSB010000111.1 coordinate 9,863, forward strand.
AATTGCCGTTGACCAGGATGAGATCGACTTCGGTATGCGGCACGCCGATGGCTTCAATGCTGTCCTTAATTGCGGGACAGCCGTTAAAGCTGTAGGGAAAGGATTGTTTTTTCAATCCCGGCGGCAGGAAATCGTTCAGTTCCTCGTAAAATCGGAATTCGGCGGTGTTTGACATATCTATTTAATATTTTTATTTACCCGAATACCACACGCTTTTTAGCCAGTTGTGCTTATGGAGTTTGAGCAAAATGTGTTCCGGCAGATTTTTTCTTTGCGGCCCTGGCGGCTTTGCGTTTAGATTATTGAACCGCAGGGACGCAAAGAACACAAAGAAACCGTAAAGTTACAAATCGAGAAC
>JAFGSB010000112.1 GCA_016934825.1 Candidatus Zhuqueibacterota bacterium
AACGGTATTTGAGGAAGCTGTGGATCAGGTGTTAAGTAATTGAAAATTTTTATTATAAATTTTAAATTGTGTTTTAGTATTCGTTCAGGATTTAAATTTATAAGATGTATATTTTCAGATCTTGTTAATCTTTTTTGGTTTAATTCTCCGAAGCTTGCTTCGGAATACTAATAAAAATGACAACTTGTCACCTCGTAGCTTGCAGCGAGGGAGTTCATTAAAATCGGAGAATCTTAAAATGAAAAGATGGTTTATTTATGCAATATTTATGATATGTCTTGTAATAAGTGTCTCAGCCGCAGAAGAGGTCAAACTTGAATCCAATCGGGTATTGCTCATTATTGATGATCAGTGGAATGACCCCGCCAGTTATGTCATTCAAGACAGCGAAGAATTCCAGGAAATCGCTGCCTTACTCAAGTTATGGTGTGTACCCTTTGACATTCTCCGTTTGGACCAGGAACCCATGACGATCAATCGTTTTCTGGATGCAAGCGGTAATCCTGCGTATGGCTGTATTATTTGGGATGCAAATCAGTCGGAATTAGCAGCCGGTATAAATTATGCTGTTCTGAAAGAAGCGGTAGTCGATTTGGGGATTAATCTGATAGCAATATCCAACCGTATCCATGAACCGGAAATTGAAAAAATTTTAGGCCTTGAATATATCGGATATTCTTTTTCTACAGACGAAATAAGGGTAAATAAAGACCATTTTGTAACTCGTCCTTTTACGGATCAATCAATTCCGGCAGAGCGCAAACACGACCGTCAAAAATGTGTTCAGGTTAAGTTGGCAGGCGCCGAGGCAATTGCCATGCAGGGCGAGTATCCACAGATAACCGTAAACAAGACGTCTCCGGAAGGCCCAAGAGTCGTATGGCTTGGCGGCGACCATGAATATATGTTTCGGGACTATATTGAGATGCGCACTATTTTAAAGCGCGCTCTTGTATGGTGCACCGGATATGCAATCTATAAAACTTATCCTCGTACGGTGATGGTCAAATTAGATGATCCCGGTACCGCCCAATGTGCATTTTTAGCGCATTGGAATTATCCGACATTAACCCGTGAACAAATGCGCCTGTATCTGAATGAACCATTGAAAGAGTATAACTGCGTAATGAACATGCATGTATGTTCCGGATTTGTAAATTCCAGGACCCGACGTATCGAAGTTCCGTGGACTCAAAAGTTTGTGGATGATTTCGGAAATAAACATGATTATGCTTCCACAAAAGCCGGTTTGCTGGATGGGATGAAGGAAGGTGTATTGGAAATTCAATGTCATGGATGGACACATATGCAGCCGGATCTGGATTCTTCACCCGGCCCGTGGTGGGATGCGGCAATTGATGGTGAAAAAGCGGAGACAGGTTGGTATAGAGAATTTTATGATACCCGTCGTAATAAAGAAATCCCTTCTGCTGTACAGGCCTTCACGCTTGGAAAAGGTTTAGAGGGATTAAAAGAACAATTCAACGTTGAGCCTTTATCATTTCGGCCTGGCGGCGCAGGTTTTACGACGTTTTATCCCAATAGTATTCTTGAAATTGCCGCGCGGCTTGGTTTTGGGACGCAGGCCGGATTTCATTTTTTAGGTCCTGATCGTATAATTGATTTTTCTCCAATAGTAGGAGAAACTTATTCCTATTTTGATCAAAGTGATGATATAAAGGCTCAATTTAATCAAGATGATTATCCAATATTAGCTGGCATGCATGACAGAGATATTGCATTAGATTCTGATTTTGTCCGTAAATGCCTGGAAAGCCTTGGGAAAGAAACAAAATATATCAGCAATAACGAAGCGGTAGCATACTGGCACTCACAGATATCAAATAATAAAAGCGATCAAATAATATTTGAATATGACCAACATTACTGTAAGTATTTTGAAGATCATTCTTCAGTATGGACGTTACACATTGCGGATTGGTTGCAAAACCGTCTGGGAAAAAGAGAAATCGTTTCACAGCAAGGAAAAGTTTTAGTAAAAGACCTGGCTGAGGTGAACAACTTGATATTGGAACCTGGCCTTTTTAAGCGAGTTATCAATATCCATTAATGTATAAGAAATTTCTGAAAGGATAAATCTGATAAAGCCATTGTTTTTTTGATTATTGGCTCATAAATTATGTCGCCAATGAGTATATGGTTATATAAATTATGGGCCAACGATTATAATACTAAATCTCTAAAGTTACTTTTTTATGAATCAATGATTAACCGCTTACCCCAAATTTTCAGTTGCAAATCAGTTTAGAAAATTGTATATTTATCATTCCAAATTATCTGCGCCCATAGCTCAGCTGGATAGAGCAACGGACTTCTAATCCGTAGGTCGAGCGTTCGAATCGCTCTGGGCGTGCAACTTAAATCACAAATTTACATAGCTTTATCTATTTAATATGGCATCAAGAAATTGATGCCATTTTTGCGTTTGTGACATGTTTATACCAAAATTTTGTTATATAATGCCTGAAAAAGTGAGGAAACAAGAAAAACAAAATATGAACAATATAAAAGAATGTAAATTAATAAATTTATATAGTTTACATGAATTTGTGATTAACTTCGCAGCGGACTTTTTACCCGTTCATTTATTAACTTTAATAAAAAATAATCATGTTATAATGTAAAGCAGGACGCCCCCTTTAAATTTTTCATAATTTTCTACACCGTCATTACCATATATTTGCCATTCAATTTATCATAATCTTAATTGTTTTAACCTCATGGAGCTAATTCCCCAAAGACTGATTGAAATCATTTGTAAATTGTGAAAGTTAATAAATAAAAAGTAATAATGCACCTATTTATTATATTGCGTTGATTGTTCTGCGAATTATAGATGAATAGTATTCAGTGCAAAACCTGAAAAAGAATTAATCATGAAAAGCAAAAAATCATTTGTGATTTAAAATTGTATCACCTGTTTTTAGTTATTAAGAGTCTAAAATGATCCAGTTGTATAAAAAGAGTAAATGGAAAAATGACACATTTTTAGATAATTATTTGGAAATATGGTTAAATAAATTCCTGTAAAAATGAAAGTTCATATAAAAAATAGTTTGATCAAAATTCAAACTTGTTGCATATAAATTAAAAATTTATAATATTAGAACAGGAATTCATCAAGATCTAAAGACAGGGAATTTATCTTTGAGCAGATTAAAAACCATAATCGTTGACGATACAATGCTTGTCAGAAATGAACTCAAATCATTATTGAATGATTACCCGGAAATTGATGTGATAGGTGTAGCGGAAAACATTGATAATGCTGTTAAATTGATTAATACGCATAATCCTGATGTGATTTTTTTAGATATTCAATTAAAGGGCGAAACAGGATTTGATTTATTTGAAAAAGCGGATATTTCTGCAAAAATTATTTTTATTACAGCCTACGACCAATACGCGATCAGGGCTTTTGAGGTCAACGCCCTTGATTATTTATTAAAACCGATAAATAAAGAGCGGTTATCCATTGCGATTAGCAGGTTGCTGCCAAAGGAAAGAATATACCCCGGGCATCAAAATAAATTAAATTATAATGATGTGATCTATGTAAACATAAACGGTTCATTAAAATTTGTAAAAATCCCATTATTAAAATGTATAATAGCTGAAGGTAAATATTCATATATTATTTACGGGGACAACAAAAAGGATCTGATTTCAAAAACATTACAGGAATGGGAGAACATTCTGCCGGAAAAATATTTTATTCGTATACATCGTTCTACTATTGTGAACTTTGAACATGTTGAAAAGGTAAAAAAATGCAGAAATTATACGAATGAGGTATATATCATAGGTATTGACGAGCCGTTCATTATAAGCCGTCGTTTTGCTGTAAAATTAAAAAAGTATCTGGTTTGAAATTTTTCCTATTTTTGTTGAGAGAGCTCTTCCACATTCAGGTAAAATTGTTTTTCAGAGTTTTTCATTTCATAATTTATCCTGATCTTTGAATGCACCCAGCCATTATCTTCAAAAATTTGAAAAGAAAAATGATCACTAAACATTATTTCAAGCCGTTTTTTTATATTGACCAGAGATGTTCCATGGATCTCTTTATCTTTTAAAGTGCTGTCCTGGGATTTTTTTATATTTCCCGTATTTGAAACATCAATGGATAAAATGCCATTATCGTACAGTGTTTTGATTTTGATTTCAAATTTTTCGGTGCCGGTTGGTTTTCCATGTTTTATGGCATTTTCGATCAAAGGCTGCAGGATAAAAGCGGGAACGATACATTCCCTTGCGGGCTTATCTATTTGGAACGATACCTGCAAATAATCATGAAAACACACTTTTTGAATACTAATATAATTTTTAGCGGCATTTATTTCATCTTCTAATGATGCTTCAACTTTATTATAATTAAGAAGACTATATCGGAAAAATTCAGATAATTCCGAAATCATTTGCCAGGCTTGATTTTTATCAATGTTTACCAATGCTCTTATTGAACTCAGAGTATTTAATAAAAAATGAGGATTCATCTGGTTTCGTAATAACTTTAATTGAGTTATATTCGCTAATGCGGTAGTTTTTAACAAGTTGCGTTTTTGTCTTTGATAAATAATAAAATGCCTGATTATTAAGGCTATTATTCCGGCAACAATAAATTTAAACCATAATGTTCGCCAAAAAGGAGGGGTGATGGTTATGTGAATTGACGCGCCTTTTTCATTCCAAAGGCCGTCATTATTAGAAGCCTTAACTTTGAATGTGTATTTACCGGGATTTAAATTAGTATATGATGCAAACCGCATGGTCCCAACATTATTCCAATCCGTATCAAATCCTTCCATCTTATATTTGTATTCATTCTGCTCGCTTGTGGCATAATTTAATGCCGCAAATGTAAATGAAAAGACTGAATGTTTATATGACAATTTAATTTTTTGGGTTTCACTAATAGGCTTTGTTAAAATAGGGTTTTGGCCACCAATTTTAACGGTATGATTGGAAATTTTAAAATCTGTTATATAAACAGGGGGAATGTAGGAATTATCACGAATTTTTTCCGGATAAAAAGCGGTTACACCATTAATACCGCCAAAAAACATTTCACCCGATCTGGTTTTACATGAAGCGTAATTGAATAAATTGCTTTGCAAACCGTTTTCTTTAAAGTAATTTTTAAATATTTTTGTTTCCGGATTAAATTTCGACAATCCTTTTATTGTGCTGATCCACAAATTGCCCAGATTATCTTCCTGAATACTGCAGATATGATTACTTGGTAAACCGTCTTTTTGTGTAAATAACTGAAATGTTTTATGTTTTTTGTCAAAAGAGTAAAGACCGCCTTGAAAAGTTCCGAGCCACAAATTTTGGTCTCTGTCTTCCAAAATAATATTGATACGGTTTTCTTTTGAATTCCCGGGGAGTTGATAGAAATCATATTTTAAAGTGGATTTATCAATACTATAGAGTTTATTATCGGGTCCACCCACCCAGATTGTACCATTTTTATCCTGGATAATGCTTTGGATGTACCAGGTAAACGGACCTTGAAAGTTAATAGGAAACGGAATAAAAGTTTTCTTTTTTTTGTCAAATCGAAAAAGCAGGTTATTACCCGCCCAAATGTCATCATCCCGATCAATAAAAAGTGAGTGTATGCTGTTCAGAATCAAACTATTGGTTTCATTGGGTTCGGGCATAAAATGGTAAAAACGATTAGTTTTACGATTATAAAAATTCAGTCCGCCCTGGTGAGTCCCTACCCATAAATCCCCGTTTTTATCTTCCGCAATTGCGTTTATATTGGAACTGCTGATACTATTTGGATCATTGGGATTATGAGTATAGTATTTAAATATTCCCGTTTTTCTGTCAAGCCTGTTCAATCCGCCTTCCACAGTACCCAACCAGAGATCACCCCGGCTGTCTTCAAAGATTGTTGCGACGCTTTTATGATTCAGACATTTATTATTATACTCATCCGCTCTGTAATGAATAAAGGGTATAATTGTCGTGTTAAGAAAATCGATTCCATCTTTGGTACCGAACCAAAAATCTCCTTTTAAATCTTTATAAATTGCCTGAACGTTATTTTGGCTTAAACTTGATGGATTGTGCGGGTCGTGGGCATACCGGATAAATTTGTGAGTGTTTTTATTGAAAAGATATAGACCGTTTCTGGTACCGATCCACAGGTTGTCTTCATCATAGTCCAGGATTGCTTTCGCAGTCAGGCTCTCTTTCGTTGTCGGATCCGGGGCAAAACGGTAAAAAATTTTTTTCACTCTGTCAAACAGATTGAACCCCCCGTTATATGTCCCTATCCAGAGGTTGCCCAGGTTGTCTTCGTAAATTGAACGAATATCATTATCACTGATGCTGAATTTGTCCTGTGGATTGTGTTGAAAACATGTAAAGGTATTTGTGTTACGATCAAACAGACAGAGGCCATATTCAGATGTGCCGATCCAAAAGTTGTTTTGAGTATCTTCAAATAATGCGTTAATATTGTTTTCTCCCGGTGAGAAATCATCTGATATATTGGGCAGGTAATTAATGGCACTTTTATTCTTCAGGTCAAACAGATTCAGGCCATTGCCTGTTCCCAACCACAAATTCCCTCTGCTGTCCTCAAGGATTACATTAACGTCATTACTGCTTATTTTTATTGCAGACGTTGTGTCATTAGTAAAATGGATGAATTGGTTGGAATTTCTGTTAAATAAATTTAAACCGCCTGATTCCGTACCGATCCATAAATTATCTCTACTATCATTAAAAATACATTGTATGAAATTACCGGACAGATTCCCCGGCACATTGTTATCTTCTTGGAATATACTAAATTCATACCCATCGTATTTGTTTAATCCTTCAAGCGTCCCAAACCACATAAAGCCTCTGCTGTCCTGATGGATACAATTTATTTTACTTTGTGAGAGTCCTTCGTCAACTGAAATTTTTTTAAATACCAGTTCTTGTTCCTGGGCTGAAATGTTAAATGAAGGGATAATAATGCACAGGAAGAAAAGGGTCTGAAAAAATAAAGTAAACATTTTTCGACAAATACTGGAACTGTGTAATGATTGGAATCTTGTCAGTTTACGATTCATCTCTATATGATAATTTATAGATAGTTTGTTATTATTTTATTTATAAGAATTTTTTTTACAAATGTCAATGCTTTCTTATAACAAGTTCATTATTAAAGGATTTTAGTTGCTTGATTTTATAAAATATTACCGTTTACTACGCTATTTTACCGTTCAATCCTTTAAGATTGATTTGATTGTTATTATTCATTATAAATAAAATGTTATTATTAATTAAAATTTTAATATGAAAAGTATTTTTATGTTATAAGGTGTTTATTCTCTATCGAATATTTTTAAGGGGAATTATTTTATGGATCAATTAAAAGCATTAATTGTTGACGATATGCGACTAATACGTACAGAGTTGAGGCATTTGCTCAGTGAATATCCTGATATTAAAGTTGTCGGTGAAGCGGCTAACGTTGATAACGCTTTTCAGCTTGTTTCAAAATTAAAACCTGATGTGGTTTTTTTGGATATTTATTTACCCGGTCAATCCGGTTTTGATTTTTTAGATAATTTAGACGTTGAGTTTAAAGTGATCTTTATTTCATCTTTTTACGATAAATATTCCGAAGAAGCTCAAAAATATAAACCTGTCGATTTTTTAATGAAACCAATTAATAAACAAAAACTGTCTAAAGCAATTCAGAAATTGCATGAGATTTACCGTTTGAATCAGGAAAGTACAAATAATATATGAAAGGAGGTGTATTAATTAATTTATTTTTCTGTTATAAAGTATTTTAAGCTAAAACTAAATGAGGAGCAATTTATGATTTGCAACAAAATTATTTCAGGCATTCTATTTCTTTTTGTTATTACACTGCTGGTGTTACCTTGCAGTGTATTTTCACAAGAAGTAAATGAAGAATTTCAAAATTATCCTTTTGAAGCGCAGACCGGAGTGTTTGTTGCGACTTTTAACGCCAAAGCAACAGCGGACAGCGTAGACGGTGTATTGGGATTTTCAAAAGATGAGCCGGACAGTTATGGAGATTACAGTTGTAAAGTGCTGTTCAATAATGAAGGATACATCACGGCCAATGATGGTTCAAGTTTTACAGCCGATTCAGCAGTTACGTATGTTGCCGATCAGACATTTGCGGTAAAAGTACTGTTCAACATTCCGGCACAAACTTTTAGTGTATGGGTAACACCGGAAGGTGGAGAGGAAGTGGCGATCGGGAAGAATTTTGCATTTTATCCCGACCTTGGAGTTATCGACACATTAAAATACCGTTCAGTGAAAATGTCCTTTGGGTTTCCCTGGGGTGGCAATGTAGGTGTAGTGAAAATGACTGACTTTGCTATATCGCAATCGGAAGATTTTGTCAATACGGCCATCGACCCGCAGACCGGAGTATTTGTGGCGACCTTCAACGCCAAAGCCACAGCGGACAGTGTTGACGGGGTTTTGGGTCTGGCAATGAACGAG
>JAFGSB010000113.1 GCA_016934825.1 Candidatus Zhuqueibacterota bacterium
AGTAAAGACTTTTTTCTATTTTTTATACGTTTTTATATTTTTTTTGTTCCTGTAAATTAGGAATCAAGAATACATAATGCTTCTTTTACGTCCAACTTACGCGATGCTATTCCCTATCCACCTGTCTTCAATAGGCCAGAAAGTCAGATCAATCTGCGACGCATTTTGATGCGCGGCGCACATTTAATAAACAGATCACATCTTCCGCAGTTCCTCCAGTATACTGTCCGCCGTCAGGGGCATTTGCAGCAACCTCACCCCGACAGCATCGTAAATGGCGTTGGCGATGACCGCGCCCATGGTGATGATGGCCGGTTCGCCGCCGCCCTGCGGTTTTTCATTTTTGGCGTCGATGATGACCGTCTCGATTTCCGGCAGCCAGGAAAAACGCGGGATCTCATACGTGTCAAAATTGAGATCGAGGACCTGGCCGCCCTTGAAATGTATATCTTCCGCCAGCGCATAACCCAGGCCCATGGTGGTGCAGCCTTCCATTTGAATGGCGGCGCCCTGCGGGTTGATTGACAGTCCCATATCCTGGGCGCTCACCACGCGTTTTACCGTTACTTTTCCCGTTTTTTTGTCGACGGCCACTTCGGCCATTGTGACAACGGATGTCCCGGCGTCGATGCCGCAGGCTACGCCGTAACCGTGTCCGCTTGGGGCTTTGGCCGGTTTCCAGTTGAATTTTTCAGAGGCGGCTTTTAACAGGTTGCGGAATTTTTCATCGGTCAGGTTTTTCAGCCGGAATTCCACCGGATCCATACCGGCGGCGGCAGCCATGATGTCGATCTGTGATTCCCTGGCAAAGGTATTCGTATTATTGCCGGGCGCGCGCCAGGCTCCGGTGGCGAACGGATGGGTTCCGGGTCCGCCGCCCCATCCGGAACTGTGCGCGATCGTGCTCGAGTTCGGGATGGAATAGAAATGCTGTGAGCCGCGTTCTCCGGCAAAATAAACATGATAATCCCAATAATTCATGCCGCCGTTTCCGTCTATTCCGGATTTGATTTTTACAATGGCCGCGGGCCGGAACGAATCGTAGAAAAATTCCTCGGCGCGCGTCCAGGCAACCTGGACCGGTTTGCCGGTCAGCTTTGACAAACGGGCGGCCTCGCTCACCTGCAAATTTCTCGATTTGCCCCCGAAACCGCCGCCGACAAACGGCGAAATAACATGCACATTTTCAGCGGGGATACCCACAACCTCGGCAACTTCATCCTTGGCGCCGAACGGAGTCTGCGATGAGGGCCAAACCGTGGCTTTGTTCCCCTCGACATGGACGACGGCGGTATGGGGTTCGATAGGGGCATGGGCTTTGTACCCGTCCAGATAGGTGTTTTCGATAATTGTCGCGGCCTCTTTTCTCCCTTTATTCAGGTCCCCTTTCTCATCGACCACTTCGCCTTCCGGGGCCACTTTCAGTAAATGATCGAAAATGGTTTTCTCGTTCAATTCGGATTCCGGGGTATCATACTCGGCCTTGATGCTGTTGAGAGCTTTTTCGGCCATATCCGGGTACCGGTGAAGAACGGCGACCAGATCGCCATCCTCTACCACCTGAACACCTTCCATTTTTTTCGCTTCGGACAGGTCAACCGAAATCCGCTTCGAATCATGTGAAGGGGGACGAAGTATCCGGGCGTAAAGCATTCCCGGCAGTTGAATATCACCCGCATATTTGGCTCGTCCGGTTACTTTCTCACGGGCGTCCCGGTGCAGTACCGGCCGGTTCATAATTTTAAATTGTTCCGGTTTCTTGATCGGCACTTCACCGGAAGCATGTCGGGCGATTTTTTTACCTTTGGTCAGTTGCGCATAGGTGACCTTCTTTTCCCTGTCGGCCATACTGTAAACAACCCCGTTTTCAGTTGCCAGCCGGTCGACCGGCAGGTTCAGACGTTCGGCCGCTAATTCAAGCAATACCTGTCTCCCTTCTGCGCCGGCGGCGCGCAGGGGCGGTCCGAAAAAACGCGTGGACATTGAACCAAATGTACCCATATCCCACGGACAAAGGTCTGTGTCACCCATGACCATATCAACCGATTCCAGGGCGACATCCAGTTCGTCGGCCAGCATCTGGGCCAGCGATGTGATCACGCCCTGTCCCATTTCAATTTTTCCGGTAAAGCAGGCCACCCGTCCATCCTCGCCGATACGCAGAAACGCGTTGAAATCGGTCGGCAGTGGCCGGCGCTGGGCCAATAATGTATCTTCGGCGATCGTCATCAGGATAAAGATACCGCCGCCGAGGGTTTTGAGAAAATCCCGTCTTTTTATACCGGGTCCCGTCAGGTGATCGGTGAAATCAAGGTCCAGAAAATTATCTTTTTTCATTTCAGAACCCTCCCATTTCTTTGGCGGCAATACGGATCGCCTCGACAATGCGTTTGTGCGCTCCGCACCGGCACAGGTTTTCTTCCATCCCTTCAATGATTTGTTGTTTTGTCGGGTTGGGATTCTTTTTCAGCAGAGCCAGGGCTTTCAGGATCATACCCGGCGTGCAGTACCCGCACTGCAGGGCATCGTTTTCCATAAAGACTTTCTGCAGGGGATGCAGTTCACCGTTTTTTTCCAATCCCTCGATCGTCACAACCGATTTGTTTTGTATATCCTTCAAAGATGTCTGGCAGGACCGGACAGCTTCATCATTAACCAGGACCGTGCAGGCGCCGCAGTAGCCTTCGCCGCAGCCGTATTTGGTACCCGTGAGACCCAGATCGGTACGTAAAACCCACAGGAGCATTCGGTCGCTGTCCTGCTCGAGCTCGACCGGTTTCCCGTTCAGGGTAAATTTTATGAGTTCCTTCATGATGTTCTCCCATAATAAAATCAAATTATATAACCGGACATTCTACAGATTCGGGACAATTCCAAATTAAAAGTTAACTTTTGAATATAATTTAAACACTCCGCTCAGTAAGCGCTCTCAAACAGGAGTAACGAATAAAAGAATACGAACAGAATTACAAAGAAAACATTACAAAAATCAGGTTTTTTTCAATTCTGAAAGGAGGGATAACGGAGTAGTATGGGAGCTTTCTTGAATAACCGGCCGGTTGGAATATAAAGAGTTATCCCACCGTATAACTTGATAAATATATCAGATTAAAATAAATTGTCAAGAAAAATCTGGCTGCTAATGTTCCGCGGAAGCTCCGACCACAGCGATTTACCCCCACAAAGTGCACAAGGGCGCCTTACCCTGCGCTCCGGATGAACGCGGGTTTCATAATCCACCCGGAACCGGAAAACCCGGACGTTCTACGCTCTGTCATTTCGAGCGAAGCGAGAAATCTTGCTTTTGTACCTACAGCTCGCCCTGGAAATCCTTTCCGGGGCGGTCAAAAAAGCAGGACATCCTGTCCGGCAATAATATTAAGCGATTTTACTTGCATAAAACCGGCTGGACCTTGCCCTTTACATCCCGCAAAAGTTCCGCCTCCGTCATTATTTATATCCGTGTAAATCAGTGTTAATCCGTGGCAAAACCAGCTCTCACGATGGCTCAAGGTCTCCTCACTTCGCACCCGGTATGCTCTGTACACTGTCATTTCGAGCGAAGCGGTAAATCTTGCTTTTATACCTGAACTGCTTCCAAAGTATAGATTAATAAAATGGGATTGTAGCGGCGAGCATGTTAAATTTTTCTTGCATTTTTCTCCATAATTTTCTTACTTTTATAAACATTCAATAAGGAGCCCGAGCGGCGGGGAAAAAATCGCTAAATGTAAAAATTGTGGTTGCCGCCCTTCTCGAACCTGAAATGTGATCTCTAATTACTATTCTTATTAGATAAAATTGGATTTTCGATTATTTCAAGTATGATGAAAGTGAATTGCGATAGAAATGAACAGATTTAGTTTGGATACAGAAAAACTGACAAAAATATGTCGCGAGAATGATGTTGCTATGCTTGGTGTTTTTGGTTCTGTTGCACGAGGCGAAGCAACAGAACAAAGTGACATTGACCTTTTGGTCAGATTTTCAAAACGAAAGAGTTTGTTAGCTCTGGTAAGATTAGAACGTATCTTTTCGGAAACATTAGGGCGGAAAGTTGATTTACTTACAGAAGCCGCTATCAGTCCATACATACGAGATAATATTCTCAATGATTTTCAGGTGATTTATGATTCCCTCTGATGTGGTTTATCTTCGGCATATCCTTGATGCAATACTTCGAATAAAAGAATACTTGCAGGGGATCAATGAAGAGGAATTTAACAGCAATTACCTGGTACAAGATGGCGTAATTCGGCAACTGGAAATCGTTGGTGAAGCTGCAAAGCACATCTCTCAGAAAATTCGTAGAGATCATGGTTATGTTCCATGGAAAGATATGGCCGGAATGCGTGATAAACTCATACACAATTACTTTGGCCTGGATGTAGAGCAGGTGTGGCTTACAGCAAAAAATGACATCCCTTTCCTGCAAACAAAAATTGAAAAAGTACTTGATCGGCTAGAATCTTAACACCCAGGTTGGTAGCTAACCCGGCAAAAACAAAACTCGGATATCCCCAAGAGATAAAATAACGCGTTAAGAAATCCTGCCTTTTTAACTGATCCGCTTCCGCAACAAAAATAATTAACAAAAGAGGATTGTAGCGAAGAAAAAAACAATATTTTTTCTTGCATTTCTAAGTAAAATATCGTTACTTTTACCGACATCCGATATGGGAAAAGTTACCGGGGCGGCGGGAATTTTTTGTATATTTATATGCTGTAAAATTTTAAACTGGTTTTGATTTGTTTTGGCTACTGTTAAGTAAATACCCTTTATATAATCAAAACCAATTTTCTTCTAATACAAAAAAACTATCTATATGAAGAAAAAGGGATTTTTAGTATTTGGTAGATATAATATGTAAGGTACTTTTATTTAGGATACAAGTAATGAATCCATACGCATTATATATTAAATGTGATGGTTCAATGAACTATGATTCTAAAAATACTGGTGGCATTGACTTCGAAATTGTATTCCCAGATTCTGTTGGTTTAGAAAGTATAAGAGAATCATATGGTAGATATGAAGGAGCAAACATTGAAAGACTTGAACTTGAAGCGCTAATATCTGGGATGGAATACATCATTGAGCTTTATGAAAGAGAAGGTGAAAGACTTTCAAACATAAACACAATAATATTTATAACTGATAGATTTAGATTGAATGATAATGATGGGACTAACCCTTTCAAAATCCAGGAATGGAGAAAAAATAAATGGTGTAACCATGAAGGTAAGGCAATTAAAAATCATGACCTCTTAGATAAGTTAGATAAAAAAAGGAAAAAAACTTTCAAATATCGCTCACAGTATTGTATTTATTGAATATAAGCCAAGAAAACAAAATAAAGTTGCAGATAAACTTGCGAAAGCTGGCAAACAATTTACAATTTCGGATGATAGTATTGCAATTAAAGGTCTAAAAGTTGGAAAGCGTAAATATGATGGACCTGAAGTAAATTATAATTCTTTAAGGGAAAAGGAAGAAATCCATATTCATGTTTTTCTGAAAACGCCAGTTAACAAGCAATGGGAAATATCCACAGAGATTTGCGAAGGAACTAATATTGGCAAAAAGCTTAAGATTTATTGTGATGATAAATTAGCCGCAAAATTACAAAGAAGACATGCATATAAGATAAAGCTTAAGAAAGTTTATTCATATCATACACAGATTTTTCGGACAATTAAAGAAATAAAAATAATAAAGTAGAAATCAGCACCTAACAATCTAATTAAGCCGACTGCAATAGTGATATTTCGTACCGGAAAATCTGAAGCAAGCATAACTACAGGCGGTAATAAATTGTATGTGCTCCTCATTTTTGCAAAGGCTTATCACCATTTTTAGTTAGAATGATAATCAAGCTTGATTTATATGGATGTTTATAAACTGTAGAATACAAAATAAGGTTGAAAAAAATGATTATTGTGGACAATATTCAGCTTCAAAAAGTATATAGTTCAAAATCTAAAAAAGCAAAATATAATTTCGAAGGTGAGAACATACTTCCTGAAGAAGCAGCAATTAAATTCTATAACAAAAAAGGGTATAATGCCATTTGGACTGAAAACCAATTTTGGTGGATTATTTTAAGTTTGATATTTTGGGACATCATTTTTGCTAAAATAAAAGGGGCAGTTTCATATAAAAGCGGTAATGAATTAGTGCAGCCAGAACCAAATGACAGAATATTTCAAGATATGTTTAATCAATTTATTAGCATGAATGGAATGCCATCTGATCTCTTTGAAACTGATTTCTACGAGAGACGTAAAGGTTTAATAGAAAAACATCTTCAACAATTATCAAAGGGGAATTTGGTCAACTTTCTTCAAAATTCGTACAAATCTCATTTCGGCAAAACATGCAGATTAGTTGAGGACTGGAAAAAATATACTATTGATGAATTACTTATCCCATTCAAGACTTGTAAACCATCCCAGGTTTTAGGCATTCTTAAAAGAACTATTAGCGATATAAAAGAGTATAGATCAGGACTTCCCGATCTTATAGTTTATAATGATAATTTCCTATTCTTTTCGGAAGTTAAAAGCGAGAATGACAAACTTAAACCTAATCAAATTAAATGGCATAAACATCTTTCAGAAAATCTTTATTTTGATGTTGAAGTGTTATTAATCAATCACAACAGATCTCAGAAAGATAAGATATTAAATACTTATAAAGAATCAGGAAATATTTCCCCAGCGCCAACCCCCATTTCGAAAACGGTAAAAGTATTACCTGAACCTGAGGGAGAATTAATTAATGTGTTTCGAGCACAAGTGAAAAGCCTGCCAAGAGGAAAACAAATCGAACTCTATTTTACGCTACTTAATGAAATTCGAGAATTACGAAGTAGAAAAAAATTTGAACAAATGCTTGAAAAATGCAAAAAGAGTCTACCTTTTATAGAAGAAGTGATAAAATGGGATGAATCATTGTCAAAACAAAAATGGGATGGGAACATTGGATTATCTATGCCTGCGATTGAAAGTGCATGTGATTACCTGCCAATATTTGAAAAAGTTGAAGAATTAAATATTTATCGCCAATTCATAAATGAAATGCCACAATTAGAATACTACAAGGATAGTATAGAAAATGCGTTTCTAATGCTAAAAATAGTAAAAAAACTTAAATATCTTTTAAACAATAATGAATATGTTCTTCAAAAAGATTTAAAAAAAATGATTGAAGTTAATGATGGCAGGACAATATCAAGAGTTGTTAAATACCTTGAGAACACAAGTATTATATCAAGGGTCAAATTCGAGAAAACATATAAAATTAAAAACAATCCAAAATTCAAAGTTAAACAAAAAGCAATAAAATCAACTACGACCCCAACGGGGAAAAAGTCATTTTTCAAAAAACTGTTTGGTTCATAAACATTCAGCTCGCCCTGGAAATCCTTTCCGGGGCGGTCAATAAGGCAGGACATCCTGTCCTGCAATAATATTAAGCGATTTTACTTGTAAAAAACGGGGGCATTGCCCTATACATCCCGCAAAAATTCCCACCTCCGCCATTATTTATATCCGTGTAAATCAGTGTTAATCCGTGGCAAAACCAGCTCTAACGATGGTTCAAGGTCACCTCACCTCGTACCCAGGATGAACAAGGGATTCATATCCCGCCCGGAACCGGAAAACCCGGACGTCCTCTGCTCTGTCATTTCGAGCGAAGCGAGAAATCTTGCTTTTGTACCTACAGCTCACCCTGGAAATCCTTTCCAGGGCCGCCAATAAATCAGGACATCCTGTCCGGCAATAATATTAAGCGATTTTACTTGTATAAAACCGGGTGGTCATTACCCTATACATCCCGCAAAAGTTCCGGACCCGCCTTTATTTATATCCGTGTAAATCAGTGTTAATCCGTGGCAAAATCAGCTCTCACATTGGCTCAAGGTCACCTCACCTCGTACCCAGGATGAACAAGGGATTCATATCCCGCCCGGAACCGGAAAACCCGGTTGTTCTACGCTCTGTCATTTCGAGCGAAGCGAGAAATCTTAATATGGTAGCGCAAGGTCTCCATACTAAAGCGGCAAGATTTCTCCTCGCTGTGCTCGTCGAAATGACATACTGTTCAACTCGCCCTGGAAATCCTTTCCTCCTGCGTCGGATCTATAACTTCGATCCAGGACGGTCAATAAAGCAGGACATCCTGTCCGGCAATAATATTAAGCGATTTTACTTGCATAAAACCGGGTGGGCATAGCCCTTTACATCCCGCAAAAGTTCCGCCTCCGCCATTATTTATATCCGTGTAAATCAGTGTTAATCCGTGGCAAAAACAGTTCTCACGATGGCTCAAGGTCACCTCACCTTGCGCCGTGTAAGATCTGCACTCTGCCCTTTCGAGTAAAACGGTGAATCTTGCCTTTGCACCTAAACTATTTCCAACGAAATTAATAGTATAAAAAAATGAAACCTTCCGGCGAAAAAACAAAATATTTTTTCTTGCATTTCTCGGTAAAATACCGTTACTTTTTACCGACATCAAAATGGATTATGGTACCCGGGCAGCGGGATTTTCTTGTTAATATTATCAAATGTCCCGAATGCTTCGATGACTAACAATGATAAGAGGGAAATTAATTATGAAAAAGTTTAGCGCAACAACAAGTATTTTAATAGTATTTCTATTTTTCGGATCCCTTTTAGGGCAGGATGAAATCGGGCGGAGAGATTCCGGAAAGAACGGTATAATTGCCGCCGGAAAGAAGGAAGCTGTAGCCGCGGGAGTTAAAATGTTCAATTTGGGCGGTAATGCGGCAGATGCGGCTGTATCCTCTTTATTGGTTCTGAGCGTAAAACATATCGGCGCTTTTTGTATTGGAGGAGAAGTACCGCTGATTATTTATGATGCGGAGAAAAAAGAAGTAAAAGTACTTTCCGGTCAGGGCGCAGCGCCAAAAGATACCAGCGCCATCGAATGGTATTATCGTCATAGGATTCCCGGAAGCAATATTCGCTCGGCTGCGGTTCCGGCGGTGATCGATCTGTGCGTGACGGCTCTGAAATTATATGGTAACTTGACCTTTGAACAAACCGCAGGTCCGGTACTAAAAATTTTGGATGCCGGGGGCCCCAATGAATACAGGGATACCGGATCAGGAGAATGGATCGATGGAATTAGCGGTAAAAGCATTGATAAATGGATGACAAATATTGCCGGAGAGGGCCGCAGTTGGTATGCAGATCTTGCGGTAACCATACGTAAACTCATTGAGGCCGAACAAAAAGCAACCGGTAGCCGGGAAGAGAAATTACAGGCCGTTTCCGACCGCTTTTACCGCGGCGATATTGCCGATGATTTGGTCGCCTGGTATATCGAACGTGGAGGATTTCTGCGCAAACGGGACCTGGCGGAACATGTAACCCGGATAGAAGACCCGGTGGAAATATCCTACCGTGGATATAAAGTATTAAAATGTGATACATGGACCCAGGGCCCGTATCTGAGCCAGACTCTGCGCCTGCTGGAGGGGTATAACCTTAAAAACATGGGTTTTCTCTCACCGGACTATATTCATGTCGTTACAGAATCCATGAAACTGGCATTGGCGGATCGTGATGAATACTACGGGGACCCGCTGTTTGCAGATGTGCCTCTGAAACAATTATTGTCAGATGAGTATACAAGGTTGCGCAGACAGCTTATCGATATGAATAAAGCGTCACAGGAATTACGTCCCGGCGATCCCTGGAATATGAAAGCGCTGTTGGAGGGCGGTGGTAAAGTGTTTCCCAATGAAGGGGGCACAACCACCTGTGTTGCGGCAGACAAATGGGGTAATGTGGTGGTGACTACCCCAAGCGGTCTGAGCAGCAACGCCGGATCCGGCGGACACACAGGCGTTACCCATGGTACACGATTGATTATTAACAATACCTGGCGCGGTCATCCCAATGGCATCGGTCCGGGAAAGCGTCCCCGCACATCACTGACCCCAACCCTGGTGATGAAGGATGGCAAACCGTTTCTCGCCATCAGTGTCGCCGGCGGCGATATGCAGGACCAGGCGGCCCTTCAGATTATTCTCGATGTTATCGATTTCGGAATGGACCTTGATAATGCTATGAAAGCCCCGCGTTTTTCAACAAATCATTTTATCGGTTCATTCGGCCAGGATCCGCCCAGATTAGGCAGTTTGCGCCTGCACGAGAGCATCGGGCAGGAAACCCGGGATGATCTGGTCGGGAGGGGACATAAAGTCAGAATGACTCCCAGTAATATTGGCGGTATTGCCATGCTCTATATTGATACTCAAACGGGTATGGTAAACGGGGCCGGAGCCGCTGCCCAGGCAGCTAAATAGAACGTGTTGACACAAAGAACGAAAGATTAATTTTATGAAAAAGTCATATTTTTCGATAGCTTTTTTTGTCGCTGGTATTCTTATCTTCACAGGTTCCGGTTTTACTCAAGATGAAACACCAGGTAAAAATGAATTCCAAACTGTACCATTACAAAGTCAAATAACCCATGTACAGCCGATGACAGGGATTGTTTTATGGGAACAACTAAATAAGAAAGATACCGATGCAATCCAGATGGAATACTCATACATGCGTTATAATGATGTTGTCAAAGAAAAGGGCGTCTTTGATTGGACAGTCGTCGAGCAGAAATTAAATTCGGCAGCCAGCCGCAGCCATCAGAGTATTTTACGTTTTTGGGATACCTATCCCGGTCGGGAATCCTCAGTACCGGATTACATTAAAGCGCTTCCCGATTATAAAAATATCGTAGCAAAAAGTGAGAATCGCGATACCGGTTTCCCGGACTGGTCTCATCCCGAATACCAGCGCTTTTTTCTGGAATTTTATCAAAAATTTGCTGAAAAATATGATCATGATCCCCGCCTGGCATTCCTCGAAACGGGTTTTGGTTTATGGTCCGAATACCACATTTATGACCCTGAAGAAATCCCCGGCAAAAATTTTCCCGGTTTAGATTTCCAGGCAAAATATTTCCGTCATCTTGATACGCTGTTCCAGGAAACACCCTGGATGATTTCGCAAGATGCCCATCCTGAAGCACGTTCACCTTTTGCAGGCCAACCGGACTTGCTCAATATTAAATTTGGCATTTTTGATGATTCATTTCATTTGGCCTGGAAACCCGGTTATAATTATGAGGGCTGGGAATTTTTCGGACTCAAGCGATATGAGGAATCGCCGGCAGGGGGAGAGATTCTGTTTCCCAATCAAGAACGCTCTGATTATGTAGATTCAAATTGGACCAAAGAGTCCCGGCGGTTTGGCATAACTTTTATGATTTGTGAACAATGGCTGCGCTGGATCACCATCGACCGGCTCCGTCAACATAGTATGGATTGCGGGTATAAATTTAAAGTAACCGATTTTAAAACGTCTGATAATAGCGCTATAGTAACTGTGCAAAATACAGGCGTGGCGCCGATCTATTACGATGCCTTTGTCACCGTGAACGGCGTTCGGTCAACCGAATCATTGAAATATCTTCAGGCCGGTGAATCACGCCTGTTTCACGTTCAAGCCGGAGGAAAAAATCCCAAACTTACCATCGAATGTGACCGTTTGGTGCCCGGTCAAAAGATCGAGTACGATGCGGATATAAAATGATCTTTATGTAAAGGTAACGAACTGTAGACATTATGTTAAAAAGTAGGAAAAAATAAAAATGAAATAGCTCCCCTAATTGTTTTATAATTATCACCACAATAATATCAAT
>JAFGSB010000114.1 GCA_016934825.1 Candidatus Zhuqueibacterota bacterium
AAAAAAAAATATTGCGAGGGAATTTTGAAAAAAATATTTTGTTTATTAATTATAGTTACTTCAATTGATTCACTCCTTTTTGCGCAGGATATTATACAAAAGGATCAATATATTATTGGAGAAGATGGAAAATTACAATTTTCAGTACATATCTGGGGGGAAGTTGCCAGGCCCGGAGAATACCTTGTGCCTGATAAAACGGATGTATTGGAATTAATATCAAAAGCGGGGGGACCAACAGAGTTTTCAAATTTAAAAGATGTAAAAATAACGAGAGGGTTGTTGCGCTTTACAGTTAAGGACATTAAAGCAACCAATATTAATATTTCAAAATATAAAAGCGGAAGCAAAAATATCAAGAGCGTCACGAAAATTGATTTAAAAAGAATGTTGGAAAATGAAGATTATACAAAATTATTGCCGATATTACAACCCGGCGACGTTGTGATGGTAGGAAAAAATACTTGGTACAAATGGCAGACAGTCATTCGGGTTGTATCACAATTGGCAATAGTTGCACAGGTGTGGTGGTATTGGCGACGTGATTAAAATAGTATTTAATGTATTAAATATGGTTTTAATATGAATACAAATGAATTAGATATTAAAAAAATCATTTATGTTTTTTATCGCAAGAAATGGATTGTATTCCTTTGTCTTGTTGTTTTTTTAGTGCCGATTTACTGGCTGAACAAAAAAACTGTACCGGTTTACCAGGCAAGCACAAAAATTGTTTATGATCAATATAAAGGAAGCAAGTCAATTACCGAGACCTATGGTAAAGCTTCTGAAAATATTGTCATCAATCAAATAGAAGAAATTGAAAGCCGTTCTTTGGCCCTGGATGTCGCCATGAATCTGCCCGATAGTATATTATCAACTTTTATAATTCCATCAAATCGAGAGGCCGATTTTAACAAATTTCAATACATAGTAGAGAAAATAAATGAGGGTATTTCAGCCAATTCCATAACCGGTTCGGATGTGATAGAAATAAAAGTTGAAGCGACATCACCAATATCCGCAAAATATATTGCGAATTCCATTACAGATATTCTCATACAAAGAAATTTAGAAATCGTTGGAAAAGAAGCGATAAATGTGCGGTCGATTATTGATAAACAATTAATAACCTATAAGGAACAATTGGACCGTGCGGAATACAATCTCAAACTATATAAAGAAGAAAATAAGGTTACAGAAGTAAATCAGCAGGCTCAGGAAGTTTTACGTCGTATAACGGAAGCTGAAAATCTTTTAAATCAAACAATAACAAGTCTGGATGCGGCCAAGGAAAGATTATCCAATATTCAGGGACGATTGGAGGAGGAAAGAAAAGGGCTTGTACCTTCAGTTACCAAAACAACATCACTCAGAGCGCAAAATTTGAGAGATAAACTGATTGAATTACAGAATCAATATACAACTTTGAAGGTTCAGGAATATTCCGATAATCATCCACAAATGGTCTCTTTAAAAGAGCAGATTGAGGAGACCAAAAAGAATCTTCTGGAAGAGAGTTTAAAGATTGCATCGGGAGAAACACCGATTGATCCATTATCACAAATACAAAGGTTTGTTGAAGAATCCATTTCACTGGAGATAGAGATAAAAACTCTGGAAGCCCAAAAAACAGCATTGAGTTCAGTCATCTCAAATTATGAAAGCGCTCTTAACACAATGCCTTCCAAAGAATTAAGACTGGCACAATTAATGCGAGAGAAAGCAGTAAATGAAGAAATTTATACCATGCTTCTTTCAAAAAGGGAAGAAACGAAAATTGCCCAGGCAGAAATTGCCGGAAATATAAGAATAATTGATTACGCAGTTTTACCGGATAATCCTATAAAACCAAAAAAGATTTTAAACCTGCTTGTCGGTTTAATTCTTGGTCTCTCCAGCGGAATCGGTTTGTCCCTGTTGATTGAATTTATGGATGAAAATGTAAAAAGAGCTGAAGATGCCGAACGTATATCCGGTATAAAAGTTATCGGGACTATACCAAAAATTAAAATTAAAAAAGGAGTAATGTTTTTCAGAAAATTATCAAGAATGCTGAAAAGGTTACCCAAACAATCAAGTAAGGATTTAATTACTTTTCAAAAACCGCAATCGGCAGAGGCGGAAGCTTTTCGTACTTTAAGAACGAACCTGAATATTTCAGAATTTAATTCGGGATCCAAAGTGATTTTAATAACAAGCGGGAATCCCAATGAAGGCAAGTCCTTTATCGCTGCAAATTTAAGTGTAATAACAGCGCAAATGGGTTTAAAAACTCTAATCATCGATGCGGATTTACGAAAGCCGGTTTTACATTTTTTGTTTGACAGTACTCCCGAACCGGGCTTGTCCAATTTGATCAAAACATATAAACCCATAAAAGGGCCGACGTATACCGGTTCCTCATCTGAAGTGGAAAAGGAATTAAAAGACATTATCGGAGTCCCCGAGATATTTGACATTGCCGATGAGATACAAAAGCCCGGCTTTACATTTGATAAAAATATAATCAACAGAGATAATGGAAAAAGTTATCATGATTATAGTGAAGAGTATAATTTAAAAAACACAATATACCCGACATTTGTTGACAATTTGGATTTTCTGCCATGTGGTGAGATATTAACATATCCTGCTGAAATACTTGGCACCCGTGCTATGAAAAATATACTTATGGAATTGAAAGAAAACTATGATATGATATTTATAGATACACCACCTATTAATGTTGTCACGGATGCCGGAATAATTAGTAATTTTGTGGACGATGTAATTTTGGTTTTAAGAGCGGGTATAAATTCTCAAAAAGATATTTTAAAGGCCAAGGGATTGCTGATCCAGGCTAAAAGTAAAATTATCGGTATGGTAGTGAATTATGTCAATGCTCAACAGGAAGGTTACTCTAATTATTATTCGTACTTTTCCAAAAAAATGGAACGAAAAAGTCCGGTGAAAACCCGAAAAGCGAAAATCGATTCACATAAAAAAATTAAGACCTGATAAATAAAGCCTCGATATTCTATCGGTAGGAACCAAAAAATGACAGAAAATATCTTCAAGAATAAAAGATTATTACAAGATTTATTCATAAATATTGTTTTATTTTGCGCTTCTTATATTATAGCGTTTTTAGTTACGTATTATGGCAAATTGCCACCCGAAAGTTTTCGCATAATCCAGATAACCCTGCCTGTTGTTCTCGTTGTCAGAATAACAATATTTTTTGTCTTTCAGGTTTTTAGCGGTCAATGGAGGGATGCAAGTATATCTGATATGGTTGCCATAGGAAAGTCGGTGACCCTGAGTTCAGTAATCATAGCACTAATTATTTATTTTATTTTTAATATAAAAAGTATACCGGTTACTTTATATATAGTCGATTGGTTGGTTATAACAATCCTAACCGGATTTACACGGTTTTCGCAACGTCTGATTAACGAGCTTATCGTTAAAAAATCTGATAAAGTAAAACGCGTGTTGATCGTCGGGGCTGGTTCAATCGGGAAACGATTGATCAAAGAAATGAAATCAAATTGGGAGATGGGGTATACTCCCGTTGCGTTGGTGGACGATAACCCGGCCAAAGTAAATCGTACAGTATTAGGGGTCAAGGTACAGGGAACACGAAAAAGTATTCCACATATTGTAGAGACTTTGAAAGTTGATGAAATTATAATCGCTTTTTCCTACGCCAAAGGCGAGGTAATGCGGGAAATTGTCAAACTATGTCGTTTGTCAAATATACCTTTTAGAATAATAAACAAACATGAAGGTCCATTAGATCAAAAGACGATTGTCGACAGAATACGACAGATCAAAATTGAGGATTTAATCGGCAGAGAACAAATCAATATTGAATTTGAGAAAATACAAAAATATATAGAGGGAAAACGGGTCCTGATAACCGGAGCGGCAGGCTCTATCGGCTCGGAACTGTGTCGTCAAATCGCAAGGCTTAATCCTGAAAGATTAATCGCGTTTGACCGTTCCGAAAATGGCTTGTTTTATCTGGAACGTGAATTAATTGAAAAATTTCAGGATCTGGAATACTCGTTAGCCCTGGCCGATATTACCGATTTTATTGAAACGGATAATGTGTTTAATAATCATAAGCCCCATATTGTTTTTCATGCCGCCGCTTATAAGCATGTACCAATGATGGAATTACATCCGAGTCAGGCTGTAAAAAATAATGTGATGGGGACAAAGAATGTTCTCGATGTGTCAATACTGCACGGGACCAAGAAATTTGTTTTTATTTCAACCGACAAGGCAGTCAATCCGGTGAGTTTTATGGGGATGACAAAACGTATCGCGGAACAACTGGTCCAGGGTTCTGATAATATTAACAAAACCAGATGTTTAGCTGTCCGTTTTGGTAATGTGATCGGGAGCAGTGGAAGTGTAATTCGGCTCTTCCAGGAGCAAATCAGTAAAGGCGGGCCGGTCACTGTTACGCATCCGGATGTGAAAAGATATTTTATGTCCATACCGGAAGCCGTGCAACTGGTATTGCAGGCGGCTGTGCTTGGAGAAGGCGGACAAACATTCCTGCTCAAGATGGGTGAGCTGATTAAAATTAATGATATTGCTAAAGAGTTGATTATGTTATCCGGAAATGGCTCTTCACAGGAAATCAAAATAAATTATACGGGCTTACGGTTTGGTGAAAAAATTATTGAAGAACTCTGGGAAGATTCCGAGGAATGCATGGAAAATGTTAATGAGAATCTTTATGTGTTAAAAAGTAAATCAACTAATAAATTTAATTTAAGAGAATTCAAAGGTAAAATAAACAACATTATCAGAGTTGCTTCGGCACAGGAAAAGAATTTAAACGGTTTTAAACACAAGCTCGAAGAGATTATTGAAGAGGGCCGTGCCATTATTAGATAGATCTTAATGTAAAATCACGGGTATTAAATATAAAAAATATTATGAAGTTAAATTGAATGGTTGTTAACAAGGGATGGATAGCAGAAAATGATTGAAAAAGAACAAATACGCAGCTTTATTTTTAAGAATTTTATGTTTAATGATAACTCCCGAGTCTTGAAAGACAATGAATCATTTTTAAACAGTGGTATTATTGATTCAACAGGGGTATTGGAATTGGTTTCTTTTGTTGAAGAAACTTTTAATATTCAGGTTAATGATGATGAACTGATACCTGAAAATTTAGATTCCGTAATCCAACTTGTTCAATTTATTCAAAATAAAAAAAAATAATATAGTGGCCGTTGAAAAATAGGGGGATTTCTTCAAAAAATCATAATCTTGCATGATTTTTGTTGCATGATATTAATTAGATAACAGCAAGCTAATATTTTTAAAGGCTTTTATGTGTGGTATTGCAGGAATCTTTGACTGTGTAAAATTAAATCCCGATATTTTACCGTCATTTAAAAAATGTGTAAATATACTCGATCATCGCGGTCCTGACGGCAAGGGCATTTATTTCGATGAATTTACGGCATTGGGACAAGCCCGTTTAAGTATTTTCGATCTCGAAGGCGGGCAGCAGCCTATTCCCAATGAGGATGGTTCACTGTGGTTGGTATGTAACGGAGAAATTTTTAATTATATAGAGCTTCGCAAAGAATTGGAAAACAAGGGGCATGTTTTTTCAACCCACACAGATGTTGAGGTTATATTACACCTTTATGAAGATTATGGGGAAAATTTATTAAAATATCTTAACGGTCAGTTTGCATTTGCTGTCTGGGACAGGAAAAAACATTCGCTGTTTTTGGCTCGCGATCATATCGGAATATGTCCCTTATACTATAGTAAAATTAAAGATCAGTTTGCTTTTGCTTCCGAAGCCAAAGCACTTTTTTTTCTGCCTGGTGTTACCCCTGAAATTAATTTACAGGCCCTGATTCAAACATTTACTTTTTGGGCTCCTTTGCCCGGGGAATCCATGTTTAAAAATATATTTGAACTGAAACCGGGCTATTTTATGTGGGTAAATGAGAAAAAAAGTTATACGCGACAGTACTGGAAATGTGAATATCCCTCTGATGAAACAGGTTATATAACCGATCCCGTGCAGGCTGTTGATGAGGTATCTTTTTTACTTGAAGATGCGGTCAGGCTCAGATTAAGGGCGGATGTTCCGGTTGGCGCTTATTTGAGCGGCGGTCTGGATTCCTCTATTACGACATCGCTTGTAAAATTGAAAAATAATAACAAATTAAGAACATTCTCCATTGGCTTTGAGGATGTCAATTTTGATGAAACGTATTACCAGCAACTTGTATCAAAAAATTTAAATACCGACCATTCCGCTTTTCGTTGCAGTAATGAATCAATTGGTAACGTATTGGAACAGGTTGTCTGGCATACCGAAAAACCCATTTTGCGAACGGCGCCGGCGCCGTTATTTCAATTGTCCAAATTCGTTAAAGAAAACGGTTTCAAAGTTGTGTTGACCGGAGAAGGCGCTGATGAGTTTTTCAGCGGTTATAATATTTATAAAGAAACTAAAATTCGCTGCTTTAATGCGCGGCAACCCGATTCAGCATTAAGACCGATGCTTTTTAGCAGGATATATCCCTATATCGCAACCAATAGCCGAACATTAAAGTTTTGGCAGAGTTTTTTTCAAAAAGATTTGCTGAAAACGGATGATCCGTTTTATTCTCACAGATTGCGATGGGGCAATAAAAGTTATTTAAGCGGTTTTTTAAGAAACGATTTATTACAACATGTTTCTGATTATGATCCTGTGGACGATTTGCAAGACCGGCTTGCCGGTTATATCGATCCTTATGATCCTCTTACGCGGGCCCACTTTTTGGAGGCCCATATCTTTTTAGCGTCATATTTATTGAGCTCCCAGGGTGATAGAATGATTATGAGCCATGGCGTAGAGGGCCGTTATCCGTTTTTGGATAAGCGGGTAATTGAATTTGCCAATCGGTTGCATCCCAATTTTAAGTTAAGAATATTAAATGAAAAGTGGTTGTTAAAAAAGGCGTTTGCCGGTTTACTGCCCGACGAAGTGATTAAGAGGAACAAACAACCATACAGGGCGCCGGTAAAGGCCAGTTTCATGTCAAATAAAAATTTGATTGACAACTGGTTTTCTGAACAAAAATTGAATGAAACCGGTTTGTTTGACGTAGAAAAGGTAAATTTACTTCAGAAAAAAATATTTCAACCAGATACGGTTGTGTCTTCAAGAGATGAAATGGCTGTAACCGCAATACTCACCACAGAAATGCTGACCGATCAATATATTTTTAATAAACAATTATCATGGCTTCCGACGGATAAGTACATTAAGGTTCTGGATTATCGCACCGAAAAAGCCATGGTCTGATAATACATGATAAAAATATCAAAGGTGAGAGTATGAGTTTTGATGCAAAACAGGTAGCCGATGAATTAGCTGCCTGGACCAGAAACCAGATTATCCATACACTAAAAAAAAGAGGCGCGGTTATTGGGATAAGCGGTGGAATTGATTCATCTGTTGTGGCTGCCATATGTGTAAGAGCAATCGGAGCTGAGCGCGTTACGGGTATTGCTATGCCTGAGAAGGATTCAAGTCCTGAAAGTTTGAAAATGGCTCGGGAACTTGCGGATAAATTAAATATCGAAATGGTTGTTGAAGACATGACCACCGGTCTTGAAGGTATGGGCGCTTATCGAAGAAGAGATGAAGCCGTAAAAAAAGTATTTCCGGAATACCAACCAGGCTGGGATTTTAAAATTACTTTACAATCCAATCCGCTGCTGGGAGATAGTTTAAATATTTTTAGGGGTACAGTGGCAGATAAAAAAGGACTGGTTCTTCAGAAGCGACTTCCATTAAAAGAATATTTGCAAATCGTTGCCGCGTCAAACATGAAACAGAGATTACGAATGACCATGCTTTATTATCATGCTGAATTGAGAAATTATGTTGTTGCCGGCACCGGTAATAAAAACGAGCATGAACTTGGATTCTTTGTAAAATATGGAGACGGCGGATCGGATTTGGGACCCATTTTGCATCTTTATAAGACAAATATTTTTCAACTGGCAGAAGAACTTGATATTCCCCGTGATATTATCAGCCGTCCCCCAACGACCGATACCTATCCAGGAGAGGTAACACAGGAGGAATTTTTTTACCGTTTGCCGTTTGCAACGCTGGATTCCATCTGGGAAGCGTTTGAGGACGGCATTTCTGTGCAACATATCGCCCAAAATTTGAATTTAAAGCAAGAGCAGGTTCAAAGAGTTATTACTGATATAAGTCAAAAAAAACAAAATACGGAATATTTACGACTGCCCCCCCTACGGGTAAGATAAAAAAAGTTTTTAGACGAAACAGATATGAGGTGTCTTATGCAGGTAAATAGTTTTCTTGAAAATGCCGCGAACAAATTCCCCGACAAAGAAGCTGTATGGTATAATGATGAGTGGATGACCTATGCAGCGCTTGAAGAACTCGCGAATAAAGTAGCAAACTATTTAAAAAGTATTCAAATTAAAAGAGGTGACCGGGTCGCATTACTCTACGAGAATTCCTTTAATTATATCATACTATATTATGCGATTTTAAAAGTCGGCGCCGTAACGGTAGCATTGAATACTGAAACAACTGCGGATTCTTTAACTTATCTATTAAATGACTCCGGCGCAAAAGCGATCCTGACGAATGAAAAATTTTCAAAATATCTTGTTCCTGCAGTGAAGATGACGCCTTATTTAAAAACCGTAATTATCGACCAGGACGACCTTGGCGAATACCAGGAGATCGGTCATTGTAATCAAATCAGATTGAGTGATATTTATAATGACGGAAACAGTTCACATCCGGACATTCGATGTATCGATATTGATCTGGCGTCAATTGTCTACACATCGGGCAGTACCGGTAAACCAAAAGGTGTTACCCTGACACATCTGAATATTGTCAGCAATACGCAATCAATTGTCGATTATTTGGAATTAACATCGCAGGATCGAATTATGACGATCTTGCCTTTTTATTATATTTATGGGAAATCACTATTAAATACGCACTTTTATGCCGGTGGGTCAGTTGTAATTGATAATACTTTTGCGTATCCGAATGTTATTTTAAAAACAATGGATAAAACCAAAGTAACCGGTTTTGCTGGTGTGCCGTCCACATTTATAATTCTGCTGAACCGAACGAATGTACGTAAATATAAATTTGAATCTCTCCGGTATTTAACCCAGGCAGGAGGAGCAATGGCGCCCGCAATACAAAAAGAAGTCGCGGATGTCTTTGCACCGTCCAAGTTAGTCATTATGTACGGCGCAACGGAAGCGTCGGCGCGGTTATCTTATCTCGATCCTAAACATCTTGACCGTAAATGGGGATCAATAGGAAAAGCCATTCCAAATGTCGACTTGTTTGTCGCAGATGAAAGCGGCCAGGAATTGCCTGTCGGTCAGGTCGGAGAAATTGTGGCGCGTGGATCAAATATGATGGTTGGATACTGGAACGACCCGCAAGAAACTGAAAAAGTCCTGCGTAATGGTTTATATTATACAGGCGATTTGGGTAAAATGGATGAGGAAGGTTTTTTATATGTTGTCGGCAGGAAAAAGGATATGATCAAAGTCGGAGGCGAACGGGTGAGTGCAAAAGAAGTTGAAGAAACTCTCCTGGAAATTGACAAGGTACATGAAGTCGCTGTAATTGGAATTGACGATCCGACATTGGGCGAAGCAATAAAAGCCTATATTGTACCCAGAACCGATACGGTGATTACAAATGATGAGATTATTGAATATTTACGGAAAAAATTACCTGCTTATAAGCACCCCAAATATATTGAGATTCGCCACAATTTACCCAAGAATGAGTCCGGGAAAATTTTGAAAACGGTCTTAAAGACAACTTGATTTGAAAAATGTGTTATATAATAACAATTTTTCCTGGCTTTGTTTGAACTTTAATATATTTTTAATTTTTAAAAGGGAAAGATATAATTGAGGGTTGCATGAATTTATTTATCAAATCTTTATTTGATACCGTCTTTGGTTTGATCTTGTTAATTCTATTACTGCCGGTATTTATTGTTTTTGGAATTTTGATCAAACTTGATAGCAAAGGGCCGGTATTTTTTAAACAGGTCAGAATCGGAAAAGATGAAAAGCCTTTTAAAATATATAAATTTAGAAGTATGGTAGATAAAGCGGAAGAAATTGGTTTGGGCCGCAATTTGAGCAAGGATGATTCAAGAATCACCAAACTGGGTAATTTTTTAAGGAACTGGAGTTTGGATGAATTACCACAAATCATTAATATTGCAAAAGGCGATATGAGTTTTATCGGTCCAAGGCCTACACTGGATTATCAGGTGAAGGCCTATAATGATGTTCAGCGGAAAAGATTGCTGATGAAACCCGGTGTTACAGGCTGGGCACAGGTCAATGGCAGAAATTCATTGACCTGGGAGAAAAGAATAGAATATGATGTCTGGTATGTTGAAAATTATTCCCTGTGGTTGGATTTTAAAATTCTGCTCAGAACTTTCAAAGTAGCCCTGTTACGTGAAGGTTTATATGGAGAAGATGGAATTAATGATGATTTTGTATAGATCAGTAAAACATAAGATAATGTGATCACAGTACTGGATATTTGGGGAATTAATTTTTAAACGAGACAGTTAATTAATTGTAACTAAGGTATTGAATCAAATAATTAAATATGAATTGAAAATCAATGAAAATCAACTTGTCACGACCTGATATTACGAAGTTGGAAATAAAATATGTCACCAGCGTATTAAAATCATCCAGCCTGAGTTTAGGTCCTAAACTCCCGGAATTTGAAGAAAAAGTTGCGGCTTTTGTCGGTACAAAACACGCTATTGCCGTTAACAGCGGGACCAGCGGACTGCACTTATGCGTCAAATCAATGGGTTTTTCACCCGGAGATCAAGTCATCACAACCGCTTTTAGTTTTATCGCCTCATCCAATTGTCTGCTGTTTGAAAAAGTAATTCCGGTATTTGTTGATATTGATCCGGATACTTTGAATATTGATCCGGATAAAATTGAAGAATATATTTTAAAAGCGAAATCAGAAGGACGTGGTGACCGGATAAAGGGGGTATTACCCGTACATGTTTTCGGACAACCCTGCGATATGGAACGGATATTACAAATTGCAGATAAATATAAATTAATAGTTTTTGAAGATGCATGCGAATCTTTGGGTTCGGAATATCATTTTACCGACAACAACACTTTAAAATTCACAAAAAACAATAATTCATGGAGAAAAGCTGGAACGATTGGAGAAGTGGGCGTCTTTGCATTTTACCCGAATAAACAAATAACAACAGGCGAAGGCGGTATAATCGTGACCAATAATGACGACATTGCCTCTTTATGTAAAAGTATGCGAAATCAGGGCCGGAATGTTGACGGTAAATGGCTCAGTCATATCAGGTTGGGTTATAATTATCGTTTAAGTGATATAAATTGTGCGCTGGGCATTGCCCAATTGGAGCGGATTGAGGAAATACTGCTTAAAAGAGAAAACGTCGCCCGCATGTATAATGAAAGATTAAAAGAGATCAAGGGTGTTCGAATCCCCTATATTGCGCCCAATGTGAAAATGAGCTGGTTTGTGTATGTGATACTCCTGGAGCCTGAATTCAGTAAAAATGATCGCGATAATATAATGGCTAATTTAATCGATCAGGGAATTGGCAGCAATAACTATTTTCCTCCGATACATCTGCAACCTTTTTATGTTGAGAGCTTTGGTTATAAAAGCGGTGATTTACCAATCACCGAAAGTACTTCCGAAAGAACAATCGCATTACCTTTTTATAATAATCTGGCGGAAAAAGATATAAATCATGTGTGCTCAATATTAAAAAAGGAGATTGATAAAATAAAGCAAACCAAAAATTTTTAAAATAGTACTCTATAAAATATCTTTATATAGGAAAGGATATGTCAATTATTAAGATCCTGGAAATGGAGGATAAAAAAGAGTGGTTACAATTATATGAAAATATTCCATTTAATGATATTTATTTGTCCCCGTCGTACTTAGCGACCTGCAAACACATTATGGAAGGAACTCCGTATTGTTTTGTATATTTTAAAAATCCGGGAAAATATATTATGTATCCATTTTTTAAAAGAAGAATAAATGATCTTAATATGTTTTCGCAATTACCCGATGAGTATTTTGATATCATATCACCCTATGGTTATAGCGGATTTTTAGCAAGTAGTCCTGAGTTGGACGTAGGTGATTTTATTAAAGAATTTGATAAATTTTGCCGGCAGGAAAAAATAGTCAATGAATTTATCCGGTTAAATCCTTTATTGAGAAATCATGAATATAAAGGTATTAATGACAAACTGGAATTGATAAAATGGAGTGAGACGGTATATATCGATTTAGACTGCCCGTTGGAAGAAATAAAAGGACGTTTTACTTCAGCAAACAAAAGGAATATTAATAAAGCCATTAAAAATGATTTAAAAATGGTGGAACTGGAATGCAATGAGAAAAATTTATTAGAGTTCCTTAATGTTTACATTCATACTATGGATCGTTTAAATGCGAATAGCTTTTATTATTTCAGCAAGGAATATTTTATGTCCTTAAAAGAGGAGCTGAACGATAAAATAAAATTGTTTTCGGTTATAAATAAAAGCGGCGAGAATATGGCAATGGGCATATTTTTTGCATTTAATCAATTTTTGCATTACCATTTAGGTGGTTCATGGATGACATATTGGAATATGCGCCCGAATAATTTATTATTTTCTGAAGTAATAGAGTGGGCCCATTTACATGGATACAAAAAATTACATTTGGGCGGTGGATATAAAAAGAATGATAGTTTGTTTCGCTTTAAAAAATCATTTTCGCCGTTGACTATGCCGT
This sequence comes from Candidatus Zhuqueibacterota bacterium, assembly GCA_016934825.1. Classification (GTDB taxonomy): domain Bacteria; phylum Zhuqueibacterota; class Zhuqueibacteria; order Residuimicrobiales; family Krinioviventaceae; genus Fontivivens. The sequence goes on from JAFGSB010000114.1 coordinate 12,890, forward strand.
ATTTTATTGTTAAAAGAGTACATGACAGCAAAATGTATAATGAGCTGCAACGAATAAACAAACAATATTTAAATGCAAACAAAATCCAGAAAATTGACGAGTCATATTTTCCTGCTTATCGATTAAGGACGTAAATAACTAATAGTTACTATTAAATAAAAGAAAGAAAATGGAAAAAATTTGGATATATGGAACCGGTGGTCATGCTGCAGTAATTGCTGATCTGATATTATCAATGAACTATTTTGATATAATCGGATTTATAGATGATGATTCGAATAAAAAGGATAATATATTCTTTAATCATGCAAAAGTATTCAGCCCTGCTGAATTTGTTGAGGAAAATCAGAAACTGAATATTAATAATATCATTTTTGCGATAGGGAATAATCAGATAAGGAAAAAATTAGCGGAACAGTTCTCCGATTTAAATTTCCCGACAATCATACATCCAACAGCGATTATTGGCAAATTCGTTGAAATCGGTAGTGGAACTGTAGTTATGCCTTATACAATCATTGAGCCCGAAGCAAAAGTCGGCAAACATTGCATAATAAATAATAATGCCATCATTGGTCATAATTCGATTGTCGGAGATTATTGCCATATCGGCGGCCGTGTCGTTGTGAGCGGCGGGGTTAAAATCGGGCATTGTTGTTTAATGGGCGTCGGTACAACCGTTACTCCGATAACTTCGATCGGCAACCATTGTTTAATCGGAGCCGGTTCTGTAATTGCCAAAGATGTACCGGATAATTCTTTTATGTTTGGTAACCCGGCGCGAAAAGTAAATAATTATTTATCAAATTGCAAATAACTTTAATCAATAATACATTTTTTTAATGATATAGAAAATGAGGTTTCATGTTAAAAAAGATTATATTGAGCGTAATTTCACTGATCGCTCTGATCATTATATTTTTATCAGCCGGTAACTGGCTGGTAATTGAAAATGAGATAAAAAAGTCGGATGTCATTATTGTTATCAGCGGTGGTCACGGAGAACGTGTAAGACACGCAGTCAATCTGTATCACAAGAATTATGCCGATACATTACTTATTTCCGGTTGTCCGGGTAATGAAAATTACAATGAAGCAATCCCAATGCGGGACCTTGCGGTCAGTTTGGGTGTGCCTCCCGGGAATATTATTTTAGATGTCCTCGAGGATCATGGTCTGGGAACCGGAGAGCAGGCGGTCACGATCAGGGAGGTTTTAAAGAAGCATCATTTCGAGAGCGGGATTTTGGTTACATCGAATTTCCATACACGACGGGCATCATTTATTTTTAAGAGAGCTTTTAAAAATTTGAATATAAAACTTTCCGTAGCATATCCCGATAAAGATAGTTTTGATCCCAATAAGTGGTGGAAAACCAGAAGAAATTTTACCAGGGTTATGAGTGAATTTGTTAAATTGGTATGGTACTGGATCAGCTATTCGGGAAATTGAATATAATAGTTACAGCATAATTTTGATAAATTTATAATGGAGTTATAAATGTGTAGCAAAAAGATATCAAGGAGATCCTTTATTAAAAAGACCGGGGAAGGTTCCGGTGCGATACTTGTTTCATCGTTGTTTGATAAATATGTATCCGCCAGCAATGCGAAAACCGAAGATTTTTCCCACATATATTATGCCAACGCCAACGGACCCGTTCAAAATCTGGAAAATGTGATCCAGATGATGGGGGGAATTCAGAATATAATTGGAATTAATGATATTGTCGTAATTAAAACGAATGCCCAATGGTGGAACCAGGGTTCTCCCAATCTTGCGGCAACTAAAAGATTTGTTGAATTGATTTTGAATATTCCCGGTTTCATCGGAGAAGTAATAATATGCGACAATAACCACCGCTGGGACCCGACAAACAACGGGGCGTGGTCCACAACATTTGAAATCAATTCCGATGTGCCCGGTGTTTCCAATTTAATGGAACTGATTAATTTGTTTCAAGATCAGGGGCACAAAAATGTCACTTATTATTGCTGGATAGATACCGGAAGCGATAAGAGCAAATTAACAACAGGGCCTGAGGGAGGCGACGGTTATGTATATTTACCGGATATTCAGTATGATAACGGCGGCACCGGAGACGATCATCGGGTAACCATAATGAGCTATCCTGTATTTACATCTTCATATAGCGGGGTGACAATTGATCTCAGAAAGGGCGCCTGGAAAGATGGATATTATACCGGACAACCGGTGAAATTTGTAGTTTTTTCTGCTTTATCTTCTCATCACACAGCCAAGGTTACCAGTGCGATAAAAAATTTTTTTGGAGTTGTCGATCTTTCCGGTGATAGCGATCCGCATAGTCCACCTTATGGAAAATTATATGAAGATTATTATAATTTTCATGCCTTTTCTTATAATAAATATGAACCGATAGAGCCTGTCCCCGGAGCAATGGGAGGGGCAGTGGGGACATTTTTAAGGAATGTGCGAATGCCCGAGCTTTTTGTGACCACTGCCGAATGGGTGGGGGTTGGCGATCGGACAGTTGCTGAAAAAGCAGAACAGATGGGAGCAATTGTCGCCAGCAAGGATCCTGTGGCGCTTGATTATTATAACACAAAGCATATCCTTTATCCGGCGGCATTAAAGCAGCAAAAGAATTATGCGGAAGATTTTAATCCCGATAATATGGACATGCCTTTAAGAATGTATTTGGAAACATGTCATAACCAGGGAATTGGTAATATTGATGAAGATAAAATAATTGTCCATACACCCCAGAATCCTGTAAATATTATCACGTTCAATGCCAGGATTGTGGATCAATATGTGGAATTATATTGGCAGGCTGAACAGGCTGAAAAGTTTTTTGGTTTTGAAGTTCAAAAAAGTAATGATAATTTGGAATTCAATAAAATCGGATTTGTTGAATATCGTGATAGAACGAAAAATTATAATTTTTGGGATAAAAATATTTCTCAGAACAGACTTGTCTATCGTTTAAAACTGATTGACCGAAGCGGAGAATTCACTTACTCTGATGCAATAATTGTTGATATTGGCAGCGTTAATTCTTTTACGCTTAATCAAAATTATCCCAATCCTTTTAATTCGGAAACAATGATCCGGTTTTCGATATCACAAAATGAAAGAGTGTCACTCGACGTATATGATATAAAAGGACGTAATGTAAAATTATTATTAAATGAATTTAGACATCCCGGTAATTATTCGATAAAATGGGATGGAACCGATAATGCCGGAAATAAAGTGGCTACAGGCATTTATATATATCGGTTGAAAATCAATAAACAAATTATCACAAAAAAAATGATATTGGTAAATTAAAAATCCGAGGGCAATTTATTTAAATGAAAGATTTAAAAATCCTGCGATATGAGAATACTGCACTTTGGAAAAAGACGATTAAAGAAATGATAAGATATGATTTTTATCATTTACCAGGATATCATTCATTGGCAGAGGGACGAGGAGAAGGGATTGCCCATCTTTATGTTTATCGTGAGAAGGAATATATTGCGGCGCTGCCTCTTTTGCTCAGAAAAGTTCAAAATGTACCCGGTCTGGAAAAAGCAGGTAAGGATTTGTGGGATGCTACATCGGTTTATGGTTATGCAGGACCGGTTACGTCCCATAAAAATCTGCCTGAGTCGTTTATTTTAAATTTCCAAGACTCAATCAAGGAAGAGTTGATAAAGCAAAATGTGATAACGGTTTTTTCCAGATTACATCCTTTTATTCCGCAAACAAAACTGCTTCAAGGTATTGGGAAAGTTGTGACCGCCGGGATTACCATTTCAATTGATTTGACATTATCTCTGGAGGAGCAAAGAAGCCAGTATTCAAAAGGACATAAAAGCGGTGTAAATAAGTTGAAAAAACTGAATGCCGTATGTATACATGATGAGCGTTTGGAATATTTTGATGAATTTATTGATTTGTATTATGAAACCATGAACAGAGTTACGGCAAAAAATTATTATTATTTTGAGAAATCTTATTTTGAAAAATTTATCCGACAGGTAGAAGATGAGGTCCATTTATTTGTCTGTTTGTTAGACAATAAAATGATGTGCGGCGGACTTTATGTAAAATGTAATAATATTTTACAGTCATTTTTAGGCGGGATGAGAGATGAGTTTAGAAAAATCAGTCCCCGGAAATTAGAAAAAGATACAGTGAGAATTTGGGCCAAAGAACAGGGGATTCAGATTTTTCATCTTGGCGGCGGAGTAGGTGGTAAAAAGGATTCACTTTACGAATTTAAATCCGGTTTTTCGAAAGTACGTCATGACTTCCACGTATGGAAATGGATAGTTAATCCGGTATTATATGAAAAATTGTGTAAAGGGAAATATATTGATCTCGAGAATAACACAGATAGCGCTTCGTATTTTCCGGCTTATCGCGCCATATAAGCAGGTAAAAGATTTTATATTATTAAATCTGTTCAACCTGGTAAATTTTTTATTTTTCAAGGGTGTTTAATTTACGGATAAATCTCACAGTATAATAAACAGATCATTTGGGAATTGAATTCTAAAAACAATTTATTATTTACTTTTATCGGAGCTATCATAACTTGGAAACGGAACCTAAATTAAAAAATGTGAATCTTAAAGATCAATCGGTCTTTCTTGTAATTGGAAATACATTCCGGCAAGGGACTATTATGCTTCAGGGTATGATCCTTGCTCGTTTATTAACACCGGCGGATTTTGGAAGTTTTCGCCAGGTCATTTTGGTCATAACTTTATTATATACCTTTACGTATTTATCTATTGCTGAAAGCAGTTCATATTTTTTAGCCCGACTAAGCAGAACAGACCAGAAAAAGTTTACTTTTCAGTCGTTGTTTGCTTATGTTATTATGGGTAATCTGGCATTGTTGATCATTATTTTGAGCCGCGATAAAATTGCTCACTTGTTTAATAATCCTTCACTTGCAGAATTACTTCTTATTGCATCAATATTTCCAATGTCTATGATGGTGAATGTACATAGATCGGTATCGCTTGTAACTATAGGCAAGGCGGAAATCAGCAGTATTTTGTCAATTGTATTTGCAGTATTACATGCGGGTACCATTTGTATTATAGCAGCATTGGGGTACCCGTTAATTGTTGCTTTAAAAGGTTATGCGGTTGTTTATTTTCTTGATTCAATCGTTTCCGTACTGTTAATGCTAAAATATATAGGTATCAAACCAAATATTGATATGGCCCTTATTAAGGAACAGTATAAATTTTCAATACCTTACTGGTTCAGCCTTTCAATTCTTTTTGCATATATGCAGATTCATAAATTATTGGTTTCATCAGTTTTTAATCCCGAAAAATTTGCCCTGTTTTCAGTCGGGGCAATGGAGTTGCCTGTAATCGGTAATATTGCCCAGCAAATCGCCCTGGTATTAATTCCGGTGTCCGTACAAATGCGTATGAGAGGAAAGACAGGTGAAGTCATAAATTTATGGGAAAAATCAGCGGCAAAAGTTGCGTTGATTACAATGCCTGTTTTTATGATCCTGGTTTTTTCCGCAAAAACATTTATAGTCGCAGTGTGGGGGTCTTTATATGAAGACGCATGGGTTATATTTATCATCATATCATTATTAATGCCATTAAAGATATGTGATATTACATCATTATATAAAATAACAGGAAATACAAAATATGTTATTGTTTCGTCTGTTGCCGCATTAATTGTCGGTTTGGGCAGCGGCTATTTACTGATAGCCCCCTTAGGTTTGTTGGGACCTGCTTTGGGTATGATATTAGGAAAACTTACTCAGATATATTTGGGTCTGTTTTTTATCAGAAAAGATTTCCCGATAAAGCTGCACCAGGCATTTGCCTTTAAATATGTATGGAAAATTACGCTTGTCTCTTTTCTTGCCTGCGTCATAGCAAAGTTTGTTACTCTGAAAATAGATCAGCCGATTATTAATTTTATTTTGAATAGTATTATTGGCGGCGGTCTATTTCTGGTCTTTGCGTTAAAATTCAGCGTATTGAATGCCGAAGATACCGCATTGATTAAAAAATGGATTACTTTAAAACCTTTATTTAAAAAAGCATAATAAAGTCGTAAAATGAGTATAGTCCAAGAATCTATAGTTCAAAACCACGTAAATAGTCAGGCGCACAGCGATACCAGCCGTGATTTCAGAAGAACTATGAAATGTTTGCTGGCATTATTTATTGTTTCGTGTATTGCCGCCCCCATTTATTTTTTGTTCCACAGCCCAACGTATGCCATAGGTTTAATCGGCGCTACAGTGGTAGGTCTCAGTTTCTATCATACTCCTTTTGCTTTGATGTTTTTAATTTTTTTCTTCCCGTTAGAGGGGGCATTTGAGTTTAGTCAGGTGGGTATGGGGAGCCGTGTTATTGGAGTGGTCGTTTTTTTGAGCTATATTGTTACACGTTTCAGGGGTAAATTTTATATTTCAAAACCGTATTTATTGATTTTATTATTCAATCTTTTTGCCATATTGAGTATTTTATGGGCTGTAAATCAAAATGTCGGTGTGGAAGGTAATAAATCTTTAACTCTTAACGTCATTTTAATATTTATTCTGCTCAATTCAACAAGTGATGTAAAACAATTGAAAATGTTGTTATGGGCGTTGTATATCGGTGGTATTATAGTATCGATAATGGTTGTATTTGGTAATGTATCCTATGCAAGCGGAGGTGAAAGGATGGGGCGTGTTATTCTGGCCGAAGGTACAAGCCCCAATATTTTAGGAAATTCAATTCTTATGGCTTTCTTTGCCGGATTTTATTTTTTCAACGAAAAGAGTAAAATAAATAAATTTATTTTTTTTATTGCCGGTCCGCTTATGTTATATGCAATTCTGAATACGCAAAACAGAACCGCATTAGGCAATGCAGTTGTGTCTCCAATAATTGCTTTTTTATTTTCGGCAAAAGGCAAATATCTGATAAAAAATATTGCAGGGATTATCGGGATAGGTATTCTGGGTTACGGCTTGCTCTACATAGCTCTTAATACCGCCATACTGTCAGATTTCGCAAAAGAACGTCTACGAGCTACCGACAGCAATCTGGAGGAAAGCGGTCGAATCGGTGTATGGAAAAAAGGCTTGGAATTCCTTTCCCAACGACCAATCAACGGCTGGGGATGGAAAAATTTTCCGGAGAAATTTCCGGTTCATCAAAAGTCGTTAACATCGGCTCATAATAATATTGTCGCCGTTGCCGGGGAGCTTGGTCTTATCGGCTTAGTTATGCTGCTTTTTATTTATTTTATGACATTCAAACAAATATTTAAAATATCACATCCGCCTTTACGCTGGATGGCGATCGTATTTTTAATGTTTACATTAATCGCAGGAACGACTGAAACCACTATAATACAAAAAGGATTTTGGTACTCAATGGGTTTTACGTTACTTGGAATAAAAATTTCCGAGGATATGGATGTTGAAGAAGAAAAAATTTCCGGGAATTCTAATAAAGCTTCTTATAGTGAGATATTAAATGCTAATTGATGGAGAGTCGTAAATGAAAATATTGGTAATTTCACATCTGTTTCCCAACGCAGGGAACAAGAATTATGGAATTTTCTTTGCCAGCTATCTGATCGAGATGGAAAAACAGGGGATGGATATTACCGTTATTGTTCCAACTGTTTGGACTCCCTTTTTTTTAAAATACTTTAAAAAGTGGAAAGAATATAACCATAACATTAAATTAATTAATTTTAAAGGTATTAAAACCGTAACAACACCCTATTTGAGAATTACCGGCAATTGGTTTTTTCGCTGGGCGGGATTGAGTGCATTCCTGTCATTAAAAAATAAAGCGAAAAGGTTACACCAAAAAAATAAATATGATATTATTTATTCGCATATGTTTTTCCCTGATGGCGACGTGGCGGTAAGATTATCCAGGCAGTTAAAAATTCCGGCCGTTTGCGTGGGTATCGGGCGGGATGTAAATATTATACCCAATTATTATAAGGGGATTTATAAACGTTTTGTGAAAATTTGCAATCAGCTCGACGGTACCATATCTTACGGTCAGGCTGTTGCCGATAAAATTGATGCGATCAGCAATAAAAAAACGCTATCGGTTTACGGTGTTGTGGATTTAAATAAATTTAAACCCGTTGCGTCTAAAAATTCTTTGAGAAAAGAGCTCGGTATCCCGGAAGATAAAACTGTTGTATTATATCTCAGTACTTTTAAAAAGGATAAAGGTGTTTATGAATTACTTGAGGCATTTAAAAGAGTGCTGAAAAAATGTCCGAATGCGATTTTGGAAATTTGCGGATGGGGTATTGAAAAAGCGGGGATGATTCGTTATATACAGGAGAACAGTCTGGAAAACGAGATAAAAATGATCGGTTCTGTGGATCACGAAAAGGTGGATTTGTGGATGAAGGCATGTGATTTATTTGTTCTGCCTACTTATCATGAAGGTATGCCGAATGCCGTCATGGAGGCTATGGCATGCGGGTTACCTGTCCTTGTCAGCGCAGTTGGCGGACTGCCCGATGCAATAGGCGACAGTGAAGGTGCGGTTCTTATCCCTCCTAAGGATGTGAAGATACTTGAGGAGAGTATGTCTAAAATATTGAATGATGAAAAGCAAAGAGAAAAAATGAGTATTGCTGCGCGGAAAAGAGCCGAGGAACGATTTGGAGCGGAGAAAACCGTTTCAACTTTGATTACCTATCTCGGGCAAATTGTTGAACAATATTAAATTGATACGAGAATAACCATATTTTCTGGAAGAATAAATGAATTATAACCTGAAAAAAAATATCTGTGTTTTCACCATTCATCGCGCCAAAGATGTTCGGGTATTGAACAGGCACTGCCGTTCCTTACAACGGTTGGGAATGAATGTCACGCTGATTGCTGTCTCGGAAAACGGCAGTTATGATGATGAGGGAATTAAGGTTATTGGTATCACCCGGTGGAAGGGCGGTATGCAGCGTTTAAAAACCCTGATTAAAATAACTGTTCTCGCATATAAACAAAAGGCTGATATTTATCATTTTCATGACCCGGATTTGTTGTTTTTCGCTCCATTTTTGCGCCTTTTTACATTCAAACCCGTTGTATATGATATTCATGAATTTTATAGCCGCCAGTTGCCGATGAAATGTCCTGATGTTTTTCTGTTAAGAAAATTTGCAGGAATAATTATCTGGGTGATTGAATCATTTCTTGGCATGTTGTGCGGCTCGATATCCGCTGTATATATGGATCATGTGAGACGTTTCTCCCGGCTTGGTTGTAAAACTGTATGGACGCCGAATTTCGCCTCTTTGGATGATTTTTCGGCGGAACCGGTCACCGATGAAGTATGGGAGAAGCGGCGGTTCACCGTTATTCATACCGGTACATTGAGTCCCTCCCGTGGCTCCTTGATACTTTTGGATATTGCGCGGGAATTGAAAAAAAGACGCCCCGAAATAAATGTTATTATAACCCGCCGGTTCTGGTCCGAGCGACAGGAAAATGTAATGATGGAAAAATTATCGGAGCCCGGGTTTCAAAATGTTATAGAATTTGTACCGCACATGTCCGGCCGGGAATTACCCAAATTTGTCCGTCATGGTGGTGTTGGTTTGAGTTTGTTGCAGCCTGATGGCGAGTATTTACTACCTTCTCATGTCCCCACAAAATTTTTTGAATATATGTCCCAATCCGTGCCCATCGTGGCTTCGAATATGCCCTCGAGTTATGAGATTGTCGATAATGAAAAAGTGGGTTTTGTAGTTGATGCCGGGGATGTTATGGCATATGTCGATTCAATTTTTAAGATCGTTGATAATCCTCAAATGGCAAAAGAAATGGGGGAAAACGGGCGTCAGGCATTTATAGAAAAATATAACTGGGGTATTTGTGAAAAGAATTTGGGTGAATTTTATTCCGGTTTATTGAAAAAATGAAATCCTTCAAAAGATTATTTCAATTAGTCAAAAATTATGGTTTGGGTTTTCTCCTGTACCGGTTAAACTACGTGTTTGAACGAAAAACCGGATTACAAAAACGTAAATTCAAACAAAAGAGATGGGAAAATATTCATCTGAATGAGTATTTTAAAGGTGATATTTATTCCCTGCTCAGCGCGGAACGTATTTTTTTCTTTACTGGTTCGCAATTACCTTTATGTAATAAATCCTGGCATGCCGATATAAAAAGTAAGGCCGAGGAAATCCTGCAAAACAGGTTTTTTTATTTTTTTAATAAGAGCTATTCTCTGGGCCAAAGTCCGGACTGGTTTGTAAATCCCGTTACTGGCGTCCGCGCCAGATCGGATGTTCACTGGTGTGAAATTAAAGATTTTGATCCGCAGGTAGGGGATATTAAATTTATCTGGGAACCGTCGAGGTTTGCCTGGAGTTATCTGCTGGCGCGCGCCTGGGCCGTGACCCGGGAAAAGAAATATGTGGTTAAATTCTGGGAATTGTTTGAACACTGGCTGGAACACAACCAGCCAAATACGGGGGCGAATTATTATTGCGGCCAGGAGTGCTCGTTAAGGTTAATGGCCATGGTTTTTGCCCATTTTGCTTTTTATGATTCGCCTGTCAGTACGGACGACAGAAAAATAAAACTTTTAAAAGCCATAGCGGTACACGCGGAAAGAATAGATAAAAATATTCAATATGCCGTTTCTACCCGGACAAATCATTCCCTGACGGAATCGACCGGTTTATATACAGTCGGATTGTTATTCCCGGAGTTTAAACAATCCCGTCGCTGGAAAAAAAGCGGTAAACGAATTCTGGTCCGTGAGGCCATGAAGCAGATTTTTAATGATGGGGCTTATATTCAGCATTCGATGAATTATCACCGGCTTATGCTGCAAACCGTTCTGTGGGCCATCCGGCTGGGACAGTTGAACAATGAAACATTTGTTCCAACATTTATCGAGCGGGTAAAAAAAGCCGTATATTTTATCTATCAGATGCAGGACCTTCAAACCGGTCGGGTACCGAATTACGGTTCCAATGACGGCGCACTGATTTTTCCGCTCAATACGTGCGATTATCTTGATTACCGGCCGGTTATCCAGTCTTTATATTATTTGTTTTATCACAAAAAACTTTACGAGAACGGCCCCTGGGACGAGGATTTAATATGGTTTTTCGGGGAGGAAGCAATCAAATCCATGCCGGCAAACATCAGGCAAAAAACCAGCGAATTCAGAGATGGGGGCTATTATACAATCAGGGGTGAAAAAAGCTGGGGCATGATACGCTGCCATAGTTATAAAACCCGACCAGGCCAGTTTGACGCCCTGCATCTTGATGTTTGGTCGCAGGGTATTAATATTATGCGCGATTCAGGCTCCTTTATGTATAATTGTGATCCGCCCTGGAGGCATTATTTTTCCGGTACGCCAGCTCATAATACGGTAACGGTAGATGGTGAAAATCAGATGACGAGAGGTGACCGGTTTATTCTCTTTGATTGGCTGCAGAGCAGTAAACCGACAATTTCAACAAAGGGAAACTGTACTTATTTTTCCGGCGCTCATTTCGGTTATAAAAGACTGGGCGACGACATTGTGCATTTTCGTTCTGTTGCATTAACAGATGATTTGAACGCCTGGATCATTGTTGATGATATTGCCGGCAGCGGCTCCCACACGCTTAACCTGTACTGGCAAATTACCGGCAAAATTCTGCAAATTAAAAAAAATGTCGGTATACTTGAAATTGAAAACAGAATAGTATATACCTATATACTTTCCCCAACAGATTTCACGATAAATCATTATTATGGAGATGAAGAAATACCCGCCGGTTTTTATTCGTTATATTATGGCGAAAGGTACCCCGCCTCTGTTATAAACGTAAAAGCCGACCGGAAATTACCCGTCCGGCTGATCAGTGTTATATCCCCGGATAAACAATTAAATTTAAATTATTGTGATACATCATTAACTTTAAGTAATGACCTTGGCCAACAAAAGCAATTTATACTTGACCGTAATCCGACTTTGGATAAAAGCGTATTTGAAAATTAAAACAGGATAGAGCTATGCATATTGTTTATATTCATCAGTATTTTTCCACACCGCTGGGGGGTTACGGAATACGTTCCTATGAGTGGGCTAAAAAATTAATCGCTGCAGGACATAAGGTAACTGTGATAACCGCCGCCAATACGATCGGCAGGCTGGATGAAAGACTGCATTATAAAAAAGGAAGAGAGTCGGTAACGATAGATGGAATTGATGTTAAACTGATCAAGGCTTTTTATTCAAATTACATGAATTTGTTTCAGCGGGCTTTCGCGTTTTTTAAATTTGCAGACAATACATATAAAAAAATAATTGAACTCAAGCCGGACCTGATATTTGCGACATCCACGCCGTTAACGGTGGGTCTGCCCGCGAAAAAGGCGGCCAAAAAATTGGGTGTGCCGTTTATTTTTGAGGTGCGCGACCTGTGGCCGGAACTGATTTTCGCACTCGGGGCGATGAGAAATCCATTGGCGCGTAAATATCTGATAAATATGGAACATTCCATATATCGTGCGTCAAAACATATTGTGGCCCTTGCCCCGGGTATCAAAGACGGTATAACAAGAACCGGTTATCCGGGAGAAAATGTGAGTGTAATTCCGAATTGCTGTGATCTTGACTTGTTCAAACCCAAGCCGCCGAACGCCCCTGAACCGGAATATGGAAATCCCGGAGATGTCCGTTTTGTTTTTACCGGCGCGCATGGTACGGCAAATGGCCTGGATGCCGTTCTGGACGGGATTACCGAATTAAAAAAAAGAAACAAAAAAGGAGTTCATTTTGTATTCATCGGGACCGGGAAAGAAAAAGAAAGGCTCGTTAAGCGGTCTGTTGACGAGGGCTTGAGCGATTATATAACATGGGTGGACCGAATCGTAAAAACCGAATTGGCGGAACTGCTGCCCCGTTTCGATGTGGGAATGATGATTCTGGCCAATGTTCCCGAATTTTATTATGGCACATCCCCAAATAAATTTTTTGACTACATTTCCAGCGGATTACCGGTATTGAACAACTATCCCGGATGGCTGGCCGGTATGATTACTGAAAATAAGTGCGGGCTTGTCAGCAAACCGGACGATCCTGTGGATTTTGCCGATACGGTAGAAAAGTTATGCGCGTCCAAAGATATGCGGGAAAAAATGGGAATAGCATCCAGAAAACTGGCGGAAGCGCAATTCTCCAGAGATAAACTGGGTGATGAATTTGTAAAAGTGCTTGAAGAAAATTCGGATTAACAAGGCAATATTTTTTATTTTATTTATTCCGGTCAGAGCAACCCGGATGCAGTTACGCCTATTGTTGTATTTTTACCTGACAGGGACATTATATAAAGGCAGTCTATCCGGGTAACAAAACAGGATCACCTCTACAATCCGTCGCAAAACCTGCCTGTTACATTAAACAGGGATGTAAAAAAATTTTTTAAACTGGCTGGCGACAATGCGAATTGCAGGAATGAATATATCAATTCTATACCCTTCCGTCGGGGAAAAGCCCCCCCGGGAAGAATAAGTATGTCAATCTTTTGAATCAATCCTTCATGTCGGATTCTATATTTATTAAGATCAAATTATAGATATTTATTTTACCCCCAATCAATACATCATTTATTACCATTAATAAATTTTTAGGATGGGATTATGTGGAATCCTTCCCTTATACCCCAATGAATGACTGGCATTGATTTTGCATAAAAAGAATAATAATAAACAGGCAATTGCAGCAAATCACTGTTTTTTTTATAATTATTAACAGTTGATTTTTTTTTCTGTGGAATAGAGTGGACAATTGCCTTGTTAGATATTTCTAAAATATACAGGTCTGCCTGTATTCGATTTGGAATAGCTAACAAAAAATAACACTTAAATTTATTTATGTGGGCAAAGTCAGGCAGGGTGAATGATATGATATCATTGGACGGAATGAGAAAACAAATCTTTTGGATTTTAGACTGGTTAAAAGGAAATCCGATCAAACGGCATATTCAGGAATTAGAGTTGTCGTTTAGCAGTCCGGGTGAAATAGTGGAATTGAATAAAATAAGGTTGAACAAATTATTAAAACATGCATGCGAGACAACGGAATTTTATAAAAAATACAACTCATTCCAAACACTTTCGGATTTCCCGGTTATACAGAAAATAAATATTAAAGATAATTATAAAGGATTTTTATCAAACGCATATAAAAAGAAATACCTGATCACAACAAAAACCAGCGGTTCTTATGGAGTGCCGTTTGTCTTTTATCTCACCCGAAACAAGTATTACCGACGATTAGCGGAGATTTTGTATTTTAATCAAAAAGCGGGATACCGGTTGGGGCAACCATTTGTACAGGTCAGGACCTCAAAATTCAGCAGGTTGTCTTTATTTATGAATAATTGTGTTATCATTAATCCCACTGTTATTAACAACGAATGGCTGGAACAACAGCGACAAATTTTGAAAAACAAAAAATTTCAGTTTTTAATTGCGTGGCCGGGAGTATTGATTAATATCGCGCATTATTGTTTACAACATGGTGATACGGCCGATGATTTTTCAATTAAAGGAATTGTTTGCAGCGCCGAACCTTTATCCGGTAATTCACGTGAGACTTTTGAAAAAGTATTTGGATGCCCGGTTTATGACCGGTATGCTTCTCAGGAACTGGGCGTAATCGCGCATGAGTGCAAAAAGTGCGGTGTTTATCATTTGAACCATGCCAGTTTGTTTATTGAAATTTTGTCTATGTACAGCAATAAACCGGTTGAGCCCGGGCAAGCCGGACGTGTAGTTGTGACGGATCTTTTTTCTCATGCCATGCCGATCATCCGGTATGATACGGGTGATATAGCCGTTTTGGAAGAAAAAAACTTTGAATGTGGATACATTCCAAGTGTAAAAAAAATTGAAGGGCGCATGATTGAGACGGTTTATAATACCTCAGGCAAAGTCGTTAACTGGGGTGCAATTGGCGATATTATCGAAAAAGATAAAGAGACCATAGATAATATAATACAGTATCAATTCATTCAAAAAAATAAAGATAATTATGTTATCAAACTTGCTGTAAAAGATACTTTTAAAAATGAAAAATATATCTATACGCAATTTAAAAATTTATTAGGACAGGATGCACACATAAAATTCGAATATGTGGATACAATAGAGCCCTTGCCATCCGGGAAGCGACCGATAATTATTAATCAATCTTTTTTAAAGGCGGCATAATTATAAATTCCGTAAAAGGGGGATGTCCTGCCAGATTTGTTTTTATTTTACTATTTCCATTCCCGTGCATATATTATTCGATCCGGGAATTGATGGCATTTTATTATAGCCCTGAATCCTGTGTCAGATAACGTCAGAATTTTAAATTTTAATTTTAATGGGATTTGGGTCAAAAAACTTATGACTTAACATTACGGCATGATATTTGTTTAGTTTTGAGAAATCATACTTAATAGTAATTATATTGAGTAAATTATTACATTATTTACCGATTATAACCCGTAATTGGGAAAATCATAAAAATAAGTCGAAAAGGATTACAAAAATGAAACAGAGCAACAATTCAGTGAAAACAGGTTTATGGGGATGGATAATTTTATTACTTGTTTTAACTATTTTACCGGGCAATGTGTATTCCACCGGTTTCCCCAAAACTGTTTGGGGTTACGTGCATAATTCGGACGGCAGCGTTCCGGCGCCCGGTGATATTACCATTACGGCTTATCTGCAGAAAAATCCCTCATCGACAACAGTCGTTTATAATATCGATGACGGCAGTTATTGGAGTGTCGATGTTTCCGCCACCTGGCAATGGTTTCCCTCCGGCGGCGGGGGTACCAGTAACGCCAATGGCGGTGATGTAATAATTGTTGAATTTTTGAACACCGGGAGCGGCCCTTTTGCCGGGGAAAGTAATATCTTGTCTGATGTTCTGGACCCCGACATACAAAATCAACAAATGGGAGCCAATGATTTTGCATTGCCGGTCGAACTCTCTTCATTTAATGCACATTATTATAACGGCAGCGTTATGTTGAAATGGGTCACCGAAAGTGAATTGGATAATTTTGGATTTAATATTTATAAAAGCAAAGATGAGCAAAACAATTTTGAAAAAATAAATAATAATATTATTCATGGCGCCGGAACGGTTTTTGAAAAACAACACTACACTTTTGAGGACAAACAAATTGAAACCGGCAATACCTATTTTTATAAATTGGAATCGGTCGACTTTAAAGGAAAAGTAACTTATTGCAGATCTGTTTCTGTATCAACAAAAGCTAATACTGTAGTACCGGTACAACATATATTACAACAAAATTTTCCGAATCCATTTAACCCGTCGACCACTATAAAATACACATTGGTAAATGATACACACGTACAACTTGATGTTTATAACATGCTGGGCGATTTTATTACACAACTTGTTAATGAGAACCAGGGGGCGGGAATTTATTCCCTCAACTGGGATGCCCGGGATGATAATGGCACACATATACCGGCGGGTGTATATTTTTATAAATTTCAGACAAATGAAAGAACACTTGTTCGAAGAATGATTTATACAAAATAAAATCGATTTTTGCTTTCAAAACCCCGATAATCAACGGGATTTTTTTTTGCTCTCAGTTTAGTAAATACAGGGGGGCTTGACGATTTTATTATTACTCTTCAACTATCCACTTTGGTTAAATAGTCGAATCCGGAAAAAGTGATTATGTGCAATCAATTTTTGGTCTGGCATACTATTACGATTTATGTGAAAAACCGGAAAGGGTAAAAAAAAACCCCTGAAAAAGTCAGGGGTTCTTGAGGGGAGCAGCTTTATTTTGAAAAGATCATTTTTTTGACCTGGGTAAATTCCTCTGCATTAATTTGATAGAAATACATACCCGATGAAACATGGGTGCCGGTATTGGAACGGCCATCCCATGTTACCGTATAAGTACCCGCGGTCTGGGTTTTATTAACCAGTTCGTTAACAATTTTTCCCAATGTATTATATATAACAATCGTTACATGAGTGTTTTTTGGCAGGCAGTAATTAATAGACGTTTCCGGATTAAATGGATTGGGATAATTCTGGGATAATTCAAATTTTTCTGGAAGCTTTTGTGAGTCTATACTTATACTTACCGGACCATAAAATTTGCTGCTGCCATCGGAATTTACGTTTTCAATCTTGTATTCATATTGTTTGCCGAATTCGACATTATTATCTTCAAAAGAATATTTATGTAAAAGTGTTGTTGTCCCTGCACCGGGTATAAGACTTTGATTGATTTTTTCAAATTGATTTAAACCGGCCTGGGTTCTATAGACATTATATCCCAGGTTGGTTGTTTCTGTTTCCGTTGACCATTTAAGCATCACTATGCCGTTTTTTTCCGTCGCACTGAAATCTGATAATTCAATCGGTAAAGAAAAATTATTCGAACCTATTTGTTGATACATATTTTCATCCAGCACACCGGTGAGTACATTGCTTTCCCCATCAAAGGGGCCGCCGCTTGTGTTTTCAAATTCAATTACAATCACATCACCTACGGTCGCGTTTGTGAGGCCGGCTTCATCTGGATTGGGATAAAAAGTCCATTCCTGATTTATATCATAAGTCCAACCGTTTGCTACATTTGAAGAGTTAATAACACCGGAAGGATATTTTTGTAAATAAGCCCTGATAGAAATATCACCATTTGCCGGAATTGACCCATCTGAATTGTAAATATAGGTCCATATATGTTTGGGCGCCTGTGACCAGCCCGGTGTTACGGACATCATTAATAAACCGATAACAAATACGGTTAATATTATTCTGTTGATCGATTTTATTTTGTACATTTTTCTATCCTTTGAATTAGAACTGTAAAGTAATTTCGTTTCTTTTTATTCAACTACTATGCCACCTGAGTGCGCACTTTTTGTTAGTATAAGTATTTGTTTTTAATGATATTGAGAGACTCTGTTTTGTTTGAGGCTGTAAGTAGAGATATTTCAACAGCTTATGTTATTTTCCGAGATAAAATTGTCCACTTTATTGGACAATTGAAGCCGCTAAATTTCTAAAACTGTGGCATATATCATATTACGGGAAGAATAATTCATTTTTCAATTATGTTTGTCCCTTTTTATGGTCATTATTTGGCTATTTTATTTAAATTTACTTCCTGAATACAATATTTAGAGGTAAATCTGTGTTGTTTTGTGGCGTTGAGTAAACATTATTAGTACGCAGATGAAGGATTATTTTTATGCACTTCGTTTTTTTCGGGAAATTTAAGTTCCGGTATCGAATAAAAAAGGCCAGCCCGGGCGCGGTTGATTACCGGCAACTCATGACTGACCTTATCGGGGAGGTGAAAAATTCAGAGGTTACTCAAGAAATTGATAGAGAAATCAACGTGTTTTGATCCTCCCAATTTTGTGACATTTCATAAACAGTATACAATTGTATATTACTGCAATGTCGCAATTTATTTAGGCACCTGTATTTTTATATGCCGTAAGTTCAATATTTTTAACATATCTCAAGTCTTAATAAAAATTCCGGCATTGTGTTGAATAATAAAAGACAATATCCGTACCAAAAAGAAATAAACAATAACAGCAAAGGCATAAAAATTACGGTTTATATATTAATTCTCTCTTTTTTGCTTGATTAATAATCCCTTTTTCTTAAATTCATTTATATGATAACAGGTGTCCGGTTAACGGACACCGCCGCATCATCCGAGGTACAGATTCAATAAAATCAGGTTATATAATTATAAAAATCTATTTTTCACAAACAAATCAATGAATGCTGTTTTATCCGAAAACGTTAATAATATGAATATGTTGTGAGTGTCGCGTCCGGGTTTAACCGGACACTTGTGTTATATTATGTTAAATCCGGTTTTATTACTCTTAACATTATTGGTGATTAGAGTTTCGGGTACAAAAACGACAGTTAACTTGTTTGAAGATAAAATTTTCATAATCATAACACTTGAATTTATAAAAATTGTAAAGTTAAGCAGTTCTTGTTGTCCGAAAACCGGTATCCTGAATTATTAAAAATAACTTTATTATTAATTTTAATCTATGTATACTAAACAGCACGCAGGTGATGCTTTTATATATATCATTCATGTGCTATTTTTATTTAGACCGGAATCAAATATTTTTTTATATCGTTTCTGTTTGCACCGGTATATGAGAGTTTTTACGGTTCAATATTTAAAATTGAATTTTTAATCGATTAATTATGTTCAGTTTCAATAATCATCACTATAAAGGGTTCGTGAGCTATTTAAAAACCGGAATCCATCACAATGGAATATAACATGGATACAGGCAAGCGAAACAAACTGGATGACATTGTGTCCCGGGTCAACAGGTCGGATATTTCCACCATAAAAGGTGTGATATCCAGTATAATTATGATCATGAACAACCCGAATTCCACGGCAAAAGATATCGAAGAGATCATTCAGGTAGACCCGCCGCTAACAGCCCGGGTGTTAAAAGTGGCAAATTCCGCATATTATTCCCCGCAAAATAAAATAAGTGAAATTGACCAGGCGGTTATTTGGTTAGGATTTAGTACAATAAAAGAATTAATTCTCAGTCAAAAGGTCTGTGAAATATTTGAAAAAGATGAGGAATACGAGGGATATTCGAGAAGGGCTCTATGGAAACACAGCCTTGCGGTTGCTTTGATGAGTAAAATGATTTACCGGCGTGAATTCGGAGAACGCGGAGAAAATGCCTATGTCGCAGGCTTACTGCACAATATAGGAATAATTGCTGTTGATCAGTTTCTGCAAAATGATTTTAAAAATGCCCTGAAGATGGCCAAAGATAATCAGGTAAATTTATATATCGCGGAAAATGAAATCATGGGATTTAATCATCAGGATGTTGCAAGGGAAATCATATTAAATTGGGAACTGCCGGAAGAATATGGCATGTCAATCGGTTCCCATCATAATCCTGAAATGATTGAAGCAAAATATGCCAGGATTACTGATACAGTATTTACGGCCAATTATTATTGCCAGTTAAAAAAAATCGGTTATAACGACGCATCTTATACCGAAGAGAATATTTATAATAAATGTTTACAAAGGCTTAATTTAAATCCTCTTGCGCTGGATTTGATCGCTAAAAATATGCAGTCCGAGCTTTTACTGATGGAAGAGATGGGGATATATTAATGTCAGTTACATTGAATAACAATTTTCAACAAATTAAATTACTTTACGAGACCGAGATCAAACACTTAACGAACGACCTTCGTCTCACCAAGGAAGAGTATGAAACATCGAGACGAAAGTATTTTGAAATCTATAACAAGTTGGCCGGAATAAACGAACAATTACAGGAAGAGATTAAAGAAAAAAAGCAAACCAGAGAAGAACTTGCGATCCGTTTAAGATATGAGGAAGGCCTGGCAAACTATTCCCGCACATTAATGATCGTGGATGAGAATTCAATACCTCCGGCGCTGCATCATCTTCTGAACGCATCGCAGGTTAGCCGGGTATATATTTTTGAAAATTTTGAGGAAAAAAAAGACGGACTTTGTATGCGTCTTAAAAATGAAACCTGCGCAAAAGGGGTTACAAATCAAATGGATGATCCCGAATTGCAACATATCCCTTATAACCGGGATTTAAAGCGATGGGCCGCCCGGCTTGCCAAAAGAAATTCAATTATCGGCGTTTTTGAGGATTTTAATAAATCGGAACAAAAGTTTTTAATTTCTAGATCAATATCTTCAATTTTAGTCATTCCTATATTTGTAAATGAAAAGTGGTGCGGAATTATCGGTTTTGATGATATATTTAATAAACGCCGTTGGGGAGAGGTTGATATTCGCCTGCTGGAAACCGCCGGTGAGATTATGGGTGTCTTTTTGGAACGCAAAATAGCGGAAGAAAAGCTCATCGAAGCCAAAAAATTAGCTGAACAGGCCAATCAACTTAAATCACAATTTGTTTTTAACGTGTCGCATGAAATGCGAACACCCCTGAATTGTATTATCGGTTTTGCCGAGACTATATTAAATTCACAATCGATTGATGAAAACCGGCAATATGCCAATACGGTATTACAGCAATCCGACATGCTGTTGATGCTGATCAGCGATTTGCTGGATATGGCAAAAATTGAAGCGGGCAAAATGGTCATTGAACACATGCCGCTTGACCTGTATAAAATTTTGGAACGGTTGTATAACAGTCTTAAAGTTCAGGCTGTACAAAAGGGTCTTGAATTAAAAGTAGATACAGAAAAGGATGTTTTTCGATATCTTGTCGGGGATGAATTGAGACTGTTACAGGTATTGATGAATTTGGGAGGCAACGCTGTTAAATTTACCGAACAGGGAACAGTTACCATAAAAGTGCAGACCGTAAGCAGTGACGATAAAAGTGCTACTCTGAAATTTTCCGTGATGGATACGGGCATCGGAATACCCAGGGAAAAACAGCAGGATATTTTTAAAAGTTTTACCCAGGCCGACGGAAGTATTACACGCAAATACGGCGGAACGGGACTGGGTACCACAATAGCCTGTCAACTCATTGAACTGATGGGCGGCCTGTGCGGACTTGAAAGCGAACCCAATAAGGGCAGCCATTTTTGGTTTACTATACCTATGGAGATATCCTCAAAAGCCAAAATATCCGCAACACCTCTTAAAGGGATTCAATCTGTTCCGTCGAGTTTCATGAACCAATCGGGTTTTATACTATTGGCCGAAGATTATCCGCCGAACAAAAAAATTACTTTAATGCATCTTGAAAATGCCGGTTATACGGTTGACACGGTTGAAAACGGGTTGCAGGCGATTGCGGCCTGTAAAAACAAACAATATGATTTAATTTTAATGGATGTACAAATGCCGGACATGGATGGTTATGAAGCGACACGTAAAATCAGGGCTGGTAAGTCCCGGAACAAAAATAAACCGATTATTGCCATAACCGCCTATGCCGACGCCACATCAATCTCGTCCTGCAAAGAGGCGGGAATGAATGATATTATCGTCAAACCAATCCGGCGTGATTCGTTTCTATTGGTGATTAATAAATGGATGCCTGTGCAATCTGGCGGTTTTAAATATAATCATGCAAAAAAGGCAGGGAAAAAAGAAAGTAGAATAAAATCTGCTCCAATGGATTATGAAAAAGCCATTTTGGAGTTCGGCGGTAATAAATCAGCGCTGGATAATGTGATAAAGCAATTTATTGAAAATATGGATAACCAGATTTCAGTATTTAAAAACGCGCTCAAATCCAACGATATTGAAAAATTTCGTACCGAAGCGCACCGGATACGGGGCGGGGCGGCAAATCTTACCGCTGAGCAATTGGCCGCCGTTGCCGAAAATATGGAAGAACTGGCAATTAAAGGAAATCTGGATAAAGCCGGCGCATGTATGGATGAATTTGAAAAAGAATTTGAAAAATTCAAGGCATATATTTTTGAGTTGTATCGTAATTAATATTTTACAGCCGATTGAAAGGAGAATATAAATGAGAATACTGGTGGTAGATGATGACTATGTAAGCCGTACAAAGTTAAAGTCATTACTATCCGCTTATGGTGATTGCGATGCGGTTGACAACGGTGAGATCGCCTTAAAAATGTTCGAAAAAGCATATAAGGAATCTGTCCCATATAATTTAATTACCATGGATATCGAAATGCCCGATTTGTCCGGCCAGGAAGTTGTTCACAGTATCAGGCAATGGGAATTGGAAAATAAAGTGAAAACATCCCGGCAAGTAAAGATACTTATGATTACCATTAAAAACGATGTGGATGATATCATGTCGTCATTCAAGGAAGGATGTGAGTGGTATTTAACCAAACCGGTAACGCCTGAAAATTTACGAGAAGCTCTGGCAAAGGTAACTATCCCTCAATAATTAAATAGAATTCAAAACAAACAGAGGAGAATCTTATGCGGGCAACTAAAAGAATGTTGAAAAAGTTAATTTTAGGCAGCAAGTGGATCATACCGGCAGTTGTGACGGTAATTGTTTTATCACAGTTTTTATTCATTCATAATGCTGCAGGAATGCAGGCCGAACAGGGAATTCTTGCACAGTTGAACCAAAAATTAATCGACATCGAACATGTGATGAATGATGCCCAGGCATTGCAGGTAAACGTTTTATCTCCTAACGTATTTGGGGAAGCGCAAAAGAATTTCAATAACGCAAAATCGGATTTGGCAAAAGGCAAGGATGTTAAAGGGATCAGTAAAAATCTGACAAGAGCGGAAGAATTACTGGCCGTTGCGATCAAAAATGCCAAAGAGGCCAAAAAGCAGTTACCCTATGCCATTAAAGCCCGGGAAGATGCTATATCCGCAGAAGCGCCGGGTTACGCAACGGACCTTTTTGACCAGGCTGAAAGATACTTTTTAGATGCTATGAAAGAGATTGAGGACAATGATATTAACGGCGCAATTAAACGGGCCAAGGAAGGCGAAGACAGATATCGTGAAGCCGAATTAATAGCAATAAAGGCGAGTATTATCGGAAGTGTGCATAATTTATTAAAAGAAGCCAAGGATGTGAAAGCGGATAAATTTGCACCGCAAACGTTTGTCAAGGCTCAAAATTTGATCCAGGAATCGGAAAATATATTAAATACGGACCGAAGCGCGCAGGCAACCGCCCGCGAAAAAGCTGAAGAAGCCAAATATGAAGCAAACCACGCAATCTATTTATCAAAACTTATTCAGGACAAAAAAAGGGATGATAAAAACTGGGAAGAATTATTCCTGTCATATGAAAATGAATTGCAAAAGGTAGCCAAAGATTTGAATATGGAAGTTAATTTTGACGGCGGTATTATTAATGCCGTTCAGGCCATCGAATTTGCCGTTACCGCCATGAATGATGATAAAAAAGAGCTTGCCAAAGAACTGGATCAGACCAAAAAGGATTTGACGGAACAGCGGAAAAAAGTCAGTACCCTGATGAGTGAACTGGACGCCACAAAACAGCAGGAGGCCGGTCTTAAAGAAAAACTGGAAGCCAAAAGAAGACAGGAAGAAAAGATCAAAAGAATAGAGAATTTATTCGGTCCCGGCGAAGCCATTGTGCTCCGTGAAGGGGATAATATCGTGATACGTCTGGTTGGGCTGAACTTTGCATCCGGCAAAAGTGTTATTGAGGCAAGGTATTTTGGAATACTAACCAAAGTTCAGCGTTCAATCAGGGAATTCCCGGATTCGCCGATTGTTATAGAGGGGCATACCGATTCCCGCGGCCACGAATCCGCAAATCTGAGTCTTTCGAATGCAAGGGCAAACGCTGTCAAGTCATACCTGATAGCAAATATGGGGCTCCCGGAAAGTCAAATCCAGAGTATTGGGTATGGCATGAGCAAACCCATTGCAACAAATGAAACGGAAGCGGGACGTACCAAAAACCGCAGAATAGATATTGTCCTTGAAATGAGTGAAGTGAATAATTAGTTTTTATAGAATAGAAATAATTATCCAGGAAATTTAAAGGGCAAAAAAAAATGCCAAGCCGTCTCAGTACCGGCTTAGGGGGGTCACCAGTACCGGGGATGACGCTTGGCATTTATAACCAAAATATAGCATAATATACGATATATGAAATAGAGGAAATCACTTATATTGCTGTAAGAGTTATCATGATTTCACTAAAATACCGGCAATATCACTGTGATTTTATGATCATTTATTGATTACAATGCGATAAATACAGGAGCGGACATGACCGAAATGTTGAAAATGTGCCAACTATGGTTGTGGATATCACGCAGCAGGTTTTTTACCGCAATAAATCAAAAACTGCCGCTGCGCTAAACAAAGGTGCAACCAAAGGTATGTAAAACGAGTCGCAGAACCGGTCACCATCCCTTCTTTGTGTTTATGAATTTATCTCATATATCTTGTGAAATGCCGAATACGCCGGTACTATGGATTGATATTCTTTTTTATATTGTTTCCCGATAATAAATCTTGCATTCAAATGTTATGAATATTATCTTTAAAACTTTGATCGCCGGTGTCCGATTAAACCCGGACACCAAAGAAATTTGATATGAATAAATAAAGGTAGAGCTGAATGGCAAAATCTCTGGTCATTGTTGAATCACCGGCCAAAGCCAAAACGATAAACAAATATCTTGGCGGCGATTATGTCGTCGTATCCAGTGTGGGTCATATCCGCGACCTGCCGGTAAAAAGTTCGGGCGCCGGCCGATCCTCCAAAGTGACACCCAAGGATTTGTCGCCGGAAGAAAAAGAAGAATTTAAAAAATCCCGCCAGCGTGAGAATTTGATTCGGACCATGGCTGTCGATCCTGAAAACGGCTGGAAGGCCAGGTACGAAATCATACCGGGCAAAGGCAGGGTATTAAAACAGCTTAAAATTCTGGCGTCGCAAACTCAGGATATTTATCTGGCCACAGACCTTGACCGCGAAGGGGAAGCCATTGCCTGGCATTTGCGGGAATCCATCGGCGGGGATCTTGACAGGTATAAAAGGGTGACATTTAGTGAAATTACCAAATCCGCCATTCAGCAGGCGTTTGCCAATCCTGGCGAACTGAACATGAACCGAGTAAACGCCCAGCAGGCGCGGCGTTTTCTGGACCGGGTGGTCGGATTTATGCTTTCCCCGCTGCTCTGGAAAAAAGTAGCACGTGGACTTTCCGCGGGACGGGTACAGTCCGTAGCTGTCCGGCTTATTGTAGAGCGTGAACGGGAGATACGCGCTTTCATACCCGAGGAATACTGGGAGATATTCGCCGACCTGAAGGGTAAATCACCGTTCAGGGCAAAGGTGATAAAATACCGGGATAAAAAATTTCTACCCGTCAACAAACAGCAGACCGACAAGGCGCTTGCCGAACTGGAAAAGAAACATTATGAGGTGACCGACCGGGTGCTCAAACCGATCCGGCAGAATCCTTATCCTCCCTTTATTACGACGACCATGCAGGCAGCGGCGAGTGTGCGTTTGGGATACAGCGTAAAAAAGACCATGATGATGGCGCAGCGCTTATATGAAGCCGGTTTTATAACCTATATGCGGACCGATTCAACGAATATGAGCTTTGATTCGGTTAATGCCTGCCGTTCTTTTATAGGGCATAACTTTGGCGAAAAGTACGTGCCGGAAAAACCGCGATTTTATGCCAGTAAAAAGGGAGCCCAGGAGGCGCATGAAGCCATACGTCCGACAGATGTGAATAAGGTCCCGGACAGGATGGCGGCACTTTTTGACCGGGACCAGGCGCGGTTGTATGAATTGATCTGGCGGCAGTTTGTCGCCTGCCAGATGCCGGCAGCGGAATTCGACAGCACGACCATTGATATCCGGGCCGGGGAATACCTGTTGCGGGCAACGGGCCGCATCATGCGGTTTGACGGCTGGATGAAAGTGCTGCCGCCGCAAAAAAGCGAGGACTCGGAACTGCCGGAGGTGACCGTCGGTGAAGAATTAAAACTGCTGAAACTTGATCCAAGTCAGCATTTCACCAAACCGCCGGCGCGATATACCGAAGCCACCCTGGTTAAGGAACTGGAAAAACGCGGTATCGGCAGACCGTCGACTTATGCGCCGATTATTTCGACCATACAGGACAGGGGTTATGTGAAACTGGAAAAACGCCGGTTTTACGCGCAAAAAATCGGAGATATTGTGACCGACAGGCTGACTGAAAATTTCGATGGACTTATGGATTATGGTTTTACGGCAAATATGGAACTTGACCTGGATAAAATTTCTGAAGGCAACCTGGAGTGGCGCAAAGTACTGGATGATTTTTATAAAGAATTTAAACAGGAACTGACAGACGCGGAAAAGGTTATGCGCACCAACCAGCCGGTGGTTGTAAAGGATATTCAATGCAGCATTTGCGGCAAACCCATGATGATCCGAAATGCCAGAACCGGGGTGTTCCTGGGCTGCACCGGATACGACCTGCCTCCAAAGGAGCGTTGCAAGGGCACGATAAACCTTGTCCCGGCAGAGGAATCGGTTACAGTCGGGAATAAAGATGATGAAGAGGCGGAAGCGAGGGAATTATTGACCAAAAAAAGATGTCCTGTATGCAAAACCGCAATGGACAGTTACCTCGTTGATGAAAAAAGACGGCTGCACATTTGCGGTAATAATCCCGACTGCCCGGGTTATGAAATAGAAGAAGGATCGTTCAGGTTAAAGGGTTATGACGGCCCGGTACTGGAATGCGATAAATGCGGCGCGGACATGGTACTTAAGACCGGCCGGTTCGGAAAATTTTTTGCCTGCAGCAAATACCCGGAATGTTCCAATACGCGCAAGCTGCTGCGCAACGGCGAACCGGCGCCCCCCAGGGCCGAACCGGTCCACATGCCGGAATTAAAATGCGAAAAATCCGACGCGTATTTTCTGCTGCGCGACGGCGCGGCCGGTTTATTTTTGGCGGCCAGTACTTTTCCAAAATCGAGGGAAACCAAAAGTCCCCTGGTAGAATACCTGGCCCGGCACCGGAGCGAACTGGACCCGAAATTCCATTATCTGGCCGACGCACCCGTTTCCGATCCAGACGGCAATGCCTCGGTGATCCGTTTTAAAAAAAAGGAAAAAATTCAGTATTTGATGAGCGAAAAGGACGGCAAAAAAACCGGCTGGGAAGCCTGTTATCAAAACGGCGTCTGGGAGTGGAAACAAACAAAAAGTAAAAAGAAAAAAGCCAAAAAAAAGTAAAGACCGGATAAGTAAAATGAAAACAATCAAGTATTCTTTCTCGAGAAGGGACTTTGTAAAAAAATCCGTAATGGGAGTGACTACGATGATGATAGTATCAAAAACAGATCAAATTCATGCAAAAACCGGTTTTCCGATTCAGCTGGGCGGGCCTGTTTTTGAAAAATATGACAACCCGGAAGAGTGGGTGACGGTGATAAAAACGCTTGGTTACAGTTCCGCTTACTGCCCTGTCAATGTCGAAACACCGGACAATGAAATACGCGCTTATGAACTGGCGGCGCAAAAAGCCGGAATTATTATTTCCGAAGTCGGGGTCTGGAACAATCCGATCAGCCGGGATGAGGATGAAAGAAAAAAAGCGGTTGAAAAATGTTGTGCACACCTGGAACTTGCCGACAGGATCGGCGCGCGGTGTTGTGTTAATATCAGCGGATCGAGGGGAGATGTGTGGGACGGTCCGCACGCGGACAATTTGACACCGGAAACGTTTGATCTCATCGTGGAAACGACCCGTTCGATCATAGACCAGGTCAAACCGAAACGAACATTTTATACCCTTGAACCCATGCCCTGGGCATACCCCGATTCCGCCGATTCCTATCTTGAATTGATCCGGGCGATGGACCGCAAACAGTTTGCCGTTCATCTTGACCCGGTGAATATGATAAACAGTCCCCGGAGATACTTTGAAAATTCAGACTTTATCAGGGATTGTTTCAAAAAATTAGGGCCTTTTATTAAAAGCTGTCATGCCAAAGATATCAAACTACAGACCCAATTGACAACACATCTGGATGAAGTTATTGCCGGACAGGGCGGACTTGATTACGCGACATTTTTGACTGAATTGTCGCGATTGGACGGTGTGCCGCTTATGCTTGAACATTTACAAACGGCTGAAGAATACAAGCAGGCCGCTGCGCATATTCGATCCGTAGCCCAAAAATTGAATCTTGACTGTTCCTGAAATATTCGAAGCGCTCAATCGCGGGACGGGTTCGTATTTCGGATTAAAATTAATCTGGCCGGGACAGTAATTTTTATGATCGTTTTTGTCATGGAATATTAAACTATTCGGTTCCGTTATATCCAATGAAAAATAATGTTAATAAAGACCGTTATAAAGGAATATCAGCATGAGTTTCGAAAATCCCGAAAGTAATCAAAAACAAAACGAAGAAGCAATAGAATTAAAGGAATGGCTCGAATCTTTGGATTATGTTATCCGGGAGGGCGGTGACCAGCGTGTCAGTTCCCTGCTGCATGAATTACAGCAGCGCGCCTACCAAAAGGGTGTAAAATTACCCTTTTCCGCCAATACCCCTTATATCAATACCATACCCGCAGAAGAACAACCGGTATATCCCGGCAACCGGGAGATAGAGCGCCGCATAAAGAGTATTATCCGCTGGAACGCCATGGCGATGGTCGTGAGGGCCAACCGTATTGAAAGCGGCATCGGCGGGCACATTTCGACCTATGCGTCCGCCGCGACATTGTACGAGGTGGGTTTTAACCATTTTTTCAGGGCGCCAAAAGGTGATTTCGGGGGCGACCAGGTCTATTTTCAGGGTCATGCATCTCCCGGAATTTACGCCCGCGCCTTTGTCGAGGGACGCCTGTCCGTTGAACAGTTGTCCAATTTCCGGCATGAGGTACACCCGGGAGGCGGATTGCCGTCGTACCCGCATCCCTGGTTAAAGCCCGATTTCTGGCAGTTCCCGACGGTATCCATGGGCCTCGGCCCCATCATGTCCATTTACCAGGCGCGTTTTAACCGCTACCTCGAAGATAGGGGCCTGAAAAAACCAATGGGTGAAAAAGTATGGGCGTTTTTGGGGGACGGGGAGACCGACGAGCCGGAAACCCTGGGCGCCATTTCCCTGGCCGTTAGGGAAAAACTGGATAATCTGATCTTCGTCATTAACTGCAATTTACAGCGTCTGGATGGTCCCGTGCGCGGCAACGGAAAGATCATCCAGGAACTGGAACAGGTATTCCGGGGCGCCGGCTGGAATGTAATCAAAGTCATCTGGGGCAGCGATTGGGATGAATTGCTGGCCAAAGATTCCGAAGGCCTTTTACAAAAACGAATGCATGATGTGGTTGACGGAGACTATCAGAATTATGCGGTAAAAGGGGGCGCTTATATACGTGAACATTTTTACGGCGCCGATCCCAAACTGCTTAAAATGGTAGAGCATTACACGGACGAACAACTCGAAAAAATGCGCCTCGGCGGTCATGATCCCGCCAAAGTTTACGCCGCTTTCAAGGCGGCGGTGGAACATAAAGGTGCGCCCACCGTTATTCTGGCGCGTACCATAAAAGGTTACGGCCTCGGCGAAGCCGGGGAAGGGAAAAATATCACCCACCAGCAGAAAAAATTGAATGAACAGGAACTGCGCCATTTCCGCTCGCGCTTCGGCATCCCTATATCCGATAACGATATTGATACCGTCCCTTTTTACAAACCGGAAGCGGACAGCCCGGAAATGAAATATATGCTTGACCGCAGAAATGATTTAAACGGATTTGTCCCTGCCCGGCGGATGAAAAGTGTGTCCATCAAACCTGTCGATGAATCATGGATTGAGGAATTTTTTACAGGAACGGATGAAAGAGAGGTGTCCACAACAATGGTATTCGTCCGTATTTTAAATAAACTGCTGCGCGACAAGCAGTTAGGCAAGTTGATCGTACCGATCGTGCCCGATGAAGCCCGCACCTTCGGCATGGAAGCGCTGTTTCGCCAGGTCGGAATCTACGCCAGCCAGGGACAATTATACGAGCCGGTGGATAAAGAAAGCCTGCTGTTTTACAAGGAAGCGAAAAACGGACAGATCCTCGAGGAGGGAATAACCGAAGCCGGTTCCATGTCATCATTTATTGCCGCCGGTACGGCTTATTCGACGCATAACATCAATACCGTACCGTTCTTTATTTATTATTCCATGTTCGGCCTGCAGCGTATCGGCGATCTGGTATGGGCCGCGGGCGACATGCGGGCCAGAGGTTTTATGGTCGGCGGCACCGCCGGACGGACGACCCTGGCCGGGGAAGGTTTACAGCACCAGGACGGTAACAGTCATTTACTCGCTTTCCCGTATCCCAATTTAAAATCTTATGATCCCGCGTTCGCTTATGAACTGGCGGTCATAATACATGACGGTATACTGCGGATGTATGAAGAGCAGGAGGATGTATTTTATTACCTGACGGTTATGAATGAAAATTACGCGCAGCCGTCCATGCCGAAAGGAAAAAATATCAAAGAGGGGATCATTAATGGTATTTATAAATTCAAAAGTTCCGCGTTAAAAGAGGCGCAACCCGCCGTTCAATTATTCGGCAGCGGAACGATATTGAATAAAGTTCTGGAAGCGCAAAAAATTCTGCAAAAACAATTCAAAGTTGCAGCGGACGTCTGGAGTGTTACCAGCTATAAGGAACTGTATCACGATGCTGTGACGTGTGACAGGTGGAACATGCTGCATCCGGACAAAAAGCAAAAAATTCCTTTTATCAAACAGATGCTCAAAGACACAAACGGGCCGTTCGTTGCCGCCTCGGATTATGTCCGGGCGGTGCCGGAATCCATATCCAAATGGCTGCCGGGTTCGTTGTTATCTCTGGGCACGGACGGTTTTGGCCGCAGTGACGGGCGCCGTCATTTACGTGAATTTTTTGAGGTCGATGAACACTATATAACTTACGCGGCTTTATATATGTTATTTTTGGAAGGCAAAATCAAAATTAATGTATTAAATAAAGCGATAAAGGATTTCAAAATCGATCCGGAGAAAGCCAATCCCCTAAAAAGTTAACACAATTGGCAAAAGTGGTTTTTGTTTGTATGAAAGATATATCCTAACAAAGTGAGAATAAAATGTCAACGGAATTAAAATTACCAGATTTAGGTGAAAATATTGAATCAGGAACGGTCGTATCCATTTTGGTCAAAATTGGTGACAGGATCAATAAAGAACAGCCAATTATTGAACTCGAGACCGAAAAAGCGGTCCTCGAAGTGCCGGCCGATGTCAGCGGCGTAGTTGAAAAAATACTTGTCAAAGAAGGCGGCGATGTTAAAGTCGGCCAAGCATTACTGGTTGTGGCGGAAGAGACGGAAACTGCGGCGAAAGAAAGCAAACCTGTAAAAGAGGAAAAAATAAAAAAAGACGAACCTGAGGAACCCGGTAAAGCGACAAAACCGGCGGAAAAGAGCGCCGGGGAAGAAACCGAGGTGGAAATAAAAATACCCGATCTGGGTGAAGGCATCGAATCGGGTACGGTGGCCAATATCCTGGTGGCTAAAGGCGACCGGATTGAAAAGGACCAGCCTCTTATCGAACTGGAGACCGAGAAAGCGGTCGTTGAAATCCCGGCGGAAACGGCCGGAACGATAACCGGGATTTTAGTTAAAGCGGGCGAGCAGGTGAAAATAGGGCAACCGATATTAAAAATTTCAATAACCGGAGAACCGGAGAAAAAGGCCAAAACGGACAAACCCGCACCTGAAACCGATAAACGTGAAGCAGGTGAAAAAAAAGTTCAAAAACCTGAACAAAAATCGGTTATTCAACCGGTAACAACCGAACCTGTACCCGTCGCCGAGCAAAAGGAAGTATCTCTGATTCCTGCAGCGGCCGCCCCGTCTGTGAGACGGTTTGCCAGGGAAATCGGTGTGGATATTAACGAGGTAAAAGGGACGGGACCGAATAATCGAATTTCAATCGATGATGTAAAAGATCATTCAAAGAAACTGCATCAGCAAAGAACTGCCGGAGCGGCCGCACCGGGAACGTTCCCGGCCGTACCGCTTCCCGATTTCAGTAAATGGGGAGAGACAAAACGCGAACCCATGAGCAGGGTTCGTGAAAAAACGGCAACTCATTTAAGCGCGGCCTGGTCAACGGTTCCGCATGTAACCCAGTTTGATAAAGCCGATATTACCGAGATGGAAAAATTACGGAAGCAGTTTGCTTCCAAAACCGACGCGGCTGGCGGTAAACTTACCATGACGGCGATACTTTTAAAAATCTGCGCGGCCGCGCTCAGGGTATTCCCTCAGTTTAATGCCAGTGTGGACATGCAAAATAAAGAGATTGTCTTTAAAAAGTACATAAACATCGGAATTGCCGTGGATACGGACAGCGGCCTGCTGGTACCGGTCATTCGGGATGCTGATAAAAAAAATATCGTTGATCTGTCCGTTGAATTAACACAGATCGCGCAGCGGGCGCGGGACAGGAAACTGTCGTTAGAGGAGATGCAGGGCGGGAATTTTACCATATCCAATCTTGGCGGTATCGGCGGAACTGCGTTTACACCCATTGTCAACGCTCCGGAAGCGGCCATTTTAGGCGTATCCCGTTCCAGGTTCGAGCCCGTTTACATCAACGGCAAGTTCGAACCGAGGCTTTTGTTGCCTTTGTCGTTGTCTTATGACCACAGGGTGATAGACGGGGCCGACGGTGCACGATTCATACGCTGGGTGGTCGAGGCGATTGAACAGCCGTTTAAAATTGTATTGGAAGGTTAAAAAAATGAACAGGAGTGATAGATGAGTGAACCATCAAAGAAACTGGTTGTTTTAGGCGCAGGCCCGGGTGGTTATGCCGCAGCATTTCTGGCCGCCGACATGGGAATGGATGTAACCGTTATTGATCCCGAGGTCAATCCCGGGGGAGTTTGTCTTTATCGCGGGTGTATCCCCTCAAAAGCATTACTGCATGTGGCAAAATTGTTGTCCGAAACGGAGGAGGCAAAAAACTGGGGAATAGAGTATCAAAAGCCGAAAATCGATATCGATAAACTGCGAACATGGAAAACAAGTGTTGTCGACAGGTTGACCGGCGGACTGGGACAATTAACCAGACAACGGAAAATTAACCATATTCGAGGTATTGCCCGTTTCCTGGATAATAAAACTCTTGAGATTACCGATTTAGACGGTAAAAAGAATAAAGTCGCGTTTGAAAATGTTATAATAGCAACGGGTTCAAGACCGGTTGAAATTCCGGCTTTAAAGCTGGAGAGTCCAAAAGTTATCGACTCTACAGGCGCGCTTGAATTAAATGATGTGCCCGAGAGGTTACTGGTTATCGGCGGGGGTTATATCGGGCTGGAAATGGGTACCGTATATTCGGCGCTGGGAAGCAAGGTAACGGTGGTGGAAATGACCCCGGGATTACTTCCCGGTGCGGACCGTGACCTCGTCAGGGTATTGGAAAAAGGATTGACTGCTAAATTCGAATCCATTTTATTGAATACAAAAGTTGTTGAGATGAAGGAGGTGAAAGAAGGAATACGAGTTCGGTTTGAAGGAGGACAGCCGGACGATAAGGAACAAATTTTTGATAAAGTGCTGATGACGGTCGGACGTAAACCCAATTCAGAAAACCTCGGCCTGGAAAATACCAATGTAAAAATCAATGAACGGGGTTTTATCAGGGTGGACGGTCAACGCCGAACCGATGAACCAAACATATTTGCGATTGGAGACGTGGCCGGAGAACCTATGCTGGCGCACAAGGCTTCCCATGAAGGCCATACTGCTGTCGAAGCTATTGCCGGTCACAAGTCCGTGTTTGAACCGCGGGCCATACCGGCCGTCGTATTTACCGATCCTGAAATTGCCTGGTGCGGTTTAACCGAAACACAGGCGCGCGAACAGAACCGCAACGTACAGGTGCTGAGATTCCCGTGGGCAGCCTCCGGCAGGGCAATGACGATGGACCGGATCGACGGTTTGACAAAATTGCTCATTGATCCCGACAGCGAAAGAATTTTGGGTATGGGTATCGCAGGCGCCGGTGCAGGTGAATTAATAGCCGAAGGTGTTGTTGCAATCGAAATGGCCGCAAATGCCACCGATCTGAAAATGAGCATCCACCCACATCCCACATTGTCCGAAACTATTATGGAAACCGCTGAAATGTTTTTCGGGACGAGTACCCATATATATCGTCCCAAGAGGAAATAATTAAGAATATTTTCACGAGGCATAAAAACGCAGAGTTTTTTCCCCTCTCGACCCGGAGCTGACATTTCGTATTGTTTTATATTAATGTTGTTTTAAAATTTACGGAATTGATAAGTAAAAAACTCCATCAAGTATTTTTCTGATATTTCCAATTATTTATCTATAAAATGATTGCTTAACAAATTTAAGAAATATACATTCAATAAAAATAAATATCATAACAGGGAGGGATATATGAATAACGACTTTATAGCGGATATGTCGGATAAAATAGAGAAAAACATAGAGATTGAAAGAGATCTATACCCAAAATTTTCAGTAAAAAGGGGACTCCGTAACGAGGATGGCTCGGGGGTGCTTGTCGGTTTGACTAAAATTTCCAGTGTGGTAGGATTTAAAATAGTTGATGAAGAAGTTATCCCCATTGATGGAGATTTGCGTTTTCGTGGAATCAGTATTCACGATATAGTCAATGGAATTCAAAAAGAAAAACGCCGCGGCTTTGAGGAAGTCACGTTTCTATTATTATTCGGGAAATTACCGACAGAACAGGAGTTGGAAAATTTCAAGGACTATATGAAAGACCGGATAGCCCTGCCGCCGAGGTTAAATGAAATTTCAATACTACAGTTCCCGAGTCCGAGTGTGATGAATAAATTACAACGTGTTACCCTTGTATTATACGGTCTCGACGAGAAGCCGGATGATATTTCAATACCAAACGTATTGCGTCAATGTTTGAGTTTGATCGCAAAATTCCCGGTCATAATCGCTTATTCTTACCAGGCGTTACGGCATAAAATCTATGATGAATCCTTATTTGTGCATCCGCCCAATCCGGATATTTGCTGCGCGGAGAATTTTTTATATATGCTGCGTCCGGATAAATCATACACCGCCCTGGAAGCGGATTTACTGGATTTGGCTTTGGTCCTGCATGCCGACCATGGTGGTGGTAATAACTCAACATTCACGACACATGTCGTATCGTCCAGTCATACCGATACCTATTCCGCTATTGCCGCCGCGGTCGGTTCTCTTAAAGGCCCCTTACATGGCGCCGCCAATTCGTATGTGATGGATATGATGACGAATATTAAAGAAAATGTTAAAGACTGGAAAGATGAGGATGAAGTAACCGGTTATTTAACAAAAATCTTAAATAAGGAAGCCCATGACCGAACGGGACTGGTATATGGGATGGGACATGCGGTTTATACCAAATCCGATCCGCGAGCAATTATTTTAAAGAAAAAGGCAAAAGAACTGGCTGAAGTCAAGGGAAGAAGCGATGAGTATACACTTTATACGAATATTGAAAAAATAACGCCCAATTTATTCCAACAAATCAAACAATCCAGTAAAGTGGTGTCCCCCAATGTTGATTTTTATTCCGGATTCGTTTATGACCTGTTGGATTTCCCCCGTGAAATCTATACGCCGATCTTTGCAATGTCGCGGGTTGTCGGCTGGTGCGCCCACCGGATGGAAGAATTAATTAACGGCAAGAGAATTATCAGGCCGGCATATAAAAACGTGGAAAATTTCCATGATTATATTCCACTCAAAAAACGCAATTAAAAAAAAGCCCGGTTAATGCCGGGCTTTTTTATCCTAATCTTCAAGGTTATATCCTATTTTTACCGTTACCTGCCAGTAGGATACGGCATTGTTTTCTATATATCCCCTTGTTTCGATAACTTCAAACCATCTTAAATTTTTCACTTTTTCGGCTGCTTTTTTTATAGCTGTCTGCACGGCCTCTTCAATGCTGTTCTTTGACGAACCGGTGATTTCCAGTTTTCCATAAGCATGACTGTCTAACATTATTTTCTCCTGTTGATTATTATAATTTCCCGCAATTGTTATTCCTTTGTTATTTGTATACCCTGCCTAAATAATTGACGATTTCTTTTTTTACTTCAAGCGGATCGTCAATCATTCCGATATGGCGGTATATAATTTTTCCTCCGGGGGCGATGAGTATAGTATGCGGAATGCTGCCCTGCCATTCCTTATCCACAATCTCGATGATTTTGTAAATATCATCGGAGGTGGAAATGTAATTTGTCATCGAAGCCTGTTTATCTTTTAAAAAGGTCAGCACTTTGCTTTTTATGGACGGATCATCCACGCTGAGGGTGACCAGTTTAAATTCCCTGTTACGGTACATCCGGTTCATTTCCACCAATACCGGGAATTCGACAACACAGGGGCCGCACCAGGTTGCCCACATATTTAACAATAATAAATTTTCCGTATCATTTTTAACCAGTTTTTTGATACCTTCCAGATCGATGTCTTCGAGGATCACGTCTTCTTTGGCCCAATCCTCAAATGCTTTGCGGACGCTGTCGCGTTTGTCTGACCATTTAACAGAACAGCCGAATGTTTTTGTTCTTTCTACCGGGACCGGCAGGCCCTTCAGAAGGGCGTTGAGGGCATTCCGTGTGTCGTTGGTTTTAATCCGGTTTATTCTTTCGGAATCATCGATTCGGCCGGTGTAGCGGAGTAATCGTCCCTTGTCGAAAATAAAAACATGCGGCGTGGACACCGGGCCGTACATCATGCTGACTTTTTGATTCTCACCGTCATACAGGTAAGGAAAATTAAAATTATGCTCCCGGGCGCGTATTTTCATGGATTCGAGATCGTCACTCAGGTCCGTATAACCAAGCTCATCCAGCCGCACGGCTTTCGGATCGTTTGGAGAAATGGCGACTAATGCCACGTTTTTATTTTTATAATCATCCACCAGTTCAATAATACGATTTTCATAAGCCTGCGCCGTCGGGCAGTGATTACAGGTAAAAATAACTACAAGTATATCCGCATCTTTAAAATTTTCGAGTGTATAGTTTTTGTCATCGACACCCGGCAAATTAAAGTTTGGAGCAGGGGAACCAATTTCAAGTTTTTTGACGTTCAAAGGTATCGTCATGCCGTTTCCTGTTAAAATAATTGTCAAAAGCAAAGTAAAAAATATCCAATGGCGCATTTTTTTCTCCCGGATTATTTATTATTCTGATTTTTTAAAAACCCTGACATAATCTACAACTATTTGCTGGGGGAAAATAGTGGATTTATCGGGACTGCCCGGCCAGTTTCCGCCTATCGCGAGATTGAGTAAAAGATGAAAACGCTGGTTAAAGGGAGCAGGAAACTTTCCGTTTGTCGTATACCATTGGGTTTGAGTCTGGTAATGTTGGCCGTCCACATACCAGCGAATTTCACCCTCTTCCCATTCAAGAGTGAACAGGTGAAAGTCCTGGGCAAAATTCCCGGTTTTTAAAGAGTATGATGTGCCGGTATGGGTGTTTTGCGGGTACTGGCCACCGTAATGTAACGTACCATACACTTTTTGAGGTTCCTGGCCCAGCAATTCCATAATGTCAATTTCGCCGCTTGCCGCCCAGCCGCCGTAAACTCCGTCGCTGGGAAGCATCCAGAAAGCAGGCCAGATACCCTGTCCATATGGCAGTTTTGCCCTGATATCAAACCGGCCGTATTTCCAGTCGCCTTTATTCAAAGTACGTATTCTTGCGGACGTGTAATTCCGTGCGCCGTCCGGCCCCGTATAATTTTCTTTCAGGGCCTGAATAACCAGCATACTGTCTTTAATAAACAGATTTTCCGGCCGATCTGTATAATACTGCAGTTCGTTATTACCGCCGCCTCTGCCGTTTACCTCATATTCCCATTTTGAGTTGTCCAGTGATGTGCCGTTAAATTCGTCGTTCCAGTCAAGCGTCCAGCCTTCGGGCTCCGGAATTCCCGGCGTATTTTTTTTTGGCCCGGTCGGACTGTCACCTTTACTACACATTGTTAATAAAACGATGAAAAACAAAACAAAGTTTGTAATCCTGTAACACATTTTTTTCCCCGCTTCTGAATCTACAAGCCAAGTAAAAATACTCTAATAAAAATTTATTAAAAATTATTTTAAAATAAAAGACTGTTTTTTTTATTCAATTTGCGCGATGCAGACCGGGTTACTCCCCCGGTTGATATAACCGGACTTGTCCAGTCGTTTTATTAACCAGACAAGACCATTTTACATTTGCGGCAGAGGTCTACGAATAAAGTATAATTATCCGGGACCGGCCGGTGAATATTATTTTTCGTTATACCGCTGTCGATACATCTGTCGGAGCGCTTTTGCTTCTTCCTCCGACAATCCTTTAAGCCAGGTATGCGAATCTTCGCTTAATAATCTGTTGATTTTAAGCTCGTATTTATTTTTCATGTCCGGGCTTTTCTCCCCTGCGGCGGTTAAAATCGCGGGCAGGAATTCCGTATAAAAATGTTTGGCAACTTCATACATCCCGTGCCAGTGAGTATAGTCCGGACCCATCATACTTGCGCCATGCCGGGCCCGCCGGCCTTCATGATGCCACAGTTCCCAGTAAATCCACTGCACATTTTTTTCAAAAGGCGCGTTTGGATTCAGGATCCCATCCGCCGTCATGTCGTCCATGAACTGCTTTGCCGGAACGGCGAATTTTTTATTATATAAATCGACCAGGTCATCAAACTGTTTGTAAAAGTTATTGACAAAAGTATTGTTGTGACAATTGAGGCAGGCGCCCTGCATTTTTTTTCGCCGTTCTTCCCACGTGACAATATTTGCTACCGTGCGCGGTATTTGCCTGGTTTGTAATTGTTCGTTTTCCAATATTTTTTCCTGTGTGGTAATTTCCGCGCCGATATCAGGAAGCATTTTGGTATGCGGGTAATCTTCCTTGAAGCCGTCCTCATAAATAACCGTATTCAACTTTGTACTGATAACAGGCCGGAGCGCCCAGCTTATTCGTTCGCCGACATCATGCGAATTGCCGGTTGCTTCACCGTCAGGCGTCATATAAGAGCCGATGTGGCAGGTGGCGCAGGTCGGGGCGGCGGAATAATCCCTACCCAGAACCCAGTTTTCTTTTTCCAGCGACATGCGGTTACGGTTCGCGTAAAACGCGATGCCGTGCTTCGATTCATTATAAATTTCGATTTGCGGGTGATCCGGTCCCATATGGCATTTGCCGCAATTTTCCGGCGAACGCGCCAGCCCGGCCTGGAAAGAATGACGCGAGTGACAGGCATGGCAGGATCCTTTTGAGCCGTCAGGATTTAGTCTGCCCATGCCGCTGTTGGGCCAGGTGTTCGGTTCGATGAGCGGTTTGTTTTCCGGGCCGGTGCGCAGTATCGCCCCGTTTTCATCCCTGACAAAACGGATAATACTGCCATGGCACTGCCAGCAGCCGTTTACCGCATCGGCAATATTACCGGGCATTCCCGCCGCTTTTTCAGCAAGCACATTATCCAGGCTGGCGAGTATTTCTCCCGCTTTGGCATGATGGCTTTTAGAGAATTCCTCATGTTCATCGGCATGACAGTTAGCGCAGTCTTTCGGAGTCACCAGGGATGATACGTATACTCCTTCGTGGTTCCAGGCATCAATATCTTCTTTTTCGGCGGAATGACACTCAAAGCAGCCGATCCCTGTTTGCGCGTGTTTGGAGTATTCCCATTCCATAACAAGCGCGGGCGACATTTTTGTATGACAATCAATACATTTTTGGTTTTCAAGGGAAATATCCAGCGCCCCGGCGCTGACGGACGGATTGTTGTATGACTCCTGAACAGCATAAAGCGGCGATAAAAAAAACAATGAAATAGTAGCAATTTTAGGTAGATATAATAAAGTCTTTTTGTTCATTAAATCCCTCCTTTTATTTTATTTGATTGGACGTATCATATAATAACATTATCTACTACGGGAAAATTCGTATTAAAACGAACAATAGGATATTAGTTTGACAACCTAAAAAACAGAAAAAAAGTTGAAATTCAATAAAAAATTTCCAATACAATTTATTTTAATATTAAACAACACTAGTGTCCGGTTAAACCCGGACGCGACACTCGTAACATATTATTTTATTAATGTTTTCGAATATGATTTCCTTAATTGATATGTTTGAAAAAATTAAATTTTTCCAATTTTTTTGCTTGATTTTATTGAACATGCAAACCGGATCAGGCAGCGGTGTCCGTTAACCGGACACCAGTGA
>JAFGSB010000115.1 GCA_016934825.1 Candidatus Zhuqueibacterota bacterium
ACGACACTCTAAACATTTTATATTATTAATGTTTTCGAATATGAAATTAATAAATGATTTGTTTGTGAAAAATAAATTTTCATAATTATTTAACTTGATTTTATTGAACTTGTAAGCCGGATCAGATAGCGGTGTCCGTTAACCGGACACCAGTGACCGTTGATATAAAAAATAAATTAAAGTGATCCCGGAACAGTCGAGATCACGGTGCTGGTCGGCATGTAACTCTGTTTTGGCATTATTTATGCAATAGGTGATGTGATATGAAATCTTTTTATCATCAATATTGTTAAGGTTAAAATGTTTGGAATGGAACCCCAAAACAATTAATGAGGGATAAGACATGAAAAAATTTATATTCAACTTTACACCTACCGGAATGATCCCTACAAAAGAAATGACCCGGCATGTACCAGTCCAACCCGATGAAATAATAAAAGAAATCATCGAAGCCTGTGAACTGGGAGTCAATATGGTTCATGTTCACGCCCGGGACCTGGAAACGGGAAAACCGACTTTCAGTAAAGATATATATGCCGAGATCATAAAAGGAGTCCGGAAGGAGTGCAAAGAGCTTGTCATTACGGTATCGACAAGCGGCCGCGACTGGCCGGAGTTCGAGAAGCGGTCCGAAGTCCTGGAACTGGAAGGAGAATTAAAACCGGATTTTGGCAGTTTGACGCTGAGTTCGTTGAATTTCAACAAGCAGGCCAGCCTCAACAGTCCGCAAATGATCCAGGCCCTGGCCGGGAAAATGAAAGAAAAAGGCATCCGGCCTGAACTGGAGGCTTTTGATCTGGGTATGATCAATTACGGCAAATATCTGATCAAAAAAGGGCTTGTCGATCCGCCTTATTACTTTAACCTGATCCTGGGAAATATCGCCTGTGCGCAGGCTGATATGCTGAGTTTGGGATTGATGGTGCGGGAACTGCCGGAGGGTTCCCTGTGGTCCGCCGGGGGTGTCGGTAATCCTCAACTCAAAGTCAATGTTATGGCGCTTCTCTCCGGAGGCGGCGTACGCACCGGCCTTGAAGACAATATCTGGTTTGATGAAGAACGAACACACCTGGCATCCAACAAAGAGTTACTGCAACGCCTGGTTTATGTGGCAAAGACACTGGATCTCGAACCGTACACGCATAAAGAAGCTCGTCAAGTTCTGGGGTTACAATAATGATGTCGAAACGGATAAAATACTATATCAGCAAATTTAAATATGATACTTTTCCCCAGTTTTTACTGGATATACTCAAAGCATTACATATCTGGATCGATCCATTTTATATTTTTCGTGAGGGAACCGAGTTTGCCCCGTCCGAGTTGAAAAGCAGAAAAATTGACGAAATCAACATCGGATTCGCAAAACGGGAACATTTACCCTTGTTTCTCCATTTTACAGACAGACCCGCTTTACGGAAAAAACTCAATGAACGATTTGACAACGGCGATATCTGCCTTGCCGCATGGGAGGATGGAAAAATAATCGGTTTTACCTGGGCGGACCTGAAAGAGTTTTCGTTCAAGACATATCGGTTCCCGCTACAGGAAAACGAAGCTTATCTTTACGACGCGTACACCTCACCGGAATACCGCGGCAAACGGATCGCCGACTATTTGCGTTATCAGCTTTATCTTGTGCTGGCGGAGCAGGGCCGGAACACCCTGTACAGTATGACCATGCGTTTTAATCCGCCCGCGCTTCGCTTTAAACGTTATCTGGGAGCGCCCGTTGTAGATTCCGGTATATTATTCAAT
The DNA here is from genome assembly GCA_016934825.1 of Candidatus Zhuqueibacterota bacterium. Classification (GTDB taxonomy): domain Bacteria; phylum Zhuqueibacterota; class Zhuqueibacteria; order Residuimicrobiales; family Krinioviventaceae; genus Fontivivens. The sequence continues at coordinate 1,759 of JAFGSB010000115.1, forward strand.
GTGTTTGGCCTGTTGAAATTCGGGACTTCCGCTCATCCTGACAAACTGCGCGCCCCGGTTCCTCGGCGGTAATATTTGCTCTTTCTGTGGATGAACAGTTATTAATTGGATTTTAAATTATAATTACATTTCATAAAAGTTCCTGATTTTTCAAAAATGCGGGAGAGATTTTTTAAAATGAATCCGGCGATGAGGGATAAACCCCGGAACGAAAGGCGTGTATTCTCAAGATTAACGGGGATTTTAAAGCAGCCGTACTATTGACGGTAAATGAGGGCCATGTATACGATCCGGTTAAAGAGCGCGTAAGATGATTAATAAACCCGGTCACGCAAAAGGGAGTATATGTTTGCCGGGCGCGTAAAACAGCCCGCTTTTTACCGGGGACAATAACAACACGCCGGTCTGGCTGTTCCTGGCAAGTTGTCTGCCGGGAATCATTAATCCGCAGGTTTGTAAATGTAAAAAATTCAAGAATTATGGGAAGACTTGAAAAGAAAACATCGAGAACTGCGGGTTATACATGTATGAACCGGGCAGCCGCTTTTTATGATAAAAATCCTTTTTATCATATTGATGATGATATCGCGGCACAACTGCTTCCAAAGATCCTGAATTTCCTGCTTCGATTTCATATTTTGTCTTTAAAGGGTAAGATGAGTCCGAAAGGAATCTATGAGTATGTAATCGCCAGAACTAAATATATTGATGAAATCGTCCGGCAGGTAATCAAAAATAAATTCGATCAAATCCTGATATTCGGGGCGGGTTTCGATTCACGGGGTATCCGGTTTATTAAGAATAATCAAACCAAATTGTTTGAATTGGATTCTTCCTTGACTCAACAGGCAAAAATAAATAAACTGAAAAAACGCGGGATCAGTGTCACCGGATCAGTAATTTATATTCCCATAGATTTTAATAAAGATTCCGTCAGTGAAAAACTGGACCAAAGTGGATTCCAAAAACACAAAAAGTGCCTTTATATTTTAGAGGGACTCTTGATGTATCTGGACAAAAATTCCGTAGACAGTACATTTCAGATCATTAAAGAATACTCGGAAAGAGGGAGTCTGGTCGTATTTGATTATCTCTATTCATCCGTGTTAAGAAAAGAGAACAAATATTATGGTGAAGCGGAAATATATAACAAAGTCAATAAAACAAGAGAAGCATGGACTTTTGGGATAGAGGAAGGCAAAATCGGGGAATTCCTGGATAGTCAAAATTTGCAACTATTGGAACATTATGATGCAGCCGCCCTGGAAGAAAAATATTTTAAAGCAAAAAACGGGGAAAGGATCGGCCGCGTGAACGGAACGCATAATATAGTCCTGGCGGAAATACGATAGCTGTCGCCCATCGTCTGTTTTGGTAAAGGGAGTTTGTTAAAGTCGAATCCTTTGCGAGACATAAAGTTGTGCGGTGAGAAATAATTTCGAGTATCCGTTCCGCCCGGAGTTTCGGAGGAACGTTTGCGCTTGACATTATGGCTTCTTTTTGTTAGTATTATATAATATTACGGGAGGCAAAATGGGCAAAAAGTATAAAATTCTGTTATTGATCGATGCAATAGTAAATCTTGTTTTGGGATTCCTTCTTATCCTGTTTCCGGTCGGTATTGCCGAAAAACTGGGTGTGCCGCAGGCCGATATCAATTTTTATCCGACAATCCTGGGCGGCGTTATTTTCGGGATCGGGATTGCTTTGCTTGTCGAAAGACTTGGTTTGAATCACAATATCCGGGGGCTCGGTTTGGGCGGGGCTATTGTCATTAATCTGTGCGGCGCGGGCGTATTACTTGTCTGGCTGATTTCAACGCCTCTTGGTATTCCTTTGCACGGATATATAATTCTCTGGAGCATTGCGGTTATTGTCCTGCTGATCGGAATTATAGAGATATTTGCCGGAACATGGATTTATAAATAATACTTGGTTCGAAAAGATTTTATTGGGGATAAAAAGGATTAAGGGAGTTTTTGAGAGCGCCGCGATTCCGCCCTGTGCCGCGAGCTGCACACTGTATGTTAATTTCTATTATTGATGTTTTTACTCACCCGTTTGGCCAACGCGATAATTGTGAAAATCGGCGGATTGCCGAGTGATTTTGGAATCAGCGTTGCATCCGCGACCCAGACGTTTTCTGGCAGGACAGCAGGATGCAAGCTGTCCCTCTCGTTTTCCGTCAGGGGCAGCATTCCCCCCGGGTGGCCCGCATTCAGGGTACCCAGAAAAAGATTTTGTTTTTTTACCCCCAACCGGGAAAAGATTTCAGTGCATAATTCCACAGCTTGCCGTAATTGTTGTTTGTCCTGATCCGTTAATTTTTTATAAATTTTTTTGTTATTTATACTGCCAGTATTGGTATCGGCGAGTTTTATCATCAGGCTTAAAATATTACCGGCAGGGTAACGCCAGTTATTGTTAAAAAAGAAACTCAGATAGTCAAAATACGGCGAGATCATAAAATGTTCCCGTTGAACAATAAAAGGCATGGAGACCTGTTTGTTTTGTCCGGCGTTTTGCCATTCCGCCGCCACACATAAGACAGGATCGACGAATAAGCCGGACTCGCAGGGGATGCCCGAATTTTGTAGGATGAGAGGTGTTCCGAATCCGCCGGCAGCGACAATGATAACATCGGCGCGAAAAATTACTTTTTTTTGTCCCATTTTTACCATTACGCCCGAGGCTTTACCGTTTTCGAATACAATATTTCTGACCGTACAATTCGTTATTAATTGAGCGCCTTTGCTGACGGCGTCATTCAGGAATTGCCGGCTGTCCCATTTGACGCCATACGGACAGCCAAAAACACACCTGCCGCAGCCGGTGCACTTTTCGTAATGGCCCATTTTCGTCGTCGGCAACGGATTCAGTTCCATTTTTTTACATATTTCGAACAGACGTCTGGTGACCGGTTTCCAGTGCTGCTGATGTGCTGAAGAAACGGGGATTTCTTTATATATTTGTTTAAACTCGGGATCGAGATCGATCCCCATTTTTTTCAGATCATGATCCATTCGCAAGGCGTTACCCGTGCAGATCGTTGTTGTACCGCCGGTGCCAATGCCGCTCACCAGTGCCATTTTATCGGCTGCCTTTTGTATCCGCATGAAGGGAAATAACATTTTAATTTCACGCTCGTCAAAAAACAGTCCCGTCCATTTAAATTTTTCAAAAAGGGAGATATTCCCCGTAAACGGGCGAAACGGTCTGCCCGCTTCCAATATGGTCACATCGTACGTCCCCTGTAATTCCCGGGCCGCGGTTGCACCGCCAGCACCACTGCCAATGACGATCGCTTTTTTTTTCAAAATTTTTCCCTGAATTCAAAAGAGGCCAGGCAACATTCTTTTCCCTCGGTTATCCGGTTATGTAAAGTTAGTTTTCCACCGCCCGCGAGTCCTGCAATCACGCCTTCATCGAGCGAGGAAATGATACCGCATACCTGATCCGTATAAAATCCGCTGAAATAACAGCGTCTGATTTTTATTTTGCCGGATTTATCGCCCTGAAATTCTATCCCCAATATTTTATAAAGAATTTTACAAATTGTCAGAACATCCTTTTGTGTTTTAATATGAAACTTCTTCCCGAGTTGTTCACCCAATTGATATGCGTTCCGATACAGCCGTTCTTTTATACCTGCCGTATCCGTCCCGTTATTCAGGACATTCTCGGTTTTTTTTTGTGTAAACAGTGCGTACGCTTTTAAGCAATCCCGATATGACAGATTTTTTGTATCCGGAACCAGGCACAGGAATGCTTGAGCCGTCAACTCGAATAACTCGTTTAGTTTCTTTTTTTTGTAAAAGTCGGGAATGTATATTTGGGCCAATTTCAGTAACAGATTCATTTGCCTGATTTTATTTTGGAGTAAAAGAACAGCGCCAGTAAACCGATAAGCCCGTCGACAATAAAATTAGTCAGGTTAATGAGATACGGCTGATGAAATATAAAAAAACCAAGGGACAGCGCCGAACTGGCCAGCTTACCATTAGCCAGTAATAACGGAAAATATTGATTATCCGGTTTTTTGTACATCCAGAATGCCAGCAGTGTAACAAGATACATATATGCCGCCGCCAGAATCAGATAAAAAATATATCCCTGCATCGGCGACTGTTTCATTCCAAGAGGAGCGGATAGTTTGTTGAAAAAAGAGAGAACGCCTTCAGGGAGAAATAAAAAAACGAGACCGACAAGAGCAAAGATAACGGCTAAGGAAATACTGATCATCCGGTAATATTTCATACAGATGCCTTTGGTTTAATGATAATAAAGCTGAAAGAACCGCGACAACTGTCCGAAATGAACTTCCTGCATCAGGGATAATGAATTCTGACGGTTAACCGGTCCGTTTTTTTCGATGTATTTTTGAAATAATTTATAATTTTTGTTGATAAAACAGGTGCTTTCCGATGGGAAATGTTTTTTCATTTCATGAAACAATGATTCTATGGAACTGTCCATTATATTGCCAAAAGTCATCGGCGTAAAAACACAGGGACTCATTTCGCCAAAGGCATCGATATATACCATTTTATGTCCGGCATTGCAGCCAAAATGCTCACGGCCTTCAAAATGACCGAGATAATTAACGGTAATATCTCCCTGTTTGTTGTATATATCCTGCAGGCTGCTCAGGTATAAACGTTCGTCTTCGGTAATAACGAGATCTTCATCCCAGAAAGCTTCTACGGAAGGTTTGGCTTCGCTTAACCAGGCTTCGTGAATATGCAAACTGATCAGAAATTGCAGAAAAGATTCAACCTGGCGTTGTAGGATCATTTTCTTTGAGAGTACAGCCGATACGCCGATATGCATGTCACCCGTTTCCCGGAAAATATCGATTGCTTTCAACGCGGTTTGAAACGCGCCTTTGTAGCGCCGGGTTTTATCATGTATATCCTCCTGCCAGTGATCCAGACTGACGGATACATATGACAGCCCGGCTTTTTTCAGGTCAAGCGCCTTTTGTTTTGTCAGTGTACAGCCGGTGGTGAACAGTTTGACCGTACAGTCGTCGCCTGCACTCTCGGTAATCCTGACAATGTCTTTATTGAGCAGAGGTTCGCCGCCCGTAAAACCGATCCAGAAAACGCCCATTTTTTTCAAGTCCTGTATCAGTTTGATGATGGTCGCCGTATCCATCAGTTTGCCCTTGCGGTGCTTGTTATAGCAGTATTCGCAATTTTGCGGACAGGCATTGGTCAGTCCGATCTGGGCATGTGACGGGCCGGTTGATTTGCCCGTTAAATGTTCTTTGATAAAACGGGCATAGGATTTACTATTGATTGGCGGCAAATGCGAATGAAGCACCAAACGTCCCCCAACATCGAGTATTTTAAACTTGTTCAGATATTGTAACAGGAACAGGTTCAGCGAGGGTTTTGCTTTGAGAATCTGATAATTCACGGCAAGGGATTTCATGATTTGAAACCTGCCGGCAAATTTTGTATGAGTTGTTGTATTCATTTGTTAATTCGGATATTGTGTTGTAATTCTGTTAATCAAAAAATTAATATTTTTTGAAGACAATTATACGAGGACAGTATAAATTTTGTTTCCTTTTCCGATCACTGAAATGTAATATTAAGAACAGGATCATTAAATTCTATATTAAATAATATACAATCTCATGCAGTCACATTCAAGCCGAAAATGTGATTTATTCTTGATAAAAGTTAAATACCGGTATATTTATTGATCCACGGCATAAATGCCGCAACAATGATTCTTGCCACCCGGCATAGAGTTTTATTACCGCGATCTATAGATATTAGAAATGAAATTCTTGTGAAAAGAAGGAGTAAATTCAGATTAGCAATGATTTTTGCTTTTGCGTGACTTTTATTAAATCATAAAATTTTTATCATTATTGGAAATGTTGATAATTACTTTGATTTGTTCATGAAGAACCGGTATTTTATTTTTTATTACATCCCAGACAAGCTCATGATCTATTCCAAAATAATCATGAATGAGCTTGTCCCGCATGCCCGCAATCGCTCTCCATTCTATGTCAGGATAAAGTTTTTTAAATTCTTCAGGTACTTTTTTTGGTGCCACGCCTATAATTTCCAGAGAACGAATAAATGCGCGTTTGATCGTTTCATCTTTTATAAATATATCTTTATGTAAATTTTTGGTGTTGTTCATCAAGTATAGTGTTTCATCGAAAATGTGTTGTAAAAGTTCAAGAGGTGAAAACGGCATATTCGACCTCCTTTAGAATATGGGTCCCTAAATAGGGTGACAGACCTTTTTTTGTTATCAATTCCACCCGTTTTTGAAACAAGTCCTCAAGTAAAAAAGCCAGTTGAATAAAATTATCAAAATTTTTCTGTCCATCTTCAAACTCTACAAAAAAATCAATATCACTATTATCGGTTTGCTGATTTCGACCATACGAACCAAAAAGCCCCAATCGTTTAACACCCATGGATTTTATTTTTGTGTGATTTTTCCTGAGTAATATAAAGATATTTTCTTTTGTCTGTTGAGACATAATTTTTATACCTGTGTAAAATCAAAAACAAAAGATTTGAATAAATATAATTAATTTTAAATAATTACCCACATGTTTTTTTCACTCTCACGAAAGTATTTTTTTTTTAATCTTTTTTGGTTTAATTCCCCGAAGCTTGCTTCGGAATACTAATAATAACGACCACTAGTTACCTCGTAGTTTGCTGCGAGGTAGTTCATTTGTTGTTTCGCAAAGGTTTCTCATTTGATTATGAAACGGTCAAGTCTGTTCAATTTAAATATGATTTGCGCACAGACAAGAACCTCAGCAAAACGATAAATCGCCCCTGGCCGCCCGTCAATTGATAAACCGGGACGTTGTAATAATGTCCGGCCCCAAGAAAAAGTTCGGCGATCCATATTTACTCCTCTGATAAAAAAATAATTTTTGAAATTTTTGTTGCATGTCACATGTTAAAATTTTATAATAGTAAAAGAGAATAAATTAAGTCAATCAATATCTTAAACATTGGCTCTGTATTTTCAAAAGTCTGAAAAAAGGAGAAAACCAATGGCATATTTATACTTTGATGATGATAGTCCTTTTGCGGAGGAATTTGAAAATAATTATATTTATTTCAATGAAAAAGATCCTGAAGCTTTTCGTTTGGCAATACGGATTTTAAAAAATCCCAAACTGCGAAAATATTTTTCTCTTGGAGATGAAAGTAATAATGAGCAAAATAATCATGCCCCCGCCGATAAAGAGAAGTGAAAATTTATAAAATAACGGAGCCGGTGTTTAACCGGCTTTTTATATTATTTATACTGTCCCCCCGGCGTATATCCCGTTTAAACTGACGACCCTAATTATTCCTCGATAGGTGAAAAGCTGTTGATGATTTCTTCCATCAAGTCCGTATTGTCTTCAAAGACATCGGTCTCCGTGAAAATATAAACGATGTAATTGTTTTCATTGTATGTTGCGGCCATAATAACAATGCCCACAACCTGGTCGTCGATTTTTCCGGCTCCGCCGCCAAGCCAGGCCTGCATGCCGTTTATTTCAGTTTCTTCGGCGTCTCCATCCAGTTCCATGTTCAGGTTCTCAACGGCCTGATCGAACAGTTCTTCAGTTGAGAGAGTGGAATCTTTATAAGCATAGACCATTAACGCCATATCCTCATCCGGGCTTGTTGACAACAGGGACGGAACATCCTCGTCATGATCCGTTTCGGTTGTCCAGTCTTCAGGCACTTTAAACTGGATATTGAAATTTTTAGCCTGAAATGTTTTCCAATTTACTGCTGAAAAAACCATCCCGGTCAGAAGAAATACCATAATTATTATTTTTGCTTTTTTCATATATTTCTCCAGAAATAAATTAAATATCGATATGTATAATTAAAGTGATTAATTATTTTGCACCACATAAAAAACATAACCATAGTAATCGGCGTACCGTTTATAAATATCTATTTCCAGCTGGATCATTTGAACGATATCCAAAGCAGGCTTTTCGTTTTTGTACTTTTTTCGGAACTGTAAAATTTGATCCTGCAGTGGTTTGTAATAATTTTCCCACCAGGCGGAATCCGGCAAAATGAAATAATCAACAAGACTTAACCCGCATTTTTTAATGATATGCAGATTCCCCGGAATATCTGTCATTGGCGGATATTCCTTCTCCCAGAAAGAGGTTAAATTCTGCGGCGCACCGGTTTTCAGCCAGGAGACCTTGGTAACGGCAATGTATCCCCGATGTTTTAACAGTGATAAGGAGTCCCGCAATCCTTTTTCAAAACCGAGGTTATATATTGATCCTTCCGCCCATATCGCATCAAAACTTTTCGGAAAAAAGCCGGGGAAAAACATATCGGCGTTAACAGGGAAAATTTTGTTTTCCAACCCTTGCGCTATAGCCGTCTTTTTAAGGGTTTTAAGAAAAGGCAGATGATTATCCACGGCATAAATAGCGGCATTCGACATACACGACAGATCGATTGTTTGTTTGCCCGCACCGCAGCCCCAGTCCAGAATTTTGGGTTTGTCCGGCAATTGTTCGAGTATGGAAAATGCTCTTTGTGTAGATTCTTTGTTTCCGGGGCCCTGTCTTGGTATATTATTAAAGAGCTCGTAGAATAGTTCCATAAACCTTTCGTTCATCTCAATCGCCTTAAAATCGTATTGAATAATATCCTGTAGAGAGCGTATTCTGTCTGCTTTATAAAAAATGAAAAAATATTGGGTTATTAAAATTGTTCATTATAGATATAATTTACTTGCTGTACAAGTCAAATATTAATCAATATTTTTATTTTCGCATTAACTTCCGGGGGGTAAAGCGTTGAATGATATTTTTCGTTGCGGGCGGAAGCTTTTTTTCATACATAAGCTGCTCATGTTGTTCAATTTTTTCCTGTTCCTTTGCCGAATCCTGTTCGGTTTGAGCGGGTGTGGATTTATGCTCGACAACCTGTTCAACCTGCTCACGCTGCTGCAGATTAAAAAATTCGTATATCGCGCCAAACAGAACGGTTGTCAGGTTGCCGCCTCGTTTTCTGAGCCTGAGAAATGTCAGGAAAAAAATTGTCAGTGTAATGAAAATAAAAACCAGGATGATGATTATGGTTGTAATATTTTGCATGTTACGTACCTCGACAAATAATGTGATATATTATAATTCTTCCTCGAATAGTCCGTAACCGGTCCGTTTCATCCCCAGGTCAAAATAGGTCTTTTGTGCGATTTCATTATCATTATCAACATATAAACGCAAACCGCAGACAGTTTGTTCCGTTCCTGCTTTTTCATGAATGTATAGATACATGAGCCGGAAAACGCCTTTTCTACGGTATTCCGGCAGAATATAAACGCTTTGAATCCACCAGAACAGGCCGTTGCGCCAGTCGCTCCATTCAAAAGTGATCATCAGTGAGCCGATGACCTGTTTGTCCAGTTCCGCGACAATGTAAAAACCATATTCGGGATGTGAAAGCAGGTTTTTTACACCGCGGCCCACTAAATCCCGGTTCAGGTCTTTGGATTCCGTTTCTTTCGCCATGGCAATATTAAATCGGATGATATTTTCAGCGTCCGCTTCCTCTGCCCGACGAATAATTATATGCTTATTCATATATATTTATTGTATATGGTTTCATTACTTCAATAAACCGCGTATCTATCAGGTAAATAACTTGACAGCCGTTTGGTTGTGAAAAATAATGTAAACAGATGAATAATAATCAAGATGTTTATCTGTCTAAATACACTGGCATCCTGTTAACGGACACCAGTGAAAAAAAATAATTATGATTCATATCTTAAAAACCGCGGGATGCCATAATACCCGCAAAAATAATGACACCGAAAAGATAAAGACCAAAGATGACGAGACCGATAATAATTAAAATTTTTTGAATGTTAAAATAACTGCCCTGCTTTTCGAAGGCAAGATACAGAGCATTTTCATCCTTTTGCGATTGAAAAGAAGTAAAGAAATCGGCAGACTCGCGCAGGCGCAACCCGGCAATTATCATTGGTATACCGATTATCGCCCCGATTATGGATAAACAGGTAATGGCGCCATATACAATCGTAAATATTCCGACAAATTTCATATCGCCGATCATCTGCGAGGTTTTCTGGCTGGTTACTGGACTCACTGTACTCATTGCACCCTCCTTGAGTTAATGTAAGTAAAGAAATTTGTTGTTGTATAATATGTTTCCCGGTTTTATTTAATGTAACAAGAGATGAGGAATATGGCAAGAGATTTCAGGTTTTTTTTTATAAAATATCCGGTTTGAATATTCCAAAATAAACAGAGGTGATGAATACCGGAAATTGTTATCAATTTTATTTATCTTCGATTTCCACGCTCACATTATTGAAATAAACCACGGCATCGGCTTTGGTGCACAGCCCGACCTTGCCGGACAGAAAAGTACTATCCCTGATCTCGATATATTTTTTTTCATCAAACCAGCAGGAAATTTTATCCTTTTCATGTTCCACTTTGAGCTTTTCCCATTCATGCGCTTCTATTTTACCGGCTGATTTGCTGATAATGAGTCTTTTTTCACCATTGATGACTTTGTATACCCGCAGTCTTTCTTTAAGCGGATCGGCGAGGCATACGTAATAATTATTTGCGTCCTGGTAACGCCATACCGGGCCGCCTGCAAGCTCTTCCTGACCGTCCATCATTTTTAAATTCATTTTTATTTCTACATCGGAAAACCAGGTATTTTCGATTACGGCCAGGTTAAAATGGTTGCCCAGGTTCCGTTTGCTGACTTGCGCCAATACATTCTCTTTTTCCTTTTTATCGTACAAAATTAACCATTTGCCGTTTTTTCCGCGACCTGTTTTTTCACTTTTCCAGTTTGGCGGCAGCCTGCCGGGTTTATATTTCTCGAATTCGAAATCAATTTTATCCGTAATTATTTCTTTTTCAATCCGGGCTGCATCGTTATTTCGGTCACAAGTCGATAAATAAAAAAGAATCATTGAGAGTAATATACACGTTAATGCCGTTTTGGTCGTGTCACGATTCATTACAGTATTGGCCTCAAATTTTATATTATTTCGGCTAAAGAAATAAAAATTATATAGTTACGATTTGCAGGCACCATGCAGAATTATAGTCAAAATTTGTCATTGAATTGTTCATCCACAAGGGATATCGATTTTTCATAATCATAATGTGTATTGACCATTAAATTGAGCAGTGACCTGCGGTAACCCATATATGTTTCGAGGAAATTTCTTTCGGTAGATTTGTGCCGCTCCACAATTTGTAACAGGCTTTGGAGGGATAATTCACCGGCTGAGTATTTATCAATACTGATTTGGACAAATTCACCGGATATTTTCCGGCTGTTATCCAGATTCAGGCAGCGTTCCTCGTATTCCTTTAAATTCGTGTAAGAGTTAATAATATTTTTTTTAATGTTATCTTTTTGTTCTTCAATCTGCAGTTCACGCCGATTAACATCTATCTGTTCTGATTGGATAAGGGCTCTGCGTTCACCCCAGTCCCATAATGGAATATAGGCGTTTATAGTCGCAGAGTTACTGTTATCATATTCATCCCAGATCGATTTGAAACTGCTTTCTTTTTTTTCCAGTCCGTATGTAAATTCCAGGTTGACATGGAACGAGTTCTCGCCTTTAACTCTCTCCACATCCAGTTCCGCCTCGCGTTTGCTGAGATATAATGATCTGAGCCACGGATTATTTTTCAAACCAAGATCAATCGCCTCTTCTAATTTTATATAAACCGGTGTAATTTTTATTTTCGGAACTATAAATAAGGAATCATCCGCATTTAACCGTAACCGTTGTTTCATATTCGACGTTTCCCGGCGCATGTTGCTCCTGTTATCCAGCAAAAATTCTTTTTCATTGGTTATTTCCAACTGTATTTGAATTTCATCAGAAGAATGGGTTGAATCTTGCGCGATAAGAGATTCGGCAATATTCATAATATGGTCTAAAATATCAAGCTGGTTGCTGAAAATGATTTTTTCGTACGCCAGTTCAAACAGTTCATAATAATCGTAACCGATATCCCTGATGATATCCACCTTGTCGGCTATAAAGTCAAGTTGACTGTCCCTTAGATCGAGTTCGGCTCTTTCCAGGTCATTTTTCAGATTATTAGGAGTGAACAGCGGCTGTTCATATTTAAAATAAAAACGGTTATAATAATCGATTCCCCGGTCGCCGTCATCCTTTTGCTGGTAACGGTATACTTTATAATTGAGTGAGACATATCCATTGGTTGGATATCCGAAAAAGATGACCGGCTGTTTTATAGAGAGGTCCGATTGCCATCGCTGGGTGTTCTGCCGGACGATCTCATCGCGGTACAGCGTCGAGTTCCATTTGTTCTCAGATATGCGGCTTATATCCGGAGTTTGAATATCCATAAATACTTTTGATTTTAGACCGGCGCGTCTGGCTTTTAACCGGAGTAAGGTTTTATCAATCTCCATTTCCAGATTTTTGATCCGGTAACTGTTATCCATCGCGATATCTACGGCGTTTTCGAGCGTTAGTTGAATATTTTGCCCCGCTTTTGTTGATAGGAAAATTCCGGAAATAAACAGAACAATTGAGATATTTAAAAGAAATTGTTTCATTTTCATGGTATTACCTGTTAAATAAAAATATCAGTTTAGCTTATTAATATAACAAAAGAAAATTAAAAAATGATTAAAGTTAAATGAAGAAAGTGTAAAAAATTGTAAAATCAAAAAACAGGTTGAAACAGGGGAAGTGAAATTTTTACGGTTGTTCCCTTATTTTCGGTACTGAAAATTACAATATCCCCCTGATGGGCTTCAATAATCCATTTACATATGGATAAACCCAGACCGCTGCTGTACATAGCCCGACTTCTGGCTTTATCGGCGCGGTAGAAACGGTCAAACAGGAACGGTAGATCTTTTTCGGGTATACCTATACCGTTATCCTCGACAAAAACATAGATGTTTTTTTCATCCTGCTGTGAATATATATTTATTCTTCCTCCATTACGGGAATATTTAACGGCATTATCTAAAATATTCATAAAGACCTGGCGGATCTTGTCCGGATCTAATAATAAATTTGTATTATAAAATGGATTGTCATACTGTATTGAGATATATTTCGAGTCCGCTGAATTTTTATGATAGCGGATCGCTTCATCCATTAACAGACCGATCTGATACAAATTCCGTTGCAGAATAACCTGACCGGCATCAATGCGGGAGAGAGAGAGCAGGTCGTTAACAATTTTTTCCATAAAAATCAGTTCCTGCAAACTACTCTTTAAAATTTTTTTATACTCCGATACGTTTCGGGATTTTCGCAGCGCGACTTCAATCTCGCCGTGCATGATGGTAAGGGGAGTGCGCAGTTCATGGGACGCATCGCCGGTAAACTGCTGAATTTTTTGCACCCCGGTTCTGATCCGTTCGATCATATCGTTAAAGGTCAGAACGAGCTTGCCGAGTTCATCATCAGGATTTCGCGGCGCAGGCAACTGCATATCCAGGTTTTTAAGGGTGATATCCCGCGCGGCAGAAGTAATATTGGCGACCGGTTTCATGGAGCGCCGGGCAAGATACCAGCCTCCGGCACCTGCGGACAAAATAACCAGGGGAATCAGTAAAAATACAATCAACCTGATACGGTTCAATACCCGTTCCACATAGATGACCGACTGTCCAACAATCATAGTGTACTTGCGGGGCTTTTTGTTGTCATCATACAAAGTTGTCCGGGTAATCAAACAATGATATGTAAAACCGGTTGATGATTTGAATTTGCGGTTTGGGTTTTTGTCGCTATCCTCTACCGTTGTTACCAGGCCGGCCGGGAAATTAATGGATCTTGTCAGTGTTTTGGCAGAATTTTTTATTTCAAAAAAAACGCCGTTTTCTTCAAACTGAAGTTCATCCCGGTGATCCTCGATATGCTCTATGTCCAATTTATGATCATCTATCCGCATATATTCGGCCAGCCGGTCGGTTCTTTCCATCAGCATACCGATTTGTTCATCATAAATCTTTTTTGCCACAAAGGAATATAAAAGAATGCCGAAAAGAGAAAGGGCAAGCAGTAAAACCAGGCTGTACCAGAGCGTAAGCCGTAAACTGATCGTATTTCTAATTTTCATCCCCTGAACCAAGTTTGTAACCAAAACCTCTTACCGTTTGAATGAGATTTTTACCGAATGGTTTATCGATTTTTTTACGCAGAAAGTTGATATAAACATCCACTACATTGGTATCGAAGTCGGTATTACGCCCCCATATGTAATCCTCGATGGCTTCACGTGACAGCGTTTTGCCTTTATTCCGTGCCAGCAGTTCCAGCAGTCTGAATTCCAGCGGGCTGAGGTTTATTTTTTTATTGTCCCGGCTTACGACATGGCTTTCGATGTTAATGACCAGGCCGTTAATTTGTAGTGATTCCGAGTACTCCCGGCTGTTGCGTCGCACCAGGGCGTAAAGACGCGCCAGCAGTTCCTCAAAAGCGAACGGTTTAACAAGATAATCGTCGGCCCCGGTTTTCAAACCTTTTACACGGTCCGGTATGGAATCTTTTGCGGTCAATAGCAGAACCGGAACCCGGCTGCCTCTTTCCCTGATTCGCTGCAGAAAGGAGAGACCGTCAAGGCGGGGCATCATGATATCCAGTACAATTACATCAAACTCTGTATCTTCCAGAGCGCTCAGCGCCTCGATCCCGTCACAGGCCGTGGTTACAATCCAGTTTTCTTCCTGTAATCCTTTTTTGATGAATGCTGATACTTTGATTTCGTCTTCGACTACGAGTACTTGCATTTTGATTTTTACGATGTAAATTTATTGAAAAAAATTAAATTCAAATTAAGAATTAATTATTAAAAACAGATTAAAATTTATTTAACAATACCCCAGCTTACGGATGTTTCCGCCATGAAGGGGACAACATAGCCATAATTCTCCGGGATTCTCCATGTTCTTTTTTCCAGGGTAATAGTTTTGGCAGGGGGTGTGATTTTGTAAATTTTGCGTGCATTGTCCGAAATAAATGTTTGGAGATTATCGAGGGCCCCGTGTTTGGCAAACAGTTCGGCAAGCATGGGCAGAGAGACCGGCGCGGAAAATATACCGGCAGCACAACCGCTGCTTTCTTTTTTGTGAATGGGATGGGGAGCGGAATCGCTGCCAAACATAACCTTCGGATGAGCATTTAATGCCGCTTCCAGCAGGGCATCCCTGTCTTCCGGGCGTTTGGCAATCGGTTTGCAGAAAAGGTGCGGAGCAAGTAATCCTCCGGCCACATCATCCAGAGTTATGAGCAGATGATGCAGTGTGATGGTGGCATAAAGATTTTCATGTTTGTCCAGAAATTTTACCGCTTCCCGGGTTGTAATATGCTCCATAATGATTTTGAGACGTGGAAATTTGCGCGCCAGTTTATTATAGGTGGAGAGGAAATCCTTTTCCCTGTCCAGTACAAATCCGCCGGATTCACCATGTACCAATAAAGGGATTTCCATTTCCTGCAGGATTGATAAGGTCTTTTCAGATTTTTTCAGCGATTGCATACCGTTTTCGCTGTTTGTTGTAATACCGGCGGGATAAAGTTTTACGCCGATAATATCATATTTGACTTTTGCCAGTTCCATTTCCGAATAACCGCGAAAGAACAGGGTCATATATGGCATAAAAATTTCATTCCCCACAGCATTTTTAATTTCCAGGATATACTTTTCGAGTTTTTCACGGTTATCCACCGGGAGAACGAGGTTGGGCATGATCACGGCGCCGGCAAACATTTTTGCGCTTAAAGGCGCCACGAGTTTGAGCATTGCACCTTCACGCAGGTGCAGGTGCATATCTAAGGGTGAGGAAAGTGTTATACGGGTCATGATTTATACCAATAACTAATTTTTATCATTTTTAAAAAATAACTATTTTTTTAATATGAAGCAATGAAAACCGGATATTCTTTGAGATTTTTCACTCGCCAGATCTTCCCGCATGATATGGTGAGATATTGTTACCGCTGAAATTTCCCTGAATAAGTATATTCCCCGCCAGGCTGATTTTGTCAGCCGCATTAAAATATACATACTCCATCCCCAAAATTCAGATACACCTGCGGTAAAAATAAAAATAATATAAAAAATATGGGAGAAAGGTATTGACAAATGATTTGATATATATTATATTACAATAAAGTAATACACGGTTACTTTTTTGTAATTTATTAAATATGTCATATCAGCAATGATCTTTCTCTTCTATCTCGTACGATTCCGATACGACATGTTAACATGCGGCGAATCTGAAGTTTGACTCGGGGAGAATTGGTTTTCTGAAAGACCATAAATACTAAATTATTTCACTGTCGGAGAATAATGCCCGGGTTTGATGTCAAAAATCAAATCCCCAAAGGCAGTTAAATAAATCATTATTTAGTTTTTTAAATTAATATTATTTTCTTATGGAACACGTGAGGTGTTCTCTATTTAAAACCGTGTAGAGTGCGAAGGGTGGTGATGTAAAGGGAAAAATCATTTCTATCTTTTTCAAACGTTAACAATTCAAATTATGTAATTGAAATAGAACGTTTATGTTCTATTGATAAAAATTTTTATTACCAATTTAAAAAAGTGGGAAAGGAAAAAGTATGAAAAAGCAGTCTATTCTTTTTGGAATTGTGGGCATAATAACGCTTATATTTATTATTGCCGGTTGCGGGGAACAACAGAAATTCCCGTTAAACGATAAAGAGTTAAATGTCCGTTCCGAACTAACACCGCCCCCGACACAGTGTGAGCCGGTGACCTGGGACCTTATTGCGGGACAGACTATCGATGTCGGTTCGGTCACCGTAACCAATGATGCGGATTATATTTACATTACATATACAATAGACCATCCGGACGCTTGTTTCGGTACTTTGCAGGTTTGGGTGGGCGACGATCTGGCTGATATGCCGCAAAATAAAAAGGGCACGCCTATCCCCGGCCAGTTTTGCCAGGTAAACTCCGACTGGTGCTTTGACGCAACAGGACAGACGAGTTATACCTTTACAATTCCATTCTCGGATCTCGACAATATGGGTGTTAACACTGCATGCGAGCAGACGCTCTTTGTTGTCACTCATGCTGAAGTTGACATGGACTGCGATCCGGAAACCGATGAACACGAAACGGCATTTAGCGGCGATGAGTCCGGGAGCGGACCGCGCTGGTGGTTCTACGGTGAATACTCGATCTGCTGTTACGAACCGCCTTCCGGATGTCAAACGGAAACGGGATGGGGTGGCAATACCGGCGTGAACGTTGGCGAACCGGGAGCCTGGTGGTACTACTTTAAAGTTGCGAATGGATCACCCCAAACAATCTATGCCGGACAGACAATTGATGTCGGCATCGTCACTTATAACAGTACACAACTGACCATTACTCTGACGGGCGGCTGGGAATTGCAGGATGTCGCTCAACCTGTAAAAATTCAGGGTTATAACGAAATTCCTGATAAAAGACCTGCCTCAGGTCAGTTTGATACTTATAAAGGAACCGATTTGATAATTACCGTTCCTTTATTTGACTATTATGCAATTCACCTGGATGTGCAAATATGCACTCCGTAATAATAGTATGAATGCTACATTTTGTCTTTACGATTGAACTCGTTAATTCACTGGCAGCTCTCTCAAAGCCGACGACTTAAATTTATTGTCTGTCATTCAATAAAAAGGACAAAGGGTTGTCGGCTCTGGAGTTGCGTTATAATATAATACAATAGCGATGGAATTGTGTTTTATATTTAAACCCTCAAACGATTCAAACAAAAGGTGTTAACCGTCATAAGGTTAAAGAAGGGAGGTGTGAGAGGCATTTGTCGAATCGACTGAATAAATATGAAAACAGAAATCCGATGTAACCGCTTTTTCTCTCTCCGGCTGACCCCGTAACTGATTGGTAAACGCACACTACAAAATCAATATGTATCAACACATAACTCATTTTATAACAGGAAAGTTATAAATAAAAAACAGGGAAGTAAAATAATTTTAACTCTGGTTTTATCGGTAGTTGCGATAAAAATTAAGGAGATAATTATGAAAAAATGGGGAATTTTTTGGACAGTTTTATTAGCAGCCGCAATTGTTTTTAATTTGCAGCCAGCATTTAGTTTGCTTTGCACAAGCGAAGATCCGTCTTCGCCGGTGGGTATTACACCATCAGAAGTTGCGGGCAATCCTGCTTTATGCGCGGGCGGTTTACGAATCGATCCACCAGCCTCAGGTACTTACAATCTTGATGCATTTGGTAATACTGTAACTGTAACAATCTCCTCAAATGATTGCGGACAAGTCTTTAGTTGGAGCGCTTCCGGTAATATTGTTATGGATCATGTTATCGCCAAGGGTGGTAGTGCGGCTAATGATTATGACTATACAGGCTTAAATCCCCGGCCAACATCCGATGGTTTACTTCACTCACCTGTAAATCCAAGCGGCTTTTATGCTAATCTAAGCCACATCGATTTTTGTTTTCATTACAGACTGACAATCAGCAAGACTGCTGAAACGTCATTCACCCGGACCTTTGACTGGACTATTGAGAAAGGCTGCAATGGACCCAATCCATTAACGCTCTCTGCCGGGCAAATATACAACTATCCATTTTCCTGGACAGTAAGTGCTACTTACGAAGACAGCGACTGGAAAGTTGAAGGGGTGATCACAATTGCAAATAACACACCGTATTCTGCCACCATAAGCAGTATGATTGATGAACTCGACGGTATCACAATAACGGATTTCGGGATAACCATTCCATTCAATCTTGCGTCCGGTGAAACTCGCACTATTTCGTATTCGGCAAATCTGTCCGGCGCCGTGGACGGAACCAATGAGGTTACGGTTATTACAAGCACTCCTCTTGTGGAGGGAGGCAAAGCAACCAAATCCTATGCTTTTGGCGCGCCGACGACTTTAATAGATGAGTGCATTACTGTTTCCGACGACTGCGAAACCGACGTGCAAGTCTGCAATGCAGATCTTACAGATGGTTCTTTTACACATAATTATACCTGCCCCATAGGACCTTATACCGCATGCGGTAATTATACCTATACAAACACGGCCGGATTTGTGAGCAATGACAGGGGCATAACCGGCAGTGATAACTGTGTTGTTTCAGTCAACGTACCATGTACAGGCTGTACCCTCACTCCCGGCTACTGGAAGACCCATTCCTCTCATGGCCCGGCGCCATATGATGATACCTGGGCGTTGTTGGGTGAAAGCACTATATTCTTTCTGAGCGGACAAAGCTATTACCAGGTATTGTGGACCAATCCTTCCGGCGGCAATGCCTATTACATTCTGGTACATGCCTATATAGCAGCAGAGTTGAATTTCCTGAACGGCGCCGATCCTACTGCCGCACAGGCCGCGTTCGATGCGGCAACTGGTCTGTTCAACACATATACACCGGCAGAAGTTGCAAATATGAAAGGCAAAACCGGAAAAGATACCCGCGATCAATTCATCGCTCTGGCAAAAACGCTTGATAAATACAATAATGGTTTGATCGGTCCCGGACACTGCGACGAATCCGGCGGCGGTTTATCCAAGCAGGATCCGGAAATAGAAAGTCCCGATATCGACGCGACAGAAGAAAAATCTTTCATTCCGGAAAGGTATGATCTGGCGCAGAACTACCCGAATCCCTTTAACCCCTCAACCACATTCTCCTTCGATCTGCCCAAAGAAGGCGAAGTGACTCTGACCATATACAATCTTTCCGGTCAGAAAGTGGCCACAGTGGTGAATGGATTCTTTAGCGCAGGCAGGCATCATGTCAACTGGCAGGCTGAGCAAAACATGGCCTCCGGTATGTACTTTTATCGTCTGCAGGCTGCCGGGTACGTCAGCGTCAGGAAGATGCTGCTTCTCGAATAATTTGTTAAACAGTATTAGATCAATAAAAGGCGAAGGTATTACACCTTCGCCTTTTGATTGTGTGCCATGCATGACTGTCATCTGTAGGGTGCAAATCCCGAACGGACCGGAGCGGAATAGAAACACAACCGCCAGGCAAAACAAAGATACCGGCCGGTTTCGTCAATTGCATGACGGATTTGGACTATCATTTTTTCAACATTTTATTATCATCGGGTTCCCGCACAGGATGATTCATTGTACCGGTCCTGATCGGACCATAACTTAGAGTGACATCCATTGATTTAACCAAGCCGGAAGAAAATTATATTCTGTGACGGATTTTATAAATTTTTGAATAATATTCAACAATCCCGGAACGAGTTCAATTCTATTTTTGCATGTTATTAAGGCTAGATAACACAAAGTTTGTACAGGGTAATTCATTTTATTCGATTATCGCATATTTCAGTTATGTTTAATTCGTGATTTATAATGAGTGTAGATATCAATATAAAATTGCCCGTCCAAAACCAGTTTTACCGGGACTTGTTTTGAACGGGCCGTGGGGGTGAGGGAGGGGTATTTTTTTTTATTTTTTCTGTGACTTTTTCACGGAACAGACAATAAAGATAATCATTAAATTAATCTGCTGTTGCTGTAAAAGATGAATTTTTAATTATTAATGAGTGATCTTGACTATTGTGCGCCGTTCAATTTTGTACAGCTCCGCCCCATGGTACGGCTGATGATTATTAGGATTTTACCGTAAAATTTCAGCTTTTACAATTGAATTGATATAATTTTATTACTTTTTTCAAAATAAATTTTATTTAATTAAAAGTCAAGAGAAAATATAAATTAATAATATTTCATATTATTTTAACTGTTCAGTACACGGGTGTCCGGTACATGGACACAAATTTGTTTGGTATAAAACATACAGTATGCAGGTTATCACACCTGTTCGGGCCCAATAGATTATACGCCGCTAAAAACTGGTTTTCTTTAAAGTAATAAAAATCCCCTGCATACCCCCCGCGTCCGGGAGATCATGGACCTCCCGGATTGGTGCTTGTAATTACCCCTTATATATGTTACGATGACTTTGGTAAATGATTCAATATTATTCTGTGAAAGATTATATGAATATTCTGAAATATATAAAGTCTTTAATAACATTAATTACCGAAATCAACTATGACATGACTCGCTTAAAACGTTCCGTCTCAGTTTACATTTATTAGAAGCGTACCGGTACGAGCTTATTCGAATACCGGACTTTTAAATTCCTGTTTTGTCTCTGCACTCTGATGTTTTTCCCGAATACACCTAATCCCGGATTAAACGAATAGAATAGCCGAACTGCTTATGCATGTAGATGCGCCAGACAATTGTTTCCTGGTGTCTCAGCCGTCGAAGCCATACGATATTATAACCGGCCGCTGTATCAGACCAAAAGTAAGCTAATGTACCCATACCCCAGAATGTACCACCGCGCTCGGCGCGATAACCGCCGGGTAATGCGGTGAAACCGCTTTCGTTGGTGGCGCCGATATTGGGGCTTGCCCAGTGCGCCGTTCCCCTCTCTTTTATTTTCCCACCGGCAACAGCATTACCGCCGAGGTAATCTACCAATTTCTGCCATTCTTCATCGCCAGGTACATGCCAGCCTTCGGGAGCGATATTTCGACTGTCGTTTACTGCATACCAGTTATATAATGGCCCATAAGAAGCGGCATAGCGACTGTCATTGTTATAATAACAATAAGCAGGCGTTGTCAAATCTGCCCATTCGATATAATTTAACACAAAGGGTATAGCGTCGCCATTTCGATAATGTGTCACTTTTAAATTTTGCGCCATCCACCACTGGTCGCCAATTTTTACTGTTTTATAGATGTTACCATCGATGTCCGTGAGGGTTCCGGTTTCACGTACAATCACACTTACTTTAGCATGGGCTATTTTGCTTTTATAAGTTGCGGTAATGGTTTCCTGTCCGGTACGAGTATCGTGTGCGGTAAACCGGCCTGTGGCGTCGATACTCCCTGCAGTACCGGGAGATATGGACCATTTGGCTAAATTAGTCACATTTTGGGCACTTTGGTCTGAAAATATAGCGGTGCAGGTGAATCGTCCGGTTTCCCTGTTTCTCAAGGTATCGGATACGGGTGTGATCCTGATGTTGTTTAAAGCTGTTATGGAACCATCTTTTACACAGCGAACCGAAAATCCCACCGGCTTATCACTGCTGAAACGGTCAACACCGGCATTAAAGTGGCGCAGCATGCGTATCCACACACTGGCACTATCGATCTCAATAGAGGACCAAAAGGTGGCGTTGTCACCCAGGGTGACGTAAGCGCCGTTTTCACAGCGGCGGTAACCGCCGGGCAGCGCGGTAAAACCGCTTTCGTTGGTAGCGCCTGCATTGGGCACATTCCAGTGAAAAGTTCCTGCTTCTTTCAGCTTTCCGCCTTCCTTCGTACCTCGACCACTAATGCTGTCCGCCTCTGAAGGTCTCATGCCTAAATATATCTCCAATTGCTTCCATTCCTCATCCATGGGTACATGCCAGCCTTCGGGAGCTATGCTGCGGCTGTCGGCAATTGCGTACCAGTTGTACAAAGCGCCATAGACTGCGGCATAACTGCTGTCATTATCATAATAACAACATGCACCGGTATTCAGTTTTGTCCACTCGTCATTATCCTTTACGCTTGCTAAAACATCACCATTTTGGTAATGTGTCACTTTTAAATTCTCCGCCATCCACCACTGGTCGCCGATTTTAACAGTGCGGTAGATATTACCGTCAATATCCGTTACAGTACGGTAAACAGACACATCAACAACCATATTGCCGGTTATGTGCAGATTTTGCTGCTCCCAGGTTTCAATGTCAATGCCCGACACCCGCAACAAAAAATTGTTTGACAGTGGTTTATTCAAATTATTTCCACTGGACGCATCATGACCTGTTTTTTGAGAAATTGCGATAATTGAACGACCACAGTGACCATCGAGCAGCAGCATTTTTTTGTTGATCCGGATACCCTCAGCAGTCAAGGAATAGATATACACTCCCGCCGAAACGGCCTGACCCGAGTCGTTTGTCCCATCCCAGATAACCCGGCCAAAAAGATTGGATTGAAATCCATCGTACAATGTTTTGATCCTTTGTCCCAATACATTATATATTTCAATACGAACATCCGCGGGATGTGGCAAATCATAAGTAATAACAGTTGAGGGATTGAACGGATTGGGATAATTTTGGAACAATTGAAAAGCGCCCGGTTTTTGAACTGAGACATCGCCGATGGCTGTTTCGGTGATCTGAATAGTATAGTGGCCCTTTTCATCGGTCGTACTTCTGAATGAACGGCTGGTATCAGCCTGGTCTATTAACTCTACCATGGCGTTTTGTACGGGCTCCGGGTCCATTCCCGCGGAAGTGACATTGCCCTGCAAAACAATTTGAGAAAACAGGCTCAAATTGAAAATCAATAGTAATAATGCAATCCACATAAAACATTTTTGGACGAGCATAATTACTCCTTCGTGCATAATGAATATTTACACACTTTTGGTTTTTAAAGACCTTTTTTATGGTACGGTGTCTTTGACAAATAACTCTAATCAGTAAAAGCTAAAAATAAACCGGATGATTTAATAATATTTATTGAACGACCGTTTCCACATTAGGAAAATTATTCGGCCACCCGCCGTCAAAATTTAACCAGGGGTTATATGAACGGTCCGCTTTTTTAACACGCAGAACGCTGAATTTTAAAGCGCCTTTTAAATTTTTTCTAAACTCCGGGCCTGATATTTCTACTTCGCCGCTGCCATTTGTGAAGACTTCGTTACACGGTGTATTACTATAGACATCGCCTTCCCATCTTCCAAAAACATATACGTTATCGGGTTGTTCTCCGCCGATTGTTACGGTGACGACGGGTTTTAACTTTCTCCCGGAGGGTACAATATCGATATTACTAATTGAACTGACATGTACCGAAGGTACCGGCGCCGGATTTGTTTTTATCCAAACCGGGACATTTAATATAATTGCGGAACCACTTGCATTAACAAGTACACTCAGTAAATAAGGATCCGGCAGTGCATTGTAATCCGGGGGGCCTTCATTGACTCCGGCCAACTGGTCGTATAATAGATATGGTTCTGTATAACAGGGTTCATCAAATAAGTAGCATAATACAGTCCCATTCCAATCAAATCCGATGATCTCGGTTGAATTTTCTCCCGTAAAATCTTCGCGGATAATATCTCCCTGGACCTCGAGGGTTTCATATATTGGCGTACCATTAAAGTAAACGATTGGGGAACCGCTGATGGCATGATCCACGGGTTGATACTTGAACCACACGGAAACCGAGTAAATACCATCCGGTTGATTAACCTCAAAATAAAATGGACATCCTCCCGGAGCAGTGACATCAACGGGGTCATTTATTGACGAGCCGGCGATGACCTCGTTATCCTGGATAAGTGTTTTACCGCCGATCGAGAATAAAACAATGTTCGGTTCCGGGGGCGTGGGCTTTTTGGTCAGGACGTTTACGTCCTCTTTGTTAATTCCCCGCGATTCGAACGGGGTATCCATTTTTTGACAGCCTGAAACAAGCAGGAATATAATCATGGCCGTCACGAAAAGATAACCTGATTTTTTCATGGTTATTTTCTCCTTTGTTTTGGTGAATTTTTTTTATTTGAATCCGCATATTTGATAACAATTCAAGTGCTACAAATAACACGGAAAGTTGAATCATTTTAAAAGAATACATTTTCTTGTCTGAACAAAATTTTCCGCCTCCAACTTTAAAAAATATATTCCGGCAGAATTTTCGGAGGCGTCCCATGTTATAGAATGATAACCTGCCTGCTTTTTCCCTGCAAAGAGCTCTGATACCAATTGACCATTTAAATTATATACTCCGATTGATACTGTGGTTGGTATTGGCAGATCATAACATATCCGCGTTGTGGGGTTAAATGGGTTCGGATAATTTTGCTTTAGACTAAAGTCCTTTGGCAGATGATCCTGGTTCATATTAATAGCACTACTTGAATAATAGCTCCCAACTTCGGCAACCTGATGAGTAATAATGATAGCCCCATTAAGCCCAATCTCTTCCGGCCCCCAAAAGGCAAATGTCGATACATCATAATACTTATTATCGTCTTCCGTATTGGGTTCTCCCACTCCCTGGTATTTAATTCGTACAAGAATACCATCCTCATCTGTATTACTGGTCATTTCTTTTGTAGATGTAAAATTGTTCAATTTAAAATGCGCTCCGGCGTTGACAATTCCCCAATTCTTACCGGTTTTTATATCAATTTTATTTTCCCATCTTTGTGATCGTTTACAAGACTCATTTACACGGTTAGTTTTTCCCCATTCCTTTTCATAGGAAAGCATTGCTGTATTTATATTTTGTTCAAGCGTAGGAAATACTTTATCAAGATTATTATAGATAAAATATGGATTTGAATTATTCATAAATGATACAACATTCCCATGAGTATGCAGCATAAAAGGCGACATAAAATTAACCAATGCATTTTTTTCCTCCGTTCCATATGACGCTTCGTATTCTGTTAAATAATTCTCCCAAGTCATCATCTGTAAATGTGTTCCGGCATCCCTGGGTTTGAGTATATAGAGAAATAATTCTTTGCCTTCATCAGATAAAATGGGTTCTCCTGTAAAGCTTTCTATCCTGAACGGGTAAATATCATATTTTGCTGTTGGAAAAATAACCTGAGTAACATTTTGATGACATTCCCAGTAATCAGTGTCAGAATTTCCTTCGTAATACTCTTTCTTATTCATTACGGTATCACGATAAGTCTTTTCGAATATAGTCTTTGTCCCCAGCCATTTTACTCCCGCATTAATTTTGAAATTATAGCCATAACCGGTTTGAGTTTGAACGGAAGTAGAAGTATCATGCTCTGTGTTGAATTTAATATCAATTTGAGTAGCCGGATTTACCCCTTGCTGATAGGGCGGAGGATTTATTATTGCAACGGGTTTATTAACAAAAGGCGCAGTATTCAGGGAATCAAACATTCCAACTTTATACCGGCACCAATAGGAATCATTATCAATGTCGACAGGAATAATTACCGGCCAGGTAAATCCATGATCGGAAGAGTCATAATTTCCCAGATATGACGATTTTTCCTCAATGGCTTTAAAGTCTTTTCTTGTCGTATCATAGACAACCGTGTACAGTTTCGGCATATCAGTGACAAAATAAATTTCACCATATTTATCGCTGTTCATATTGGTAATTGCCATGGAATGTTTCAGACCGGTATCCTCTATCTTGTCATTTAATTCTTCTTTCGCGACCAATCCTTCCATATCATCAAGTTCAAATGTATAAAACCAATAATGCATACATGTTTTTGTCAATGTTTTATAAGTCAGACTTGCGGCGATGTCACAACACCCGTTATTATCCATATCTCCAACGTTTAGCTGCAAATTATCATAATCCGTATTTCTCTGGTCCCTTAAAGTAAAAAGTTGAGTGTTGTCCAGCAGCGAACCCTTCATGTTTTCAAATTCAATTTGATTCCATTCATCTTTTTCCGTATCATAGCTGAAAACCAGAATTTCAAAACCGCTTTTAAAATCATCCGGCGGAAAGCCCCCTTCATAATCAAGGCTTCTGAATACGACAACTTCATCTTTTCCATCATTATTTATATCACCCGACGAGATCCTGAACTTGTGCCTTGATCGAAAGATATCGGAAACTGATATAAAATCGTTGGCTGCTTTTTCCCATCTTTTGATGATCTGATATCCCGGCCAACCGAAAGGGAACGCGATTGAATTTTCTCCCTGTTTTGTCCAGTCAAATGCTCCGATTGAGATTTCTTCTATTGTAAATTGATTAGTCGGCGGAAAATTTCCCGTAAGGTAAGAAAAATATAATCCATGTGAAAAACAAACTTCATCGTAACCATCTCCATCATAATCACAGACCACTGCATCTACAGGTGAAAAAAAGGTGCTGATAGGGGAAAATTGACAAGAGGATTTTTTTTCAAAAAAACGATGGATTTCTTCATTGCCTGCTGATGAAAACCGGAAACCGTTCATCCTGATAAAGTTATCCTTATTTTTGAATTCATCCCATTGCGTGGCAATGACAACTTCTTTAAAATTTCCCTGTATTGCTTCAGGAGTAAAGTAACCGGAAACGATACAGGGATTGTATGCATCTGAAATTTTGCTGTTTAATGTCGTTACCTGCTCAATGCCGGTTTCGTTACAAATGGCATGCTGTAATGTTATTTCATTGCAGTTTTGAGATCCTATTATCAGCTCGATCGTTTCTTTGTTTGCATCGAAATTGCCGCTTGTGCCGCAAATTGCGTTGTAATCATTCAGCATACGTGTTACCATATGAGTGTTGTTTTCACAAAGATTATGGAATACAAAATTATCATTCACTAAATCCACACATTGAATATAAGGGGCGTTCCAATCGCTTTCTCCAATAAAAATAGTCAAAAGTTCATCATTTGGTAATCTAAAATCTTTAAATGGCGGCTCCTGCGAATGAGCCCAAAAGGCCAAACAGAAAAACAGGAACAAAAAAGAACAATATTCTTTCTTTTTCATTGTAAACCTCCTGAAAAAAAAGTTGAGGTATAAATTAATTGAGACAATTGTGGTCGTAAATCTGATTGAAAATTAATTCAGACATATTTATTTTTATGAGCGTTTTAAATTAAGTTATCAATTCAACGACTCCCAAAGTTATTTACGTAACTATTTAACCGTGATCTGCTCGTACCAGACCATTTCAGCGTCATTCGCCCCCGTAGCTACAATATCCATGTCGGAATCGCCATCCAAATCGATAATCTCGACGCGGTGGGCATTATGCAATTCGTTATCGACAATATGCATGGACCAGTCGGGCGCCTTGAACCAGACGACGAAATGGGACGTTGAATCCGTCGCCACTACATCCAGCATCATGTCGTCGTTCATATCGGCGGCCTTCACATCGCAGGCATATTCCAGATTATTACTGATTACGTGTTTAGTCCAGGATGGCGCTTCATACCAGACCACATCTACTTCGCCGACGCCGGTGGCGAGCACATCCAGTTTTCCATCGGCATTGAGGTCAACAATATTCACATATTCGGCGCCGTTGAGATTATCATCGATATATATTTTATCCCAGTAAGGCGCCTTGTACCAGATCACGGCATTTGCTTCCATTCCTGTCGCAACAACATCAATATCAATGTCGCCGTCAAAATCAGTAACGCCCATATTCGCGGCGCCCGCCAGGCTGTCGTCGATGATGTGAATTGTCCAGTCCGGGTATTCATACCAGACCAGCATATCGTTGTCATGACCGGTGACCACCACATCCGGATCGCGGTCGGCATTCATGTCTGCAACACATAAATCATAGGGATTTGTTATATTTTTTTTATAATCGATATAATGTACTCCTCGCCAATCAGGGAAAACGATTCCAAAGGCTTCATAATCATACCTTTCAACCCAGATTACGGCCCACTCTGCATAACCTGTCATAACAACATCCAGATCATCATCCTTATCCATGTCGGCAACTTCTATATCAGAACGAGGGAATACCGGTGGTGCGGGGTACCAACTAAAAACCTCGAACCAATCAGATGCAATAAAGTAACTGAGGTAAGAACTTCTTTGATTATTCTGTTCTAATCCGGCCCTAAATACGATATCCGGATTTTCATCATTATCCCACATGACCAGTTTAAAATCATAATAATTATCCCAGCAATAACAATTAATTTCATGTTTGATCCACTGTGTCTCCAAACCCGCGTATTCCGGGCCGGTTGTAAATGTGGCCAAAAACGGATTTTCAAGATGATTACCGTTTATATCAGCAATTTCCGTTGTGAGTTTGATCGTATAGACCGTATTCGGATCAAGCGGCTGATCCGGTGTGAAGGTAATACACGTATTGTCTTCAATGAATCCAATTGAACCGGACACATAACCGGCCGCATTGAACAGGGTAAAGCTATTAACGTTCACCGTTACGCTGTTTATCGGCTCGGTGAACCTGATAATAATAATTGAGTCGATTATGATGTCCTTGTCACCGTTTGTGGGTGCGGAGGAGGTGATTTTGGGGGGTACATTATCAACAATATTAAACGAACTTTGTATAAATTCTCCCATATATGTAGACATTTGTACTGTTAGGCAATCGCCTGTTGCTGCTTCAAGTTCCAACAAAGGAAAACTGCCGTCATAATAAACCTGTGCGCTGGTCATTTTCCCGGTATTATTATTTAAAACAGTAATATTATCCAGCCCACAGGTCGTATCGATCACTGTTCCGGCCAAACCGCTGACGTATACCTGTCCCGAATCACCCGGATCGGATATATGAATCAGCTCCTCATTAAATAAAGAGGTCTCTTTTTGAACGACATGAATATCAAAGTTTACGTCATTTGATGAAATAGTAATATGCTTTTTTTCAAATATGTTTATTCTTTGACCGGTTGCGCGGATGGTCACAGTCATCGTATTCGGTTTATTTAAAGTATTATTATGATTCTCCTGTTTTTGTATTTGTGTTTTGTAATGAAATGAGGCATGACCCGCACCGTACCCGTCAATCAACGTCATTTTCCGGGTTTGCATGTAGTCACCGGCCCGTAATTGGTAAAAATAGATGCCGGCGGCCACGCCGTTACCGTTTCCATCGGTCGCGTCCCAGGCTACTGTATAATGTCCCTGTGCATATCTACCGTCAACCAGAGTTTTGATCTTTTGACCCAGGGTGTTGTAAACAACAAGCTGGATGTGTTCGGCCCTGGGAATCTGGAAATTGATGAGCGTAGAGGGATTGAAAGGATTGGGATAATTTTGTTCCAGTTTGAATTCAGCCGGTTTATGATCCTGCGGAACGGATTTGACCGCGGTCGCCAGATTGAGCACATACCTGCCGGTTATATCAGTTTTACCGGAACATTTTTGAGCCGGATCGGCTTCGTTGATCACTTCAACCATAACATTGGCAACTCCTTTTCCATTACTCATATCGGTTACATAACCGTGGAAACAAATTTCATTCAAATCCTGCGTGAAAAGACAGGTATTGATTATGAATAAAAAAGCCGATAGAAATAAAATTATTTTTTTCATACATGCCTCTATTGATTAACTCAAGTCCCGATTAAAACAAATGAAGCCCAAAAGTATGGGTGAGCAAAAAAATGTTTTTTATTTTTTGATAATGAATTTTTCAACATTTCTCTCTGGGTCAATGTTAACGCCTCAGCTTTATTTTTAGTTTTTAAATGCTGATAAAAATTGTTCATAAATAAAGATGTAGACTGATCATGAATTTTCCATAAACTGGCAATAACGCAGGGGGAACCGGCGTATAAAAACGCGCTGGAAAGACTGACAAGATCATCACCCTGTGGAAAGCTGGAAAAAAAGCCGCTTCCGATTGCCGTTTGACAGGCGCTTAAGGTGACAAGAAGCGCCGTCAGGTCCAGATCAAATATCTCGTGAACCTCAAGCTGGCCGTCATCGGATTCGGATTTGGCCAGATCAAGACTGGAAAATAAGGGATTGAACCTGTTAAAATGTGCTGTCGTGGCAAAATGTAATAAATCGTATTTTTTTCCACTCTTCTTGACCAGGGATTCGGTGGCCTGTTCATCCAGTTTATAGTCTGCGATATTTCCGTATATGTTTTTAATTTCCAGTATTTCATCTTTTGACATTGGAAGAGAGCTGCTATTCGGCGCCAGCAGGAGCAAAGAACGCATAACATCCGATCTTTTTTCTTTGCAGTATTTGAGTATACTGGCAGAAGGCGCATAAGAAATGATGTAATCTTGGACCAAATAATGGACATTTTTCAGAACATTTTTTTCCAGTTCATATTCACTGATCAACGCCTGAAAAGGTAAATGATATAAAATTCCCTGAGGTATAATGATCAATCGTTTCATATGTGCGAGATGCCCTGCTTTTTCAACAGGGGATATAAGTGTTTCGTATAGTTCTTTTAATGGTTTCAACCAGTAAGTGTTTGTTATTTTTTCCGGATTCATGTTCCGCGTAGCTATCCCTCGGAACAGGATGATCTTGCCGTACAGGTCTTCCCTGGTTACGGGACGCCTTAACACTTTAACATTATTTCTTGTCAATATAAAAATGAATAAATCATTTTCCGTTATAAAATACTCCAATAATGCAGAATCATTATCCAGTAATTGTCTGATTTGTGGTGCGGCGGCGGGTTCAATATTGACAAGAGCGGCATGTTGGGGATCAGATAATTTTAAATCGAAAAGAGTTTGCCGGTATTCCTCTTGTGTTTTGTGTAATTCGGAAATAATTATTCTTTTGGCGTTATCGCGAGTTTCCAGGTTTTGAAACCTGTTATTTCCATATATCCTGTCTTTCAGGTTCGTTATTTTAGTCCGTAATTCATGTTCTTTATTTAAAAGAGACGCGTTTTTGTTGGTTTTATTTATTTTATTATTACCAATAATGTCCAACAGATTTCTTGAACGGGTATGTTCCACATATTCTAGGGCTTCTTCATATTTTCCCATATGTACGAGTAATGAAATAATGGCTTCGTAGGGTTTATATCGTTTTGACAAAACACCTGATTTTATCTCATCCACATAAGACTTGTTACGTATTCGTTCAATTGCATCGATTGCGGCTTTGTAAGAAGTGATTGCTCTGCCGTTTTCGCCCTGTTGTTCCCAGAGTTTCCCGTTCCCATAATATAATTGCCATTTTAAGTCAAGATCATCAAATTCATCAATAATTGCCAGCCCCTGTTCATAAGCGCCTGAAGCTCTTTGAGTTTCAAAATGGTCACAGTAAAAATCCCCCAATAATTGTAAAAGCCATGCCTGAAATCTTTTTTCACCAATTTCCTCAGCAATATTCCGGGCCTCAAACCAGCAATTTATTGTTTTGCTCGAGTCTTGCATTTGATCATAAATATTTCCCAGCCTGATCAGTGTTAAACATTCATTTCTTTTTTCACCGGATTCGGTAAATATTTTCAGTGAGTTTGTTGCGTGCTCTTTGGCATTTTTTATATCCCCCTTTGTTAAATATATCTGGCTCATTTCAAGTTGTGCGACAGCAATACCGTTTTTATTTCCGATCTGTTTTTGTAATGCCAATGACTTTTCCAGATTTGACAACGCATTGTTATGATCGCCTATATTGGTATAAACTTCCCCGAGAGCTTCCAGCCAGTAAGCGGCTCCCCGCAAATGGCCGATCTCTTCATGCAGCCCCAGGGCTTTTTGATAATTAATGATTGCTCTGGTGTAGTCACCCCTGTATGAACAGACTTTAGCGATTCGCGCATACTGATACGCTTCGCCCTCTTTATAGTCAAGTGTTTTGTGAATCTCCAATGCTTTATTGAAATATAAATGCGCATTGTTGAAATCCCCCAGATTCATATATACAATACCGAGATTACCGAAATCGTTTCCCAATCCTTTTTTATCCCCGGTTTCCTGGCGTATTGATATTGTCTCTTCATATAAGGAAATGGATTTCGCAAAATCGCCCAGATTCAAATATACATTTGCCATATTTCCAAGATTTTTACCCGAACTGCGAATATTGTTTATGCTTTTGTTGATAACGTAAGAGGAATCGTAATGGGACAACGCTTTTCTATATTCACCCATTTCTTCATAAACCAGGCCCGAATTGTTCAGATCGGCCGCCAGCCCCCGCATATCATCAAGTTCTTTTCTGATCTGTATCGCTTTCTTATAATACTTTAACGCCATTGGATAATCACTTTTATCGCTGTATACGGTTGCAATATTACCCAGCCTGTTGCCGACACGTCGATTATCTCCCAGTTTTTCATGCATCATCAAAGATCTTTTATAATAATCCAGCGCTTTGTCGAACTCGCCAAGATAAAAATAAGCGGAACCAATACTACCGGTCAGAGCGGCAATTTCATCCGTATCATCAATTTCCTGAGCCAGATTATACGCCCTTTCAAATATTGACAAAGCGTTCAGAAAATTTCCACCATAAAATTCAGATTTACCTCTTTGTTTCAAGTGGATGATTTCTGATTTTTTTTCAAGAGCTGTTCCGGTAAATTGCGTGTAACTTTTTACCCGGTTATGATAATATTCATCATTAAAAATTTGTGAGTAAATATCTGCAATTGTTTTGGCCATTTGTTTATCAGTGTAGGCTCCGGTAGTATTTTTGCGAGCACTTTTCACAATCGATGAATCCAGTAACGCTTCTATCAAACGGATTGCTTCAGACCTGTCCGACTGAATTATCCCGGTTAAATTTTCCGTATTATTGTTCTGTATTGATTGTTTCACCCGGTTGGGGAAATCGGCAGGTGTCTGTGATCCGGCGGGGATTAAAATACTCAAAATAATTAAAAAATAGACTGCCAAAAGGATTTTGTTAAAAAAAGCAGTGTTTTTAAACATAATATACCTCTATTTTTTTTCGTATTTGAAAAAAAACATATCAGAAGTAATCGTAGCGCCGTTTTTTGTTAAACCTTCAATTTGCCAAAAATAATTAGTTTTGGGAACAAGCTTTATATTTTCCGGTAGTTTTAATTTATTTTTGGATGTTTTCTGGTTCATTATAATATGTCCGTCTGAATCAAGCAGCAGAAAAACATAATTTTTTATATCCGGCGAATCCTGCCATTGAAATTTGAAATTATTATTTCCCACAGTACAATTATTTTTTGGCGATATTAACTTAATCTCCGGGACTATATATTGTTCCGTTGATTCGCGAGTAACGAACGGATTAAAAGTGCTGATATCCGATTGAACCAGAACCATACATAAAACAATTATTATTACCGCAAGACCGGCCCACCTGTAACCCGGTTGCGGTTTTGTCAACCTGTCAAATAATGATTTTACACCGGTAACAAAATCCTTAGCATGTGAAGAAATGAAATCATAAATATGTTCCCTGATATCATTTTTACCAATTAATCTTTCGCTTTTCAATTCGTGCAGATATTCTTCAATGATTATTAATTTGGACAAGCATAATTCACATTGACTGAGATGGGTAAAATATTGTTTTTTCCTTTTGCCGCTGAAATGGCCTGTTAGATATGCAATGTGATCATTTTCATCGTAGCATTGTTTTGTTGGAGTTGAGTCCCCAATTTGCTGTGTGGAAAGTATTGAGCCATAAAACCTTTTGAACAATAAGAGTTTGTTCTTGCATTGTTGACATTCCTGCAAATGTTTTTGAATTTCTTTGTTTTCTTTGTCAATCAATGTTCTATTACAATAATCAAATATCTGTTTTATATTTAGACATTTCATAATATTTATCTCCATTATTGTTATATTATATAATAACGGACACGCAATCCTCTTTTTGCATTTTTTTTGGTTTTAAATTGGATAATAAAGACCGGGTAGTCGGCTTTAAGAGAATTATTTCAGAATATTTTCGATATCGGAAGAATCAATGCTATAAGATTCAAGTTCTCTTTTTATTTTGGCCAGCAGTTTCTTTAACAGCCGATGTACTCTCCAGATATTTTTGATTTTTAATATTCTGGCGATTTGTTCCAGTGTCAGTCCCCGGTAAAAATAAAGATTAAGCAGTAAATTTTCATTTACGGTCAGTCCGGCAATAATTTTTTTATAGATATTTTTTATATCATCCGAAATGATCAGACTGTCAGGTTGATCGGCCTGCAGTTTTTGTTCTTTACCGGACAAGGTTCCCTGCGAAGCAGGTTTTACATCTTTATCATTTATTAAGAATATTTGAGGGTTATTATGTATTAAAGGGCTTTTTGTCTTTTTTACCAGGGTTGTAATTTTATCTATATGCGAGACTATTTCTTCCGGGGTGATAGTATGTTCATAATTTGTTGTTATGATTTCGTAGATAGTTTTATCGGAGTAATGAAACCAGAATTTGTATTTATAAATCAATTGGTCAAGCAGGGGTAGCTCTTTAATGTTTCCGCTTACCCTTTTTCTGCCATGTTGTTTTCTCAACCAGTCGATACAGCAGTTTCTGATAGTGACAGCAAGCCACGGTTCAAATCTATATTGCCGTTTACTTTTATAATATGTGATTATTCTGGAATAATTGTCCCTTTTTAATTTTTCCAGGATATAGGTATACATATCCATCATGGCGTCATAATCAAAAGCGTATTTTTTGATGATCGCCATGAAGAGATCATTATAACATTCAAGAAAATGTTTCCAGCCTTTTTCGGGATTTTGTTTTAAACATTTCTCCCAATTTTGTTTAGCTTTTTGAAACAAAATACCCCTCTAATGGAAAAAGAAGTTTAAATTAAGTAAAAGAAGAGCATCTATATGTATTTTAACTAATTTTAAAAAAGAAATATTTCAAAAAAAATAACCATAATGTGTAGAATGTTAAATTATTTTTAGTATTCAGTTTACCGTGACGGCTGATGCGTAAAAATCCTCACAAATCACAAAAACCTGTGAGTGTTGGGTGATAGAGTTTTGGGCGCAATTGTCTTGCCAATCGGGAGATTGGTAATGGGGGACAACAACCGGCCCCTCGATACAATCCCGTCTCGTCCTAAAAGCGGGACGAGACGGGATCACTCGGGGCCCGGGTTGTATAACATAAAACTCTCGCAGGTTTTCAAAACCTGCGAGGGTTGATAATATAGAAATAATTCCAACAAGGTGTAATAATCCCTTGTTGCGGGTACATCAAAATGGCGCAGAGGCATGGGCCTCTGCGCGACTATAAGGGGCATTTGCCCCTTGTTGGAAAGAACAGTTTACTGTTTCTTTGGCTTTTTCGGCGCTTCCAAAACCTGGCCGGCCTGGTGCAGGGTGAGGGAGGTCACGTTACCGTTTTCGTCTTTGTTAAAAACAACCTGCGCGTTGACAACCTTGAAGAAAAATTCGGTTTCGGAACTGGGAAACATTTCGAATTTGGGTTGTCCGGTCGCCTGGTTAAAGATTTTGTCTCCTTCTTTGGTAATTGTGAGGATAAAATCGGGCATTAGTTCGTATTCGCCGACATAGGCGTCGTAAACGGCCGGATCGACCAGCACGGCGGTTTTTCCCACATATCTGGACGCCCTGATCTCCCGACCACCCTGGTGGTGAATGACGTTATTCACCTGTCCGTCCTCATCCCGGACAAATGTAATCTGCGCGTCCACAACTTTCCAGAAAAACTCGGTTTCGGAGCGTGGGAATATCTGTAATTTCCCCTGGCCGGTAAATTGCGCGAACAGTTTACCATCCTGAGTGGTGATGTCCATAATACCCTGGCCGTAATCGTAACGGCCGACATAATCCTTAAAGACGGACGGATCTACAGAGGTATCCTCCGCCAGCGTTTTTTGCTGTTCAAGCTGTTTCCAGAAATAGATTTCGGCAATCTGTCGGGCGGCGTCCTCGGTGCCGAAACCTGGCGGCAGCGGCACACTATTACACAGGACCACAACGGTGGCGTTAATATCCGGGAGACGGGTCAGATAGGAACTGAAACCATGCAGGCCGCCGCCATGTGCGATTTCCCGTAAGCCGCGAAAATCCACGAACGCCCAGCCGTAACCGTATTTGCCCATATCCTGCGGTTCCGTGCCGTCATTCAGTTTCACCGGCGTTAATGCCGCCTGCAGGGAGGATTCCTGCAATACTTTGCCGTTAAAAATGCTCTCGTTCCATTTGTACAGGTCGCCGACTGTGGAGTACAGGTTACCCGCGCCCCCGGCCCAGGACATGTCCCAGTTCAGCGATCTTTTGTAGGCATCGTTTTCATAAGAATAGCCGATTGCTTCATGCGGCAGTTCTATGTCTTTATAGTGTACGCCGGTGTTTGTCATGCCGAGCGGTCCGAAAAAGTTTTGCTGCAGAAAATCATTATAGGACATACCGGAAATCTGTTCAATCAGATAACCCAAAATAAAATAACCGGAATTGTTGTACAACCATTTTTCACCGGGATCAAAGTCGTATTTGTCTTTCTTAATCAATTCAATCAATTCATCCGGTTGTACGGTTTTTTCAACTTTTTTAATAAAATCGGGTGTTGACGTATAACTGTGAATCCCCGATGTGTGGGTGAGCAGATGGTGGATGGTCACCTCGTCGCCGCGCGGGAAATCCGGAATATATTTGGAGAGTTTGTCCTGAACGCTGATCTTGCCCTGTTCCTGGAGTTTCAGGATCGCGGCGGCGGTAAACTGTTTGGTTATGGAACCGATGCGAAACTGCGTCTCGGGAGTGACCGGAATTTTCTCCTCCGTATTTTGATTGCCGTAGCCTTTTTCAAATACGATCTTTCCATCTTTTGCCACAAGCACCGCGGCGCCAGGGGTTTTATCATTAAATACGTTGGTGAAAACAAGATCTGTCAGTGTTTCATTATCGGGAAAGGGAATATATGTATCCGCGCCATGATCCTCAAGTATTTGCAGAATTTCCGTACGCCCCTTGATTTGCGCGAATTGATAGGGGGTCAGCCCGTTTTTGCTTTTAAGGTTGACATTTGCGCCATATTCGATCAGCATATTCACATCGTCGATTTGTCCCATTGCCGCAGCGTACATCAGTTTTTCAGATTTTGCGGTATCGCCCATAATTCGGCAGGCAAAGCCCCAGCTATATTGCATGTTCTGAATTTTGAGTAACAGCCGGTTTTTCCCTTTTTTCAGGGTAACGGGGACTATATCATCGTCAATATTCACCGCCCGGCCTATCCAGTTTTCGTGAACCAGTTCGCCGTTGAGCCAAACTTTGAGACCATCGTCACTGCCGATGCCGAACAAAATTTTCGTGGTTTCCGGTATGTTTATTTCGGCATAGGCATAAACGACAACATATTCTTTTTCGCCGTACCTTTTTACCAGATCGACAATATTCTCTTTCGAGTTGAGAAGAGTCCAGTTCGAAACGAGGTTTTTCCCCGGTTCGGAAATATCAATCGACGCCTCTCCGCCATACGCCGACAACAGATCTTTATCGAATCTTTTTTTCTGGGCTTCATCGTCCCTTTCTTCCAATGTATCTTTAAAAACGGGGATCGGTCCAGCAACCATCCACGAGGTCATAAATTCATCCGGCTGAGGATTATTATAAATAGCCGGATTATCAGGACCGGCAAAGATCGTAATATTCAGCAGCAGCGTTAAACAGAGAACCATCAGGCGGAGTATCCGATAATTGTTTGATGTAAACATAGAGACTCCTGATTTAAATATAATGTATATAATGGATTTAAAAGTATTTACGATAAAGACCGGAATAGGTTTCCCCAATTGTAAAAATTTTAATATTTAATACGGAACAGTCCCATTCAAATTAGGAGTTAGGGACGAAAAAAAGCCGGGGATTTAAATATTTATTATCATATTAAATCTGGTGCCGTTATCGTTATCCAGGATTAATTGACCGTTAAGTTGTTTTTCAACCAGTAAAGTGACCAGCCGCAGGCCCAGGGAATCTGTATTTCGAATATTTATATCCGAGGGCAGGCCGATACCGTTATCCTGAACAATGAGGGAGAGTTTATTAACAGCAGGTAAATTACAGGTAATATTTATTTTATTTTGTCCGTTCCTGTGTTTTACAAAGGCGTGTTTAAGTGAATTGGAAACCAGTTCGTTTAAAATCAAACCGCATGGAATAGCGATATCAATATTCAAATTAACTTTAGTAATGTCCAGTTCGAGTTGAATGGAATTTTTTTGCAAGCTGTAGGTTTGTATTAAACCGGCGACCAGGTCTTTGATATAGTCCTGTAAATTAATTTTCGCCAGATCAGCTGATTGATAGAGTTTTTCGTGCACAAGCGCCATAGAACGTATTCTGTTTCGGCTTTCATTAAAAATGTTCGCCATGTTATCGTCTTTAATGTTTTTGGTTTGCAAATAGAGGAGACTTTGAATGATTTGCATATTGTTTTTTACCCGGTGATGGATTTCCTTTAACAGGACCTCTTTTTCCCGTAATGAAGCGGTTATTTTTTTTTCGATGACCTTTTTTTCATTGATTTCCCTCCGCAGCTTTCTGGTGCGGTCAGAAACTCTTTTTTCCAGGCTATAATTCATCTGTTCCAGTTCATTTTGAGTGAGCAGCAGTTCATCAACCATTTTATTAAAGGATTTGGCCATTTGATCCACTTCGTAACTGGAAGATATTTTTACTCTTTTTGTTAAATCTCCGTTGGCGATTTGTACAAATATTTGTCCCATCAGGTTAAGCGGTTTGGTAATCAGAATACTGAAGATAAATACCGTGACCAGGCCGAGGGAAAAAATCGACAAACTCATCAGTGCGATGGTTTTTTTACTTTCCAGGATTTCCGCCCTGATCTGCTCCAATGATAAACCGAT
This sequence comes from Candidatus Zhuqueibacterota bacterium, assembly GCA_016934825.1. Classification (GTDB taxonomy): domain Bacteria; phylum Zhuqueibacterota; class Zhuqueibacteria; order Residuimicrobiales; family Krinioviventaceae; genus Fontivivens. The sequence goes on from JAFGSB010000115.1 coordinate 41,136, forward strand.
TAATATTTTACCGATTTTACGGGAATTTGCAAAAACCGGTTTTGATACATAATAGATCAATCCATCTTTGGAAATGGAATTGTAATTATTAATCAACAGTGATTCTGGTTCAAGAATGTTTAGCGCCGAATTTTTGTTATAGTGAGCGACGATATTCTCATATTCATCAACCACAATAAAAAAAACAAGGTCTTTATTTTGTTTGGAACTATTGATTACTTCATTTATGTTTTCAATATCATGAAAAAAAAGGGCGGGACTTATGCTGTAAGCGGTCATTTCGGCTATAGCACGGGATTTTTCCTCATATACTTTAATTTCCTCTTTTTCGAGTTTTTGCGGGAAATAAAAATATATAAAAAGAGAAATGACCGCAATTAAAAAAGATACCACCAGGGCGAGTTTTGCGCAAATTGTATTGTACCATTTTTCAGGCAATAGGGAGAAAAATAATTTCATAATAAAATGCGCCTTAATAATAGATTTGGGCCAACTTTAAGAGTTGAGAGCTGAAATCAATATTTTCCAACTTTGCAGCGTCAAGATTTATTAATATTTGCGGCTTGTTACCTTTTATACCCACTCCGACGGTTAAACCGAATTTAATATATTCCTCAACTCCCGACATTGTAATAATATGATACTTGCGACTTTTATTTTTGATTTCTTCAATTCCTTTCGCTCTCAGGGGAGTAACGTAAAAAACATCAATTTTTTCTGACAGCAGGGCGGTTTCAAGATCAGTCGTATCGATATTTATGGTTGTAAATTTAACATCCAGACCCTCTAATTTAGTTAACCCGGATTTATTTAATTCATCAACAAAATTATTTTTTGCGTTTAAAGAAGTATTAAATTTTCTTTGATAAATAATTCCGATAACAATTTCATCGCCGACCTTATTTTTAAAATTTCGGTCAAATGTTAATATTTTTAATAAAATAGGTAAATGGATTCTTATGGGTACTGAAATATCCTGCCCTAAAACCGGGAATATCAATGTAAAAAGTAAGATAATGGTAACATTCTTTGTGTATTTTAATGACAGTGGGTTCATAAAATTAAAATTTAATTCCAGATGTAAAAGTAAAATTTCTTCCGTTTTGCGTTATCATGTCGCTGTAATGTTCATAACCTCCCGGCAGTGCATACTTTTTATCAAAGATATTTCTAACCTGCAAGGATAATTTTAAACAGTTAAATAAACGAGGTGTTGAGAAATGAATATTGGTGAGTAAATAAGGTTCTGATTTTGTCCGGTAAACAGTAATACGTTCGTATTCGTATATAAATTCAAGACCTGTATTAAGGAATTTTGCCAAAGAGTTTGTGAAACCACATTTGATAATATAAATTGGCGAGTTGGTTAATCGATCATCATTAGAATTATTTCTGGCATCCTGATATGATGCGTTGAGATAACCCCGAAAACCCGAATCTAATCGCAGATTTAACTCCATTTCAATACCCTGCGTCCTGACCTTGCTCAAGTTTTTATACAAAAAAAGAGAGTCCGAGGGATCGATCGTCCAGTCAATTAAATCTTTCATACTGTATTCGTAAAAAGACAAAATGCCGAATATTCTTTTTGTCAGGCGCTTCTCGAAAATGAATTCAGAGGTTTTGATTTTTTCAGGTTTTAAAAGAGGATTAATTTTATGATATTCTTCTTCCTGATAGTACTTTTCATAAATATTGGGAGTGCGGAACGCCTGGCCGTATAATAGTTTAAATGTACAATCTTTAGAGGGAGTATAAATAATCCCGAATCTTGGCGAAACGGATGAACCGCTCAAATTATTACTATCATTTCTGATTCCAAGAGTAAAAGATAAATTATCTTTAAACTGATATTCGTTTTGCGCGTATAGAGAAAATAAATGATAAGGAAAGTTGCCCTTAAAAAAGGTCACATTCTCATCCCAAAAAGTGTAATCGGCCTTTTGATGGTCTTGATATTCCATCCCGGCAATCAATCTGAAATTCGTCAACAAATCCCATCTGAATTGAATTTCCTGACCTGTCCAATGTGCATTCACTTTATCAAAAGCCATAACATCGTATGGATAAGTTTCCTCAAAATCATATCCGTCATAGTATGTCCTGAACATTAAATATTTATCCATCCCAATATTACGGGAATATTTTAGCTCAATAAATTTTCTTGCATCACGGCTTTTTGTTTTGGGATCATTGAAATTGGTTTCCCATGATCCGGTCGGAATACCCTTTTCCCTGTCGGTGTACATTCCCTGTACAGTAAAGTTATTGAATGAGATTTTGCTCATAACGCCAGAAAATTTATCCCAGTCAAGATTTTGCGCAATGCCATAATTATTATCCGGATAATTATATTCCTTGAAATACAAATCCTGGCCCTTAATATCGCCCCATAAACCGGAAATACTGAACTTGAAACCATTGCCAATTTTCCTGCCGAAGGAAAAATTTGTTTGTTTTTTTCCATAACTCCCGATTCCGGCAGAAAAGTTCATGCCGTCGATATAATCTCCGTCTTTTGTAATGATATTAATTACCGCGAGCATGGCACCGGTACCATAAATAACCGAGCCCGGTCCCCTGACAACTTCAATATGCTCAATGGAATTGATGTCAAGACCGAGTTCCGTACCGATAAGAGCCCCTGTAAATACATTGTCGTTTAAAGTATGGCCATTAAGCAAAAGCAGTATCCTGTTGTTATAATCTGTAGGCCGACCAAATCCCCTTACTCCAACATAGCTATAGTTTCTGTCATTGGTAATATAAAAGCTGCGGATGCTCATAATGATTTCATCTAATGTCTGGTAACCATAGCGTTCAATATCGTCGGAGGTTATAATTGTAACCGCTGCCGGAGCTTCATTGGTTTTTTGTTCATATTTTGAAGCTGTGCTGACAGGAATATTTAATAAGGAATCCAGTGAAATAAATTTTATATCCCGAACTAAATCCGCCGCCAGTCCGGCTTGCGAAAAAATAATGATAAAAATAAAAATAGTTGAACCGGGTAATTTGTAGATTTTCATTAATTTCCTCTACATGATATTTTTTTACATAAACAATGTAATATATCCATTATACTACCTGTTTTGGTACCTGGAAACACTCCCCCTGATTTGAATCAAGGTTTCAAAAAAAATTAGTGAGATATTGGTAAAAATTTCAATGATCTAAAAAAGCAGGAAACAATTTCATACACGAATACTTTATAATAAAGTAAGGGGTAACATGTATGGGTTTGACAATATTGTTATGTTTATTTGCAAAATGTATACCAAATAAGCAAAAGATCATGAACTATTAATTTATTACTTTATAAACAATTCAATATATTGATACATGTTAAGTAAGTAATGCAAGATATAGCCATTGTGTTATATATAGGAATTGTTTATCATGTAAATAAAATATTACGTTAAATTTACTGAAATAAGTAAATTTTAACTCGTTTTATACATCCCAATGGTAAAAATATAAACCAATAGGTACATTTATGTCACATATTATTGGGAACGACTCCTGTCTATATGAAAATTTGTAGAATCCGGAACATAACCAACTTGCTATCGAAAATTTATTGAGGGGGCAAATTATCTATTTGATGTAAGGATAGAAATGTACCCAAGCTTGTACCACCACTGAAAGTTTCTTTCAGATTATTTATCATAAAATGACAGACCGATTGCGTTCAGTTCGCAGAAAGATCAGAAGGCCGAAATCAAAAATAGTAAAAGAAGGAAAAAACCGGACAGGCTTTATTTGTTTTCTTTTTCAATCCGTAATTTATCTCCATCATTTACAGAGCGAAAAACAGCCGTGTCGCCATGAATAATACCGATGATATTCACAGCGCTCGCGGCCCTGGGTTTATCGTCAATGCTTGCGGGAGTGGGACCGAAAAAGATACAAAACGCGTTGCAGGGCGGCCAGTAACCTATTTCGCCGATCTTCAACTCTTCGCTCGCGTTCGGTTCGAGGTAGGCCTTGACTATGGTACTGCAATAGATCTCATCGCCCCAGGTGTTCACGTTAGCTGCTATCGGTAAGGCGTCATAGATTTGATTCGCAGTTGGTGTGTCTCTTAATTCGGCGGTAAGAGATATTTTGTTTATGAGGATTTTGATTTTTTTCATAAAATTACTCTTAATTTTTAATTACGGTTAACGGACTCCGCAATCTGATGCGGTTTACACATTCTATAAAATCAATTAATGTAACAAAGTGCAATAAATAATAAGGAATTATCAGCCGGTGAAACAAGTTCAATAACGTTAAAATACAGGAATATATTAATAATCCATTTCTGTGAGTGATGGTGCAAAGTCAAACCGGATACTTTATTTTTTCAAGGGAATATTTATTTTAACAAAGGTTCCTTCTTTATTCTCCACATTAAGCTTGCCTGTCAATTGACCTTCGGCTAATATTGTTACAAGGCGCAATCCCAGACTGTTTGATTCCTTATAATCAAATCCGGCCGGAAATCCGATCCCGTTGTCTTTGACAATTAACTCAATATTTTTACCCAGCGTTCTCATGGATACTTCAATTTGGCCATTTTTTTTGTGAGATACCGGAAACCCGTGTTTAAGAGAATTAGAAACCAGTTCATTTACAATGAGTCCGCATGGAATGGCCTTGTTAATATCAAGTGATATATTTTCTATATTCATTTTTAACTGAATTTTTTCGGAATTCATACGATAAGTATGAAAAAGGTCCTTAATGAGGTTTTCTATATATTTTCTAAAGTCAATTTTTGCCAGATCGGGGGCCTGATACAGTCTTTCATGAATTAAAGCCATTGAATTAACCCGATGATAACTTTCCTGTAAAATATCTTTGATTTTTGTATTATTTGTCTGATTTGACTGAAGGTTCAACAAGCTGGAAATAATCATAAAATTGTTTTTGACACGGTGATGTATTTCCTTCAAGAGGACCTCTTTTTCTCTAACCAAATTTTTTAGTTTATCTTCTGCCTTTTTTCTGTTGGTGAGCTCTTTTTTTAATTTATCATTAAGTCTTTTTAATTCCATCATGTCTTTGTGACGCGCTATGGCAATAATAACCGCCCGTTCGATCTCGATTTTTTTAGGGGGTTTGGTAATATATGCTCCGACCCCCATATAACTGGCTTTTTCAATCAGATCCAGAGACTCATGCGCCGTTAGAATTACCACCGGGGTCGGACAGTTTTTCTGGATTTTTTGAGCGGCCTTGAGTCCGTCCATTTTGGGCATCTGTATATCCATCAGAACGACATCAGGTTGAAGCAGGGCAGTCAATTCGACTGCTTTTTTCCCGTTCGTAGCCAAATCGATATGTTCATATCCGCTTTTTTTTAATTCACGTATAATTTCTTCGCAGACCAGAAAATCGTCTTCCGCAACCAGCACGTGAATTTTTTTAGTACTTTTCATTTAATAAATCCTCGTGTTGGAATTCAGTATCGTTAATAAAATGTATTTTAACCACTGCGCCGTTATCATTAAATAGTTCAAGTTTGCCGTTCAGACTATGATAAATGATTCCGTGGATCAATTCAAAACCGATATTGGATTCATTTTTATAATCTTTTAAAATTTTGTCCGGGAAACCGGGACCGTCATCATGAAAACAGAGGATGGTATATTTTCTGCCTTCTTTGAAATAGACCCGAATTTTTGCTGTTTCCCTGTCATGAAGAGCGTATTTCAGGGAATTGGTTGCCAATTCATTCAATACAATTGTCAGATAATGTGCCACATTGCTGTTTATTTTAATCAGCGACTCTTCAACATCAAGATTTATATTTTTATAATGCGGTAAACCCTGTACAGTATTTGAAATAACTTTTTCACACAGTTGGCTTAATTCGACCGGTTGCCAATTTATGGAAGCGAGAATACTGTGTACGGTCAACAGCCCGTTAACCCGATTTTCCAGATTTTGTAATACAGGCAGATGATTGGCGTAACCTTTGCTTGCCGCACGGTCTTCCTCTTTATGAAGCATACTGATAATAGTAGCCAGGTTATTCTTGACCCTGTGATTAACCTCCCGCAACAGGACCTGCTGCGTTTCCGCGTAATTACGTAATTTGTCCTCGGTGAGTTTTCTTTCCGTAATGTCCTCAAAGGTAGAGTAGACCAGGAAAGGCTTTTTTGTTTCTCCGAATTGGGGTGTCGCGTTGATATTAATCCAGCGGTATGCATTATCTTTCGGATTAAAAATTCCCATAACAACATTTTTTATTTCTTTGCCCGTTTTTAGTGCGACCATGGCCGGATGTGTATCGCCGGGAAACTCGGAACCATCTTCGTGGATGGCCTCCCAATTGGCGGTATTCGATGTAAGTCCGTACAATTGTTCCCGGGAGAGTCCCAGAATAGTTTCTGCTGCCGGGTTGGATGAAATGATTTCACCTTTATCGTTTTGATAGATAACGCCCTGTTTCATTGTTTCAAAAAGCGTCCGGTATTTTTTTTCACTTTCGCGAAGCGCTTTTTCTGTTCTTTTCCTTTCCGATATATCCCGGCCAAATGCCCAATTATATTTTTTCCCCATGAATGCCACAAAATTTACAGTAATTTCGACCGGGAGTAATTCACCGTTTTTCTTTTTATGAACAGTCTCTATTGTAAATGACTTTCTTTTTACAATTTCTTTCCAGTGAGGTCTCCATCTCCTGAGATTAAAACTTGGATCAATGTCAAATACCGTCATGCCCAATAATTCTTCTTTTGTATACCCTAAAAACCGGCATGCTTCTTCATTTACATAAATGAAATGAGCGTCCTGCCCCAATAAATAGGCTGCGTCGCCGGCATGGTCGATGGAGAATTGCATCAATCTTAATGTTTTTTCCGCCTGTATGCGGTCGGTAATATCTCGAATAATAGCTAAAATCAAATTTTGATTTTCCAGTACAAATGGTGTCAGACTGACTTCCGCCGTGAATTCGCCATTATCCGGCCTGGTGTAAACCCATTCATAAACCTGTGAGTTACCTGATTGCACCGCTTTTATATGCGCAAGCGCTTTTTCTTTTGATGATTTTCCATCGGGTTGAACGGGGGGAGACAGGTTATAAGGTTTATTACCGATGATTTGATCTTTACGACATTTAAAAATTTCCAGGATTTTGGGATTACAATCTAAAAATTCATCATTCTTCATGATGATGATCCCGTCATGGGCATTTTCAAAAAATAAGCGATATTTATGTTCACTTTCACGTAAAGCTTTTTCCACAAATTTTCGTTCAGTGATATCAATTACGGAAACAAATACTTTTTCCCATGTTTTTTCATATCCCGGCGCGATGATGAGATGAACCTCTGACCAGATAATTTCGCCTTTTAAATTATATTGTACTGTTTCATCAATACATTTTGTTTTCCCTCTGGTAAATGCCACCAGTTCTTTACGAAACAGAACAAATGCTTCTTCAGAAAAGAGATTTTCCAGATTTGTAAACAATTCATTTTTGTCTTGAGATTTATAAATATTCATTGTTGCCTGGTTGACATTCAAAACAAGGATTTCCTGTAGGCATAATTTTAAAATTTCCGGTTGTTCTTCGAGATATTCATCAAGATCGGTTACTCCGTTAGCGATCAGGTTGTCGAAAATTTTTTTAACTTTTGAGAAATCAACTTCCCACAAAGAGAGAGGCGAATTTTCGAATAAGGATCGGTAACGGGCTTCGTTTTCTTTTAGGGCTTCAACTACTTTTTTATGTTCTGTAATATCTTCATAACAACCAAGAATTCCAAAAATATCTCCGTTTTGATCCTTCAGCGGAATTTTACTTGTCTTGAACCAGCGTATATTGCCATCCGGCATGATTCTGGGGTCCTCAAAGATCATTTTGGCCTTGCCGGTTTCGATCACCTGCCGGTCTATTTCATTGTATTTTTTCACGTCTGAACGCCAGGCCATGTGTATATCTTTTTTACCGATAATTTCTTCTGGGGAAATAAATCCGGCATCCCTGGCAAATAATAAATTGGATCCGATATACACAGAATTCAGGTCTTTCCAAAAAACTCTGACCGGAATTGTATCCAAAATACTGCGCAGCATTTTTTGCGAAGCCTGCAGCGCTTCCTGGGTTTGTTTTTCTTCCGTTACATCAAGGACCGTATAAGTAACACCGGAAGCCAGATCATTTTTATCGATAGGTGTGGAGTTGAGTAAAACATCTATAATCTTCCCGTCTTTTCGTAACCATCGGGTCATAATTCTGCCGGTCCCGAATTTTGAAATTTGCTCATATTTTATTTTTCCTACCCTTTCATACTCCTCCTGGTCCGGGTAGAGCATTCTGGAATTTTTATTTATCAATTCTTCACTGGTATAACCGGTCATCTCACATACCCGGTTGTTTACATTTTTAATTACCCTGTTAACAACCACACCAATACCTGTTGGCGCCACCCGAATAATACTCGATAATCTGGCCTTGCTGTCGCTGAATGCCTTTTGTACTTTTTTGAAATCGGATATATCCCGTAAAGTTACGATCCCGGTTTCGGTTTGATTGCCGGGGTTCGGTATTTTTGAATAATTAATTTCATAGAATTTCTGCTCACCTTTATGTTCCCAACAATATTCTGTTCTCAGGTTTGATTTTTTTTGTTTTTGCAGTTCGTTTAATGGCGTCGTAAGCCAGGGAATGACTGTAAAAATCAGTTTGCCGGTCAGGGCAGGGGATAAAACCTTCTCTAATCCGGCCGGCGGTTCTTTTTTAATCATTTTAACAGCCGCGGTATTGAGGTTTAATATCTCATTTTTTTCATTGATCACGATAACCGGTTCGTTGTAACTATTAAAAATTTGTCGATAATGATTATTGTCAGCATGTGCGGAAATATTCACTGCCTGATTTTCGACAGGGGATTCCTCTTTATCCAGCCTTATCCATTCTTCACATAATGCGATTTCTATTCTGTCAAAACTCCGTTCGAATGTTTCTAACAAACGTGCAGTTTTTTCAGGTGAGGAAAAATCCGTTATCAGTTCAGAACATGCCAGTCTGACGTATTTGAACAGAACCAGCAATTGATCCAGTGTTATTCCGACCGGTTTATATCTTGCAGCTTCCTGAATGCCAAAAATTTCGAATTGATTATTATCCGTATTTTTTTCAGGCCTGAAAACCGTGAGGCTTTTAGTATTTTTCAGCCCCACAGAGAGGGAGATTATCAAACCATTTATCGACCGGCGCCAGCTTTCTTCAATGGAGGGATTTTTTTGGAAAAAATCCCGTTTTTTCACAAGTAACAGGGTTGATTTTACCAGCCGGTCCTCATTTTCCTGAAAAAGATTTATTAATTCATTCATTTTGTCGTTATCAGGATTTTTAATTTATTTTTACTTTGTCTTGTTCAAAATTAAATCGTGTTTTAAATCCGTAAATTCAAGATTTGATCTCAACAATGCCTTTTTTGCTCTTTACTTTTCACAAATTTACATCTAAATGCTTTTAATATATTTAACCAGACAAAATAAACAATAATCATACCAGTAATAAATTTTTATGGATCCGGACAATATCTGTCTGCAAGAATACGTTAAACACTGTAATCTTTAAATATACTCCTGTACTGTTGGTAATCTGTTATTTTCATTGTATTTAATTAGCACAATTTTACCGGATTTAATTAAAAGAATACATTATTTCTACGGAAAAACCGGACCGTGACTTTCTCCTTTTCCCCGTTAAAAAAGGATTTGAAAATAATGAAAATTTTATCCTGCCGCCAGTCCGTTTATCCTCCTGTTTATTATTATCCCTGTGTACAAGATTTGATCATCATTTTGTGTATTTTGTTTCATGTGAAATGTTATTATTCTTAAAGAGAATAATATCAATGGTCTTTATTTAATACTTATAGTATAATTTTACTGAATTTGCAGAAATATAATAACACGGTGAAATCTTTTACTGATAAAAAATGTATATTTAAACGGAATTATTTAATTCTCCGATACTGTTAATATATAATTAATTTGAAAAAATTATTTTAAACCGGTTCAAATCCCAAAATATTGATAAATATTAAGTTATTGCTTTACAATGTCAACTAAAAATATTACCTTTTCTACAAACCAAAAATTTAAGTCAGGGAATCAGTATGAGTAAAAAATTCGCAAAAAATATACTTTGCATTGGCGCCGGTTATGTCGGCGGTCCGACAATGGCGATGATCGCGGCTAAATGTCCGCAATATAAAGTAACCGTGGTGGATATCAACAGGGAAAAAATCAAAGCTTGGGAAACGGACAAGCTGCCGATCTATGAACCGGGATTGCTGGATGTGGTGAAAATCGCGCGGGGACGAAATTTGTTCTTTTCCACGGAGATAGAAGCCGGTATCCGGGAATCGGATATTATATTCGTGTCCGTGAACACACCGACCAAAACATTCGGGGAGGGAGCCGGAAAAAGCGCGGACCTGCAGTACTGGGAAAAGACCGCACGGGACATCCTGAAAACGGCAGAGTCGGACAAGATCATTGTGGAAAAAAGTACGCTGCCTGTGCGGACAGCCAGCGCCATGGAGCGAATCCTGAACTCAAACGATAAGGGCATAACGTTCGACGTGGTCTCGAATCCCGAATTCCTGGCGGAGGGCACGGCGGTGATTGACCTGGAGTACCCGGACCGTGTGCTGATCGGCTCGCGCGAGACCGAGCGGGGCCGCAGGGCCAGGCAGGAGATCGTGGACATTTTCGCCAACTGGGTGCCGAGCGACAAGATCATCACCAGCAATATATGGAGTTCCGAGCTGTCCAAACTGGTGTCGAACGCGTTTCTGGCGCAGCGGGTATCATCCATAAACAGTATATCCGCGCTGTGCGAAAAGACCGAAGCGGACGTGCAGGAAGTTGCGCGCGCCGTGGGTTTCGATACACGTATCGGCGGCAAGTTCCTGCAAGCCAGTGTGGGATTTGGCGGTTCCTGTTTCAAAAAGGACATTCTCAACCTGGTTTATATCAGCGAATCGTTCGGTTTAAACGAGGTGGCCGAGTACTGGGAAAATGTGGTCCGGATAAACGAATACCAGGAAAAACGGTTTGTGAAAAAGATCATTCAAACGCTGTTCAATACCATTGCCAACAAACGGATCGCCCTGTTTGGATTCGCGTTCAAGGCCAACACCGGCGACACACGCGAATCGCCCGCCATATATATTACAAAACAACTGCTGGAGGAACACGCGCATGTGGTGATCACAGATCCGAAAGCGCTGGACAACGCACGCATCGACCTAACAGGTGCGGAAGGTACGCTGGAATATGAAGACGATCCCTACAAGGCCGCAAAAGACGCCCACGCCGTGGCGGTGCTTACGGAATGGGATCTGTACCGTACACTGGACTATAACCGTATTTTTGAAAGTATGGAAAAACCGGCGTTCATTTTTGACGGCCGGAATATCCTGAATCATAAAAAATTATATGATATCGGGTTTAATGTATACCCGATCGGTAAACCGGAGCTGACAAGGATATGAAAAGTGGTTTGCCCCCGGATTGACACTAATCGACACGGATAAGAAATAAATAGATTGTTTTTCACATATGGATATAATTATTAGTATTTGGATTATTACTTCTCGTTCCTAATCTCCAGATTAGGAACGCACTTGTTTAGGAATCTCTGATTCCATTTGTAAATCATAAAAAGAGATTATTACTCGCAAATCATAGATTTGTTTCCATTCGGTTCCCAATCAGGAGATTGGGAACCAGAAGAATGGTTCATGTACAAAAGCAAGATTTCTCGCTTCGCTCGAAATGACAGGGTGCAGAGCATACGAGGCGCAAGGTGAGGAGACCTTGTGCTATCAGAGGAGGTAACAACGCAGAGGCCGGAGCCTCCGCGGGACGTTGAATTGAAAAATGGTTTTGCCACGGATTAACACTGATTTTCACAGATAAATAAAGGCAGAGTCCGGAACATTCGCTGTATGTTAAGGGCAATGACCACCCGGTTTTATGCAAGTGAAATCGTCCAATATTATTGCCGGAGGACAGGATGTCTTGATTTATTGACTGACCGGAAAAAATTTCCGCACAAGGCGGATATTCGATCCAGGGCGAGCTGATTCCGATAGTTCTGTTTAAAAGTACGGGATGGAATCTCGTTTCCAAATCTGGACCCGGATTTAATAGTTTATTATCATCTTGGGGTGGATCGTTGGTCCGCCCTGTAGTTGGTGCGAGATTATTTAAGCGGCGGATCGTTGATCCGCCCTGTTATGTAAAAAGTCAAGGATTATTTTAAAAAAATTTAAAAAAGAATATAGCTCACCATTGTTGTA
>JAFGSB010000116.1 GCA_016934825.1 Candidatus Zhuqueibacterota bacterium
ACGTTAGATTCAATATAAAGTACCATGATAATGTTAAATTAGACTTTTTATGAACAGATTCAATAATAAAAATTTTTTTTATAAAACTATTTTCCAGAGACCTGTTAAATTTAAAAAAACAGGGGTGCTTTTATTCTATTTATATTATATAAAAAAATGGGTAAATTTTAACCAGTTACTGGTTACATTTTTCTTTTATTTTGCAATTTCCGGTATCGCATTCACCAAAAGTGATTCTCCATATTATATTTACAATATTATCTCCGACTTTGATTCCGTATTTACTCAAAAAATTAAAGAAAACAATATTCCCGGCGCTGCTTATGCGATAGTCAGCAACGGAAAAGAAGTAATGATGAAATGTTATGGAGTAAGAAATATACAAAATCCGGAATCCGTTAACGAACATACCCTGTTCAGACTTGCTTCACTATCCAAAGGAATGTCTGCCGTTCTCACCGGAATACTTGTGGAAAATCATGTACTTAACTGGGACGATCCCGTGACCAAATACCTGCCGGACTTTTATTTACAGGATCCGATAGCAACCCAAAATCTGACCATACGCCATCTCCTCAGCCATACATCGGGATTGCCTTCCTATGCCGGAACAGAAATGCTTGAAAACAATCTTCCCCATACATTATTAATACCAAGCCTGGCCAAAGTTCCTTTACAGTCTCAACCGGGTGAACAATATAATTATCAAAATGTCCTGTTCAGTCTGATAGGAGATATTATTGAAACGGTTATGGCAACAGGTTATGGACAGGCAATAGAAACAAATTTATTTATACCCCTGGGGATGAATGACGCCTGTGTGGGTCGGCAGGAGTTACTCGAAAATTCAAACCACGCGTCCCCCCATATCATGCAGGATTCCATACCGGTTCCGGTTGAAATAAAACAGTCCTATTACAATATCCCGCCCGCGGCGGGTATCAATGCCAGTATTGCCGATATGATACAATGGGTTAAAATCATGCTGGGTTACAGGCCGGATATAATATCTCCGGCGATACTTGAACAAATAACCATGCCTTATATAAAAACGGATAAAGAATCCCGTTACTTTGGCGACTGGTTGAACCTGAACGATACATTTTATGGACTGGGATGGAGAGTTTTCAACTATGCGGGAACCAACCTCATATATCATGGAGGCTATGTACAGGGTTTCCGCTCGGAAATTGCACTTGATCCGAAAAACAATCTGGGAATTGTATTTCTCATGAACAGCGAAACATCCTTTGCAGATTATTGTGTACCACTATTTTTTGATCATTACCTAAGATTAATCGATCATCAGTAAATTTTCACCTGAAACATGTAAATAAAATGTTATATTTCGTGAAAATAATTGTGTTTGGTACATTTTTTGTAATAACTTTGTATAAATAGCGGTTTTGAGTATTTTATGTCACATCTATCCGTGAACGGAAAAGATAGTACAAATGAAAAAATAATTTGTTTTAGCAAAAGAATTGAGAACTCATAATGCTTAAATCAGGCCACTAAAAACGACAGGAACAGACAAAACAATATTTTTACATATATGGCATACAAATTTTAAATAACCTGAATTGTTACAATCCATAAAAATAGTAATTTGGTAATGTCATCTATTTTAAAATTACAAAAACTAAAAAGATTTTTACATTTACAATTATTTAAAAATAATAAAATTGATTCCCACCTTTTATTATTGAACTGGATTATTTTCGGATTGATAATTTCAACTTTATTATTATTTTTAGTAACAATAATTTTATGGCTAAAAAATAACTGTCCCGTTACAATCTGTCTCTACACTCTTGCAGCCATATCATTATATTTGTTCGCAAACCATATAAATAAAAAGGGGAAACATAAATTTGCCTCCTACATGACCGTTTTTACTTTATATATCTTTCTGGTTATGCTTAATATTAAATTCGGAAACAACCCGATTATTCCCTTGGGTTATGCCACAGCAGTTTTAATATCGACTATTATTTGCGAAACTTCAATAGCAATGTTATTTACATTAACAAGTCCTGTTATATTTTATTCAAGTCTTTATGAAAAATCCCGACATATCTATCACCCTAATTTAAATGACAACTTTGTTATTAGTATGATCGGAATGACGGTTATTCTGTCTTTCATAGTATTATTAAGCTGGTCATCTCGCCAGGTACTCAGAAATATTCTGAACCATTTACGGAAACGAAATAATATATTACATAATAAGAAACGGGAACTGGAAGACAGCTTAAAAAAAATAAAAAATGAAAAAATTAATGCTCATAAACATTCAAAGCAATTAAACATATTAAGGCATTTAACAAAAGAAATTATTGAACTTAAAAATCTGGACGAGTTGTTAACGCAAATCACCAAAAGTTCGATTGAATTATTAAAAGGAGATGCGGGAGACATCTATTTATACAAGCCTGAAAAAAATATATTGGAATGGGTGGTTTCAATCGGTGATAATATTGCAACCGTTGGATCAAAATTAAAACCCGGTCTTGGAGTTCCAGGGAAGGTATTAGTTACGGGAAAACCGGTGATCATAGAAAATTATAAAAAATGGAAAGGCAAAAAGTCGCCCGATTGGGCAATTCTACCTGCTCAGGTTTTATGTGTCCCAATCAAATGGCGGGATGAAATATTGGGCGTACTGAATATTAGAATCAATAACAAAAAAAGAAAAAAATTACGCACGAAAGATATATTATTATCCACACAGTTTGCCAGTCAGGCTGCCATTGCCATTAAAAACTCTCAACTTTTTGAACGGGCCCGGCAGGAAATCAAGGATCGTGAAATTGCTGAAAAAACACTCAAAGAGAGTGAACATAAATACAGAACGTTAATGGACAATCTGGGTAAGGGTGTTTGTCTGTTATCGCAAAATAATATATTTAAATTTGCCAATCGGGAAGCAGTAGGTATATTTGCCGCTAAAACTAACGATTTGGTTGGAAAAAGTATTTTCGATTTTGTTGAACCTGATCAAAAACGTATATTACAAAACGAATTAGTTTGGCTTAAAGAAAAAGAACGAACAAATTTCGAATTAAAGGTTTTACATAACAAAACTGAAAAACGCGATCTGGATGTAACGGCAACATTACAGTACAATACAAATGGTTATGTCCCTGATATTTTATGTATTTTTCATGATATAACAGATCGGAAACAACTTGAGGAGAGATTGAGAGGTGCGGAGAAACTGGAAGCAGTGGGTAATTTAGCAGGTGGAATTGCGCATGATTTCAATAATATCCTCACTGCCATAATCGGTTATACCGAGCTGTCATTAATGAAAATTGACAAGCAGAATCCATTATACAAAAATTTAACCGGAGTACTCAATGCCGGTAAAAAGGGAAGTAATCTGACACGTCAATTACTGGCGTTCAGCAGGAAACAAATCATAAAACCCCAAATTTTAAATATAAATAAATTAGTACGCGATCTGAATAAAATGCTGGAACATCTCATCGGTGAAGATATTACGATTAATATGAATTTGGCGGATGATATCAATCTTATAAAAGCTGATCCCAGTCAAATAGAACAAATACTAATTAATCTGGTGGTCAATTCCCGAGACGCCATAAATGAAAAAACAAATCGTGCATCGGAAAAAGTCATTACCATCGAAACAGGAAATGTATTATATAATGAATTTTATAATTCCAAGGATTACTTGGCCGACCAGGTATCCCATATCATTTTATCCGTAAGTGACACAGGAAAAGGTATGGATGAAGCGACAAAGGAAAAAATATTTGAACCGTTTTTCACGACAAAAGCGGATGGCGAAGGAACCGGTCTTGGATTGGCAACAATATATGGTATTGTGAAACAAAACAAAGCAAGTATAAATGTTTATAGTGAACCGGGAAAAGGAACTACATTCAGAATCTACTGGCCGGTAACCAATGAAAGTATTTCTGTTTTTGCCAAGGGAAAAAATCCTATTTATATGGGTAGTAATGAAACCATACTGGTTGTTGAAGACGACCTGCAGGTAAGGCAATTTGTCATATCCGCTTTGGAGTCTCTCGGGTATAATGTATTACAGGCGGTCAACGGACTGGAAGCGTTAGAATTATTTAAAGATAGTGATAATAAAATCGACCTCGTTCTGTCCGATCTGGTCATGCCTAAAATGGGTGGTCTTGAATTATCTGAAAATGTAAAAAATTTACAAATCGACGTGAAATTCTTGTTTGCCTCCGGGTATTCACATCATCATATTTTACATAACGGATCGGTCAACAGGGAATACAAATATATTGAAAAACCCTATACTGTTGAGGAACTGGCCCAGAAAGTACGTTCCGTGCTCACTTCCGTTTAATGTGCCATTCGGCTAAAAAATATTTTTTGCAAAACTATATTAAGTTATAGAACCGCAACGGGAAGACCGTTCTTTTTTATTTTACCGGCTTTAAAAAAACTTGCTTTGCATAAATTATTATTGTATAATTAAAACACATTCATTTATCCTTCCTTTTAAACTGATTATAATTAAAATACCGGAGATTTAACATGACAAAAATCAGATCGGTATCTCAGTTAACAATCCTGCAATCAACGGTACTTTTTATTATGCGCGTTGTTGTTGGGTGGCATTTTTTATACGAAGGACTTGTCAAACTGACATCTGTTGGCTGGACTTCCGCACCCTTTCTCGCAGAATCAAAATGGATATTGTCCGGTCTTTTTCATTGGATGGCCGGAAACCCGACAGTTCTGAGTATTGTGGATTTTATGAACATTTGGGGGTTAATCCTTATCGGCCTGGGACTCTTTTTCGGAGCCTTTACAAGAATTGCCAGTATTGCCGGTTTATTTTTACTGCTGCTGTATTATATTGCGAATCCACCGCTTGTAGGGCTTACAAATGGTATGGCTACAGAAGGAAATTATCTGGTTATTGATAAAAATTTTGTTGAAATGATTGCATTGTTAATGCTGGCAATTTTTCCGGCTACGATGTTCAGTTTTGATAGATTGATCACATCAATCAAAAATAAAAAAATTGTGCCCGGAAAACCACAAACAGCAAACCTGGAAAAAACAACCGTCGCATCAGATCCCCCGGCCCTGCCTCGGCGCGAATTATTAAAAAGTCTGATAACTCTTCCCATATTCGGCGGTTTTATTTTCGCATATATGAAAAAACAGGGCTGGGAAAGTTATGAGGAAAAACATCTTTTGGCAAAGGACGAAACGGTTGACACATTAACAAGCGCTACCATTAAAACCTTTCAATTCTCCAGTTTGAAGGACCTGAAAGGCAAACCTTCTTTCGGTCAGATTGGGGACCTCAAAATCAGCCGTATATTTTTGGGCGGCAACCTTATTGGCGGCTGGGCACATTCGCGTGATCTGATTTATGTTTCCAAGCTGATTAAAAATTATCACACCGACCAAAAAGTTTTCGATACTTTTCATATTGCCGAACAGTGCGGCATAAATACAATCCTGACCAATCCGCAATTGAGCCGGGTGATTAATAAATACTGGCGCCAGGAGAAGGGTAAGATCCAGTTTATATCGGATTGCGGTTATAAAAACGACGCCATCGAAGGCGTTAAGGTCTCTATTGACGGCGGCGCGCATGCCTGTTATGTTCAGGGGGGCATTGCCGACGAACTGGTCCGAACCGGACAATTTGACATCATTGCCAAAGCTGTTGATCTGACCAGGGAAAACGGTTTACCGGCCGGTATCGGCGCTCATGAACTGGAAACAGTTACCGGATGTGTTGAAAAGGGAATTAAACCGGATTTCTGGGTGAAAACCCTGCACCACTGCAATTACTGGTCAGCCAACAAAGTCAACCAGAATGACAATATTTGGTGCGTCAATCCGGAAGAAACTATTGCGTATATGAACAACCTGGAAGAACCGTGGATAGCATTCAAAACCCTGGCCGCGGGCGCTATTCATCCCGATGAAGGCTTTTCCTTTGCATTCAAAAACGGCGCGGATTTTATTTGCGTGGGAATGTATGATTTTCAAATCGTCGATGATGTGAATATAGCCCTTGGGGCGTTTGCAAATAACCAGCAGCGGCAACGACCCTGGTGCGCGTAAAACATTAGCATCACTCGATTTCCGCAAAAAATTATTGAACCATAATGGACACCCGGATTATATATCCGGGTGTTTGTATTTTGGCGAACTTGCATAATTATCAAAAATGAAAAAAGATTGATCCTACCGCTTACCGGAACGACCACCGGAAAAAACAAATCACGCAACACAATAATTTGAATAATTTAATTTATTGAAATTGATATTTTTTTTTATTAATTTGCATTTTAAAACATTTGATTTTATTGGCATACTGCCAACCTGTTAGAAAAAATATTTTATTTATAATAGAAGATGAAAGGAACTTTAAATGCCAAAAGAGCTTGAAAACAAAAACGATATAATGTTTAAATCCATGATATCAAACAGACTCCTTGAAGCCAGAACCATATTAATTTTTGGTGAAATAAACCAAAAAATGGCGCAGGAGGTTTCCGAAAAGCTGATTATTCTGGCAAATGAATCGAACGAAAAGATTAAAATATATATTAATTCGCAAGGCGGACATGTCGAATCCGGTGATACGATCCACGACATGATTCGTTTTCTGGAACCATTGGTTTACGTTATTGGCACAGGATGGGTCGCCAGCGCCGGCGCCCTGATCTATTCTGCGCCACCGGTAAAACAAAGATTCTGTTTACCCAACACCCGCTTTCTTTTACATCAGCCAAGCGGTGGAGTAGGCGGACAAGCAACCGATATCAGTATTGAAGCACGCGAGATTATCAAAATGCGCGAACGTTTAAATAAAATCCTCTCGGACCGAACCGGACAAACACTTAAAAAAATCGCAGAAGATACTGACCGTAATTTTTGGATGTCGGCACAGGAAGCCATTGATTATGGATTGGTTGGTAAAATTATTAACAAATTAGGGGATTTAAAATAATACCCGATTTCCTATAAAAAAGTATATAAATCAAACGGCCGTTTAACATGAATAGATTAAACGGCCGTTTTTTGTTTATTAAAGAAATAAAAGTTGTTAATATTCCGAATTGTTTTCCCCGGAATCCTTGTAATGGATCATTTCAAATTCATCCGCCAGTTTTAAAATGATAGTATATTTCGTACCATTCTCTTTCTCAAGTTTAATACTTCCGCCCAATTGATTTTCAACCAGCGTCTTTATTAATTTTAATCCCAAAGTGTTTGACTTGAACAAATCTATTTCTTTGGGAAAACCGATTCCATTATCACTAATTGTTAAACAAATTCCATGATTCATATCCTGAACCCAAACGACAATTTCAGGATTTTCTTTAAATGATTCCGGGAAAGCATATTTTAAAGAGTTTGATATAATCTCATTCACAACCAGGCCTATAGGAATTGTATAATCGATAGCTGTCCAAATATTATCTGTATCGACTTTAATATCTATATTGTTGAATTTCGAACTATACGATACTTTTAAGTATCTGATTAAATTATGAATATATTCAGTGAAATCGATAGTAATAAAATTGATCGATTCGTTTAACTTTTCATACGCCAGGCCAATTGTTTTGATTCGGTTTTCATGCTCTTTTAAAAAAATTTTATTTTTTTTATCATCGGCGAAATTAATCTGTAAATTGATTAAACTGGATATCAATTGAAGATTATTTCGTACCCGATGTTGTATTTCCATAAAATACAACTTGTTTTGATTTTTTAACCTGTTAAATTCTGTTTCTTTTTGTTTTTTTAATTTGATACTTGACTGAAGTTTATCCAGCGTTTTTAAAAGTTCTCTGATATTTATCGGTTTGCGATAGAATGCAAACACACCCATATTTGTAGCTTCGATTACGTTTTCAACTTCGGCATAGCCTGTAAACATGATAACTGGTGTACCGGGTTTTTCCTGCTGGATTAAAGTCAATAGTTCCAGTCCGTTCATACCCGGCATTTTATAATCGGTTATTACAACATCATAGGAATCATTTCTGAATTTTTCAAGGGCCAGGACAGGATCCTGACAGGAATAACATTCATGACCCGCCGGTTCTATAGCATCTTTCAGACTTTGTACAACATTTATTTGGTCATCAATTAATAATATTTTCATAAATATTCCTGATATATAAAATTTGCATACGATCTCCAACTCTGATAAATATTAATTTCGCCGCCAAAATTACAGAAAACAGATAACATAAATACCAAAATATGATTATTAAAAAAATTACCGGTGCATTTATTCATTCCTTGCTTACAAACTTGACAAACCGAATCTCCATAACAATGCACCGGCACAAAATAAAGTTCTTAATTATAATTATTTATGCACGCTTTATCATGCAGAATTTATGCCACCGAGATCATAAACAGGATCGAACGTTTTTTGTTGTTGATTTTATTATAGTTAAAGGAAAATAAAAATTGAAATAAAAAATCTGGAATACCGCACAAAAATTAATTATACATTCTTTTGTATACCAATTTGTTCATCTTTTGGTAACTTTTTTTATTTTTTACATTTCCAATTTTTTCAGGTATGTATGCAATACCCTGAGAGAAATCCCCAGATAATTTGCGGTTTTGGTTTTATTGTTTTTATTTCTTACCAAGGCTTTGTTAACAATGTCCAATATGTATTTGTTTAAATCAATTCCATTCTCGGGTAATTCCAAATTATCAATATCATTTGAAATTTTCCGGTGGACATCTTTACCAATAAAAGAATTGCCATGTATAATCGATTCAAAATGATAGGGTTCCATGATTTTATCATCCGAAAACAGGGCAATTCGTTCGATAGTATTTTTTAACTCCCGGACATTACCGGGCCAATCATAGTCTATCATTTTTGCTTCCGTATTTTTACTTATTGCCTGCAACGATGTCTTTTTTTGTTCTATCAATTGATTCAAAAACATTTGTGCCAAAGGGATTATTTCTTCCTTTCTTTCCCGTAAGGGAGGGATTCTGATATACCCTACATTGAGTCGAAAATAAAGGTCCTCCCGAAAAATCCCCTGCTTGACCTGTTCTTTAACATCTCGATTTGTGGCACAAATAAAACGTGCCTTTGTTTTTAATTTTTTTAGACCGCCTACTTTATAATATTCGTTTTCCTGGATTACGCGTAATAATTTAGCCTGATGTTCGGTTGGCATCTCTGTGATTTCATCCAGCAGTATGGTTCCCTCATTTGCCAATTCCAACTTACCTTTCTGTCCTTTTGGATTACCGCCCGTAAAAGCTCCGGCTTCATATCCGAATAATTCACTTTCAAACAAATTTGAACTGATCGCCGCACAATTGACACCTATAAATGGTGTAATAATATCACCTTTTCCGTAATGTATGTATTTAGCAAGTAATTCTTTCCCTGTCCCGGTCTCTCCTTCTATCAATACCGGTATATCAGGATTCTGATGAAGTTTTCCGGCGGTTTCAAAAACCTTTTTCAGGGAATCGGAAAAAATCCCAATATCGGCCGTACCCACAACCTGTACAAATGCTTTTCTCACTTCCTGTAATTCATTTTTCAGCTCTGTGGTAGCTTCTTTAACCTGTTTTTGGAATTCCCGGGTTAATTTTAAATTTTCATTTTTTAAATCCAGATATTCCGCAACCCGATCTACAATTTGAATCAATTCATTAATATTGATTGGTTTTAATATATAATCATAAGCACCGTCTTTCATCGCGGTTACCGCTCTTTTTAAATCCCCGTGCCCTGTATAAAGAACAACCTGGATATCTTTTAAATCCTTGTCATTTTTAATGAATTTTAACAACTCATATCCGTCCATCAGTGGCATTTTAATATCAGAAAGTACAAGATGTACTTTTTCTTTTTGCAAAAAATCAATGGCTTCTTTCCCGTTCCCTTTCTCAATGACCATGTGCCCGATTTCACTTAAAAATTCTTTCATACTTTTCCTGATATCAAGATTATCTTCAACAAGTAATATTTTCATTTTATATTACACCTCACCGGTATCCGGTAAACGGACACCCCTTTCTGACCTTAGTTATTCGTTCACTAAATTAAAACGATATAATTACAATTTAATCATTTACCAAAAGGACATCAAATATTAAATACCCAAATACACTCATTTTAAAAAAACAGATTGAGTGTCCGGAATCAGCCGACAATATCTTATTACAGCTAATTTTTTATCGGTAAAGTCAATCTGAATAATGCACCACCCTTTTCCCTGTTATAGGCAGTTATTGTACCGCCCACACTCGTTATGATATTCTGAACAATTGACAAACCCAGTCCCATTCCTTCTTTTCCGACTTTGGTTGTAAAAAACGGATCAAATATTTTATCCAAATATTTTTCTTCAATACCGGGGCCATTATCTTCAATTTCAATTATACAATTCCGGTTATCTTTTTTTGTGGTAAAAATAATTTTTTTATTGCTGATATCAAGGGTATCAAGGGCATGCATGGCATTTAAAGCCAAATTAATAATGACCTGTTCCATGGGTGTTTTATGGGCCAGGGCAAAAGGTACTGATTTATCAAGATTAAATACAGTTTTTATTTCATGTGCGATGAGTTGCTGACCGATTAAAGAAATAACATTCTTTATAACATTATTGACATCTACTTTTTCCGGCATGGGGATACTGTCTATCTGAGAGAGAGAACGCATATGTTTTATGATCTCATCAATTTTATCAGCCTCTTTCGAGATGAAAGAAAGATTTTGTTCAAGATTCTTTTCCATTAACTCCGGTTTTTCCTCGCCCCAATATAGCAGGCTGTCGACTTTAACTTTAAGCGCTGTTAACGGCTGGTTGATTTCATGGGAGATTCCAGCGGCCATAGTTCCCAAAGAAGCCAGACGCGATGCCCTGTCGGCAATCTGTACGGCCTCCTCCCTTCTCTTTCGTTCTGTAATATCATGAAGTACGGCCAATATATGTGTACATTGACCTTTATCGTCAAGTATAGCTGAATGCGTATATTCCAAATACTTTTTCCCCACCCAGTATTCTTCTTTTTCAAATGAATTGTTTTGCGGATAAAGTATCACTTTTTTAAAATTATTTATTAATAATTTTGAATATTCCTTTGCAAGGACTTTTTTTATGTTCTTCCCGAGTAATTGTTGTTCCGAAAGGTTCATTTCCCTGAGCATCGATTTATTGACGGCGACCGCAATAAAATTATTATCAAGTGTTACTTTTGCAAGTATTATCATATCATTAACGCTATTAAAAATCAGGGAAAGACGGCTCTCACTACTTTTCAATGCTTCTTCGGCTTTTTTTCTTTCTGTTATGTCCGTAGTCACAGTATACCGGTCGATAAAAGATTTTTTATTTTTTTTCAAAAGAGTGAATCTGTTGTAAATATAACGTTTTACACCGTCTCCGCCTTTAATCCAATATTCTAACTGATCTGGATGTTTTCCGGTTTTCCGAACCTCATTCATGAGATGTTTTAATCGTGGTTTTTCCTCTGTTACAGCAAGATCCATCTCCATTGTTTGCATGGCTTTCTCTCTGGGAAGACCCATTATTTCACAAATACGATCATTCATAAAAGTTATTTTTCCATTTTCGATAATCGTTAAACCATCCTGTATATTTTCAGCCATATTTCGAAACCGTTCTTCACTTTTTTTAAGGGCGTTTAGAATCTTTTTTCTTTCAGAAATATCAATATTTAAACCCATCATTCCCAAAATTTTATTGTTATCTTTTATCGGCGCGACAATATTTTGAAAATCTCCCCATCTTCCCCTTTTATCTTTATATCTAACCTCTTCGTTTACAACCTGTCCCGCCATAACCCGTTCATTATTAGCTTCCCATAAATTCAATGTAAGAGCTGAAACATTTTGTTCCTCGGGCATGTTACCGATCAAATTACCCCAATATTTTTTTGATACAACATTTTGTAAAAAGCACCGTCCGGTCAAATCTCTGGCCCAAAAATCAAAAGGCAGATTCTCGATAACGGAATTCAACAAAGCTTCTCTTTCTCTCAAGGCATTTTCCGCTTTTTTTCTCTTGGTTATGTCAGATAGTGTTCCGACTATTCTCAGAATACGACCTTCCGAATCCCATTGTACCGCTTTACCACGGGACAGAATCCAGATACTTTCACCGTTTTTCGTGTCCATACTGAATTCAAAAGATAAATAGTCCCCTTCATTTTCCAAATATTGCCGCATTTTTTGTTTTGCCAATTCATACACATCTTTCGGTACCAATTTTGGCCATTTCTTTTGATAATCCGGATAAGCTGCGGGCTCATAACCCAGCATTGTAAAACATCGTGGACTGAAATAAATCTGTCCAATTTGAAGATTATAATCCCATAATCCGTCATTAGCACCTTCCAAAGCCAGTTTCAATCGTTCTTCACTTTGTTTAAGCGCATCTTCAGCATATCTTTGATCTGTGATGTCCTGCATAAAGATTAAAATCGCCGGTTTTTCATTCCAGGCAATAAGCACCACATTTATATTGATCCATACGGTTTTTTGATTTTTATCAACTATTCGAAAAGTATATCTCGAAGGCACATCTTCTCCATTCAAACGTCGTTCATTATAATTTAAAATCAAAGCCCGGTCGTCGGGATGGATAAACTGTGTTATCGGCATTGTTACTATTTCCGAGCGCGAATAGCCGAGGATTTCAGAAGTTTTTAAATTTAAAAACGAAATATAATTATCCTGCACAACGCAGATTGATTCGTTGGCATTTTCAAAAATTTCCCGATACCGGCTTTCGCTATCTTTTAATGCATCCTCATACTTTTTTCTTTCATTAATATTCCGAAATAATGACAGAATACGATTTTTACCGCCTATTTCAGACATTTTAAATGAAATTTCAATCCAAAATATTTTCCCCTCTTTTGTTTTGGCTTTACACTCGAATATCTGAGTTTCATTTTTAATTGCATTTCTGAACCGTTCCTGTAAAACTTTGGGGGATAAATAGGTATCATGGGCACACAGATCAAGAGTCTTAAAAGTGACCGTTTCATTCAACGTATAACCAAACATATCTAAAAAGGCCTGATTCGCGTCCAGAATTATACCACTGTCAACATCATGAATGGCGATACCATCATTGGTTGAATTAAAAATCTCTCGATAATTTCTTTCACTTTTTCGCAACACTTCTTCATGCTCTTTGCGTAAAAGAGCGCTTGTAAAAATCTGGCCTATCACCTTTAGCAATGAAATTTCCATTTCAGTCCAGTTTCTATTTTCCTGCGCGGAATTAAAACCCAATACACCAAAAACATTATCCTTATAAACCAGGGGTACGTCTACAAGCGATTTGATACCCTGAGATTCGATAATCTTTTTTTCAACAACTGCAACACCGGGTAATTTATCAACAGAGGGCACATTAACCACTTGTTTACGATGTAATTGATCCATCCACCAGGGCATTTTATTGACTTCAAGACGCTTTAAATCTTCTTTCCTTGACGTCAGATTTTCATTTACACAAAGATGAGTCATCGTAAAATACTTAAAGTCATCCGAAAAACGGAATAAATAACCCCCGTCAGCTCCGACAAATCGGTACAGTTCTCCGAGAGCTGTTTCAATATTTTCATCTATTTGTTCAGAGGGTAAATTGATAAAACGAGTAGAGATATTTAAGATTAAATTTACAAAGTCGCTTCTATACCTGAGAGCCTTTTCATCTTCCTTTCTTTTACTTATATCACGTACTATTGCCTGAACAAAAATTTCCTCGCTAATGACAACTTTGTTTAAGCTTATTTCAGCGTCGAAAAATGTTCCATCAAACTTACGATGGGCCCATTCAAAAAATTGAGGTTCTCCCTGCAGGGCATTATGTATTTTTTCAAGAGCTTTCTCTTTGGAATCTCTGCCATCTGATTGGTATTCAGGTGAAAATTCGAAAGGCATGTGATTAATAATTTGTTCGCGATTGCATCCGAAAATTTCCAGTGTGCGATGGTTGCAATCGATAAACCTTTCATTTTCCATGATAAAAATTGCATCTCCCGCAGACTCAAATAATGTTCGGTAACGGATTTCACTCTCCCGCAACGCATTTTCAGCGCGTTTTTGTTCAGTAATATCGGTTAATATTACGATCATTCTCCCCTTTAATACTTTTAATTTAAAATGAATATCATGAACCTTTTGATATTTATCGGTTATCCTGACGACAGGTGATTCGATTTCATGATTCTCACGAGGAGTACTGTTTAAATCAGATACCCATAATTTTTGCAGGTTTTCACGGTACTGCGGATCAGGATAAGCCAAAGGCCACCAATCTTCTATTGTTTTAATATCATGACTGTCATATCCAAAGGTTGATATAAACTTTTCATTAAGATGTTCAATTTCTCCATTTTTTTTCATAACTACGGATGCTATGGGGATATAATCAATAATTTCCTGGGTCTCGGCCTCTTTCTCCCGAAGTGCATGAATTGCTGATTTGACATAAAAAAATAATAACAACCCGATAATTAATACAAAAATGCAATCCATGTATATATGAAATTGTATCAATTGTATAGATTTTGCCATTATCGATTTTAAGGTTATATCAGAAATAAATATCCACAGGTTGACAATCAGAATATAAACGAATACAATCATATACGGTGAGGTAAATATTTTTTTATTGATCCCCCTGAACGAAAATAATCTTTTCATAATTTATTCCATTTTTTATCATTAATGATACAATTGCTATAATGATGTCCCTCACAACCTCAAAAATATTAAATTATAAACCGATTTTTTTGTTTTAAATTCAGTGAAATAAAATTTCAAATTCAGAACACCTGAAAAACTGCGGCGATTCGGATATCTTAATACTCAGGCCAGAATCAATTTTTCAATTACCGAAAGATTTGCCGGTTTCGGTCACATCAAAAAAATAAAATAGCTGAATGAATTCTTTAATCTGAACCGTTAGAAGAGATTTTTCATTATTTTCGACCCGGGACGACCGGTCCAGATATGATTAATCGTTAATAACACTTCCTGTCTTGGAATGCAATTACAATACAAATTATGAATTGGTATCAGTTAAAAAGTCTTTTTTAATATAAAATTAGTGCTTTTAATTTCAAATCATTTTTTCAACAGACATAGGATAGTTTTAAAAATGCCGGATTTGTCAGGCACATATTCAGGTTTGAGTTAACCCGGCATTCTCTTACAATTCACAAGATTCACCCCGTGCAGTCTAAATAAATATTGAACGCTGAAAGTTTTGAAATATTATCAAAAAACTTTTCAACAGAAAAACCATGGAATCAATCAGGATGTGAGTAAATATGGAGGCGGATATTATTCTGTTCCCCATTTTTCCCGTTTCTGTATTGCCGCCCTTTTCTGCCGGTCGCGCTCCATTTTACTGAGTCGAATATTCAGCGGGGTGATCTCCACCAGTTCATCCTCGGCAATAAATTCAATCGACTGGTCCAGCGATAACATACGCGGCGGTCTGAGTGTTACCGTAGCTTCGGATGTGGAACTGCGCATATTGGTAAGTTTTTTTTCCTTGGTGATATTAACATCCAGATCGCCATTCCGGTTTCGTTCTCCGATAATCATCCCCTCATAAACCGATGTACCGACCTCAACGAAAAGTTCTCCCCGGTCAACCATAGCCAGGCTGGCATAGGTCGTCACTTTACCTGCCCTGTCGGCGACCAGGGCGCCGGTCGACCGCTGTGGTATCGGGCCGTACCAGGGTTCATATCCCTGAAAAATTGAATTCATAACACCCGACCCTTTTGTGTCGGTCAGGAAATGACTGCGAAATCCGATAAGACCACGGGAAGGTATGTTAAATTCAAGATTAACCCGGCCGCTGCCTTTATTGACCAGGTTTATCATACGGCCTTTACGGCCGGATAATTTTTCCGTTACGATTCCGATATACTCCTCGGGGACATCTACAAAGACATGTTCGACCGGCTCGCAGGTCTTTCCGTTTATCTCTTTTGTGATCACTCTGGGCTTGGACACCATAAACTCATACCCCTCGCGCCGCATGGTTTCAATCAAAACGGCCATTTGCAATTCCCCCCTGCCGCGCACCTCAAAGGCGTCAGCGCGATCCAGCAGTTTTATCTCGATGGCAACATTACCAAGCGTCTCTTTCTCCAGCCTGTCCTTAAGGTGCCGCGAAGTCAGGTATTTGCCTTCTTTCCCGGAAAAGGGACTGTTATTAATATAAAAAATCATGGATATGGTCGGTTCATCCACACGTATCCGGGGAAGCGGTTTCGGACTTTCAAGCGAAGAAATGGTATCGCCGATCCTGACGTTTTCCACACCGGCAAGCGCAATAATATCCCCGGCATATACCTTATCAACCTGCCTTCGAGCCAGATTCTGAAAACTGTACAGGGCTGAAAAACGAATCCCGGGAACTGTTTTCTTCTCCCCGCACAAACTATATGACTTGTTCATCTCCAGAATCCCGTTTGCCAGCCGGCCGACGGCTATTTGACCAACATAGGAATCATAGTCGAGGTTAGTGACCAATAACTGCGGTGTTTTATTATCATCGGCTTCCGGGCCGGGAATTTTTGTCACAATCGTGTCAAAAAGAGGCTGCAGGTTGACCGAATCATCGCCCGGTTTATTATGGGCAATACCCTGCTTGGCGTTTGTGTACAAAACCGGGAATTCAATTTGTTCTTCGGTGGCGTCAAGATCGATGAACAGGTCATATACTTCATTGATAACCTCATCGATCCGGGAATCCGGTCTGTCGATTTTGTTGATCACAAGAATGACGGGTAATTTCCTGGCAAGCGCTTTTTTTACTACAAACCTTGTCTGCGGCAGCGGACCTTCGCTCGCATCGACCAGTAAAATTGCCCCGTCAACCAGGTTCAGGCTTCTTTCCACTTCTCCGCCGAAATCGGCATGTCCGGGTGTATCGACAATGTTTATTTTAATATCTTTATACCAGACCGCGGTATTTTTTGCCATAATCGTGATACCGCGTTCACGCTCCAGGTCCATGGAATCCATGACCCTCTCTTCCACATATTGATTTTCCCGGTATATGCCGCTCTGCCTGAGCATACCGTCTACCAGCGTGGTTTTACCGTGATCGACATGTGCGATTATTGCAATATTTCGAATACTATCTTTACGCATAGATATTTTACTACTCCTGAAATTCAAAAATTAAAAGTTATTAATTTACATAATTTTAGAATAAAATACATTTCTTTTTTATAACAGGGACAATAGATCCGGTAAGTTACAGATACATCAGGTAATAAGTAATGCAGGATATGTCAGACGGAATAATAAAATCAACCTTCACCGGGGTATATTAAGGCTCCTCTTGTTGTTATTTCTTTTTTGAGGTGAAAAATATTATTTACATGTACATATGCTGTTTTTTTACCCCTGACTTTCCCTGATAAATCCAAGATCGGCCGGTGAAATCAAACCTTTTTTTAACAAATTATTCAACAGATTCTCCGTCATTTCGCTCATAAAAACAAACTCGTACCGAATATCCAGGACATATGCTTTCAGACGGACTTTTAACCATGACCGGTCGTGAAAGACCTCATTCTTTACAATAACGACAATCGGTTTTTTCAGGTATACATATTGGGAAACCGCCGCGGCTTTATAAGCGATCTTTTTAAGCAAAATCAGGTCAATATCCGGGGGCAGGTACAATTCGGCAACAACCTGGCAGTTGAATTCACCGGAATTGGCATTGGAAACGGATTGATTGACTATCTCACTGTTAGGTATGGACACCATGGAATCATCGGGCGTTACAATTCGGACGGTTCGAAGACCAATCTGCCTGACCTCGCCGTAATAACTGCCAATCTGTATTTTATCGCCAACCTGAAACGGCCTGTCGAACAGGATCATGATGCCGCCAAAAATATTTTTCAAAATATCCTGTGAGGCAAAACCAATGGCAATACCGGCAGAGGCCGTAAACGCCACAAGCGTTTGGATGGGCGGCCTGAGAATACCGATAATGATAATATAAATAACCAATGTCCACCCGGAAATACGAAAAACCGGAATAACTCTTTTCAAAAATAATCTGAATCTCGTCCATCGTTCAGACAGCGCTTCCAGTAAGCGTGTAACATATTTAATTACAGTAAAAGCAATCGTGAACAAAATGATTGTCCACAGAACCTTTGCAAACGAAATGCTCCAGGCTATTTTGGGCTGGGTCTGTTCGAGCGATTGCTGTAAGGATGATTTGGTCAAAACAGTATCCGGGGCCGCCTTAACGGTATCGGCAGGAACCGGCGATTGTTGCGGCTGTGAATACAGTCCCGGAATATTCATTAACAGCAGGATAACAAGAAGAATAAAATATATTTTTAAAAAAAAGTTCATCATACAACCTAATGTAAAATATTACGACTATTCAGGACCCTGACAATTGGCCGGTATAAGAAAGGATGAACAAAGTATACGGCACCATTTTTTTGCAGGTAACCTTTATTATACAGCCTGCTCAGGACAAGGGCGCTGTCAAACAGCTCCTGATTAAAAACCAGGGCATGATTTTCTTCATTTAAATTTTCATGCTGGATCAGGGCGGCGAAAGTGAACAGGATGTCCGCGGGAAGCACTGAAATAAATGAAAAGTCAAAATTCAATTCCGGGGAAATGATCATTTTGTCCTTAAAGATCTCCTTAATTGAACTTAGCCAGAAAAACAAGGCCACCCGAATATTACCGGCGGACAATACGGACAATTTTTCAAAATAAAACTCCTGAATGTTTTTTTGTCTGTCATTGTCCGATGCCAGTGAGAGGAATTTTCTTGATTTTACGAGATCGTCGGGCACATTAAAGGTCAGATTATATCCGCTCATCCTGTGACGTTTTAAAATAATTTCCCTGATATCATCCTTATTCTTGAAACCGGGACTCACAATCCTGTTAAAATATTTGGATATTTTGATTACATGATCAAGGTATTCAAAGCCGTATTGCGCGCAAGTGGCTATCCAGAAGACTTTGTGCTGGGTTCTGCTCATCAACAACAGTAATCTTTCGATCGCATTGAATCCGTCTATCGTACGAATAAAAAGATTATGAAGATTCTCAAATATGCAAATGATCTTTTTTTCATTTTGTGAAATTTTGCTTTCCAGTTCCGGGAGCGAGTTTATATCGGGCTCTGCAAAAGCTACTCTCATTACATTAAAAAGACCCTGTTCAGTAAAGACTGTATAATCCAAATTTATCCTGATTATTTTATGTCCGGTAAAAATATCGGCTTCGGCAACATTCAGAATAGTCGTTTTCCCGCTGCCGCGTTCTCCGGTCAACAGAACGGAAATCGGTTTCCCTGCCAACCAGTCATTCATGCTTTCCCTGAATAATTCCAGCGCCTTTGGCTCCTCGAAAAAGAATCTTTTATCGGTCAATGGTTCCTGTCTGAAAAGCCGTTGATAAATATAAGGCAGATGCAGAATTTTATCCTCAGTTTGAGTGAGAAAACTCGATAATCTGGCATCAATTTTAATTCCGGCTGTTGTAAGTCGTGTTATTTTTCTTAAACGAAAAATACCCGAACTTATTTTGTGTATGACAATTAATAAAACTCCCCAAAACCGGCGTATTGAATTTTTAAAGCCCTGCCAGAACTTTTTACTGTAGCGGCGAATTTTATCCCTGGTTTGAGCGCGCAGATAACGGATTTTTAATTCAAAAATCTTTTCACTGCGCAATAAACCTTGAATTTCATTTTCAAGTTCCAGAGTATTTTTCGGCAGAATCGATTCATAATGCTCCAAAAGGTCCTGAAAATCCTGCTTCAACTGGTTCACCTGGTTTCCGGTTCGTTCCAGTCCCTCCACTACGATCTGCCGGATATTTTCGATCTGATCATCCTTTACTTCGTTTTCAAACAGACTTAACGCGGCTTCAAGATTGTATTCAATTATCTGATCGATTTCAGAAATCGCTCTGAGTATGTCATCCAGCTTTTGCTGACTTGACAAATAAATTTTTTCATGGACGGCTTTGAGAGGTAAAAGTATTTCCACATCGACAATGTCCTTTAAAGGGACATTATCCATTCTGGAATTGGGAATCGGATGTTCCAGATCTCTGAATTGAAAAATTAGATGTTCATCGTTTTTTTCCGACCAATGATCTTCAATAATACTGAGAAATCCTTTGAAGGTTTGATTAATCTTGGATTGGGAAATCATTTCGATCAGTTCTGGCAGTTTCTCCCGCCCGAGTTCCCGCAGTAATGTTCTGTTTTCGAGCAGGATTTTTTTCCTTAATTCGACTTTTTCGGTATCGATAATTGTAAAATTTTTAATCGAGTTTTGTACAATTGTATTTACCTGTTCTATAGCGGGAAGTATTCTGTCATGTATTTTATTATGAATTATTTGCAGGGTATGATAACATTGCAGCGCAACGTCCGTTTGAAAAGCAAATAACTCGATATCCGTCAGCCAATCTCCCCGTTCACCGCGGAGATGTTTAGACCACGCATCCCGGGAGGACTTTAACTGATGAAAAGCAAAATCGACGCCTTTCGATTTTTCAGATAAGCGAATCAAACGGCTGGGCAGATGAAATGTTCCCGCGCTTTTCCAGGCTTTATTAAAATCAGTTTCCGCTTTTTCACGAAATTCCTTGTAATGAAAGTATGTTTCTATTTCAAAATTTTCGAGTTCCTTTTTATATACGTTTAAAATCTTGTAAAAATCATTCACGGCAGTTAATTCCGATTTAATTTGTCCGCCGGGTAGTTTTTTCAGGTTAGATTCAAAATGTTCGATATCCAGCAGTTCCTCTTTTACATTTTCACTTTTTTGATGCAATTCGTAAAGCTGTTTAAAAATAATCTGTAAAAGAATATTCTGACGGAGTTTTAAATGATGAATAAAAGGAGCTTCCAAATATTGAGCATAAAAAGGGAAAAACCGGAACCGCCGTTTCCCGATATAAGGATTTAAAGGTGGTTTGCCAAGTAATTTCCTGATATAATTCAAAACAGAAACAGAACGATTTATAAATCCTGTTTTCAGCTTTTGAAAATTTTTCCAGATTGTGAGGACAAACGGCTCCCTGGCCTGCCTTTGCAAAGTATCTTTTAACAGTTGAATTTCTATTTCATCAGGAATCTGTATATTGATCAAGTCAACACGAGTCCGGTACTGTTCGAGCAGGTCATCGGTAGCGTACTTTTCCAGCGCGCAATCGAAGGAGTTAACCCATTCCTTAAGGTTTTCAAGAAAGTGATCAAGTTTTTTCCAATTATCAAAAAAAGTTTTTTTATCTTTTTTATGGCTGTTGGCAAGTTTTTTTACCAGCAAAGAAAAAGAGTCGAGATTTTGTTTGTGTTTGCGGAGTAGTTCATTTGGATACTGAATCGCCTGACTTTCGATCTCATTAAAAAAGAATGATTGTATTTTTTGGGGATCCATTTTTTTATTTTTATTTTCGCGGATAAACTGGTCTAAATTAACAGCCTGAATTCAGGCTTGAACAGATAATATCTTGCTATTAAAACAAATACGCCTCTTTAACGAAAAAAATACATAAAAAATTCCAAGTCCAATATAAATTTATGCGACGGCCATGAAAATATTTTTGTCGGTTATAAGATGAAAAAATTTTGCCGGTTTTGGAAGAATTTTGTGTGCATAAACATGTTTTCTAAAAACAAATACGCCCGGTTTGTTGCCGATCCTGATATTATGAAAATGAGGCTAACAGGGGTGACAAATACTTTTGTATAGTTTCAATTCCTGACCAGATACTCTTTTACCGCGTCCCCCAATCTTTTAATACCCTCGGCAATGATCTCCTCGCTTTCATGACAAAACGA
Organism: Candidatus Zhuqueibacterota bacterium; assembly: GCA_016934825.1. GTDB lineage: Bacteria > Zhuqueibacterota > Zhuqueibacteria > Residuimicrobiales > Krinioviventaceae > Fontivivens. The sequence continues at coordinate 21,906 of JAFGSB010000116.1, forward strand.
TATCCGCAGGGTATTATTGTTACCGGAACCGGCATAAAAAGCCGAACCGATAACATATACAACATCATGGGAGAGAGCTTTATCCAGCATATGCAGGGCGTCTATATGCTCCGGTAATGTGACCCAGATAAAAAAACCGCCGTTCGGTCTGGTCCAGGAAACACCTTCAGGCATGAAACGGGTCAAAGCATCCAGCATTGTTTGGGCCCGGGAAGAATAAATTTGTCTTAATTTTTCAATGTGAGCATCCAGAAAGCCGTCAATACATAATTCGTATGCAACCGCCTGCATCAGTGGATTTGTGCACACATCCAGCATTTGTTTTCCCATATCGAATCGTTCAATCAACCAGGAAGATGCCGCTATCCAGCCCAGTCTTATTCCGGGAGATATTATTTTAGAAAATGAGCTGGTGTAAATCACACGTCCGTTACGATCGAGTGATTTGATCGGCCGAACGCCGTCCAGTCCGCCCGTGAACCAGAGCTCTCCATAAGGATCATCTTCAAAAATCAGAAAATCATAATCTTCGGCGATCTGCAAAACACGTTCGCGGCGTTGCACAGACATGGTCAGTCCTGTCGGATTTTGAAAATTGGGTAAAAGATACATGAATTTCACCCTGTAACCGTTTTTTCGGGCGTTCGCCAGAATATTTACCAGTTCTTCAGGGATAATACCGTTATGATCCATGGGAACACCCTCTATCCTGGCCTTGCCGTTTCGGAATGTGCCCAGAGCGCCGATAAATGTGGGCTCCTCAACCAGGATCATATCTCCGGGATCGATAAATATTCGTGTCATCAGGTCGATGGCCTGCTGCGACCCCGATGTCATGATAACTTCATCGGCGCCGGTTATAATATCACGACGACGCATCCGGTTGATGGCTGCCGCGATTCCTTCAGTGGTCCCGCTCGACGGCCCGTATTGCAGATACAAATCTCCACGATCGAGCAGTAACTTTTCCAAAAGTTCCGCGACCTTTTTTGCCGGGAAAGAACCCGGATCCGGCATGCCGCCGGCAAATGAAATAATGCCGGGACGCATAGATGTCGCGAACAATCGGCGTATTTCCGAACCGTGCAGATTTTCCCCCAGCGTAGATAATTTATTCAAATAAGCGCTCAATATTATCACTATCCTCAAATATATTTATTTTATCGGGAAAAGGGACCATTTATGAATCCCATTCCGGCAAATCGACATTTTTTCTGTAAACAATACCCTGAAAAGTGGCAATTAAATTATGATCCTCATCGGTTACCTGAATGGAATAGGTACCGATCTTTGGGTGCAAAGACACCTGCTTCGCTTCGGCATAAAGTGAACCGCCCTGGGCCGCTTTTAAAAAATTAATGGAAGCGTTAATACTCAACGCCATTTTTCCATCCGAATTCGATGCGGCGGCGAAAGCAAAATCGGCCAGTGTAAAAATAACGCCGCCGTGTACGACCCGCGCCGAGTTCAAATGAATATCTTTAACTATTAATTTTGCCTTTGCCCGACCCGCCGAAACAGAGACCAGTTCCATACCGGTATATTTGGCAAATTGATCATGATTGTTAAAGTATTGTGCGATATTTTGCATTTTATTCTCCTGGTTAAATCAACAGGGAAAGCCTAATTTTTCTTTCGCAAATCAATAACACGTTTTGCTTTGCCTGTGGAACGTTCAATCGATTTGGGTTCCACAAGTTTTAACTTGGCGGAAACTCCAAGGGCATCCCGGATCTTTTGGCGTATCTTTTCTTCAATTTCCCGCATTTGCCGCATTTCATCCGAAAAAAACGCTTCATTGACTTCTACACGGATTTCCAGTTCATCCAAAGCGCCTTCCCTGGAGACCACAAGCTGGTAATGGGGGTCTGTTTCTTCCATCTCGATCAATACCGTTTCAATTTGCGATGGAAAAACATTCACGCCCCTTATAATCAGCATATCATCCGTCCGCCCCTGCGGCTTTGTCATACGGGTAAAAGTCCGCCCGCATTCGCACTGCTCCTCGATCAGGCTCGCGATATCCCGGGTTCTGTAGCGAATGACCGGGATCGCCTCCTTGGTCAAGGTTGTCAGTACGAGTTCCCCAACCGAACCGTGGGGTAGTACTTCGCCGGTGTCGGGATTGATGATTTCCGCGATAAAATGGTCTTCATTAATATGCATACCGTGTTTACATTGACATTCCATGGAAACACCCGGCCCCATCACCTCGCTTAATCCGTAATTGTCGGTGGCGCTGATACCCAGCCTTCTCTCAATCTCACTGCGCATCCCTTCGGTCCATGGTTCGGCGCCAAACATCCCGACGCGTAAATACAAATCGTCAGGACTGATATTCGCCTCGTTTATGGCTTCCGCCAGGTAAAGCGCGTAACTCGGTGTGCATACAAGGGCGGTGGTTTTAAAATCCCGCATGATCATTAACTGACGTTCGGTATTACCGGAGGAAACGGGGACTACTGCGGCGCCAATTTTTTCCACACCGTAATGAAGACCAAAGCCCCCGGTAAATAATCCATACCCAAATGCGATTTGTACAATATCTTTTTGCGTCACGCCGCCGGCCGTTAATAACCGGGCTATCAGTTCCGACCAGTTATCCAGATCTTTACGGGAATAACCGACTACTGTGGGTTTTCCAGTAGTTCCGGAGGAGGAATGTATACGAACCACCTTGTCCAGTGGGATGGCAAACATATTATAGGGGTAACTCGCCTGCATATCCGCTTTGGTCGTAAATGGCAATTCTTTTAAATCGTCAAGAGAATTTATATCCTTGTGAGAAATTTTATTCTCATCAAATACCGCTTTATAAAACGGCACATTAGAGTAGGCGTGTTCCAAGATTGATAAAAGCCGTTGTTTCTGTAATTTAATAAGGGCTTCCCGCGGCATTGTTTCGGCGGTTTTATTCCAGATCAACACAAATATTTTCCTTTAATTTTTAAAACGGTTTTTCCTGATCAATTAAAAAAAATGAACTGAATTTTACAGAGAATATACCTGCTCTCCGCGCAGCAATTCAACACCTCCGTCCAAAAGTATTTTTATTGCCCTTGCCGGATCGTTCACCCGAATAATCATCACGGCTTTATCGGTATGTCTTTCAAAAAAACCGTACATATATTCAATGCTTAATTCCGATTTGGCAAAAAGTTCCAGCATTGAATGCAGTCCGCCGGGACGATCCTCGATGACGCAGGCAATCACTTCGTTTTCCCTGATTGTAAATCCTTCCTTGCGCAGGATTTCAACCGCATCTACCGGTTTGTTGACAATTAAACGCAAAATACCAAAATCAGAAGTATCCGCAAGGGATATGGCTCTGATATTGATGTTTTCCTTTGCGAGAACGCTGGTGATCTCTTCCAATCGACCGGCACGATTTTCCATAAATATGGAAATTTGTTTTACATGCATAATCTGCCTCGCTTTTTTAATTCAATATTGAATACAATTTTTATAAAATACATATTCATTTTAACATAAATAAAATTATCGATTGCGTTGAATCAGATATTCCTTTTATCGATAACACGTTTCGCTTTACCCTCGCTCCGGGTAATGGTTCTGGGTTCAACCAGTTTCACTTTAACCGCGATACTCAACACATTCTCAATTTCCTGTTTAATCCTTTTTCCCAACGCTTCAAGTGTTCTGATTTCATCGGAAAAGAATTTTTCATTCACTTCAACCTGCACTTCCAGTTCATCCAGCGCACCCTCCCGGCTGACAACCAGTTGATAGTGCGGTTCGGTCTCTTCAATTTCAAGCAGTACCGATTCGATTTGCGACGGGAACACGTTTATACCGCGAATAATAAGCATGTCATCCGTGCGTCCCTTTATTCTGCTGATACGGGGGGATGTCCGGCCGCATGCCGGGCACTTTTCATAAGTCATACTGACAATATCCTTGGTCGCATAACGCAGAAACGGGGTCGCTTCCTTTGTCAGGGTTGTGATGACCAACATTCCGTCTTCACCCTCGGCAACGGGTTTTCCGGTCTCGGGATTAATGACTTCGGGTAAAAAGTGATCCGCCCAAATATGTAAGCCGTGTTGCCCCTCACATTCAACGGCAACACCGGGGCCGATAATTTCCGATAGTCCATAAATATCATAGGCTTTGATGTTCCAGATTTCTTCAATTTCCCGACGCATCCCGTCGCTCCAGGGTTCGGCTCCCAAAATCCCGATCTTCAGTGTTGTCTTTTTCGGATCGATATTCATGGATTCCGCAAATTCCGCAAGATAAAGAGAATAGGACGGCGTACATGTCAGTATTGTTGTCTTGAAATCCTGCATAAGCTGTAACTGCCGCTTTGATCCTCCCGAAGACATAGGTACGATGGCCGCACCCAGCTCCAACGCGCCGTAATGCACACCCAGACCGCCCGTAAATAATCCGTATCCGTAAGCGTTCTGTATAATATCCTGGTACGTGCCGCCGGTACAAGCGATACTCCTGGCCATGACCTCGGACCATACCTTGATGTCATTTTCCGTGTAAGCGACTACGGTTGGTTTGCCCGTTGTACCGGATGAACCGTGTATTTCCCTGACCAGTGACATCGGCACGCTGAACATTCCAAAAGGATAATACGTCCTCAGGGTTTCCTTATCGGTAAGCGGCAGGTTGCCGAGATCGTCAAGAGAATTTATATCGGATGGTTTCATACCCAGGTTATTAAAAGCTTCACGGTAATAGGCCACATTGTTATACAGGTGCATGGACACTTCTCGCAGTCTGTCCAGTTGAAGCTTTTTTAAATCATCGGGTTCCAGATATTCGACTTTATATTTCATAACAGTCCTCCTAAATAGTATCCAGGAAGGTGAACAATTTATTAATTCGCATTTCTTCCGGAATCAAATGCGATAAGATTTATTTCCTTGGTTTTTACAGGAACACGTTCAACAATCGATTTTTTCCACATATTCGTATCAAATGGCAGATACTTTGAAAAAACGCCTAATAGCGCTATATTAACTGTCTTGATATGTCCCGCTTTGACCGCAATGGAGTTTCCGTCTACCAGTACCAGTTCTTTACACCTTTTTTCCAGCTTTTGCCGGATATTATCAGGATATCTTTCCGAACCGTCGGCAACCGGCATCGGGGTAATTTTCATGTTATTGACAATTGCTGTTCCTTCCGGTTTCAGGAATTCGATCCAGCGAAGCGCTTCCAGCAGTTCAAAGGAGAGCAGTATATCCGCCCTGCCCCGTTCAATCGTCGGCGAATACACAACATCTCCATAACGAACGTGACTGGACACGCTGCCTCCACGCTGGGCCATTCCGTGAACCTCGCTTTGTTTAACGTCATACCCGGCTTCAAGGCATACCGATGAAATGATTTCACTTGCAAGTAAAATTCCCTGCCCGCCGACACCGACAATCAGAATATCCGCTTTCTCTTTATTTATCATTTTCACTCCCGGTTTTCATAGACTTGAGGGGTATAATCGACCCGTGAGGACAGATTTGCTGACATAATCCACAGCCGAAACACATTGTTTGATCTATCGTAATTTTAGAGTCGTTTATACTGATTGCCGGACAACCGATACGCAAACATATTTTACACACTTTGCACGTATCCCAATCAATCTTCATTTGACCGGGAAACTGATTTCTATCGACCAGCACACACGGCCGTTTCGCGATAACGACCGACGGCCCCTGATGTTTCAGTGCTTGTGATATTATATTCTCTGTTTCATTTATATCAACAGGATCGACTGTCTGCACAAATTCAACGCCGGCGGCACGCGCCATTCCAGCAAAATCAAAATCTGGTACTTTTTCGCCTTTCAGGGTTCTGCCTGTTCCCGGATTGTCCTGATGTCCTGTCATGGCGGTGATGCGGTTATCCAGAATAATAACGGTAATATTGGCTCTGTTATAAACGGCATTCACGAGACCGGGTATGCCGGAATGGATAAAAGTCGAATCTCCCAGCACACTGACGACGCGATCCCTGTTTCGTTCATCCAGTACCCGTACCAGTCCCTGGGCAATACCCATACTGGCGCCCATACACAACACCGTATCCATTGTATTCAGCGGCGGCAGGGTGCTCAGCGTGTAACATCCGATATCGCCGCTGACAACCGCCCTTAATTTTCGAAGCACATGGAACACGGCACGATGCGGACAGCCCGCGCACATAACCGGCGGACGAGCCGGAAGTTTGACATCACACTCTGAATTTTCCGTTACCTGACCCTGTAACTTTTCACGCAGCAATTCGGGTGAAAACTCGCCCAGCACGGGAAGAACATTTTTACCGGTGAGGTTTATACCCGCCGCTGATAACCGTTCTTCCAGGAACGGCTCCAGTTCTTCGAAAACATACAACTTTTTTACTTTTTCTGCAAATGTTTTGATTTTATTCATGGGTAACGGGTAACTCACCCCCAGTTTCAGAAATGATGACCCGGGAAAAACTTCCCTGGCGTACTGGTAACTCACACCGCTGGTAATAATTCCGATGCTTGTATCGTTATACTCCGTTATATTACCTGAAAAATTTTCTGCAAATTCAGACAGTCTTTTGCGCCTTTCTTCGACGACGACATGTCTTTTTCTCGCGTTTGCAGGGATCATGACATATTTTTGCGGGTTCTTTTGGTAGCGGCAGGCCGGACCGGGAATACGGTCGCGGCATTCGACAATACTTTTACCGTGACAAACGCGGGTCGTCATACGTAGCAAAACCGGCGTATCGTACTTTTCACTGATCTCAAACGCCAGTATCGTAAAATCTTTTGCTTCCTGGCTGTTGGAGGGCTCCAGCATGGGGATCTGCGCCATTTTGGCAAAAAAACGGTTATCCTGTTCATTCTGTGAACTGAACATTCCCGGATCATCAGCCGAAACCAGCACAAAGCCGGCGTTTATTCCTGTATATGCCGCCGTCATTAAAGCATCGGCAGCCACATTCACTCCAACATGCTTCATAGCGGCCAAAGCTCGTTTTCCTCCAACCGCTCCGCCAAAGGCGACCTCGAAAGCAACCTTTTCATTCACCGACCATTCGGCGTATATTTCCTTATAATGAGCTATATTCTCCATTATCTCCGTACTTGGAGTCCCGGGATATGCGGCCGCAATTTCAACCCCAGCCTCAAATGCACCGCGTGCAACCGCTTCATTGCCCGAGTAAAGTTTTCTCATCAAACCTCCCGAATCCGTCTCTAAAAGTTCTTTTTCATTCCTCTGTAAATATATTTAATTTCAATATTCACTGTTCTAAAACGTTTCCTGATGTACACCAGATGCCCAAAGGTATAATTCAAAAATAATTGTCCGTCAGGTGTGGCAATCATGAAGTTAATTAATTTAAAGGGCAGGACGATAAGTTTCGGAGCACAATCGTCTTTAACCTTCCGGTTACCGGATTCATTCATTTTATGGTTATGAAAGATAAAACAATAAAAACCATTTACCTTTAATTTTTTCAGCAATAAAAAAGTAAGCGAATATCCATAAAATGAAGCGTTTCCATATTCAATATTACTGGTATTCGGGTAATTAAGAACAGCAGTAAAATAATTTAAAAAATTTTTTTAAATATCATACATTTTTATGACAATGAACATAAATAACATGAATAACGGTATATATGACCTGCCATAACTTTGGCTGAAAAACCTTACAAAATTCAAAATTCGACAAATGCCTTTGACATCTTAGTTAAATTTTAAAGTCCATCCTCAATAGTTTTTTCTTCTTTTTCCCATTTATCCGCCTCATCCTGCAGGGACGATTCCTCGCCGTCATTGTTCCAGTTTATCGCTCCG
>JAFGSB010000117.1 GCA_016934825.1 Candidatus Zhuqueibacterota bacterium
CATCCGGAAATTATTCCGTACCTTTATAGACGACAGGCCTGTTCCAGGCTTGGTTCGATAATAGAATCAAGACAAATAAAAATAAAGGACCGCAGGTAGTAAACAATGTGTTGAATCCTGCGGTTCTTTTTTTACATAAAAGAATAAACCAAAATAACAACAAATGTTAATTCTCAAAAAATCATGGATTCAACACTGTCCCCACAAACTTTTGCTTTTTATTATTAATCCACATCATCAGCGTATCCGGCGCCGAACTGGCGCCCTGACGGTACCACATCTGGCCTTCTTCCTTCACTACCGGTTCATTTGATCCGAGATACAGTGTATCGGGCTCTACGGTTGACGCTGTCAATTTACCTGTTATTACTGAATCAGCATCGATATAAGTGGACTTCAAATAATCATTTGAATCAAGCTTGTAATCCATATAACTGTTTGACAGTGTAATATTTCCATGCAGAACAATCAATGATCCGGTATTCAACAATTCTAAAACCTCTCCTTTTATCGTACAGTTGTCCAGAGTGACCGCTCCGGCCGGTCCGTATAAATAATTGGACGTGCCGGTTACAGGATTAAATCTGATATAATTATTGCTTAAATCAAGGTTCCTTGCATTGACCCGAATAGCCCCGAAGGAAGTTGTCACGCCTATAGCAACATTATCAGAAACCTTGAAATATGCTGCCGAATCGGTTTTCGCAAAATTTCCCAGTCCGAAAAAATGCGTTAATTGATAATCCCTTTCATCAACGGGACTGGTCACATGCGGACGGCCAATCAGGCCGGATGTATATGTATTCCCGACGACCGTTGCGCCACCGCCGTATGCCTGCCAATAAGCACAATACATCCGTCCGGAAAGATCGCATCCCTCCATGGTGCAAAAATTTCCGCGCATATAACAGCCGTATCCAAATCCTCGTATTTTGGCGTTGCGGACAGTGATGTATTCGGCTGCTTCGTGACTGTCGATCGCCTTGGTATTGCCCCAATCGGAGGTACTGTCCGGTCTGACGATCCCGCCGCCGAGGAAATGGCCCCCGTCCACCAGAACATAACGGGTGGGAAAACTGCTGTTGGATGCCGAGGCCGCGACCGGCTCCCGGCATTCGTAAAAATATCCGTCCCTGATTGTGGTATGGTAGCAATCCAAAAGACAGATCGCCGCTCCCTGACCTGCCTTGTTGCATGCCAGCATGGCCGGATTTTCAATCAGCGTATTATAACACCGCTTCAACTCCAGGGCATTTGTGCCGGCATTTTGAATTTTAACATTCTTAAACTGACAGTTCAAGCCTTTTCGTATCCGTATGGCAATGACATTTGCATCATCTTGCTGGTATCGTAAGTCCAATCCCTCAATTTTGACGGAACAGTGATTATATTCAACGACCACGACATTTTCCGTCGGAATGATATAGGTGTCGGCGAGATTACCTTCGATCCATATGGTATCACCATGCACACGCCGGATGACGATCATTTCACCTTTTAAATACGTAGCGCTGTTGTACCAGGCCCCGTTACTGGCAAGAGCGACAAGACTTCCTTTATCAAACCCGGATGAATTATTTACAAGAAAATATTCCATGCCCTGTACTGCCGTGGCTTTCATGGTCGTGGAAGCTGTTTCCGTTCCATCAATAAACATCAGTGTGTCTGGAGCATAAACTCTTACATCCGGATCAAACTTAAAAGTCAAATCAAGACCGCCGGTCTGCATCAATGATTTTGAAAAATAATAGACACCATTGCTGTTTTTTGGAAAGTAATAAATATCCCCGTCCTGGGCATATGTCAACATCGTCTCGACAGCCGTCCAGGAATCACTGCTGTCATCCACCGCGCCATAATTGGTAACATTAATTACCCGGGGACTATTTAGAATTGTATCCTGTACTGTTGGATCAAGATCAGTCCAGGTTACATTTCCTATACCACCTGAAACCGGAATCCAGTTTGACCCATTCCAAAAAACAGGTTCTCCGGACGTTGAATTAATTGCCAGCATTCCAGCAATCAATCCACCAATAGCCTTCATATCGGCTAATTGTGTTTCAGTGTAACTTTTTAATGTCGCCGGGCCCTGAAAGGCAGTATACGGTATATCGGTGGCGGTCCGCCGAAAGTCAGCGACCCGTAATAAGTTTTCGTTTGCCACATCATAAACCTGAACGAATACCATGGCATCACCAATAATATCAAAGCTTCCGGCAGTTTTATTCAGAGTCATTTTATTCCGCACATTAAAAGTGGAGGGATAGATTACCTCTCCTCCGATCGCCGTGGCCCAACCGTCCGCAGGACCTTTGACCTGAAACGGAAATGAAACCAATGGCGCCGTATTTATCGCAACGTTTTTATAGTATCCCTGAACGCCTTCGGTAAAATCACAGTTCGTAAGATAATAGGGCGGGGTAATATCCGCACTGGCCCGTGCAGTCCGGTTGGTTTCCGCTTCTAACAAAAGAGAATCATTTTTTGTGTACCCAACATAATTTGATAAATTTACAAATCCGGCCCCGCCATTTTGAGAAACCGAATTTATACAACCCTTTGAAACGACAAAAACACTGTCGCCGGCTTCCCAATCTGCAAATGTACATTCGCTGTCAATATATATTTTAAAACTATCGGCCACATTCGCCGAATTCGAACGGATGTTATACCATTGATCCGTCTGTCCGGCCGGACCATCGGCAAACCGTGTTTTATTGAATAAGCAATATCCAAAATATTGATCTGAATTTATATAGTCCGGTCCCATAAGTACTTTTAGATACATCGCATTATCATTAGACACATCCACTTGAATTGTGCCTTTTACCGCAACGCCAACCAAATGATTACCCTGGGTAAATGTATTGCTTTGAGAATCAAAAGTTTGTTTATAATTTTTATTTCCGTATTCCAAATTATCTGCAAGGCGCATTTTTGTAATCTCCGCTGCCTGGATGGCATAAGCCTGGGTGGCACTATCACCCTGGCTATCATAGATCAAATTGTCGGTAATCACCGCTTTTTTTGCCCGGGTCAGCCGGATGCCGTCGCCGGCAACCTGTCCGTTATTAAAAACCCGGTTATTTGATACAATAAAAGAATGAGACGCAGCCTGAGCGCCGTTATCCAGCCAAATACCGGTATAATCATTTTCGAAAATATTGTTATCAAGTATGCTGATATCGTATGAATCCGATCCAATGAAAATTCCGGCGGAACCGTTTCGATAAATGGTGTTTTTTTCAAATACAGCATTGTTGGCCGCTGTAACGGAAATACCGCTGTATCCATTGTCAAAAATGAAATTATTCGCAGCAGTCAATCTGGTAACAACATCATTGCCTACGACAGCACCACCAATATGAAATGAAATACCATGCCGATAGTAATTAAAAATAAAATTTCCATCTATCAAAACATCTTGAATTGGAATACCATAAGAACCCATCATAATTGCACAGCCGGTCGTGGTTTCATTTGCCCCCTGCTGACCGTATCCTTCAAAAACATTGTTCCGGATTATCACTTTATTTGCAACTTCGTTTTCATCGTCCGGCTCCAGATCAATCGCTCCGACAGCTTCACCACCCTTAAACCAGCAATTCTCGATAATCACTTCTTCGGCATTCGTTATGGCCACACAACAGCGCCCGATAAAATCCCACGGATCGCCAAATTCGGACCGTGATTCCAAATATAAATAGGGTACATCAAAGGTGCAATTTGAGATTAAAACTTTTTTCGTTCTTTGTAATGGCTGCAAACCGGTGTAATCGCGGTTTATCGTGATGGCGTCACCGCCGGTATTGTAAATATACATATTCCGGATGGTCACATACTGTGCCCCGGAAATACAGATGCCGGCATCAAAACTGTTTGAATGGGATACATTTTTATTCCCGTTGATATTAAAACCCTCAATTTCCACCCGGGAATAATCAGACCGGATCCAAATCGCTTTTTTAGCAACGGTAAATGTTTCTGTTTTAACTACTTTTAAGGTATAATTACGGTTGCCCAGGATTCTCAAATTATCATTGGCATAGATCATCGTATCGGTTATTGTTTCCGTTCCTTCACACAAATATACATCGCCCGAAAGGGTATTGGCGGTTCCTCCCCGGACTGCTTGATCCGCACCGGCGTAATAATCCGTATGACGTATACCGGACAGTCGTTTTCGTGTTGTATCCTGCCAGGCCGTGCTGAGGCGCATGAGTGTACTGCCTGATTGAGAATAAAGTTCAATCGTATTGTCGTCGACTCCGTAATAACTTCCAGATCCGGTACCGCCCAGCATTGCAATGACGGTCGGGGAAAGTTTTACCAAAGTGATCTGAGAATCCCCATAACTGGAAGTTGTCGTCCGGTTCCGGCTGTTCAGGGTGTTGAAAAACGAGGTGACGTTTTTATTCGAGCTGATGCTTCCGATGGACAGGCCCGGCGTGAGCACCGTGTCCCGCACTACCTGCTTTTTCTGGTAATCGACGGCCAAGGCCGCATTGTAAACAAATAAAGAGAGAAGAATAAAAATGAAAATTCTAAAAGATTTCATGGCAGCAAGCCTCCTGCTTTGTTTAAAAAGCATGGCTTTGACCGGAGCTGTCACGCTCAATGACGTGACTTCCGGCCAAGCTGCCATGGTGTTATTTTAAATTTTATCCGGCTTTACGGATCAGGCGTTTCCGGACCGGCCGTTCGGACCGAACCGGACGCTTTAAGGTTTGTTTTTGTGTCTCGGGTTTTTGTGTTTCCGAATTTTTATAATATTTTGGATCGAGCACCACAGCCGAGCCGATGCCCAGGGATTTCAGCAGAGCTTCCAGACCCTGTTCCTCGCCGAGCAGATATCCGATCAGCATCTGAATCTGGATCGGCATCATCTGTTTGATCTGATGCACGGTAAACGACGGAACCTGGCCGTAATCGATGGGGCCGAACTTGCCCTGATACCGGCTTTTGGTCAGCCTTCCCTTCAGTGTACCGCCCTTGGGATCGCCTTTTTTGTATCCGAATTTTTTGGATGTGGTCTTGTACAATCCCTTATAGGACGGCGTCCATTTCCCGTCGTCCAGACCCGCAAGCTCGTCCCAGTTGGTAAACGGACGGCCGCGCCAGTCCGAACCGACTAAAGACTCGAGAATCACCCTGGAGAGCACGCTGCCCTTGTTTTTGGCCGACATGGCCGGATAACGGAGAAATTTCACCGGATCGCGGAAATGGCCGATGACGGAAAAATACGTCCGTTTGTCCCGGTCACCGCCCAGGGCAAAATAGACCGGCGAGATATCCACGTCCAGCCAGGACAGATATCCCCGGTCCCAGGCCGTCTTGTACCGGCGCTTGACGGTTACCCAGTAGGTCTCCTCATCGTCGGGATCGTCAAACAAAGCCATGGCCAGGTTGAGCACCGTGGTCAGGGTCATGGCCCGCACGGCCACCCGGCGCCAGAATTTTCTGTACAATTGTTTTTGTTCCTTTGGCCCGGCTTTGACGGCCTTGACCATGGTGCGGATGTTGCTTTCGGTCCAGTCCGGGGCCAGGGCGAATAAGCGAAAGATATGCTGCCGGGTCGGGGATATGCCCAGACGCTGCAGGTGAAGTCCGCCGAAATCATCGTTGACCAGGTTGGCCACATATTTCGCCCGGTCATTGGGATGGAGACCGGGATGTTCATGAAGCATTCGCTGATATTCCAGCATGGCCGTATAGGCTTTCAATCCGGCGCCGTAGCGCTGGAACAGAGACCGGGCCTGTTTTTCCCGGAACAGCAGGACCCTGTCCTTGACCGCTTTGGAGACCTTCCATTTGTCCAGCAGGTCGCCGATAAAGGTGTGCTGTTTGAAAACCAGTTCCTCCCAGTCCTGAATTCGGCCCAGGGTCAGGCCGTTGCGGACTAAAAGCTCGATGGTGGGATTGAGTTCCTGAATCGCCTGCAGGCCGTCCTTGTAGGCTCGGAAGACATTAATGTCTTTGATATTCCGGATCGCACCACCGAACAGGTAGGACCGGGTAAAGGCAAAGTGGTGAAACAGCGAGCTCTGCAGGATATTGGCCTTGATGATGGCGTTATATTTTGTAGCAACATCTATTATTGAATATTTGTCATCTTTGCCAAAACTTAATGCACCTTTCAATTTGGATTGTCCGAATGTCCGGTTTAACCGTTTGGCAAACTTTTCCGGCGCATAAACCGGCACCCGCTGCAGGATATCCCCGAACGGCGTGATCATCAGATCGCTGGTGATGCGTTTTTTATAGCGGATTTTCGACTGGTCCTTTTTCAGCCGCCGGATA
>JAFGSB010000118.1 GCA_016934825.1 Candidatus Zhuqueibacterota bacterium
TTCGTTGTCTTGTAACCATGACACACCTCCATTATTATGCAAATATACGAACTTTTTGGTGTGTCTACAATATTGGGTACAGTTTAAAATGTCATGTTTTGTTAGGTTATTAGAACTACTTTTACTATTCGATCGCCCCGGATCGGAGATCCGCCTCGGAAGATTTCCACCCCGGCGCGCATAACCGGGTGGGTTTTACCCTTAACGTTCCCCCGGAGGCTCCCGCCTTCGCATAATTACTTCCTCCTCCCGTCCACCACATGCCAAAACGTCAAAACCGGGTGGCGTAACAACATGCGCGGACCGGCGTAGCGCATCACCCGCCGGACCAAATCACGTTTTTCCGGCTTGTAACAGGTCTATCATCCGTGGCGTCGTCAGCAATCTGTCATTTCGATGAGCAAAGCGAAGAGAAATCTTGTACCCGGCCTCAGCAACAATCCCTGAAAAACCATAAAGATTTCTCCCTGTGGTCGAAATAAAAAAGTGTTTTTTATCCGCGCAATCAGCGCTATCTGCGTGGACCATTTTTTGTGAAAGTAATCATATGATTTTCTTGCTTTAAATCTCCGTTATCTTTATTTTTATTTATTAAAATCACAATGAGGAAATAAAAATGCAAAAAATAATATTTTGTATTTTAACCGCACTGTTTATCGGTCTGCTCGGCGGCTGTTCCGGCGATAAAACCAAAATGCTGCGGGTCAGCGACAACCACCGCTATCTCGTCTATTCGGACGGCACGCCGTTCTTTTATCTCGGCGATACCGCATGGGAACTGTTTCACCGCCTGAACCGGGAAGAGGCCGATTTATACCTGTCCGACAGGGCCGGCAAGGGATTTACCGTTATTCAGGCCGTTGTGCTGGCCGAATTTGACGGTTTGACCGCTCCCAACGCCTACGGTTTTGTGCCCCTGCAAAACAACGACCCGACACAACCGGTCGAAGAGTATTTTCAGCACGTGGATTATATCGTCAACAAAGCCAATGAACTGGGAATGTTCATCGGTATGCTGCCGACCTGGGGGGACAAGTTTAATAAAAAGTGGGGGATTGGCCCGGAAATTTTTACTCCTGAAAACGCTGAAATATACGGCGAGTTTTTAGGCAAACGTTACCGGGACAGGCAGATCATCTGGATACTCGGCGGCGACCGTTCCCCCGAAAACGACACCCATCTGGCGATTTTTGACGCCCTGGCAAAGGGACTCGAAAAAGGCGACGGCGGCGTGCATCTGAAAACCTACCATCCCATGGGCGGCGGAAATTCCTCCACCTGGTTCCATAATAAAGACTGGCTGTCTTTTAACATGTTTCAGTCCGGTCATCACATGTACGATAATCCCAATTACAAGCCAACCCGTTACAATTACGCTCTGACGCCGGTCAAACCGACCCTTGACGGCGAACCGCGTTACGAGGACCATCCGGTCAACTGGAACCCTGAAAACGGCTGGTTTGACGATTTTGACGTTCGACAGGCCGCCTACTGGTCCATGCTCTCCGGTGCGGCCGGTTTTACATATGGCGATCACAATATCTGGCAGATGTGGCAGCCGGACCGGCAGCCGATTTCCTCGGCCCGAACGCCCTGGCGGGAGGCTGTGCACCACATCGGTTCGGCCCAAATGGGATATATGCGCCGGTTGTTTGAATCTCGTCCCTGGTACAAACTTGTCCCGGATACGACTTTGATACTTGGAGAAAATATAAAGGATGCAGGTTATATAACCTCAGCGATCGCCGGGGACGGCGGCTTTATCGTCGCGTATACCCCGCTGGGACGACCGGTTGAACTCGATCTGACAAAAATATCCGGCGACAGCCTGATTGTTTACTGGTTTGATCCGCGTACCGGCAAAGCGGAAATCTCCGGTCCTGTTATCGGAAAGGCGTCCCGTACTTTTACGCCTGTATCGAACGGCCGGGGCAACGATTGGGTGTTGATTGTAGAGGATAAAGCCGCAAAACTAATTACTCCTGGCGATTAAATTATTTTTTTCGTATATTTGAATGTTGCATTTTTTCAGTGCGGTATAATTTTTTTCTCACAAATCCACTTGACTAAATAGTTGTTAAAGGACTGGTTTTGCATTTATCTTTTATTGTGCTGATCGCGGTTGGCCTGGCGATGGACGCGGTCGCTGTATCGATAAGCTGCGGATTTAAACTTGGGGTCGTAAAAATACATCAAGCGCTAAAGATAGCGTTCTTTTTCGGCTTTTTTCAGGCCGGGATGCCGGTCATCGGCTGGTATGCCGGTGTCAATATCATCCGGTATATCGCCCTCTTTGACCACTGGGTTGCTTTCGGATTGTTATTGTTTGTTGGGGTAAAAATGATTTATGAATCTTTCCGGAAAGAAGAACCCGGAAACGGCACTAATCCCCTTGATCTTAAAGTTTTGTTATTGTTATCAATCGCAACCAGTATTGATGCGCTGGCGGTGGGTTTGAGTCTGGCAATTATTAATGTTTCGATTATTACAGCGATTTCAATAATCGGTTTTATCACATTTTTTCTATCGTTTACCAGTGTCTATATCGGTAAGAAATGCGGCTGTTTTTTTGGTAAACGAGTCGAACTAATCGGCGGTTTTATACTTATCGGGATTGGCCTGAAAATACTCATCCAACATTTAATCCAGCAGGCTCAGGATATGAATTTCTGATAATTGCTCAGTTATCTGATCTGCACATTTCAAGTTTTGCTTGTGGAACTGTAAAAATTTTATTAAGTTAAATTACATGTGTCCGGTTTAAAACGAACACGACACACGTAACATAATATATTATAAAGTTTTCAGATGTGAAATCATTATTTAACTTTGTTAAAATCGAATTTTTTTATTTCGACTAATTTTTGAATATCAAAATAGTTACAGGAATATTCTAAAAACAGATTAGCTCAATTATGAAGGAGATATATATGCAACGTCCGGTATTATTTATATTTATCTTTATCTTGTTTTTAAGCGGCAGCTTGACGGCCCGTCCCCGTGAAAGACTATCCAACTGGGCTATTGGACCGCATATGACGATTTCTTTTCCACAATCCCAATTCGCCAATTATTCGAAAACCGGCGAAGGCCTGGGTGCCAAAATTTTATACCGATTGGAAGCCGTTCCTTTTATTACGCCCCGGTTTGATATTACTTATCTATCTTTCGGTGAAAAACGCACAACTATACCCGGTTCATACAGTCTTTATAATATTATCTCAACCCGTCATGAATCATTTCAGTTAACAGTTGGAACGCAATTGAGTCAGAAAATAGGCCGGTTTACCCTGTATGCCGAACCCATGGGCGGCCTGTTTAATTTCAGGACCATTGTAACGATTGATGATGATTATTATTACTATTATTATGGGACTCCATATTCGGAAACCAAGGACAGCCGGACGAAACTGGGGTGGGGAGTGAACGGCGGGTTGATGTTCGACCTGGGACTTGGACCGCATATCGATCTTCAATTGAACTATCAAACCATTCCGAATGTCGTTAAAACGATCGTTGAAGATAAAACCATATATAATGATGCAAAGGATTTCAGTGTCAGTGTTGGAGTTGTCTTTTTTTTAAAAGTAAAAAGATAAAAAGGAAAATACAGAATAAAAGAGCGCGTTTTGAAAAATTTCATAACCGAGCAGGACGTTGATAAGATTTCGCGTAATCTGCACCATGATCCGTTCCAAATATTAGGTCCCCATCATATACAAATTAACAAATCGAAAAAATGGGTAATCAGGGCATGGCTTCCCGACGCCGCGGAAGTATATATTCGTGACCCGAAAACCGGTAAAGAAGTGCAAATGCAGCCGGTTTTCAACCGGCATTTCTTCCAGGCTGTTATGCAGGACTGGAAAACACTCCGTATTTATCAGTTTCATATTATTGCGGAAAACGGACATGAAAGACATGTCCATGATCCTTACTTCTTTTTTCCGCAATTCAGCGACAACGATCTTTATTTATTCGGGATGGGCGATCATCACAAGATTTATGAGAAAATGGGCGCGCACCCGATGGTTGTTGATGGCGTGAATGGCGTCAATTTTGCAGTCTGGGCCCCTAATGCGCGCAATGTAAGCGTAGTGGGTAATTTTAATCAATGGCATGGGGGAAAACACCAGATGCGTTCGTTGGGTTCATCAGGAATTTGGCAGTTGTTCATCCCCGATATCGGTGTGGGAGAAGTTTATAAATATGAAATAAAGGATCGGCAGGGGAATATTTATTTAAAAATGGATCCTTATGGGTTTCAACATGAAGTTCGTCCCAAAACCGCTTCGGTTGTCAGTGAAATCAACACATATCAGTGGACCGATCATGAGTGGATGGAAAAACGCCGCAACACAGATCCGCTGGCCGAACCAATTTCTGTTTATGAGGTTCATCTTGGGTCATGGAGACGTAATCCTGACGATAACCACAGGTTTCTGACATACCGGGAACTGGCAATCCAGCTTGTTGATTATATAAAAGAGATGGGACACACTCATATTGAATTAATGCCGGTCATGGAACATCCGCTTGACGCGTCATGGGGTTATCAGGTTACCGGTTATTTTGCTCCGTCTTCGAGATTCGGGGATCCTGAGGATTTTCAGTATTTCGTCGATTATTGCCACTACAATGGTATCGGAGTCATTCTCGATTGGGTGCCGGCACACTTCCCGGCCGATGAACATAGTCTGGCTTATTTCGACGGAACCCACCTTTACGAGCATGCCGATCCCCGTAAAGGCAGGCATACAGATTGGGGTACACTGATTTTCAATTATGGAAGAAAAGAGGTCCGGAATTTTCTTATTGCGAATGCTTTATTCTGGTTTGATAAATATCATATTGACGGCATCAGGGTGGATGCAGTCGCTTCAATGCTTTATCTGGATTATTCCCGCAATGAGGGGGAGTGGGTTCCGAATAAATTCGGCGGCAGGGAAAATCTGGAAGCGATTGATTTTATGAAAAAGCTGAACGAACTGATTTTCGGTTATTATCCGGGCGTACTGTCCATTGCCGAAGAATCGACCGCCTGGCCCGGTGTTTCCAAACCGACGTATTTGGGAGGACTTGGTTTCAATATAAAGTGGAACATGGGCTGGATGAATGATTTTCTGACTTATTTCGGTAAAGATCCCGTACACCGGAAATACCATCATAATATGATCACTTTTGCCCTGCTTTATGCCTTTAATGAAAATTTTATGCTTGTTCTCAGTCATGATGAAGTTGTACACGGAAAACGCGCCCTGCTCGATAAAATGCCGGGAGATTTCTGGCAAAAATTTGCCAATTTACGTAGTTTGTTTGGTTTTATGTACGGGCATCCCGGGAAAAAATTATTATTTATGGGTTCAGAATTCGGTCAGTGGCAGGAATGGCGTGAAAGCCAAAGCCTGGACTGGCATTTGTTACAATTCGAACCGCATCAAAAGTTACAAAACCTGGTTAAAGATTTGAATAATCTTCTGAGAACCGAACCGGCGTTATATCAAATAGATTTCAATAACGAGGGTTTTGAGTGGATCGATTTTCTTGACGCCGAAAACAGCATCATATCCTTTATGCGAAAAACCAAAAAAGATGAAGATACTTTGGTATTTGTATGTAATTTTACACCGGTTTACCGGGAGAACTACCGTATCGGTGTACCCTATGATGCATACTTTCGGGAAATATTAAATACCGATTCTTATAATTACTGGGGAAGTAATAAGGGTAACCTTGGCGGAATTCAAAGCGAGGCATCCCCATGTCATGGGAAACCTTTTTCATTAATGTTGAGTGTCCCTCCGTTGGCTACGGTTATTTTTAAACCCGAATTTAAAATTCAGAAATAATTGTTTTTTTAAATTCTGATTCGAGTATGTAAAGACGCATACTTTACTCCGTGGTGTTTGATATATGTCCGTTATCGAAAAGTCATTTCACGACAATGAGCAATTTTATTTTGCTTGTAAAGTTCATTAAATCTCAATAAATTTACAAACTAAATTCTAATAATTCTTGATATTGATCAAATCAGGTGGCCGGATCAATACGGACATTCAAGTGTTACTGAAATATGAACGAAAAAACTGGATTAAGGATAGACCGGATGACAGAGACTGCCGTGCAATTGCCGGAAAGTGTAACAAATATAAAATTTGCAGATAAAGATATTTATCTTGTTGGTACCGCACACGTGTCAAAACAAAGTGTGGAGGATGTTCGGGAAACCGTGGACAAAATCAAACCCGAATCCATTTGTATCGAATTATGTGAATCCCGGTACAAATCAATTATTAAAAAAGATTCCTGGAAAAAACTGGATATATTCAAGGTCATTAAAGAAAAGAAAGCATTGTTTCTTCTTGCACAGCTTATCATGACCTCATTTTATCGCAAGTTGGGTGAACAACTCGGGATCGAACCGGGCGCTGAAATGATTGAGGGTATCAAACAAAGTGAAAAAACCGGCGCTTCACTGGTGCTCGCCGACCGGGAAATCGAAATAACGCTGAAAAGAGTATGGGGATATTTAAATTTATGGAACAAATTGAAAATGATGTCACAGATTTTAGCCGGGTTGCTGTTTAGTGAAAAGATTGATGACGATCTTATTGAACAGATGAAAAAACAGGACCAGCTCGAATCGATTATGGAAACTTTTGCTTCATCGTTCCCTGAAATTAAAAAACGCCTGATTGATGAAAGAGATATTTACCTGTCGGAAAAAATCAAAAACGCTCCGGGAAAAATTATCGTGGCCGTGGTTGGTGCCGGACACGTTTCGGGTATTCAAAAATATATTCATAACAATAATTCACTCGAGTCGATTACTGTTATACCGCCAAAATCAATTATTCCGGTTATCATCAAATGGGCCATACCCGTCGCGATTATTGCTTTGCTGGTTATTGGCTTTTTCAAGGGCGGGGTCCAGTATTCTATGCAATCAATTTACATATGGATACTGGTCAACGGAATACTCTCCGCTCTTGGGGCGGCTCTGGCATTTGCACACCCGGTAACTATTTTGTCCGCTTTTATCGGCGCTCCACTGACCAGTTTAAATCCAATGGTCGCAGCGGGTTGGGTTGCTGGTCTGGTACAGGTATGGGTCAAGAAACCAACGGTCGCTGATTTTGAAGATATACCCCAGGCGATTTCATCCGTAAAGGGATTTTGGAAAAATCCGGTCAGCCGGGTATTGCTTGTGGTTGTTTTCGCGAATTTAGGCAGTTCGCTTGGAACTTTTATTTCCGGAAGCTGGATTGCCGCACGAGTTTTTTAAAACCTCCGGTGTCCGGCTTTAAGCGGATACGATAATCTTAACTCCTAATAAAATAATTCATCATTAGCACGTTACTTGCTCTGTTTTCATGTTTGAAATTATTTTTATTTTTCAGCTGATTATATTGACCATGTCAGGCGGATCAAGAGAGGGAAAAAGTTTACAAAATAACGGTGCAGGATTGATTTTTTTGTAAATAATTGTAAAGTATTAATTTTTTTTGTTGAAGTTGTTGCTTTTTTTCCCGGGAATGATTATTATTTTACAAATATACTTCTTGCGCGGGTTTCTTTTACTACTCTATGATTTTAAAATTATATTATAAATAATCGAAAATAACACATTATTGATTTTGAAGAATTTATTTGTTAGTACTTAAAAGTAAATTGTTATTCCAAAGATTGTATATAAACGAGTGTTACTAAGTCATTTTAATTTAATTCACTTTTTTGATGGGGAATAAGTGAATTTAAAAAAAGAAGTAAAAAGATGTTTTTTTTAATCCAAAGGGGAGTATAAAATGGCTCATGTAATATTAACTTTGGATGCTTCGCCAGGGGTGAGGCAGATGGTTAGTTTTACATTAACAGGGGCGGGGTATGACGTTATTGAAGCGGAAAGGTATAAGGATGCTCTTGACATTATCAGTGGAAATAAAATTGATTTGGTCCTTGCAGATTTGAATTTACCCAATGAAAACGCAAGCGAATTCATTAAAAAAATACAGGAACATCCTCAACACAAATTTATCCCGATTATTGTTCTAACCACAGAATCCCATACCACTCAAAAACAACGGTTACTTTATTCAGGCACCGTTGACTGGATTGAGAAACCGTTAAAACCCGACCGGCTTGTCAGTATTATAAAAAAGTATTTAAATAATTCAAGATAAGAATTACAGGAAAAAGCTGCTTTATACTCAATTAAATTTTTAAAAACACTAAAATTTTTGAATTAACAAACAATCCTTTGTTGAGCTAACGGAATATATTGTGACGGGGAAGAAGGTCAGAACTCTTGTCAATGAAAACAAGATCGCTGGAAATCATTCTGTTGTTTGGGACGGCCTGGATAACAATAACACCGGATTGAGTTCGGGCATCTATTTCTACAAACTCAATGTCGGCGATGTAACTCGGACTTATAAAATGATTAAAGTGGAATAGTGAATAAAAGTCGGATAGAATTTTTTATCTGTAAAGCAGTCTTTTATTAAAAGGGCTGCTTTTTTTCTTTATAATATCCGTTAAAACATTTTGAAAGGTCTTTTGTGTTGTGTATATTTATAAGGTCTTTTCCTAATGAAACCGGAAGTAATTTTAAACTCAGGGTCGCAAAGTGGATATTTTGAATGAATTACCGGAAAGACGGTTTGATGAACTGGATGACATGCTGGCGTTTATCAGTATTTATGATGATGAAAACCGCACCCGCGCGTATTTTGAAATGCTGGAGCAGAACAGAGACAAAATAGAAGGTAAGGTATGTCTGGAAGCGGGCTGCGGTTTCGGGCTGATTGCGGAACACCTTGCACGGCTTGGCGCCGGAAAAGTATATGCCGTGGAAATGAATCCGCATTTATACGAAATAGCGAAACAAAGACTGGCTTCATACAATAATGTGCAGGTTGTACAATCCGATATTCTGGATTTTCATCCCGCAGAAAAAATCGATGTGCTGGTGCATGAGCTGTTCGGCCAGCTTTTATATGATGAAGATATATATACACTGGACCGGCTCCGGTTTGAACCCGGGCTGGTATTGCCCGAAAAAGCGGTTTTGATGGGCGGATGTATGGACTCCGTATCCCTGGTTGACGAATCGGTCACGCCGCATGTATTACAAAAGTTGAACGGGGCGCTCGTATCCGGCTTGTTTGATGATGAGGACATCGAACTCATGTTCCCGGTTTTGAACTGGGAGTATGGTGCAAGCACCTATGAAACAATTTGCGGTATTTCCGCATACAGGGGTGATGTCCTGTACTTTGGTTTACAGATAATGCATCATGATAAAGTTATCTGCCGGGCCGGTGTTTGTTCAAACTGGTCCTATGTCTGGACTCCCCGGTACGGGGACAGGTTTAAATTGGTTTTTGAACCCGGTGCCAGAGGTACTCTTGTGAAGTTTAAATGGATCGCCAATAAATAAATATTTATCAAATCTGATTTTGTGATGAAAACAAAAATTACCGTATTTTATCTTGAAATGCTGAATCCGGATGATTTTCGTCCCTCAACCAAAATTGTTAAAGACTTGGAAATAATGCAGGTTAAGATTCCCTGTCCCGAATATAACAGGTTTCTCTATTCGGCTGTCGGCAGGGACTGGAACTGGTATGGAAAACTATCGTGGACAGATAATCAGTGGGAGGAGCATGTCAACCGGCCAGGGCTGGAAACCTGGGTCGCTTATATATCCGGCACACCGGCCGGTTATTTTGAGCTTAATAAACAACCGGGCAACAATGTTGAAATCTTATATTTCGGGCTGTTGCCGAAATTTATCGGCCAGGGACTGGGGGGGCTGTTACTGACAGAAGCGGTCCGTCACGCCTGGGACACCGGTGCGAAGAGGGTATGGCTGCATACATGTTCACTCGATCATCCCGCCGCGCTGGAAAATTATAAATCACGCGGATTTTCGTTATTCAAGCAGGAAACGGAATATAAAGAATTGCCCGATGCGGAGCCCGGTAAAGAATTTTAAAAGGATTACTTAGTCACGGCATTCTGATAATTGTTCCGGTGATATTATCGGCTTTGGGTGAACAGAGGAACAGAACCGTTTCCGCCAGCCTGTCCGGGGTGACCCATTTCGAAAAATCTGCGTCCGGCATACTGTCTTTATTGGCTTTTGTAAGGATGATGCCGGGAGCGATTGTGTTCGCCTGCACATTGACCGTTTGACCTTCGACCGCCAGTGCCTGTGTCAGGGCTATAACTCCGGCTTTGGATACCGCATACGCCGCGCGATTGGGCTTGGGTTCCAGCGCCGCCATAGCGGTTATGGTGATGATCTTACCGTGACCCTGTTCCGTCATATAAACCATGGCCTGCCGGGAGCACAGGAATGCCGAGGTTAAATTCAATTTCATCATGTTTTCCCACATCGCCGGATCTGTATCGGCAATGGATTTTCCTCCCGCAAAACCGCCGGTAATATTGACGAGAATATCAATTTGATTGAATTTTTGTATGATGCCGTCAAAAACTTTAATAACTTCATCATGTCTTGTTATATCAGCGGCGTAAATATCGGGGCTGTTATCCTTGTTAAAATTTTGTTTCAATGTTTGCAGTGTGGAAGAATTTCTGCCTATCGCCGCCACTTTGGCGCCATTTTTTATAAAATGCCTGACCACAGTCGCGCCAAGCCCACCGGTCGCCCCGGTAATGATCGCAGTTTTATCTTTAAATATCATGGCTGTACCTTATTATTAATGTTGTTCTATTATTTATTTTACGGGACGATTACAACGGAATTTTTCCCTCCATACGGGTCCAGTTCAAATTCAGCCGCTTCCGGGTCCGGGATCCAGGTATTGCCGTCAAGTACAAACTTGTACCGGTATTGACCGGATTTTAACGGCAGAGATATTTCCCATATTCCGTTTTTATTTTTGTCCGTTAAGGAATCGGAAGTTGATGACCAGCCGTTAAAGTCCCCGGCAATGACGACATTTTTTAACAGGCGGGTACTCCTGTAGGTAAATTGGATCAGGGTGTAATCATTCGTTAAAACGGGACTGAATTCACATTGCCAGTCATGTCCGGATATATTCTCCGGTTTATATAACCCTGTCAAATCAAATAACAGTGCGGTATAAGGATGCAGGGTGATTTCCAGTGTGTCTCCGAAAATTTCAAAATTTCGTTTGCTGAGTTGATCTGTAATATTAAGCTGGTCAGTTTGTATTATTCCACGCAATGGGATTTTTCTGTTTTCCGGTTTGGAAGAATTATTCAAAACGCATAGAACAGCGTTTACCCCTTGGTACTTTATGTAACAGTAAACTCCATAATCCTTATAAAGTTCAAAAATTCTACCGTTTTGTAAAGCCGGCGATTTTTTTCTGACGGATGATATTGTACGGATATAATGCAGCAAAGAGCTGTCAGAGTATACTTTTTCCCAATCCATCGGCAGCCGGTTCAGGTAATCCTGACCTGTTCCGGTTTGTTCATTTTCCGGCGCGGCGCCCGGCAACGGGATCTCCGTCCCATAATAAAGCACCGGGCATCCGTTTTGGGTGAATAAAAATGTCAGGGCCGGTTTTAATTTTTCGGCAACATCCTTACCCGCACTGTAACTGAAACGGGCTACGTCATGGTTGTCCAGTAAGGAAAACAGTAATATATTATTCAGATACTGTGCTTTGTTTACGGCAATCTGTTCACTCAAAAGATTAATGGGTGCGCCCTGGGCGAACACCCTGTTCAGTGTATAATACATGGGTATATCAAAAAGGGCTGTGAAACCCAGCTCCCGGTACCCGGCCACATATTCGGTACTGCCTTCAAAAACTTCGCCCAGCAGCAGAAAATCCTGACCGGCAAAATCTCGGATATCTTTGTTATATTTTGTCCAGAAAGATTTAGGAATATGTTTTACCGCGTCTATTCTGAACCCGTCGCAATTTGTTTCTGTAATCCAGAATTTTGACATATCCAGCAGGAAATTGTAAACGTTTGGATTGTCCTGGTCAAAATCGGGCAGGCCGTTTAGTTCTTTTGTTTCAAGTTCATGCTGATCCTGCCAGTCCCGTATGCTGGTGGACGCATCCCTGCCGCTGTGGGGATGAAACCAGTGTTTGTAGCCTTTGTTCTCCCAATTGCCGGAATCGGCCACCCAGGGATGATCCGGCGCAACATGATTCAGGATCATATCCAGGATAATTTTTATTCCTCTTTGGTGGGCGAGATCAACAAGTCTTTTAAGCGTGGCGAGTGAGCCAAAGTGTTCGTCAACAGAAAAAAAATCGACCGGGGAATACCCGTGATAAGACCACCAGCCGACAAAACCATTTTCGCTGTTATTGAAGACGGGGGAGAGCCACAGCGTCGTCACTCCAAGGGAATCCAGGTAGCCCAGTTTTTGCAGGACACCATCCAGGTCTCCGCCCTGAAAAGTCTTCAGGGCCTGAAAGTTTCCTTTTTCCCTGTCAAACGGAACATGACTATTTATATTATTTCCGGTGTCATTTGCAGGGTCCCCGTTATAAAACCGGTCGATTAATATGAAATAAATGATCTCCTTGTTCCAATTCGTTATTTGTTTGCCTGTAATAAATTTTTGAAAATCCGTTACAGGTTTCCATGTTGGTCCGAGTTCAACGGCGATACAATTATCTATCGTAATCAATAATACAAAAATGATAATGTAAACCTGCCGTATATTCATTTTCCCCATTTTATTTGATTAAGAAAAGTTTTTAAATTGCAGCCTGTAAAGACGGTAGTAAATTCCGCGCTTTTTTAATAATTCGGTATGCGTTCCGATTTCCCTGATCACTCCCTTATGCAGTACAATTATTTTATCTACATTCTGTATTGTCGACAGTCGGTGTGCAATGATTATTGAAGTCCTGCCGGTCATAAGTTTGGTTATCGCGTCACGAATCAGCAATTCCGTTTCCGTATCCACACTCGAGGTGGCTTCGTCCATAATGAGTATATCCGGATCATATGCAAGAGCCCTGGCAAATGATATAAGCTGTTTTTGACCGACCGATATATTGCTTCCCCGTTCATATAGTTTATAGTTGTATTCATCCGGCAGTTTGCTGATGAACCGGTGCGCGTTTACATTTTTAGCCGCAGATAGAACTTTATCATACGATATTTCATTATCTCCTAACCGGATGTTATCCAATATACTGCCGGAAAAAATAAAATTGTCCTGTTGAACAAGGCCGACTTTTTTCCTCAGATCATGAGTTGTCATTTTGTTAATATTTATATCATCTATCAATATACTGCCCAGGGATAGCTCGTACATCCTGGATATAAGGCTGATCAGGGTTGTTTTCCCTGATCCGGTTGCCCCGACAATGGCAATCTTTTCACCCGGATTGACTGTAAAGGATACATCTTTTAAAACACTGTCTTCATTGTTATAGGAAAAAGTAATATTTTTGAATTCAATTTTACCGTTGATTTGCGGCAAATGAACCGCTTTATCCAGTGTACCCTGCTGTTCCGGCGCATCGAGCAATTGAAATATCCTTTCGCTGGATGCCATGGCCGCCTGCATGATATTGTATTTATCGGAAAGATCCCTGATGGGCTGGAAAAAACGCTGCGCGTACTGGATAAAAGCGACCAGAATACCCATTGTTAAAGTATTGTCATATATTCTTAAACCGCCGTACCATAAAATAAGCGCCAGTGCGATTGAGCTTAAAATTTCGATAGTCGGGAAAAAAACCGCAAAATAATGAATGGTTTCCAGATGGGCATCCCGATGGTTTTTATTTAAAGAATCAAAGCTGGTATAATTCTTTTTTTCGCGACTAAATAGCTGGACGATGGACATCCCTGATATATTTTCCTGTATGTAGCTATTTATGAGCGCTATCCGTATTCTAATCTTGCGGAACGATTCCCTGACCTTGACGCGAAATAAAAATGAAGCATAAAAAATAAACGGTACAATGGCGAAAGTCACCAGGGCCAGCTTCCAGTTGAGATTCAGCATAATAATAATGATCCCGACGAGTACGGCAAGGTCTCCAAAAATTGACACCACACCGCTGGACAGCATTTCGTTTAGCGTTTCCACATCATTCGTGATACGCGTGACAAGGCGGCCGACCGGAGTTTTATCAAAAAAGGACAACGGCAGTTTTTGTACATGCGAGAATATCTTGGTCCGGATATCGTACATCACATTCTGACCAAGACACTGTGTCAGGTACTGGTTTACATAATTGACGATAAATTGAATTCCGGTTATGGCAAGGTACAGAAAAGAAATAATGGAGAGACCCTTTAGATCTTTGGCGGCAATTTCCCTGTCGATAGCGATTTTTATCAAATAAGGGCCCAGGAGCTCACAGACGGCAAATATTAAAAGCGAAAAAACAGCTAATACGAGTTTGAGCTTGTATGGATACAGAAACTTTAACAACCGTTTCATTAACTGGCTGTCGTACGCTTTGCCTGTTATTTCTTCTTCCTGGTTTTTCATATTACTATATTTCTTGTAAGGATTCCTCTAATAACTGACGTTGATAAAGCTTGTAATATAACCCTTTTTTTGCCAGTAATTCTTCATGTGCGCCCCGTTCCGCTATACCTCCATTGTCAAGAACAATAATTTCATCCACATCTTTTATTGAAGATATGCGATGGGAAACGATAATGGCCGTGCAGTTTTTAACGACATCTTTAAGATGTTTTAAAATTTCTTCTTCCGTATACGTATCGACTGCGCTCAGGGAATCGTCGAGTATTAATATTTGCGGATTTTTAATGACTGCTCTTGATATGGCCGTCCGCTGTTTTTGTCCGCCCGAAAGTGTGATGCCCCTTTCACCTACAACGGTCTGCAAACCGTTTGGAAACTGGTCCAAATCTTTATTGAGCTGCGAAATTTCAATCGCTTTTTCGATTTGTTTATCATCAGGACCGGTAAGGCCAAACACGATATTTTCCTGAATTGAATCGGAAAATAAAAAACTTTCCTGGGGTACATAACCGATAAATGAACGTAAAACATGCAATGGAATTGTTCTGATATCGTGCCCGTCAACAAGTATTTGTCCGACACGGGGTTCATAAAGTCTGGGTATAAGGTTGACCAGTGACGATTTTCCGGAACCGGTCGGTCCGACTATTGCAATAGTGGAGCCGGCTTTTATTTTAAAATTGACATGACACAGAATTTCCGGTTCATCCGCGTGATAGGAAAAGCAGACATCTTTAAATTCAATGTCCCCATTTAGTCGGGTGATGGAAAAATCGGTATTTGAATCATCGGCAAATTCGGGTTTTTCCTGCATGATCGAGATGATCCGTTTTAAAGAAGCAAGTCCCTGCTGCCACATGTTGACAACCCAGCCCGCGGCGATCATCGGCCAGGTCAGCATCGCCAGGTAGGCGAAAAATGCGACCAGTCCGCCTATCGTCAGCGTGCCGGATATTATTTTATGCCCGCCAATCCAGAGAATGACCAATATGCCGATCCCCGTCATGAACTGTATAAATGCGCGAAAAAGAGCCCTGATCCTGGCAAGCGCCATATTTCTGTTTATTAATTCAGCGCATTCCTGATTGAATTTTTTAATGATATTTTGTTCCCGGTTATACGATTTAATAACCCGGATCCCCGAAATATTCTCTTCGACTGTCGTGGTAACGGTGGAAAACTGTGCCTGAATGCGGTCAAACAGTTTTTCGATTTGTGCAACCAGCTTATAGACGATTAAAATGCTTGGCGGAACGATCAAAAGCGCCCATAAAGTGAGGCTGATATTTATTTTCAGCATAAATAAAATTGTAATGATAAACAGAAATAAAGTTGAAACTAAATACATAACACCCGGCCCCAGCATTGTCCTGACCGCGTTTAGATCATTTGTTGCCCGGGCCATGAGATCGCCCGTCTGGGTTCGTTGAAAAAAAGAGGGTGTCAGTGTTTGCAGGTGTTTGAAATAATCGTTTCTTAATTCATATTCAATTTTTCTGGATACACCGATAAGTGTGTTTCGCATTAAAAAGCGAAACAGTCCCTGAATCAATGTGGTAAAAACTATTAATAAGGCAAATGCAATGAGTATCGATAAAGGTGATGTGAGCTTAAAAGTATCAACAAACAGAAATGAAAAAACAGACAAAATCTCGGGCTCTGATTGCTGGATCGTCTGGATGTAATCGATCGCGTAGCGTAATATCCAGGGTGTGAGTACCTGGAGGGCAGTCGTAATTATTACAAATAATAATCCGGCGATTAATTGCCACCGATAAAATAATAGATATTTGATTATGAAATTTTTAGGATTGATTTGATTTTTTGTCATGTATCAATTCGGGCAACTTACAATGTTCTGAATTTTCAATTTATTAATATTTAAAGTGAATCACAACAAATAATAAAATAGTATTATGTAATGTGTAGCAATATCAAAATCATCCGTCTGCCGGAACCTGATTAAAGTTACATTAATTGAATCTATTGAACTTGTAAACCGGATCGGGCAGTTTTGTCCGTTAAACGGACACCTGTGATTATTTTATAAAAATAATTATATTGATTTTGTGAATTTTTAATTATAATGTTACTTATATTTTTTATCTTACTGGGATATTTAGTTTTAAACTTTTAATAAAAATCAAAATACAGGGTTAATTATGAATAACACAACCCATAAAGTAAACGTGAAATCGGGCGAATTTATTTCGGATACTTTTCAGTCAATCCAATTTGCACCCTTACCGGCATGTATTACAGATATTGAAGGAAAAGTTTTACGTGGAAATAAAGCTTTTATGCGTATAATTGATCCGGCCGGGAAAAAAAAGGCCCCGGTGAATTTGCTTGATTTTATAGAGTTTCCGGATAACAATATAAACCTGAAAAATTTGATGAATGAATGGCAGAAAGCGGACACTGATAATAAATACAAAGTGAATATTTTTAAAAAAGATAAAACTCAAATACACTTTCAGCTATCGCTGACGCGAATTGAAAAAGGTAAAGAATATTATTTCGTTCACTATTTTGTACAAAACAATAATGTTGTTGAATTAAATATAAAAGAAATGGATTCGGCGTTTCTGGATCTATCCAATCTTGTTGATGACGGTATCTACATCACAAATGATAAATGGGAATTACTGTTTGCAAATGAGGAATATTGTAAGCGGAGCAATTTGAGTTTGGACGACCTGATTGGTCGTCATTATTTGGATTTTCACCATGAGGAACAGAAACAACTTGCACAGGAATGTTTCAATTCCATTATGGAGGGTGGATTTTCTGAAATATATAAATTTTATGATAAAGATCAACATGGTCAATTAAGATATTACCAGTCCAAAAATGTGCCGGTAAAAAAAGATAATAAAGTTATCGGCATGTTGGGAATATTGAAAGACATATCCGACCCTGAACACATTCAGAAGGACCTTGGTCGTTATATTGATATTGAGAAAAAAATCGGTATAATTTCGAAACTACTGTACGAATCGAAAAATATAAAATCATGTCTTGCAGAACTCGGAAAAATATTTCGGGCCAGACGAGCGGCAATTTTTCAGTTTCGTGAAAATTTTACCACATTAAA
>JAFGSB010000119.1 GCA_016934825.1 Candidatus Zhuqueibacterota bacterium
AAACGTTCGGCTTATGGTTTTCACGATATTCAATATTTCTCTTTGAAAATTATTCAAGCTACTACCAACTAAAAGTTAGAAGAACCTTATTTAATATATAATGACAGTATTAATATTTAAAGTTCATGTCCACCAATAACATATATTTTAAAAATTTAATTTTCTTTTTACTGAATATTTAAACTTTCTTAATAACACCGATATTTTAGTCAATTTGCCGTTTGTGGTATATATTTCTTTTACATTATATTTCGATAGTAAATAAGAACCCAGGCTAAAAAAATCGGCGTCGCAGTTACCGCGCGACAAATGATTAATTAATACGGGGATAACATAACTGTCAAACATTTTTTCCCGCAAAGTCAAACAGGCATCAACGGCATATAAATGCCATCTTGTTTTAAACTCCCGAAACAAATTATATTTTTCTATCGTTTTCCGATTTGTAATAATTACACACTCATCAATCGTATCAACTTTTTCCGGTTTTTCTATCCTGATAAATCCGGTTTCCCGTCCGCCGGAAATAATATTGTTTAGCCCCACACCCTCTTTATAACCTTTAACATTCTTTCTTCCCGCCGCACCTGCAAAATAAAAATCATCCCTGGAAATTTCGTGCAAATATTCTTCAATTTTAAAAAACGACTCCTTATCATAAAATATTACATCCTGATGTGTTATGATTAACGGCTCTTTTTCGCTTACATTCTGTAAAAAATCTATAATGGCTTCGGCTACAGAGTTCCACTGCCCATTCTGATTATCCAGCAGGTTAAATTTAACATTGGTTATGATTTCTGAATGACTGGCCAAAAGGCCCGCATTCAAAATATTTTTATTATTATATATTGATAAGAGCTGCATACAAATTTTTAAAATTTATTTTTTACTAGCAAATTAAATTTTTGAATGAGAAATGTTCTTAAATTATTATCTAACAATCCATACCAGGAAAATGCAATATAAACAACAATAAAAAAAGTAACAAAAATAATTTTTATTATAATATTATCCGGCAATACCGCCAAGAAAAAAATAATAAATGCAGACGCAATTCCAATATTATAGAGATTTTGTTTTTTAACATTCAATATTCGATCCGCAAAGAAAAACAATAATACCGAATCCAGAATTGTTCTTATCATCCATGCAACTGCCGCGCCATTAATTCCAAATTGGTGAACAAGTATCCATAACAATGAAAAATATAAAGGGAATTCAACAAGATGTAACTTGGCTGTTATATTTGGTTTGCCGGCCGCCTGAATCAGGCCGAATGATACCTGGGCCTGCGCATTAAAAAACACCCCAATTGCTATACATTGCATAATAAAAGTGCTGTTTTTAACAAAATCGGAACCAACCCAAATTCCTAAAATATTTTCAGCTAATACTATAACCGATAGTATGACCGGAAATAATATAATAAAAAGTGTTTTCCGCCCCCAATCATAAATTTGAAAAGCGCGTTCCGGCTGCATACTTTGACTGACTGAAAACGCGGGAAAAAGCACCCTGTTTAACGCGACAGCAACCATTAATAATTTTGTAACAACTTCATAAGGAGTCACATAATAGGTTACAGCGGTAACGGAGATAATTGCTCCAATTAAAAATCTATCAAAATATACCATTAAAGGACTAATAATATTACTGATCGTCATCCAGAATCCAAGCCTGATAATGGGGCGTATAACACTTTTTGATAATATAAATCTTTTACGTAGTATGGGTAAAACAGAAAAACTGAAAAACAGAGAGACAAACCATAATAATAATCTCCCCAGTGTCATGCTTAATACTATATAACCGATATTTTGGGTGAACTGTAAAATAATTATCGGGAGTACAAGTGTTAAAGCACTGTTTAGTACGCGAATACAATTAACGGGTAAAAACCGCTGACATGCCTCCATGACTCCCCATAATGCGGCTGTTGTAATGACCAAAGGGACGGATAATGCGATCATTTTAAAGGCTAATAACGATTCGGTTAGTAAATTTTGTGGTATTTTCAAAATATTATAAACCAGCCATGGGGAAACAATAAATACAATAACTGAGACAACTACTCCGATTACTGTCATGATAATAAAGCCGGTCCAATATAATGGCGGAATATCATCCGTTTGTTCGGCGGCAAGTTTTTCGCCAACCATTTTTATAAGAACACGACTTATGCCAAAATCAAACAGGCTAAAATAGCCCATAAACATCCACGCAATTGATAAAACACCGAATCTGTCCGTTCCGAGTCCCCTGATCAATATCGGAATAGTAACAAGTGCGATAACCAGCGGCACTGCCTGAAATACAATATTTAAAAGCGTGTTACGCGCCAGCAGGCCGCCGCGCGTCAGTTCGATCATGGTGTTTTTCGGTTCGGTTTCGTTAACCATTATTTGTGACTACCTTCAAATGAATAATCGGATACTTTATTAAATAATTGGGTGATTAATTCCCAAATCAACCGGCCGTACAATTTTAAAATGAAAACAGAATAGATGACAACAAAAATTAGTCCCGCTGTATACGACTTGAAAAAAACCGATAACCCGGCCACGGAGATAACGGTAAAAATCACAATATTTAATATTGTTTTGAAAACCCGGCGGGGAATATCCGTCCTGCTGTTTAAAAAATAATATCCCGCAAGGCCGATGATAACATTGCTGATTATCGTGGCCGCGGCCGCGCCGAAATAGCCGACCAGCGGGATCAGGATAAAATTCAGAGTAATGTTGACGACCGCACCGGCAAACATGGAGACCAGGTAGACTTTTTCATAGCCGCAGTACAACAACGGACTTGTAAATATGAACTGAATAAAAACAAACAACAACGAAACACTTAACAGACGCAAGATGCCGATCGCGTTGAAATAAGACTGTTCAAACAGTAATAAAATAATGTGATCGCCCAGCAAAAACATCAGACCGCAAACAAGTCCGGCAATGATCATCAGCAAAACACTGAAATAATTTAAGGTTTCCGCCAGATCGGCTGAACTGTCACGCTGTCTCGAAAAAACCGGGCCGAAAACAACCTGCATAATAATGGCCAGGCCGACGAACTGCAGGATCACTTTATAGGCCGCGTTATACCAGCCGACGGTTTCGGGGGTGGTAAACACGCCCAGCATCAGCGTGTCGAATGTATGGTAAACATTGATAATGACAAAAGAAAACGCCATGATCACGGCAACCCGGATATATCCCGGCCAGACTTTCAAGTTCAGATCGGAAAACCGCGGCAGGGTGAAAATCTTTTTGACGATCAGCCAGAGTATCACAACACTGATAATACCGGCGCCGGCTTTGTAATACGGCACGGTCCACAGGGAGGACCGGTCCCTGATCATAAAGTAAATCAGTATAAAATAAAACAAAAAATTGGAAATCCGCCACAGCGCAATACCGGCCATTCTTTCATATCCCTGGTAAATGAACTCGGGATTCAATGCCTGCGGGACCAGCAGCAGCGCCCCGCCGATGTACAGTATTTTCAGCTCTGAAGACATATTCAGCAGCATAATAACGGCGGAAAAAATGACTAAAATAACCACCGCCAGCAGACTTTTTATGACAACGATGTTGGCGATAAATTCCGATGCTTTTTCTTTATAGCGGGCAATTTCCCGCGCCCCGTATACCGCCAGACCCATATCCATAATTAACAGCAAATATATGATTACCGATTGTACATAGGACCAGTGTCCGAATCCCTGATCGGTTAACCGGCGCGCAAGGGTAACCTCGGTCAAAAACTCCAGGATACTCGCTACGACACCCCCCGACAACAGGTAAAACAAATTCCCGGCAATCCTTTTCGATCCGCTCATCTCTCTCCTCACCATCCGCGCTAATAATTCAGACTGAACTGCAGCCAGAATTCAGACCTGTTGCCCGGATAATCCTGCTTTTCCGGCGCGTCGAATTGACCCCAAAAATAGTTATATTGAAGTTTGATAAAAAATTCGCGCGCCAATTCATAACTTACATTCACGCCGGTACTTTTTGTTTTCTCAAGGATTCCGTCCAAAAAATGTACGGTTTCGGAATCCCCGAACCGGTGCGGCGCGAATATACTGCCGCCGTAATTGACCGAATCCTGATTTGCCCCGTGCCGCAGCACCTCGAAATACAAAAAAATCTTTAAGCGCCGCGAATAACGGTAAGCCAGTTCCAGGTACAGATCGTCGGCGTTGGGTCCGATCCAATGCCCGAGGCCGGTGATAAAATGCCGGTAACTGTTCAGTTCGAATTTATGGGAATAGGTATAGGGACGGACACGGGCGTATTCAAGCCGGACATCCAAATTCGGGATGCCCGCCATGTCCACATAATGGCCGCCGACAAGATAAGCGAACTTGTTGCCGTAAAAACCGGAGCTGAGCTTGCCGGTGGTCAGATCATCGATGAACAGTTCACCGTAAATTTTGGTATTCGGGATCAATTTCAGTTCGACATCCAGACCCATGGCGGCGTTGTCGCGGTCGCCCAGGTAATGTTCCGCCGAGCGGTAAAACATGACAGGGTTGAGGTAGCCCGGTTCAATTTTACGCCCGGAGTAGATGAGGGTTTCGTACAAGCCCAGTTCCATAAAATCAAAAGGGGCGCATTCAAGCCGGTGAGCGGCGATATATTTTTCCTGATGATTGCCGTAAAAAAAACCGGTATCGTAATGCTGCAGCACGCCCCACAAGCTGGTGAATTTGAAACGCTGCGAGACAACCTGTAATTTGGCGAAATCGTAACTTGTGGCCCGGCCGGAAAGGCCCAATTGTCCACTGTAGCCGGGGCCCCATAAATTTTTATCTTTGCCGAACTGTAAATAAAAGGTCTTGTAATTCAACACGACATAGGCCCGGGTTTCATCATGGTATATCTGGTCGCCGCCGCCCTGAACAAAGCCGAGCCCGACGGCAGTGGTGTTCACATATCCGGGATATAACCGCGTTCCCCATTCGCGCGTATCACGAACGTTGGTATAAAAGCCGACGTTATCGCCGATTGTTCCCCAAAACACGAAACCGTTGCTGTCCTCAAAAACACGTTCTCCACCGGACAGGGTGTCGGCATTCGCGTAAAGTCTTTTCCGGAACAGTATGGGATCCCAGTTAACCCGCAAGGGGCCGCTCGATATTGACAACAGGTTCCTGCCGTTGGCATAGATCAGGTCCGGTAAAACCGGATCGATCCATTTACTGCCGGTAATACGACCCAGGGTTGTTTCCCGTCGGGAATAAATATCGACCAATTCTTCACGAAACTCGCCCAACAGGAACTGCAACTGGTCTTGCTCCACACGGTTCAATTTTTCTTTGTTTTGATAGGCAGATTTTAATAAACCGGCAATTTCATCCCGGGTCATGGGTTTGGTGCTGTTGAGAACAAAAGGCAACAGGTGTTTTGCCTCCAGTCTTTCAAGATATTCGTAAACCCAATGCTCGGAAGATACATATACCGTCTGTGAATATGAAGATGATATTAAAAACAATATTAAAATTAAGACCGGTCTGCTTTTCATTCAACCCTGCCCAGGATTTGTGCAATTTTTTCACTCGATTTGCCGTCACCGTAATGGCTGGCTTGTTTATGGTCAGGTGAAAATCCGGCAATCGCCTGTAATATTTTCTCCTTATCCGAGCCGACAAGCACGTTCCAGCCATCGCGGATGGTTTCCACCCATTCCGTTTCCGGGCGCATGGTAATACACGGAACCTGATAAAAATAGGCCTCCTTTTGCACGCCGCCGGAATCGGTAAGGATCTTTTTGGCGTTCCGCTCAAGCTGGATCATTTCCAGGTAACCGACCGGCTCGATGAGTTTGATTTTAAAAGTTGCGGCGATTTTCTCCAGCAAACCGTATTTATTCATAAAACTTTTTGCGCGCGGGTGAGCGGGAAAAACGATGGTTTCGTCGCTTTCAATAAACGCCGCGATGATGGCGGACAAGGTCTCCCGGAAATCCGTGTTTTGCGGCCGGTGACAGGTAGCCAGCAGGTACGATTTCGGTTCCAGATCAAGCTTATTCAGCACCGATTCCTTGTGCTCCGCCTTTTCCGCAAAATACAGCGCGGCGTCGTACATGACATCGCCGGTCAGGTGCACGCCCTTGACGATCCCTTCCCTGTGCAAATGTTCAAAAGCGGTAACGGTCGGACAAAACAGTAAATTCGAAATTTTATCGGTCAATATCCGGTTGATCTCTTCCGGCATTGACATATTAAAACTGCGCAGACCGGCTTCTACATGGGCAACCGGGACATTTAATTTACTCGCCGTCAGGGAACCGGCTATGGTGGAGTTGGTATCGCCGTAAACCATCACACAATCCGGTTTTTGGGCCAAAATCAGCTTTTCCAGCGCGATCATCATCTTCCCGGTTTGTTCCGCATGTAGCCCGGACCCGATTCCCAGGTTTACATCCGGCTCCGGGATATCGAGCTCTTCAAAAAACAAACGGGACATATTTTCATCGTAATGCTGTCCGGTATGGACAAGATATTCTTTATGATGCGTGCGCAATATACGAGATACCGGCGCGGCTTTAATAAACTGCGGACGCGCGCCAATGATTGTCAATATATTCACCCTGAACTTCTCCTAATCCCATCCCTGGTTTTTTAACAATTGTTCCTCCGGCACATTACGGAAAAATTTTGCCGGCGCGCCGATCACGATCGTCCCCGGTTCCACATCCCGGGTCACAACGGCCCCGGCGCCGACAACCGCGTCCTCACCAATCACCCTGCCGGGCAAGATCACCGCGTGGCCCCCGATACGTCCGCCGGTTTTGATGGTCACGCCTTTAAAATGCTTGAATCGTTCTTCGGTACGGCCCAGAAAATTATCATTAGTCGTATGCACGCCCGGTGCGATAAAGCAGTAATCGCCAACCTGTGAATAGGCGGTAATATAACAATTGGTCTCCAGTTTACACTTTTTCCCTATGGTCGTAAAATTTTCCACCGTAGCGCTGCGGCCGATGATCGTATATTCACCGATGGTTACGTTTTCGCGCACGGCCGCGCCGTCCGCAACCAGAATATTGTCCGCCAGTTCACAGCCGGTATAAATGACCACCTGTGCCCCGAACATGCAGTTATTTCCGATTTTAACTGGCGGAAGTTTCTTTTCATCTTTGAATATACTGCGTTTTGCCCGCATCGGCTGCTTGCCGATGACGGTACAATCATCAATCCGGACATTATCGCCGATTACGGACCCTTCCCGGATGACGACATTATGACCGATCTGGCAGTTTTCCCCGATCATGACAAAATCTTCAATAACCGTAAAATGACCAACGGCCGTACCATTTCCCAATATTGCTTTATCTGATATATAATTTTCCATAATCACTCCTCGTTATTATATGGCTATGCCGGGCATACATTGTTCTGGTTACATCCCATGTTGTGTTGTGCTTTTCATTAAAATATCCCAAATATGACGTGAATTGAAATAAATAATTCAGGGCAGGGAGAACTCGAACGTAACTGTTATTTTTTATGAGGAATTTTATTCTTAAAAATATTCCAATCCTTTTTAAACTCTGAAAAAATAGAATCCAGTCGTTCTTTTTCCGCGGGATATTTTTTTAAATTTTCATAAAAATGCAGTGTAAATTCCCACAAAATCGTTAACAGGATGCTGAGCAAACCAAAAACAATCACCAGCACCTTTTTCTTCGGAGAGCTTGGTATAACAGGCGGTTCGGCGTAATCCAGCACCTGTACGGTTGGCGTATTCCTGGCTTCCTCGATCTTCGCCTGATAATATTGTTGATTCAATAATTCCCACACCGTTTCCTGAACTTTTACCTCGCGCGTTAATTCCGCCAGTTTCAATCCGACTTCGGGAACATCCGTAAACGGCAGATAGAACTCTCCCTCCGGTTCTTCCAAAGTCGCCTCCCCGTATTGAAGTTCTTTGTATCTCCGGTTTAATTCATCCAGTTCTTTTTGCGCCCGGACAACCAGCGGATTTTGCGGTTTCATTGTCTGCAGCATCACCCCGATTTGAACTTCCTTGGCTATAATTTGCCCCTTTAGTTCACCGGCCTGCTGGATGGAGGCCCTCATTTGCTCTTCAAGTGAAACGGCCTTGTTTTGCTGTTGAAAAACTGCCAATTCCTTGGTTGCGGTTTTCAGTTTATTGTTCGTTTCCCGGAGTTGCGATTCGATATAAATACGGGAATTTTTTGCCCGGGAAACGCTTTTCTCCTGGTTGATCCGATCCAACTCCTCCACATACGCGTTGGCGACATCAGCAGCCAGTTTCCGGTTATTCAGTTCAACGGCAATTGAAATGATCCCCTGTTTGGATACCGAAAAACGCGCTGTTCGGCTCATTTTGATTAAAGCTTTGGCCAAAGATGGGGATTTTAAACATTTATACAAAGGCAGCGAATCATTTTTACAGGCAAATTTTCGTTTCAAAACCTGCTCATTTACGGAACGGCTCTTTAATATTTCCACCATTATTTCGGAAGTGGAAGCAGTAGCGGCCGGCAGCGCCAATCCGGGCACATTGACATCGGTGAGCAGGGCGCTCATGGACATTTTTTCCATTTCCTGGGGAGGCATCAGGGTGGTCTCCGCCGTGTATTTTCTGGGTAGTATAAATGAAAAAATAATCACAATAACGACAATAACGGTGAAATTTCGTATTATTTTCCACCTGCTGTTTACGATAATACTTATGAAATCAAGCAAATGGATTTCCGAAATGTTGTTATCGGCATTCTTTTGTTGTTTTGTGGGCATATTTACTATTCAATGGCTCCTTCTATGACCAGGTATATGGTTGCCAGTTGACCGGCAACCAGCATCGTATCGCGGAAAATTCTCCAAAAGTCCCTGTCCGGTTTGCGCGGCACCCAGATTCGGTCTCCAGGTGAAAATTTTTCTACATCTTCATCGTCTTTGATCTCACCGGTTACTTTGATGATCTTTGTATGTTTGGAATCGGCATCCCAGGTAAAACCGCCCGCCTTTTTTATATAATAATCAAAATCCGCGTTTTCTTTATAAATAATGCCGCCGTTCTTTGAAACCCTGCCTGTTACCATGACCACACTCGGCTGTTCCGGTATAAAAATGATATCACCCGTTTTTAATATGATATCTTCTTTTTTATCTCCCCGCGTCAGTAATTTCATAAAATCGACCACGATATTGTTTACATCACGACTGTTTTGTTTCATGACAAAGTAATCGTACTCGTGTTCGCTCATCTCATTACGGCGCATTTCCTTTAACCGCTCAAATTCCTTGTCCTCAATAACAGGCTCGCTGTAACGAAATAGTTTTGCCTCGCTGATATTTGCTTTTTCGGTCAACCCGCCGGCATTTTTTATCACCTGGCTTAAAAAAGTAGAATCTTTCACAATCGGGTAAAAACCGGGGAACCGGACTTGCCCTTTAATTTCCACAAGCGGTCCGACCTCCCATTGGGGTATACGCCGGATAAATACCTGATCATCGGCTTCCAGTAAAACATCCTGTTCCGGCGCTTCACCTTTTAATACACTATCAAGTTCCAAACGGCTTATTTTAAACGGTTTTTGCGGATCAACTTTGGCGACTTCCGCTTCAAGTAAAAACGCGCTGCGGGTCAGACCACCGGCTTTTAATACAAGTTCACTCACACGCAGGTTTTTTTCCAGATCATATTCACCCGGATTTTTCACTTCGCCGTAAATGGAAACAATCTGTTTATGAACACGATCCAGAATAGAATAAACATGGACTTGATCGTTGTTTTGCAGATAAACATTCTCGGCAGAGTTTATATCTTTCTCGATCTTGCGATAATCATAATAATAAACGCTGCGGTGTCCGTCGGGATTTAAACGGCTCAATTCAATTTTCTCAAGCAATGCCATGTCCCTGAATCCGCTTGCCAGTTGTATTAAATCGGACAAACGTTCCCGCTTATGGGATAACAGCTCAAATATTTTTGTCCGGTACACTTCACCGCTAACCTCGACCATGTTCTTTAACACCGGTACAAATATTCGGTCACGATTTTGCAGATATAACTTTTGAGGATTTTTTGATTTGAGCAGATAATCATATAAATCGATATTGGTTATCAGGCTGTCTTTTCTGTAAAGCTGTATGTTTCGCAAAGATCCGTCTTCAGTTGGTCCTTTGGCATAAAGGACGGCATCAAGAGCCGTATTTAACGCGTTAAGCGAGTAATTCCCCGGCGCTTTCACTTCCCCGACAACGCTTATCCGAACCTGTTTTGGTGTGATCAGCATGACGTCTACAATATAATTACTGTACAATCGTTCAAGACGTTTATCCAGTTGAAATTTAAATTCTTCCATTGTCATACCATAAACATTGAACAGGCCGACTGTGGGAACATATATTTTACCGTCGGCGCTGACACGCACTTCAAAATGTTGTTGCGCTTTGTCGCCAAGATATATCCCCAAAACGTCACCCGGTCCTAACGGGTAATCGGAAGAGACATCTCCCCCGGTTGATTCGGATTGTTTTATTGAAAATTGATCGAAAAATTGAATGCCGAATAATTTTTTATTCAGGTCGTTTGTTTCCGGGGATAAAGTTTCCTGACCGGTTATGGAATCTGAATTTTCCCCTGTCGTATTATCATTCTGATAATACGTTATATCTTTCAGCTCCTGCGCAGCAAGAAAATTGACAGATAACATTAAAAAAAGGATGGTAATTATTTTTAAAAGTCGTTTCATATACCCTGCAGACTGAAATTGTTTCTCAAAATATAATTAAAACAACACTATTAATCAACATAAATATAATGTTAATTCAAATACATAATAAATAAAAACATTATGTTATCATGTAAAAACATAATGAAAAAAAGCCATCAACTCAAAGAATAAATGGCTTTTATGTTAAATGTCCGTTTGAAAATTTTAGGAGTATGACAGCAATCATACTTTTATTTCAGAAACATCATCTTTTTAACCAATGATTTAAAATTTTTCTTTACCGATGACCCGTTTTCAGCAGCTTTCCATACATTCAATCGATAAAAATATATCCCGGTGGCTACTACAGCGCCGTATTCATTCCGGCCGTCCCAAATCATATTATAAAATCCCGGATCGGCTTTCGAATCAAATAAGGTTATCACTTTTCTACCCAGAATATCATAAATTTCCAGTTCCACGAACATTTCTGAAGATATCTCAAAACGGATTGTCGTTTCTGGATTAAAGGGGTTCGGATAATTTTGAAACAGGTTGAATGTTTCGGGTTTTGTTTCCGTAGAAGACGGCGTTCCGGGGGGTTTTTCGTCAAA
Source organism: Candidatus Zhuqueibacterota bacterium (assembly GCA_016934825.1). Classification (GTDB taxonomy): domain Bacteria; phylum Zhuqueibacterota; class Zhuqueibacteria; order Residuimicrobiales; family Krinioviventaceae; genus Fontivivens. The sequence continues at coordinate 11,313 of JAFGSB010000119.1, forward strand.
TAACACATCCGAGCTTATTTCATTAACAATCACCAGGTACATACTTCTGACATCAGCGGCCCCCTTTGCGTTATTCCCGCCCAGCACAATCTCTCCGCCTTCAAACAATCCTTTCCAGACATCAAGCTTTTCAACGGGATCCGTTACCCCAAGATTCAGTTTCGTTTTCGTAAAATTATAAAGCAGCCATTCCGGATAGGACGACGCCCGGGAATCATACGCAATATAAACAACGGCATCGTTTGTGAGTTGCAGGGTAAAATATCGTTCATCGGTTTTATCTTTATCATTGTTGGGAGTTTTAATCATCCTGGCATTTTTCATTTCATCGGGGATTGCGGTTAAGATATAATTTCTGTCCACATAATATTTTTCCCCGATTGCAACATTATCCATTTCAAGATTTTCCCTGCCTTCAAAAAGTATCCGCAACGACGGCAAATAAGAATAAGTATAATAAAGCAAAGGCGACTTTTCCGTCAATTTATCGTTAAGCGCTTTTACATTTTCAACTTTTAATGTATAGGGTATGCTGTTAACATGGCTTGAAGTGACTAAAACAACCTGATCCTCCTGAACATCTACCTGTGCGGAAATGACATCAATGCCCGGGCTGATTTTATAATTATTTATATTCCCGGCTGTAACGGCATCCAGCGGTTTATTAAAAAAGAGTTTGACACTGTTATTGTTCAAAAATTCAACATTGTCTATAACCAGTTGTTCGATATCGGAATCATCCATAAAATAATAAAAAGGGACAATTAAATTATTCTTTTTTTCATCTGTTCCGGTTATATTTCCGGTTTCGATCACATAACCCTGGTTCAGTTGATGTTCGGTTGTCCGTAATTTCACCTGTTCGGGCAATGTTTGCAGTTCCGCTGAGACAATCTTCACATTGCCGTCAATCCTGTAATTCCCGATATCCTCAGCCGTTTCTTTACTTAATTCCTTATCAAAATTTAATATGATTTCATTATTTTTAATCGACTTTATATTGGTGATTTTCGGTCCCGTCGGTGAAGGGCTCGAATGATAATAGAATGAATATGTGTTGTTTTCCGGTATCATATTATTTGATAAATCCCTTATACCTCTTACCTGCAGGTCATATAACGTGCCGGGTTCAAGTATTCCGGTTTTCATCTCAACAATATTACCGGCGCCTCCCCTTTCGATTGAAAAAATTTCTATATCATTATTCAGATCATAATTTTCCATCAACAAGATATCATTTTCATTCACGTGTTCACTAAAATGAATTTCCAGTAATTCCGTATCGATTACGTTCACGCGTTTGATAAAAGGCGGAAGATCATCTTTATCATCTGTTTTATATGTAAAAAAGGAATTCGGCCTGCATAAATTTTGTTTGGGACTGTCATCAGTTATATTATTAATCCGTAGAGTATATTTTTGTCCGAGAGAATGCGGTTCGGTTCGTAAATGCACAACATGTTTTGTCGCATCCAATCGCGCTTCCAGAATATTAAGGCCTTCCATAATTCTAAAATTTTCCGTTTTTTCCGCTTCGGACAGGGCAAGTGCTTCATTGAACAATATATCGATATTTTCATTATCAACGGGCTTTACAAGTGTTATAACCGGGCCCAGGTTGTCCCCTCCTTTGTATACATATCTGATATTATTTGCCGGGGGTAGATAGGTACTGTTTTGCCCGTTTAGATATATTCCGTTTGTACTCAGAGTATATGTTTTCATCGCTTGATGCGGTAACGTTTTTAATTTGACAATATTAACCTTGTTATCGAGAGTTGCCGACAAAATCCCCATCTCGTTATCTATAATATAATTATTAATATTTTCGGCAGATTTAATATCCACGGGATTATTAAAATAAACATTAACCGTTGTCGAATCCTTAACTTCTACCCCGGCAATCAAAGGACCGGTTTGATTATTTTCAGATTCAACCGCATATTGAAAATAAAATGTATCATCCGTTTCATTTGAATTAAATGAACAGTCCCGCACACCTTTGATTGCAATCGAATATATTTTATTAAAAACATGAGGAGTTGTCACCAGTTTGATTATGTCATCTGTAATGGTCAATTGTGCTTCCAAAACCTGGACGCCGGAATTTATAATATAATTCTCCGCCCGCTCAGCAGTGATTTCATCTACTTTTTCGGAAAGGAAAATATTAATATGAGTATTATCGATCACTTCGACAGTTCGGATAAAAGGAGATATTAAATCCGGAGGCCCGTAAAGATAGGTATTCTCCATCCCGGAAGATACCGTGTTCGCATATGGGCTCAAATCGCTGATATAATTGATCTTAACGGCATAATGCCGGTCGGTCCGGTGTTCTGTTGTATTCAGGTGCACGACTTGATGATTTGTATCCAGTTGTGCCGAATGGACCTGGATACCTCCGTTAATACTATAATTTGTAAGCGATTCAGCGCTTTTCCTCGTTACCGGTTCATTGAACATAATATCGATCTGGTCATTTCGCGGAAGATGAACCAGTGAAATTGCGGGACTTGTAATATCCCCCGGCGAATAACTGTATAAGAAAGAACTGTTGTCATGTATGATATTTTTATTATCCGAGGTGTCAAATATGTTATTTAATGTCAGATTGTATATTAAATTCACGGATTGAGGTAATGTTTCGAGACGTACAATATTTTCTTCCTTCATTGCGGCGGATGAGATATTAATATTATGATCTATGGAATAGTTCCTGATATCTGTTGCCGAAGCGGCGTTGACCGGTTCATTAAAATAAATATCTATATTGGTGGGGGATACAGCATTGATTAAAATAACTGCCGGCGGTATAACATCCAGCTTTTTTTCAATAACCTGATACGTTACGGTTCCATTGGAGATTTTATTTGACGGAAGTGAAATATCCAGCACATTATTAATTAAAAGCGTGTAAGTTATATCGTATTCATGCCCGTCTGTAATCAATCGAACAGATTTCCCGTCTTTTTGTAAAAGTGCCTTTGAAATTTGAATATTACCATCAATTGAATAATTCTCCGGATTCTGGGACGTGACGGGATCTACCTTTTTATTAAAAACGGCCACTATATCAAAAGCGCTGAGTACTCTTACCGAATCCACTGTCAATTGCCGGGAATCATTTAATACGCAAAAAGATTCTTTGGAAAAGCCGCTTTCATTTCCTGCAGAATCATAAGCGGTCAAAGAAAAATAATATTCAAGTCCATCCTTGAGATCCTGTACAACGGTAATTGTTTTGTTGCCGACATCGATTTTCTGATCATAATTACCGGATGAATTTCCGTAATATAATCTATATCCGGCCAAATCAGGTTCCGTATTTTCCATCCAGGATATTTCAAGATCGCCGGCGGCAACCGGAGCGGTCAGCAAAAAAATAAATATAACAATTCTATACAATCTTTCCCTTGAAAAGTAAATCATCAAAACCTCAAATATTAAAAAACGATTACACAAAAAAATCTTTAAAAAACAAACAAAAGCTGTGCCATATAAAACATTTGTTTTTTAAAGATTTATATCAATTCAACCCGAGAGATATTAACAATCTATAACATAATTGAACGACCGAAGTACAAAAATGTATTTTCACAGTAACATTTAGACCTGTATCATGCTCCTAACAGGGATTATACTAATGTACTAAAATCATACTTTTTTTAAATAATTGAGTCCTTGCTTCCAATTGATAAAAATAAACTCCCGAAGCGACCTTTTGCCCTTTGTCATCATATCCGTCCCAGTATGTATAATACTTGCCGGCCTCAAAAATATTATTTTCCAGGGTTCGGATCTTTTGACCAAGACTGTTAAATACGGATATGGTTACAAAAACCCGTTCCGGTACGACAAAATCGATATATGTACACGGGTTGAACGGGTTGGGATAATTATTTCCCAACTCTATAACGGAAGGAATTAAGGGCGCTGTACCCGCGACTGCCGAAACTTCCTTTGAAAACACACTTTCATTGCCCCAAAAATCTACGGCCGTTATCGCGAAAAAATAACGGACGCCGTCCTTCAGACCGGTAATCTTGTATTTCGTCAGTGAACTGACCCAACAACTTTCAGTATATTTTTTGGGTATAATTCCCCAGTAGATCCTGTAACCCAATAAATCTTCTTCGTTATTGGCATCCCATTCTATAGTAAGAGATGCTGTTTGTGCTTTCAGAGGTAATACCATTAATATTAAAGAACAGAAAAATAATATTAAAAGTCGCTTTACCCGGATATCATATTTTTTAAAAACCATGAAAATTTGTGTTTGTTAACTATGTTTACGCCAGCCGCGATATGTTATATTATGCTGAGATATTTTGTAATTTAAAGCTCGGGGTGAGACGCCTAACATTTCCGCCGCCACTTTTTGAACCCATTTTGATCTTTGCAAGGCGACAATAATTGCTTCCTTTTCAATTGCCTCAAGATTCAGTGTTTTGAAATTAGTCCCGGTTCTTTCACCTTCTCTGCGTTCGACAGCTCCGGAGCCGAAATAGTCCTTACCGGACATAGTTAGCACTTCGGGGGTAATTTTCCGTCCATCCGGGACGACAAGCACGGCCCGTTCAATAATATTTCTCAATTCCCTGATATTACCGGGCCATGAATGACTGACAAGCAAATTGAGCGCATCCCTGCTTAATTCGCGGACATCTTTTTTTAATTCGTGGGAAAATTTACGCCGAAAATATTCGGCCAGCATCGGGACGTCTTCCTTTCTTTCCCGCAAAGAAGGAATATGTAAGGGAACAACATTCAGCCGGTAATATAAATCAACTCTGAACCTTCCTTCTTCAATATCTTTTGCCAGATCTTTGTTTGTTGCGGCAATAATTCGAACATCGACGTCAATTATTTTATTACCCCCAACACGATTAATTTGTTTTTCTTGCAAAACCCGCAAAATCTTGGCTTGTGTTGACGGGTGCATATCCCCGATTTCATCTAAAAATAATGTCCCACCGTCCGCCTGTTCAAACTTGCCGTTATGTGTTGAAATTGCTCCGGTAAATGCTCCCTTTTCATGTCCGAACAACTCACTTTCAAGTAGATTTTCATGCAGCGCAGCGCAATTAACGGTTACAAAAGGTTTGTTCGCACGTAAACTTTGCGCCTGGATTGTACTGGCTATCAGCTCTTTACCTGTACCTGTTTCTCCTTCTATTAATATTGATGCATTACTCTTTGAAACTTTTTTTATCAAGTCGTAAATTTTTCTGATTTCCGAATTCCGGCTGAATTTGGGATAATACATTTCAAAACCGGATAAACCATTACTTGATGCTTCGATATTATTGAGAGCTTCAAAGTCTACATCGGCAATATTAAATCCTTCAACTATTCCTGCTGCAATCATAATTTTATTTATCCCTTAAACTCTAAAAAAACTAATTTAATAAATGAATGCAAATTATTTGCCACAAATTGGTAATTAAAAGTCCTTTATTTACAGTACTTTTAACAGCTCTAAAATCACTGTTTTCAATATTGTATTTAATTTAATTACAAAAATGTAATTCACGTATATTAATTTCTATGAGGGGCCACCTTGAGAATTGTTCACCTTTAAAACAAATGTCTTAATAATGGACAATCAACCTGAAAAATTATCGACAAAATCATACTATTTATTAAACACCTTCATAATTATTTTTATTTCTTTAATCTGTATCACTAAAACTTATCCATTCCATAATACCTTATAGAGCCCGACAATTATAAAATATTTGAATAAAAAACTCGTAGGGGATCAAATGTTATTCCAATAAATCATGATTTATTTTTTTCACTCGTTTCAACAATTCATCCAATCCGCCAGACCTGTTAATCGTCTCGGGTAACGGTTTTTTCAAATTTTTTAAAAATGAAATAACACCCGGTACTTCCAGGCCGGATACTTTCATTAATTCACTGTTATTGAACAAGTCGATGGGCCGCCCGTCAAAAAGAATTCGGCCTTTTACCATTAATATCACCCTCTGCGCGATCAGCGCCACAAAATCCATATTATGGGTGATCAGGACAACCGATGTACCGTAATTCAGCAACTTGTTAACAATTTCTTCGAACCGTCTGATCCCGCCTGGATCAAGACCGGCTGTTGGTTCATCAAACACAACCATGCCGGGGTTCATTGCCAGGATTCCGGCAATAGCAACCCGCCTTTTTTCCCCCTCGCTCAATTTAAAAGGAGAGCGGTGGGAGAAAAAATCAAAATCAAGGCCGACAGCCTGCATGGCATTCCTTGCCCGATTTTGAATTTCTGAATCCGTAAATCCTAATTTTTGCGGTCCATAAGCAATATCTTTAAAAACGGTCTCTTCAAATAATTGAGATTCCGGGAACTGGAACACCAGCCCTATTTTTCTGCGTAATTCCTTAAAGGGGAATTTTTTTGTCCAGATATCACGTCCGTTAAAATAAACATGTCCGCTAACCGGTTTTAACAATCCCGTAAAATGCTGAATCAATGTTGTTTTTCCGGATCCGCTTGGACCCAATATAGCGATACATTCACTTTTACTCAATTTCAGTGAAACATTTTCCAAAACGTTTTTATCGGAACCGCTTATACCCGAATATTTAAAAAACACATTTTTTAATTCTAATGTAAAATCCACATTCAGTCCGTTTTCTTTTTGGTATTCAACCGTGATTATAAGGGAATGCTTTTTCGTTTCCTTTTATCATAAACACAGGTTTCACTAAAACCAATTTTTTTCAATAAATCCCTGGTTTCTTCAAATGCGTATGCGACATGCGAGGGCTGGTGAGCGTCGCTTCCCAAAATAACCGGGATATTATACTCAAGCGCCTGTTGCAATATTTTTTCCGACGGATGTATCTCCTTTACCGGTTTCCGCAGACCGGAGGTGTTTACATCCAGAACAAGATCGTTATCTTTGATGATTTTTAATGTTTCATTTATATCCCGGCTCAAATCGACCGTGGCCCTATAGCCAAACTTTTTGGGAATATCAAAATGCCCGATTATATCATAAAGTCCGGTTCCGGCGGCTTCACGTACCAGCTTGTAATATTGCCTGTAAGTATGATCAATATCGTAATTCTCATAATGCTTCTGATATAAAGGATTGGTAAAATCCCACTCATCAATAAAATGAACGGAACCGATGATAAAATCAAAAGTGTATTGATTCAAAAAATCTTCAATAAAACTCATATGGACCGGCATATAGTCCGCTTCAATGCCCAGCAGTATTTTAATTTCTTTGTACTTTTTTTGCGCCTCTTTAATGAATTTCAGGTACAATTCAAATTCGTCAATTCGCATACGTCCATCAGGATCATGCAGACCGCGTATTGGTATATGCTCGGCGAATCCGATTTGCTCAACTCCTTTTTTTATCGCCGATTCGACATATTCATAAACCTGTCCCTCTGCGTGTTTGCATAAAAAAGTATGTACATGATAATCATTCATCCTCACGCCCCGACACCTGTTTTTTGGTCATCAGCATATCTTTAATTCGATCCAGTTTTTGTTTGTCGCTGTCCGGCATACCATAAACGGTTTTTATCAAGCGGTTTCCCAATTCAATATAAAAGGGGATCAGTTCCGGATTATATTTTTCAAGATTTTCAAGATGCATTTTTACGGTCCCCGCATCGCCGCGCGGGATCGGACCGGTTGCCGCCAGCGCCGGACCTTTATCCTTTATATTATTAAACGTGCTGTTTATTAATGGCTGTAAAATTTCTATACTCTCTTGTTCCGAAAAACCGACAGACGCCATCACTTGCAATGCCCCGTTAATCAATGAAACAAAATAATTAGAGGCAATGACACATCCAAGGTGATACAGCCCTTTTTTATCGGCAGGAATTATAACAAAGCGGCTCTTGAATATATTCACGATCCGGGTTAATTTATCCATGGAATACGAATCCCCCTCGATGCCGAAATAAATTCCGCTGAATCTTTGCCAGTCCTGTTCCAGACCGGGGAATGTTTGTGCCGGATGAAATGAAACGAGATGCTTTGTTTTAATAGCTAACGGTGATAGCGCATCGGAACCGAGCGCGCCCGAAAAATGCGCAACAATTGTCTGTGAAGAAATCGGTACTTTTTCGGCTACTTCATGGGCAACGGATGAAATGCGATCATCGGGAACGGACAGGAACAAATACCTCAAATCCCCCGGAAAATTTTCAAGAGGCAAATATTTTGTTTTATTTTCACAGAATAACGCACATTGATTTGCTTTTTCGATATGGTGATCGTATACTGCGGCAACCCGTAATCCTGTATTACATAAAGCCTTTGCGAATGCCCTGCCAACTTTACCGGTTCCTATAATTGCAATTTTTTCTTCCGTCATAATTTTTCAATTTGTAATAACGGCGGAAACATAACCAACGGTCCAGCCGCTTTTAATACCCGTGATATCCGCAGAATTTGTTCTTGCGATAATCTTTACTTCTTTCGCTCCCATTTCCCTTGCGGCAACCTGCATTGCTGTTATAGGCCCGGCGCCACACGCCTGATATCTTGACATGTGGAATCCAGCACAAAAATTTTCAGGTTCAAACGCTTCAATACCCTTCACAGTTTCACTATCAATACGAATACAGTCCTCATAAGAATAGCCGTGATATAAATCGGAACTGGCCACGATCAGTGCCGTATATTTCCCGTTCAGAACTTCCGAAATAGCATTGCCCAACGCCTTGCAATTTTCCCAGCGATAATCATGAAAAACAATAGGGACCAGTTCAAAATCATTCTTTAAAGCTTTTTGTAAAAACGGCAAATGCACTTCAAGCGAATGTTCAGCCCGGTTGCCAAAAGTCCGGTGACCGGCGTCAGACAACTTTATAAGAGAATTTTTCGCACACAACGCTTTTGCCAGTTCCTGATCCACTTTAATCAATCCAAGAGGTGTTTCATAGTATTCGCCGTTAAATATCGAAACGCCGTTAAATATTTCCGTATGACTTGGAGCTAAAATAATTACTTTATCATATTCTTTATCTTCTATTTGCCTGTAAGCTGCCGCCGCGGTCTGCCCGGAATATTCATACCCGGCATGGGGTGCAATCAAACCGATTATCCGGGAGGCAATATTTATCGAGCTTTCTTTTTTCCAAAAACCATCTATCATTTTTACCAATTTTTCAGGGTCTGCCGGATAAAATGTTCCATCCCACGCGGCTTTACGAATTTTGGAATTTTTCATGGCCTGCCCCTTTTATTTACTGCAAATTCACCGGTATCCGATAAACGGACACCGGTTCTTGATAATATTTACGAATATTATAATATGAAATTATTATGACAGTTCAAACAATTTCTTTATTTCTCAGACAATTTATTATGACCGGACCCCTGTAAACGTACCATAAAAATATTATCCGCTATTTAAAAAAAAACTTTATTATTGATGTTAGAATTATTAATTTCAAAAAAAATTTATCCGGTCATAAAAAATGGAACATTATTGCATAAATCATCCTGATCGTAAATCACGGAAAAAATGTCAGCACTGTTCAGAGTACATTTGCAGTGAATGCGAGTTACACTTTCTTGGTCAGACTTTTTGTAGTTTGTCATGTTTATCCAGGGCATTTCTGAAATCATTCCTTGCCTTGTTTAACATAAAGCCGAAAACTTCGGCGGACCACCGCGCTTCAATTATGCACAGGCTCCATATAAAACCGTTAAAAGTATTTCTTTATATGGGCATCGCGGTAATTTTTATAATTTTATGGATTTCACTACGAAACCTTTCCGATGAGATCCGGTTGTTACGGATTGAACAACAAAACAGCCTGATCTCCACCGGAAGATACCCGGCCCTGCAACCCGATACGACTGAATTTAATATCAAAAAAACACCCGACGCGATGGTCGTATCCAATACGATCGATATAATCGGCGAGGCGGCGGACAGTATCATCCTCAGCCTTAAGGTAAACGGCCGTTTAACGGCTGTAACACTCCCGGAACAAAATAAATTCGAATTCAAAGACATTAAACTCAATTACGGTTCGAATGAAATCATCGTACATGGTTTGGATACGGACGGGAATACGGCCATTCTGCAAAAAATCATTACATATTACGGCAGACCCCGCCTCGATTTTCTGGCCAGGGATTTCACACGTGGAAATATAAATAAAAAGAATATCGCCCTGACATTTGATGGAGGCGCCGGAGACGGCGCAGCCGCCGAAATTTTGGATTATCTGTCTGAAAAAAAAATAAAGTGCACCATGTTTTTAACCGGCAGTTTTTTAAAAACCTACCCGGATATTGTCAAAAGAATGGTGAAAGAAGGGCATGAGATCGGCAATCATACCTGGAGTCATCCGCATTTGACAACATTTGTTAAAAATCAAAAACATGAAACAGCCCCGGGCATTACTGAAAAAAAACTGCATAGCGAATTAGATAAAACATCGAAATTATTTGAAAAAATAACAAAAACCAAAATGAGCCCTTTTTGGAGAGCGCCGTACGGCGAGCACAATCTGCAAATAAGGAGATGGGCTTCCGAATTGGGGTACCGGCAGATCGGCTGGACATTGGGCAACGGTGAAAACCTGGACACACATGACTGGGTCATCGATACGACGTCCACAATATACAAAACTCCACAGCAGGTCATGGATAAAATCCTGAATTTTGGCAACGGATCATCTAAAAAATCCAATGGCGGTATTATTCTCATGCACCTGGATTCACAAAGGAAAAATAATCAAATTCATCACATGGTCCCGGCCCTGATTGACAGTCTGCATAATCGTGGTTATCAACTCGTAAAGGTGTCCGAGCTTTTGGAATAAAAAACATATAATGACCGAGGACATTTGTATAAACCAAATCATAAAAACAACTTTTTACAATTAATTAAAGCACGCAAAAGTGTAAGAAAATACCAGGACCGGCCAATTGCGAAAAAAGAACTTTTAAAATGTGTTGAAGCCGCCCGATTGGCGCCGTCAGCAAGTAATTCCCAACCCTGTCGTTTTATGATTATTGACGATCCGGAAGTAAAAACCCGTTTGACCCGGTTTGCTTTTTCGGGAGTATATGCCGTCACAAAATGGGCTGCAAAAGCTCCGGTTATCGTCGTTCTGCTGGCCGAACGTGATCTGCTGACGAACAGGATAGGCAAACAAATAACCGGACTGCATTTTTATTTGATCGATGCCGGAATTGCCGGTGAACATTTTATTTTACAGGCGCAAGACCTGGGTATCGGAACCTGCTGGATTGGCTGGTTCAGCGAGAAAGGAATAAAAAAGGCGCTTAATCTTCCGGCCAAATACAAACCGGTAGCTTTAATCGCGGCCGGATACCCGGTAAATCCCAAAACCGGAAGAAGAAAACGAAAAACGTTAAGAGATATACATTGGTTTAACAGGATCAGATAGTACAAGATGAAATTGCCCCCCCTGCGAAAAGGAATATTGTTAAAACGTTATAAACGATTTTTAGCCGATATCAGTCTCGATACCGGTCAAACCATAACTGCCTATTGTCCCAATACCGGCAGTATGTTATCATGTGATAAGCCGGGCAGTCCAGTGTTGGTATCATTCCACCCTAAACCGGGAAGGAAATATCAATATACATGGGAACTGATTTATGTCCATCAAAACTGGGTGGGTATTAATACGATGTATCCCAATAAAATTGTGAAAGAGGCAATAAAAAACAAACGAATTCCCGAATTAATTGATTTTGATAAAATTCAATCGGAGGTTGCATACGGCGAAAACAGCCGCATTGATTTACTGTTACAAAAAAATAAAACCCTTTGTTATGTTGAAGTAAAAAATGTGACGCTGGCAAAGGACAATACCGCTTTTTTCCCCGATGCCGTAACGGCCCGCGGCACCAAACATCTTTTGGAACTGGCCAATATGGTCAAATTGGGGCACAGGGCGGTTATGTTTTATCTTGTGCAGAGAACGGATGCCGACCTGTTCAGACCGGCAATAGATATTGATCCAACCTATTCACAAACGCTGGATAAAGTTCATAAAACCGGAGTGGAAATTCTTGTTTATCGAACAAAAATAAGCCCGGAAGAAATTATTATTGACAGGGCATTGCCTTTTAAATTAGATCATAAAACAACATATAACTTTTAAAAAGTGCGAATATGGAAACCAAACACATTTACAGGGAAAATTTTTTCACAACCGGACACGGAATAAAAATATATTACCAATACTGGATCCCGCAGAGGAATCACCGGGCAAATTTAATATTTGTTCACGGAATGGGGGAACATTCCGGCCGGTATAAAAACATCATTGATTATTTACTGCCAAAAGGATTTGCCCTGTTTGGCCTTGATATTCAGGGTCACGGTAAATCCGAAGGAAAAAGGGGACATATATCGCATTTCAGCGATTTTGCCGCGCAGGTTGACCAATTAATTGCCGTAACAAAAGTTCAACAAAACAATAAAGTTTTGTTTTTATATGGTCATAGCATGGGCGGTCTGATCGTTTTCGATTATCTGACAAAATATTCAAATCATGATCTGGGAGGGGTAATATTCACATCTCCGGCTTTTGATATTTCGATTAAAATTCCCGCCTGGAAGATGAGTTTGGGTAAAATAATATCGTTTTGTGCCCCATCCGTAACAATGAACAACGGAATCAATCCCGATGAATTGTCCCATGACAAAGTCGTCGTTGAAATGTACGAGAAGGACGAACTGGTTCATGACCGTACCAGCGCCGGTTTATTTTTCTCAATGCTGAATGTGATAAAAAAAGCAAAATTAAAAGCCGGTGATATTCAAACCCCGGTTTTATTAATGCTTGGCGGCAATGATAAAATCATCAGCAAAGAAGGGGCTCTGTCGCTATTTAATATATTAGGAAGTAAAGATAAAGAATTTTATATTTGTCCTGATTCAAGTCATGAACTGCTCAACGAAATCGAAAAATCGAAAAATTTAAATATAATCTGGCAATGGATTGAACCAAGATTAAATCAAAAGCTGGCATAATACACACAGATAATAATGCAGCAGAGGAGAATTTTATATGATAGTTAGAACCAAAGCTTTTACACGTGCCGGACTTGCGGGTAATCCCTCGGATGGTTATTATGGGAAAACACTTTCCGTCACTTTTAAAGATTTCTTCGCTGAAGTGACAATGTATGAAACCCCGGATATTGAAATCATTCCAAATGAGCGCGATCATTCCTATTTTACCAATCTCGAACACCTGGTAAAAGATGTTCAGAGACATGGTTATTACGGAGGTATCAGGCTCATCAAAGCCGCCGCTAAAAAGTTTTATGACTATTGTATAAGTAAAGGCATTATTCTCTCCGACAAAAACTTTACCGTACGCTACTGTTCAAATATACCGGTGCAGGTAGGTTTGGCGGGATCGAGCGCAATTGTGACGGCGACAATCCGGGCGCTGATGACATTTTACGGAATAGAAATTCCAAAACCCCTTATCCCGGGATTGATTCTCAGTGTAGAGACGGATGAACTGCAAATTTCCGCAGGTCTGCAGGACAGGGTTGTACAGGTTTACGAAAACCTCGTTTATATGGATTTTGATAAAAAATTACTGGACACCCAGGGACACGGAAATTATGAAAATCTGGACCCGAACCTGCTGCCTCCTATATATCTTGCCTATATCAGCGATTTATCGGAGGTTTCCGGTATCGCGCACGGTAATTTAAGGGGCCGTTTTATGGCCGGCGACCTGAAAGTAATCGATGCCATGAAATTCTTTGCCGAAATGGCTGAAAAAGCCCGTGAATGCCTGCTTAACCATGAACCGGAAAAACTCGGAAAGATCATGAACGACAACTTTGATAAACGAAGGGAAATATTCCCGATCAGCAGGATGAACCTGGAAATGATAAACCTGGCCAGGTCCGTCGGGGCCAGCGCGAAATTCTCCGGCAGCGGAGGGGCTATTATCGGAACTTATGAAGATCCCAAAATGCTGGAAAAACTAAAACAGACTCTGTCTGAAATCGGGGCCGTCGTCATAAAACCGCAAATATAACATGTCTTTTTGGCTCTGACAACTCTTTTTAATATATGACACATAAAAATGACACTCGCTGGATAAAAAAATTCAGAAAAAAATTGACAACCTGGTTCGAATCCGAATTGCGGGATCTTCCCTGGCGGAATACAAAAGATCCTTATAAAATATGGATCTCTGAAATCATGCTTCAGCAAACCCAGGTCAACAAAGTCATTCCTTATTACCTGAAATTTATCGAATCGTTCCCGGATATACACTCGCTGGCAAATGCGGATTTGTCCCATGTGTTGAAAATATGGGAAGGGTTGGGATACTATGGCAGGGCGCGTAATCTGCATAAAGCGGCCAAAGAAATAATAAAAAATTTTCAGGGTCTCTTTCCCGATGATTTTGAGAGTGTTCGAAAACTTCCGGGGATCGGATTATACACTGCAGCCGCCATTATGAGTATTGCATTTAAACAGGATTATGCCGTGGTGGACGGCAATGTCCGCCGGGTTTTATGCAGGTTGTTCACAATAACCGGCAATCCCAAATCCGGACAGGGGAAAAAGATCATTCAACAGCAGGCGCAATCACTCCTGGCAACTGAAAATCCGGGCGATTACAACCAGGCGATAATGGAATTGGGGGCGCTCATTTGCACGCCTCGTTTGCCCAAATGCCGGCTTTGCCCGGTTGCTGAATTTTGTCAAGCTCAAAAATCAGGGCTTCAGCACGAATATCCGATTAAGACTGCGAAAAAACCCCGGCCCCATAATATAATTGCGGCCGGAATCATTTACAAAGGAGATAAAATCCTCATTGCCCGAAGACCGGAAAACGGCCTGCTGGGCGGATTGTGGGAATTCCCGGGCGGCAAACTTGAGGACGGTGAAACCCCGGAACAGGCTGTGAAGCGTGAAATCCTTGAAGAATTGGGGATTTCGGTTAAGGTTAACGATCTGTTTGCGATAATAAATCATCAATACACTCATTTTACGATCACTTTGTATGTTTATAATTGCGAATATATATCAGGTATGCCTGAAACGCTCGGCTGCGCCGATTGGCGCTGGGTTACGCTGAAAGAAATGGACAAATATGCGTTCCCCCGCGCCAATCGTAAAATCCTCGATCAGTTACTCAAAACAGAAAAAAATAATAGTGCTGACTCGTGAAAAAATCGAGCTTTTGCGGGATAACACTTTCCGCAGAACAACAAAATTACAGGTTCGTTCCATAAAGGAGGCGCTGGATTTTGTTAACAGCGTCGGGTTTTGTTTTGCATTCAGGGCGCGCAATTCGGAACTCCCCTGCCTGTGGCATGCGGCGTGCGGCGAACGGAAACCGGTTTATCCGCTGCACAGCCATCATGATCCTTATATTGGCCTGGTTTGGGAAGCAAAAGATGTTTTACCCGCCGCCAAAAAAATTTATTACGGCAAGGCATTAAAAAACCGTCCGAGCATGATTTCACTGGATTATTTGCCTTATTTTTATAAATTATTAAATAACGAAGGTAAAGAAGATGCTTATTTACGGAAATATATAAGCGGCAACCTGTCCAGTGAAGCAAAAAAAATTATGGATGCTTTATCGGAAAATTCACCCATGGTCACCGCGGATTTGAAACTGGCAAGCGGAATGGCGAATCCGCAAAAAAGGACAGCATTTGACCGGGCAATGGCGGAACTGCAAATGAATATGTTCGTCACAAAAATTGCGGAATTTTATGATCCGTTTACGTTTTTATGGGACCTGTTCACCAACCGGTACCCGGATGAAATAAAAATTTCCGGTCGGATCAATAAAAAACAGGCGAGAAAAGCCATCCTGCAAAAGTATTTTACCATCATTTATATCTCTCACCCCGATGAAATCAAACGTTTGTTCGGCTGGTCAAAAAAAGATATCGACACAATCCTGCAGCAATTGCTCAATGAAGGATTTATTCGAAAAGACATCCAGATCAAAAATGAAAAGAAAACTTTTTACGGTCCTTCAATCTTAAACAACCAGTAAATAACACCAAATTATCATTTCATTACTATTTACCTTGCATTAATTCCCAATTTTTTTTAGTATTAATTTAAAACCGTTGAGGAATATGTGAAAAAAATAAAAAACATTTTGGTTTCACGTCTGCGTTTTATGGGCGATATTATTCTAACAACACCGGTTTTATATAATTTAAAATCACTGTTTCCAGAGGCAGAGATCACTTATCTTGCGGAAGAACCCTACATCAATTTGCTACAAAACCACCCGGCTGTATATCGTCTTTTACCGATAAACAAAAAAAACAGGTTACAACAGTTTAAATTAATATTTAATCTTATATTTAAAAAATACGATGTGGCCATAGATTTGTTCGGCAATCCCCGTTCCGCTATCCTCACGTGGCTATCCGGTGCGAGAGTCAGGATAGGCGGTAATTTTCGAGGTCGGAAATATCTGTATAATCGAAGAATAGAAGACGACGGCAGGGTAAAATCCGCCGTTCAGTTTCACTTGAACTATCTCGCCCCGCTGAACATACCTGTTTATCCGGTTGATCCTTATATTATTTTAAGCACGGAAGAAAAAGAATGGGCAAAGAAATATCTGGATTACAAGGGATATGACTTGTATAACAAGCTGATCGGTATCCATCCCGGCGCGTCCTGGCCCGCTAAAAAATGGCTGCCCGAAAGATTTGCCGAATTGGCCAACAGACTGGCTAAACAAAAACACACGCAAATTCTTTTCACCATGGGTCCGGGGGAGGAAAAACTTTTGCGTTCCATAATTGATTTATGCAAATTTGATGTTATCGAACCGGAATTTTTCTCATTCAGACAGCTTGCCGCGATACTGCATAATCTCAATGTATATATTTCCAACGACTGCGGCCCCCTGCATCTGGCCCCCGCCGTTGACACGCCCACGGTCGGACTATTTGGTCCGGGCGAACCGGATATATGGTTTCCGTATAGTCCGTCCAGGGGACACAGACTGGTTTATCACAATATTGATTGCAGCCGCTGTCACAAGGATTTGTGCGAAAAAATGGATTGTATGAAAGCCATAACCGTTGACGATGTCTACGACGCGGTGATGGATACGATCAATTCGAAGGATATTTTCAGATGACGGCGCAACAATTAATCATTGTTGACGGATACAACTATATATTGCGACAAAAATTTATTACTGATGACGATAAAAATTCCCTGTGGCATGCCCGGGAAGAATTGATTCGACAACTCATCGCCTTCCGGGGCAATAAACAGATAAACATCACCATCGTTTTTGACGGTCAGGATTTAAAGGGATTAACAAAAGCCCACCGGCCGCGCGGCATCAATATAATGTTCTCGGAAGCGCCGCAAAAGGCCGATCCGCTCATTATCAGGCTTATCGAAAAATCGCCTCAACCCCGGAATATCAGCCTGGTCACATCGGACCGTTCCCTGGCCAACCTGGCACGTTCGATTGGCTGTATGGTCTGGAGTACGAAAACTTTGGCAAAAAAATTGCCGCAACCCGACATAGAATCGGAATATAAAAATAAATTCAACACAACACTCACTCCCAAAGAACTTGAAGAATGGGAACAAATCTTTAACAATGGTAAATATAAAAAATAAATTTTCCCCAGATGATTTCTAATACCTCGAAAAACAACAAAAGCCCGAACTCCCGGTTGTTAAGCCGGCGAAAACTGGCGGTGATCGCCGTAATTTCGGTCACTTTTTTATTTTTACTGCTGTTCAACATCGGCAGTTACCTGTTCATTAATAAAATCGGCGGCTATCTTGAACAGGGGCTTGACGCCCGTCTTAAAACAACGGCCCTTATGGCTTCGGGACTTTTAGAAAGAGACCTGAATAATATATATAATCCGACGGAACAATCCTATATCAGGCTCAGGCTGGAACGTTTAAGAACACAAAACGAATTGGAAGCCGCCTATATTATTAATGCCAATATCGATGTTATCGTCGATTCCCGTCCGGAGCTGGAAAATGTCAGCCGGGGTTACCTGCGCGAAGACAGCCTTGCATTGCGTATGATCGAAACCGGCCAAACAGCGACATCGGAACTGCATACCGTTGCCGGCAACCACTTTAAAAATGTTTACGTGCCGATATATGACCTGTACGGCAATACAGCTATCCTCGTTCTGGAAGCCAGCGCCGAATATTTCAATATTATCACTTTTTTCCGCAAAGGATTATATCTGGGTTCGATCATAAGTTTATTGCTGTTAATATTACTGATCTTCTTTTTGACCTGGGCGACCAGAATGCTGTTGAAAACCGAATCGGAACTGCAAAAATCACAACGACTCGCGGTTATGGGACAGATGGCCGCGACCGTTGCGCATGAGATCCGTAACCCCCTGGGCATTATCAAAAGCACAAGCGATGTGCTGCGGGAAAAATACCAGGACACGGCACAGCCGGATGAAATGTTTGGTTTTATCAACGAGGAAATTAACAGGCTGAACCGGTTGGTGAACGATTTTTTATCGTTCTCCCGCGAACCGAAACCGAATTTATCCGCGAATGATTTGTATCAACTAACGCGGGAGGCAATTAATTCCTACCCGGAAGAGGAATTCGGCAAAACGAAAATAATATATCATCCCGGCAACAGTGAATTACGGGTAAACTGTGACAGGGACATGATTCACCGGGTATTGTTGAACCTGCTCATCAACGCACGGCAGGCGGTAAAAACCGGAGAAGCCGTAATTACCGTCAACATATCCCGCGAGCAGAAAAAAGGCAAACCCGTCGCCCTTGTTAAAATAAGCGATAACGGCGCCGGTATCGAGGGCGATCCCGAAGAAATATTTAATCCCTTTTTTACGACCAAAACAAAGGGGACGGGACTCGGTCTGGCGGTCAGCCGCAACATTATAGAAAAACATGGCGGGAAAATGAGCGCGTTTAACAATTCCGGCTCCGGCGCGACGATACAGTTCACATTACCGTCGCTTTAATAACGTGAATTTATATATATGTCTTAAATAAAGGAACCATTATGAGCAACGGCAGGATTCTCATTGTTGACGATGAACGCAAAATGTGTGTTGTTTTAAAAGCCGCCTTTGAGCACATCGGCCTGGCCGTCACCACCGCGGACAGCGGTGAAGCGGCCATAGCGGCGTTGAGTCTGGACAAATTCGATGTAATCATCAGCGACATCAAAATGCCGGGTATGAGCGGACTGGATCTGCTGGATAAAGTCAAATCCGGCCGGCCGGAAACGGAAGTGCTGCTCATGACCGCTTACGCCGACGCGCAAACCGCCGTCAACGCCATGAAAAAAGGCGCTTATGACTATATTATCAAACCCTTTGAAATTGATGAACTGCGCCACAAAGTCAGCCACATCCTTGAAAAACACGACCTGAAAGCGGAAAACAGGGAACTCAGGAAAAAACTGAGGAACCGCTATTCGCTGGACAATATGGTCGGTCAAAGCGGCGCCATGCAAAAAGTATACGAACTGGTGGAAAAAGTGGCGCCCAGCGACGCCACGGTGCTGGTGCGCGGCGAAAGCGGCACCGGCAAGGAACTGGTCGCGCAGGCCATCCATTACACCAGTCACCGAAAGGATTTCCCGTTTATGGCCGTCAATTGCAGCGCCCTGCCGGAAACGCTATTGGAAAGCGAACTGTTCGGTTATGAAAAGGGAGCATTTACCGGCGCGGACAGGCAAAAACCGGGACTGTTCGAGATGGCCGGCAAAGGAACAATTTTTCTGGACGAGATCGGCGATATGACCCCGGCGACACAGGTCAAAATGCTGCGGGTCCTGCAGGCGCGGGAAGTCATACATCTCGGCGGCGCAAAATCCATCCCGATCCAGGCCCGTACCATCGCCGCCACCAACCGCGACCTGGAGCAGGCGGTGAAGGAAAAGGCCTTCCGGGAGGACCTGTATTACCGCATCAATGTATTTCCAATATTCCTGCCGCCGCTGCGGGACAAAAAACAGGACGTGCCCGACCTGGTGGCTCACTTTATGCGCGGGCAAAACGCCGATCCGCAACAGATAGATCCCAAAGCCCTGAAACTGCTGATGGAATACCCCTGGCCCGGCAACGTGCGCGAACTGGAGAATGTGGTGGAACGGGCGCTGATTATGGCCGGGGACGGGACGATAACAATTAACGACCTGCCGCCGCACATCCGCGGCGAGGCGGAGATGCCGATCGATATACAGACGGAAACAGACGATATGCCGACCCTGGACGACATGGAACGCCGTATGATCCGGAGGGCCATCGCCAAAGCCGGGGGCAACAAAACCCGGGCCGCGGAAATGCTGGGCATCACCCGCCGCCAGCTATACTCGAAAATGGAACGGTTGATGCCGGGGATGGAATAGAAGTATACGGGAAGAGTATGTGCGACCCACTTTTTAAGTGCCTCGCACATATTTTACAATAACCAACCCCACCGGAGCCTCATTCATTAAAAGCCAGTCTCTTTACACGCCTCTCGCCTGTTATTTCGAAAAGCAAAACGACAAAAAATCCTGTGCCCGAAAATAAATTTGTATTCTGCCCGGATATGGTAGATTCATGTTTAATCAATCCTCGGGAGAACGTTTGAATTACGGGAATCGCTTATTTTACTGCACAAAAAAATAAATCTGTTAAAAATTTTTTATTCCCTGTTTACATGTTTGAAAATTTATTTAAATTAAATTACCTGCTATACAAGCAGGTAAAAACACAGCGCGTATATTATTCATTTTAGCCTGAAAAAATCATCTCATAATAAAACATTTGTTTTCGCTTTGAATGGATTATTATGACCAATAAATAATTCGGGACCTGGTTTAATAAAACAGGTCACTGCTGGAACTGAATTTCCATTCCTCAATAATCACTTAACAGCCGGAAAACGGCAGGGAGGCGATATATGAAGAAGAGAATTTGTTTTTTGATATTATTTATCGGTATAATAACCAATCTTTTTGCTCAAGATCCCGTCTGGCAGATTGAGTATCAGGCCAAAATAGATGGAGAAAAAACCGCCGCCTATTCCGGCGGATTTGACTATCCGACACCCGTTCTCGTGGATATCGACGCCGATGGGGACCTGGATCTTTTTATCGGCTACTCTAACGATAACGGCGTCTGCTTTATACGAAATGATGGGACAAATTCAAAACCGGCCTGGGTTCTCATTTCCAGAAACATATTCGATTTTCGCCAGGCATTTACCGCACCGACCTTCTGCGACATTGATCACGACGGAGATCTCGATGCCTTTGTCGGCGGATGGGACGGTAAAATCAGATTCGTTCGTAACACCGGCAGCGCCGGGAATCCCGCCTGGAAGCTGGAAACTGATGATTTTGCGTCAACAAGCGGTCCCGCTCACTCGGCCCCCGCTTTCTGTGATATGGATGGCGATGGTGATGATGACCTGTTGATCGGAAACACCGATGGAGATGTGCGGTTTTATCGTAATACGGGTTCCGACACCGCGTTTGTTTTCACGCTTGAAAATGATAAATTCGCCATAGGTTATCCCGGCGGTTATTGTTTTCCGCTTTTTTACGACATTGACAATGACGGCGACCAGGACCTTTTTGTCGGCGCCGCCCGGTCTATTTACTTTTATGAAAACCAGGGCACTGCCGCGAACGGCGCATGGACTTTGATTACCGAGACGTATAAAGATATCAGGGCAGAAAGGTATGCCCCTATGGCGCTGGGAGATCTTGACGGCGATCATGACCCGGACATGATCATCGGAGAATCGGATGATGGATTAAGTTATTACCGTAATAAAGGTGATTTATCCAATGCGGACTGGGAACTGGTGAAAAACAATTACATGACGATTGATGTCCTGTATCCCTGTTTCCCCGCTTTTGTCGATATTGACAACGATAACGATTACGATATGTTCCTGGGAAGATATTTTTGGGGAATCGTTCAGTATTTAAACCAGGGAGACATGAATGAACCCGACTGGTTGTCTTCCGATAAAATAGATCTCGCTCCCGGGTATATACCCGCATTTTGTGATATTGATGACGACGGCGACCAGGATGCTTTTCTGGGTCAAATTAACGACGGAACCCTAAAATATGTCGAAAACCTGGGAACTCCCGGGAATGCCGTTTGGAGCACTCCAGATTCAAATTACGCCGCCGCCGATGTGGGTGACGGTTACTGCTCGCCCGCATTTACGGATATCGACGCGGACGGTGATTTTGATCTGTTCCTGGGAAGCGGCGAAGGCAACCTCTATTTTCTTGAAAATACGGGAACGGCGGGCGAACCGGCATGGGCGGCCCCGGTCGCGGATTATGCTTCCGCCACCCAACTCAATACCTCGCGGCTAATGCCCGAATTTTATGATATTGATAAGGATGGAGACCCGGACCTGTTCGTCGGCGGATACAACGGCCGCGTGGCTTTTTATCGTAATATCGGCTCACCGGACAGCGCAAATTTTAAATTTGTCACTCCCATGTACAATGATTTCAGGTTCGATTACCAGACACGTCCTGTGTTTTGCGATATCGACGGCGACGGCGACCGGGATATGTTCTGGGGAATGGCCGAAGGCGGATTGCTGTTCTGGCGAAACGCAGAACCATCCGGAGTTGAAAAAGATAAAATCGGTACAAGTCCGGGATCTTTTGTTCTGCAACAAAATTATCCGAATCCGTTTAATCCCGTTACCACCATTAACTACCGGCTTTACCGGCCGGCAATGGTCACGATCCGGGTGTTTGACATTCGGGGGCGGGAAATAAAAACTCTGCTGTCCGCGCAAAAAGATACGGGTGTTTATTCGGTCAAATGGGAAGGGACAAATAACAAAGGGGATTTGGTATCCAGCGGAGTGTATTTTTACAGAATGGAATTTTGGTCCGGCAAGAATTATTCCGTGGATATAAAAAAGATGATACTTGTTCGTTAATCTATTATCTAAAAACAATCGTCGCCCGGGAAGACAGTTCCCGGGCGACAATGAAAACCGCAACCATCCATTCCAGGTAAAAATCCCGAAGCTCTAAGCCCGTTTTAATGTTTCATTTGAGACCATAATAATAAATCGTGGTAGAAATTCGTAATTTCCATCCATTCAAATAATCTTTATATTTATCCCCGGTCATATATCTGGGATGAAACAGGACCATAACCTGTTATATTACGTTTTTTTAAATTAACCTTGCATATAATTAAAATAATTTACAATTTATAAAAGATAATTTGAACAAACCAGAAAGGACATTGCCAATGAAACGAAGAGATTTTATAAAGACCACAGCCGGAGTCGCGTTAAGCGCCGCCCCTGTTTTGAATTTTGCCTGCGGTCCGAAACCGAAAAAACTGGAAAAAATCGGACTCCAGCTTTACAGTGTACGCGATTTAATGCAGGACGATTTCGAAGGGACAATTACTAAAGTGGCGGAAGCCGGCTTTGCCTATGTGGAATTTGCCGGGTACTATGACCGTTCGCCGCAGGATGTTCGGGCTCTTCTTGACAAGCTCGGCCTAACCTCCCCGGCAAATCACACCGGTTTCAATTTGCTTACCGAAGAAAACCTGCCGCAAACCCTTGAAGCGGCCAAAATTATCGGTCATGAATACGTGGTATTACCCTCATTGCCGAGAGAAAGACGAGATCCGGGACAACCGCGGGATCAACGTCCTTCGGAACCTGTCTTTACCGCCGATAAAATCAAAGAATTTGCGGAAACATTTAACCGTATCGGCGAAAGCTGTAAAGCGGCCGGATTGCGGTTCGCTTATCATAATCACCGCACCGAATTCCAGCAAATTGAAGGCGGCGGCATCCTGTATGATATGCTGGTTGAAGGGACCGATCCTGCCCTGGTTGATTTCGAAATGGACCTGGGCTGGGCCGTTGCCGCAGGCGCCGATCCGCTGGTTTATTTCGAAAAATATCCCGGAAGGTTTCCACTGTTCCATATAAAGGATTTTAATGAAGAAATGCAGCCGATTGTTATCGGTCAGGGTTCGATTAACTATACGCCGATGTTTGCCAGGGCCGAACAGGCGGGCGCGCTTTATTATATTGTCGAATATGAGGGCCTGGAAGACACCATGGGCAACTCGATTGCATGTCTGGATTATTTAAAAAAGCTGACTTTTTAAGTAATCCGATCCAGACACTTTTAATTGAAAATATTAAACCCGGTTGTTACGGAAAATTTGCATATTAACGATCGATTCCGGGCGGGATTCCCCAATCCTGCCCGAAAAGCTCCGGGGAATTTTATGTTTCACATTTAATAAACTCGAAATTCGTCCCTGTTAAATTAAGACCCGGAATCTGCCCGCCCCGGGGTATGGGTTAATTTTCGCTTACCCCGCAGTATTTTGATAAAGAATTGAATATCCCCAGCTAATTTCTGCTTGTTATGGTGTTTTTAATTTAGGGTATGGGCTTTCTCTTTTATCGTTACCGCCAACAGAACCATCGCAACACACGCCAAAAATGCGCCCGTCCCGAATGCAGCCATTGCTCCGAATTCCTTGTATAACAAGCCAAAGATAATACTGGCCGGAAGCGCGCCCAAACCGATTGTAAAATTAAACAGACCGAACGCACCGCCTGATTGCTCCGGTTTTACAATATCCGCCACAAATGCCTTTTCCGCCCCTTCACAGAATGCATAATACAGGGCATATATGGCAAACAGGATAAAAGTAACAATAATCTGCAAAGAATCCGGAAATCTGTCAAGGAGCGCAAAAGCGAGGTAAACAAAAGCATATATACCCCAGCCTATATTAATGACAATTTTTCTGCCGATTTTATCCGAAAGCGCCCCCAATGAGGTCGAAAAAGCAACCTTGATGATATGAAAAAAAGCCCAGACCAACGGTATGAATAGAATATCGATCAGTTTCCGCTGCGCCTGCAAATCTCCAAATCCCCTGACCATATCATTGATAAAAGGTGTAGAATAAACACAAGAATAAAGCGAACGACTATCATGAACGGCTTCCTGAACTCTGAGCAGCAAAAAAGCATCGGATGAATTGCCGAGGGTAAACAGCAACACAATAAATAAATAAGAAATAAAATTTTTATCAAATTGCCGCAAAGAAAAATTAAACTTCTTCCCGGTTGGAACCGGATCGGCTTTTTCCTCAACAAACAACAAAAGCGCCAGCAGCGCACATATCCCCGGAATGAGTGCGAGCAAAAATGTCCAGCGGAGAACGGACAGAGTGTCCTGCATTTTAAAAACAAGTATAAGTACAGCTAAAACAATCAAAGCTAAAAACGGTCCGGCAACTGCGCCGGCATGGTCCATGGCCCTGTGAAATCCGTATGCTTTTCCGCGGATGCTGTTATCGACGGATGAAGCGATAAGGGCATCACGGGGGGCCGTACGAATTCCTTTACCGATCCGGTCCGTCATCCGGACAAATATAATCTGCCATGCCGCGGATACAAGACCTGTCAGGGGCCTCACAAGCGTCGATATTCCGTATCCGATCACGACCAGCAATTTTCTTTTGCCAATTTTATCGGAAATGATCCCGCTGACCAGTTTCAGCATGGCGGCCGTTGTCTCCGCAACGCCTTCTATCACTCCCAAAATCAGGGCGCTTGAACCCAGCAATGTTACGAAAATGGGCACCAGCGGATAGATCATTTCGGATGCCGCGTCGGTAAACAAACTCACAATTCCAAGTGTGATAACATTACGTGGAATGGCGGCCTTTTTCGTATTTTTTTTATCCAAAATCACAAAAGCCCCTTGACCTGTCAAAAAATGTTATGATTGAACTCCTGCTATATTCCATCTTCCCATCGTAATCCTGTACGACACACCCCGGCATCCGTATGTTCCGGGGTGTGTTTTATTCTTTATTTCACCAGCAGCATTTTGGCCGTACGGGTAAAACGTTCGGTCTCCATTTTGTACAGGTAAACGCCGCTTTGCAGAGTTGACGCGTCAAACCGCACATTGTGACTGCCCGGTTCCCGGATTTCATTGACCAGCAGGGCAACTTCCTGCCCCAGCAGATTATATACGTTGAGCCGGACGTGAGTCCGTACGGGCAGACTGAAATCTATGGTCGTGACCGGGTTGAACGGATTCGGATAGTTCTGCTCCAGCGTATAAACCGCCGGTGTTGTATTTTTTTCCTGAACCGCCGTGCCGGAATTGATGTTGACGGTCACCATAACCTGTGGTTCATCCGGATCGTTTGATTGTATGGTAATGGTTCCGGTTTGCGGACTGCTGCCGGCATCCTTCCAGTCCACATTCACCTGCACCTGCTGGAAAAATCCGCTGTTGATATCAAAGGGCGTGCCGGAATACCCGGACGTCGTCAGCCAGGTTTTATCGCTGGTTATGGATGAAACGGTGAGTTTTTTCAGACCGTTATTCTGAATAATGAAAATCGGGGTGTCGTTACTGGTCCCGGCCGCCGTGATAGCTTTGTAGATGTTAAGCTTACCGTGTGTAACACATTTCCCGATCATGGCGCCGTTAACGTCCACATTGTCCAGAATAGTATTCTTCAGATCGAGCCATGTTAACTCCGGCTTGTGTGAAAGCAGCAGTGCGGCGGCTCCTGAAACCTGCGGCGTGGACATGGATGTACCTGAAATAACACCATAATATTGTAAATTCAGCCCGGCGCCGGGTGTGCCGAAATTTATGTCCGTAACATTACCGGGTTTTGTCGATAAAATATCCGTGCCGTATGCGGCAAGATCCACCGTGGTGGCGCCGTAATTTGAAAAAGTGGAAATATAATCATCATGGTCGAGCGAGGCAACGGTGATAATATTGTCGCAGTTATATCCGCCCGGATAATGCGGCTCGGCATCAACATCTTTGGAATCATTGCCTGCCGAGGAAACAAACAAAACATTGGAATTTCGAATGGCCATCTCATACATCGTGTTATAAGAACCACCGCCGGTGCTGTTCTGGATAACATCCACGCCGTTTGCAACGGCATATTCTATGGCGGTGATCGCGTTGGAATTGCTTCCAGATCCCTCATCATCAAGATATTTCAGGACCATCATTTTTACGGTCCAGCATACACCGGTTACTCCTTCGCCATTGTTGCCCACGGCGCCGACGGTTCCGGCCACGTGGGTGCCGTGACCGCAATAATCGGATGGATCATTATCATTATAAGCCCAGTCCCAGCCGTAAACATCATCCACATAGCCGTTCTTATCATCATCGATTCCGTTATTCGGCGTTTCATCGGGATTCACCCACATATTCGCCGCCAGGTCCGGGTGGTCATAATCGATTCCGGAATCCAGAACACCGACGATCACATTATTATTGCCTGTATTGGTATCCCACGCTTCCGGGGCGTCTATATCCGCATCATTCGTACCCCCGGTCTGACCGGTATTGTGCAGTCCGAACAACCCTTTAAAGCCCGGGTCATTTGGTACGGCGTCGATTGAATTTTTCATGTTCGGCTCAATCAGTTCCACCTCCGGGAGGTCCAGAAGGGACCGGGCTTTATCGCCCACATTCTGCGAGTCGGTAATCCTGACATAAAATCCGTTGGGGATGATCTTATAAGCCCTGATAACTTCAAGTCCATGATCCCGCATAAACGTTGTTATTTGCTCCGCCGTTAACGTGTCCCTGAACTTTATCAGCAGTTCATTCTCCGTATGTTCCGCTTTTAATTGAACCTCAAGTCTTTCTCTTTTGGATTGAAGCGCATTGATGTTTGCCGGTTTTTGTAAACTTCCCGGCGGTGGAGGATTCAGGTACAGGACAGAATTCTGCAAATTTATATCCGGTTCTCCGGAGGTAACATTAATTTTTAATTTCTCATAAAAATAACTGGCGTTGTTGTCTTCATCTGATTCAGCTATTTCTCCCTTATTATCTATAAATACAATCAGATAATACTCGCCGGCCGGAATTGAACCGAACATGGACAAATCCGCACTCGATTCGATTGTATAATAATAACCCGGCAGTAATATATCCGGGGTGCTGGCATCAGTCACCATCAGGTCCTGGTCGGTCAGGACCAAATCCTGTGAAATATACCAACCGGTGCTGAAAACCGGGGCGGTTGTTTGACCAAAGTTCCCGATACTTATCACAACATCCAGTTTTTTTGTCAGATCATTGTAACGGTATCCGTTCGTGGAACCGACCCCCTGGTAAAAAGAGAGATCGGGCGAACCGGTGCCGCCGAAGAATATTTGTTGAGAAACAAAATAATTGGCGTTATTGGTTTCATCACTCTCCAGAACATTATTCAAATCATCCGCCACCACCCACAGGTAATAATTACCCGCCTTTAAACCGCTTACATTATCCAAATCCACGTTTGCGGTTGCGTTGACAAAATAACCGGGTTGTAACCCGGCGCTCATATTTGCTGATATAATGAAAAAATCGCTGATACCCAGGGTCGTATATTCCGACAGGTACCATCCGACCCGGTAACTCCCGGCATTTGCGGTGCCATTATTGGCTATACTGTTGGTAACGGTCAGTGCATTTGTCGCTGAATTAAATGAAAAATTATTAGTGGAATTGGTCCCGGTATATATAATTAAATCCGGTAGTCCGGAGCCGGAATATGTGATTTGGGGACTGGAAAAATAATTATAATTATTGGTCTCGTCCGATTCCCCTACTGAATTCAGATCGTCGGTAACAATCCACAAATAATAGGTGCCGGATTGTAAATTGGAAACATTATCGAGATCGGCCGTGGCCTGCAGATTTACATAATAACCGGCCGCCAGTCCCGCGGCCTGGGTGACTGAAGTGACAAAATAATCATTAACATCCAAAACAAGGTTGTTTGACAGATACCAGCCGACGCGGAAAGCGCCGCTGGCAGCGTTACCCCCGTTTGCGAAACTGTTGTATACATTAAGAACATTCGTACTTGTATTGAACGTGAATGAATTATATGAACCGGAACCGGTATACAGATAAAGATCAGGGGCCAGCAAAGATTCATCAGTCCCGGTAACTGATGTTAAAGAATTGTTTTTATAGAATAAATCGGAACCGTTCAATTCAATTGTTTGTTCACCCGTTTCTTCAAATAATAATGTTCCCGATGTCCTTGCCATTTGAAAAATGTTTTCGGATTTCGGCGAACCGGCCTGGCGGCGCAGAACCGGCTCTTTTAACAGTTCGGTTGAATCCAGAGACGATATACGGATCCGTTTTTCAGGATCGATGCTCACTTTAAATCCCGCTAATATACCTGAATTTCCGGCAATCGCGAAATGAGTTAAAAACAGGAAAGCAATGGTGAACATCACGGAAAATCTTTTCATGACCTTTTCTCCTCAAATTTTATCCATCTGACAAACAAATCACCGGTGTCCGGTTAACGGACGCCGTTGCCTGATTCGGTTTAAAAGTTCAATAAAATTAATTTGAATAATTATAACAATTTAATTTTGTTTACACATCAAATGCTAATCTAATTTAGAAAACTTTAATAACATAATATGTTGAGAGTGTCGTGTCCGGGTTTAATCGCACACTGGTAAAAACAAATATAAAATATTATCATTCTCGGATTATGCGCTCGCTCACAATATAAGTAATTCTTTTACTCATTTTAAAATTGAATAAAATGTTTAAAACGGTTTTGATATTTCCCCCGGTTAAAAAAAGCTGGTATTCCTGCATTTTCCATTGCGGTCCGGTTATGTCGCACACATACAATCCTGTTTATTTAATCATCATGAAAATATAAAACAATAATAATGGAAATTAATAAAAAAGTCAATAATTATTAAAAATCGATATGAATACAATTTATATAAAATTTTTTACTTCCGGGAAATGGTAGCCGGTATTCTTTTCACGGGATTTCCCTATGATCCGCACTATACGCTTCATAGCGCACCTGGGGATCGCCGTCACCCAACGTGTAATCCACCTGATGGCACTGCAGAAATTATTAATTATGATTGATTCAGAACAAATTCCAATCCTTACTATAGTTTTGAAAGGTGGTCTACACACGGCATTTCAGACATGATCCGGATTCACGCCCCGGGGCTTCATCAATTACACTCCGGACTGGGGTGTTGGAGACGAGCTAGGAATATGTCGCACTAATTTCCCCGCTCCAGCAATATCAAATACTGACCTGGTCATTGAATAAATCCAAATGAGTATTATAAACTTGAACACTATCAATAGGTTTTTTATATTATTTGTACAATGTCTTAACATAAAAACAATAAAAATTCTCTTACACAGTCTAAAGTATATTCGGCAAAAAACAAAGCCGTAACATCCGTATAAAAAGCCATATCAAATTTGTTTGCTTGTTCATTCGTAATGTTACGTTTTCGTCAGGAGTATCCTTATGAAATATTCCGTTTCTCACAGCATGACCTTTATTATATGTCTTTTTATGTTTAATCCCGCTTTATCCGCAGTGCAAAATCAAAACCGGACGCAACCGGATTCCACTCTTAACAGAGACAAAATTGAAATTTTTGTTCATTGGACGGATAAAAAAATTGTGGTTGACGGCGTACTGGACGATAAAGCCTGGAACGATGCCGAACCTTACGAGGATTATTTTTTTCAGCATCAGCCCCTCGACCGGGAACCCTCCAGTGAAAAAACCCGCGTAATGGTCCTGCAGGACGATAAAATGATCTATTTCGGATTTCAATGTTACGATTCCGAACCGGATAAAATATTCGCCTCATCTATGCGCCGGGATATGAATTACGGCAGTGGTGAAGTCATTGAACTACTGCTTGATACTTTTCAGGACAATCGGAACTGTTACGCTTTTGATACCAATCCCCTGGGGGGAAAGGGCGACGCGATCATCAGTGATCAGGGCAACCATATTAACAAACAATGGGACTGTGTTATAAATATGGATGGTAAACTGAATGATAAAGGCTGGGCGGCCGAATTCGCGATTCCGTTTAAATCGCTCAAGTATAAACACAGTGAGGTTGTCGACTGGAACATTAACATTACGAGGGAAATCAAACACCGACAGGAAGAAACTTATCTTGTGCCTGTTCCGCGAGAGCTGGGGCATTCGGCCAAATTTCGGGGTGAATTATTTGCACTCCTTCACAATATCAGGCCGCCTGAACAAGGGCTCAATTTCGAAGTTTATCCTTACGCGCTCACCGGACAAACAAACATTTATGGGAATGAACAACAGAAAACAAACGAATTCCACAGCGGGATAGATTTTAAATATGATATTACCCCGCAACTGGCCCTGGACCTCACTTATAAAACCGATTTTGCCCAGGCGGAAGCGGAAGAAGAAATCGTCAACGTGACAAGGTTCAATGTCCGCCGCGAGGAGAAACGGGAATTCTTTTTACAAAACGCCGGTCTGTTTCAGTTCGGACCCGGGCAGAGATCACAATCCAATTTTATCCTTTTTGATTCCCGGACAATAGGAATTCAGGACAGGCAGCGCATTCCGCTGCTCGGCGGCGGCAAGCTGACCGGCAAAGCAGGAAAATATTCCATTGCCGCGCTCAGTTTACAGAGTGAGGGGACCGCACTGGAAGGAGGAATACACCAGTCGTCAACCAATTATACCGCTGTGCGGATCAAGCGGGATGTTTCAAAAAATTCACATATTGGTCTTATGACGCTAAACCAGCAGTCAACTTCAGATCAATATTCACGTGTTTTCGGTGTGGACGGTCTTTGGAATGTAACCCAGGCCATACGGTTCGATGCCTCCGCGGCTAAATCATTCTCTCCGCAAACAACATCCACATCCAATGATATGGCCGGAGATGTTGGCTTTGTTTTGAACAAAAAATGGATCGATTTAAATATCAGATATACACACATCGACTCCTTATTCAATCCGCAAATGGGATTTGTACGGCGGTCCAACATTCGCAACACGGACGGAAATGTAATTTTAACAAAATGGTTCAATGGAAAGATTATCGACAATATTGCTTTTTCTTCCGGGCTGTTATACATCACGGACCACCACCAGGTATTACAGACACGCAATAATACATTTTCCGGCTCCATGTTACTACGGAGAGGGGATGAAATAAGTCTGACCATTACACGTTCTTATGAATTTGTCCCCGTTGATGCGTCTATCCGCGATATGACAATTTTTGCCGGCGTTTATGATACCTGGTTTCAGTCGATCAGTTTTGATTCTTATCGGGCAAGACCCGTGAATATTGATTTGACTTTTCAGTGGGGTCAATTGTTTGACGGTAAACAGCAATCGGCCAATTTGACGGGAACAGCTAAATTATCCAATCATTTGTCTGTGGACATGGCATATACTTACAATCACCTGGATTTGCTTAACGGCGGTCTTTATTCGCATATCCTGTCTACACGCTGGGCCTATTCCTTTACACCCGATTTTTTTACTAAAGTTTATTTACAATGGAACACAGCGGACAATCGCTTTTCCGCCAATTTTATTTTAGACTATACCTACCGGCCGCGCAGTCATATATACCTGGTCTACAACGAAAATCAAAATACGCTGCTGCATGAACCAACGGACCGGATTATCATGCTGAAAATGACCTGGTTATGGCAAATTTAATCATCCTGCTCCCTGTTAAACACCTGTTTTACGTCAAGGACCAACTTAAACAATGGAAGGCAATCCAATATATTGCCCAACCTGAGCCGCTCCTGAAATTATTTTCCCCCGTAGAGGCGAGGCATGCCTCGCCCCTACAAAATATCTTTCACCTCCACCGGACCGGTCGTCAAGTAGCGAGTTTCGTACCACCGGGCGGAACGAGACGAGTGTATCGAGAAGTGGTTCTGAGCGAAAAAATTCTGCAATGTTTGCCCAAAGCGTCCCCTCGGTACGAGACACCTCTCCCGCTCCCGGAGCGGGAGGACCGCTGTCTCTACTCGGGAACCACGCAACGGGGTGATATGACGGTCCACGCACCGGGGTGTTGGACCGGTCGTCGAGTAAGGCTGTCGAGCTTAGCGAGACAGACTATATTGAGACGACCTTCGGCGCCGGGATAACCACTGGATTAAAATGAAAATGTCACCTCGATACGTTCCTCCATCCCGTTTTGCGGGACAGGAGGAACCACCCGGTGACCGGTGTTCCGGTATAAAGTAATGTAAAGTCCACCTAAAGACGCTGATAATTTTTTTATGATTGATTCAGTACAAAAACCAATCCTCCCCACTGTTTTGAGAGGTGAATTACACCTGAATCGGACAGTCATATCCGGTGCAAATTGAGCGGATTACACCTGATTAAACATTTATTTTTTAAATCTCTTGACGTCGATTTCATAGAGATTAACTTTGTAGCCGATGATCCTCTCCGTGGTATTCAATAATCGCGCGGCTTTGGCGCGGTTACCGCGTGTCGATTTCAGGGCGTCCTGGATCAGCTCTTTTTCATAGGCCGCCACAGACTCATCAAGCGAGAGGCGGGTAACGGTATCGCTGGCTTCAGCCGTCTGCAGCGTCGGCGGTAAATGATAACTGTGAATGACCTGATCGTCGCACAGCAAAACCGCCCTTTCGATGCAGTTTTCCAGTTCACGGACGTTGCCCGGCCAGTGATACCGCAGGAGCATATCGATAGCGGGAGTGGAAATTCGCTTGATCGACTTTCCCTGCTGGCGGCCGTACTTGAGCATAAAATGATCCGCTAATAGTAAAATGTCTTCCTGTCTTTCCCGCAGCGGCGATAAAAAAATGGAAAACACATTCAACCGGTAATACAGGTCGTCCCTGAATTTTCCGTTAGTCATTAATTTTTCCAGGTCCGCATTCGTGGCCGCGATCACCCGGACATCCACTTTGATTGTCTCGGTTCCTCCAACCCTTTCAAACTCCTGTTCCTGCAGGACGCGCAAAATTTTCACCTGCGTCATTTGTGACAGATCGCCAATTTCGTCCAGAAAGATCGTGCCGCCGTCAGCCAGTTCAAACCGGCCCTTTTTCCTGGCTATAGCGCCCGTAAAAGCCCCCTTTTCATATCCGAAAAATTCCGACTCTATCAGATTTTCCGGGATGGCCGCGCAGTTAACGCGGATGAAGGGGTTTTCACTGCGGTATGAATTATAATGTATGGCCTGTGCAATCAACTCCTTGCCGGTGCCGGATTCGCCGCGGATCAGGACAGTCGTGTTCGCCCTGGCAACCTGGGCAACTTTTTCATAAACATCCCTCATTTCATGGCTGGTGCCGATAATATTGTGAAAACTGTATTCTTCCTGCAGTTTGTGTTTCAGCATAACGTTTTCATCGATCAGTCTTTGCCGCTCCTGCTCGATGATCTTTTTAAGCCGGATGGGCTGGACAAGAGCCGATGCGACCAGAATTAAAAATTTAATCGAATCGTCATAGTCCCTTTTCGCATTATACGGAAGATTGACGATCAGAACACCCAGGGTTTTATAATCCAGCTCTATCGGCACCCCGAGATACGATTGTTCGCGGTCCCGCGCCGGGTCCCAGGAACTCATCCGGTTCAAAAACAACGGTTCTTTACTGACCTGGGGGACTATAATCGGTTTGCCGGTTTCAGCAATACGTCCGGTTAATCCTTCTCCCATCCTGTACTTTGTTTTGGCCAGTTCCGTTCGATAGCCGATCGTGGCCGCCATTTCCAGAATATTCTCTTCATCATTGGTCAGAAAAACGGCGCCGGATTTGATCTTGTAGGATTTATGCAGAATTTGTAAAGACGCTTTTAATGACTGCTGAAGTTCAATAGTTCTGCTTACCGCCCGGTTTATGTCGATTAATATTGACAGTTTGCGATGATTACTTTCCGATTTGGGTGATTTTTTAATTTCTGCCGGCGTTCGCGCCATTTTATTTACTCCTTTAATGATTGGAAAATATATAATTATAATTTTAAAAACCCGTCATACAAAAACGACAATAAAGTAATACATTATTCACAAAACTACAATTTTGTAGAATAAAGTTACCGAATAAAAATAAAAGACACAATATATTTTTTACAGGTATATAAAATTGTTGTAAGAAATTGCAAATATTGTCATACCTCTGATCGCGCCGCCCTAGAAACTACGCCGGTTGAAAAAAGAATGTTTACATTTTTAATAAAACTTCTCTGCGGCATGTTAAAGTTAAAAATCCATGCACTGTCAAAAAAAAAATTATTATTAAAGAACTCAATTATAAATTATACAAAAATGTAGTTTTATAAAAATAATCATACATTAATGCATTAATTCTTTAAATATCTATATGCGCTTGCAACGCTTTAACCTATTGTTTATTATTATTTAAAAACAATTTTGAAAAAGCGGCACATATCTTGCCATCAGCACAAATTATAAAAATTATTTCTCTGTATATTTTTTCCAAATTGTTTAGGAGAGCACATATGAAACTTATCGTGGCATATATCCAACCGGCAAAACTGAATGCTGTCAAGCAAGCCTTGTATGAACGAGAGATATATAAAATATCGGTTACAAACGCCCTGGGCTGCGGTCAGCAGATGGGTTATCACGAAACCTATCGCGGGGCCGACATTGAGGTGAATTTATTGAAAAAAATCAGGATAGAAATTGCTGTTAATGACGAGTATGTCCAGCCTACAATCGAAGGTATTATTGCCGGGGCAAAAACCGGGAATATTGGCGACGGTAAAATATTCATTCAGGAGTTAATAGAGTGTATCCGAATTCGAACCGGTGAAACCGGGAAAGAAGCAATCGGTTAGGACAACTCAGAAAACTGCAATGGAGAAATATATGAAAAAGTTCAAGTTACATTTAATAATTTTCAGTATTGTGTTGTTTTTTATAATGACTTTTACACCGGCATTGGCGGCCCAAGAGGAAGCAACAATACGAGAGGTATCGACTGCGAACCATAATACCGCCGCAATTTCCGCGCTTGAAGAGGTGCAAAATAATATAAATATTGTCTGGACCAGTATTGCCGCTTTTCTGGTATTTTTTATGCAGGCGGGCTTTGCTTTGGTGGAAAGCGGATTTACCCGTGCTAAAAACAGTGTAAATATTATGATGAAAAACCTGATGGATTTTTCGATCGGCACGCTTGTTTTCTTTGCTATCGGATTCGGTTTGATGTTTGGCGCTACAAACGGATTTTTCGGCGTTACCAGATTTTTTTTGTTGGGTACTGATATAATGGGTAAAGACTGGAACTGGACATTTTTAATTTTTCAAACCGTATTTGCCGGAACAGCCGCCACCATTGTGTCCGGATCGATGGCGGAAAGGACAAAATTTAGCGGTTATCTCGCTT
The DNA here is from genome assembly GCA_016934825.1 of Candidatus Zhuqueibacterota bacterium. Classification (GTDB taxonomy): domain Bacteria; phylum Zhuqueibacterota; class Zhuqueibacteria; order Residuimicrobiales; family Krinioviventaceae; genus Fontivivens. The sequence goes on from JAFGSB010000119.1 coordinate 47,592, forward strand.
ACAGTGTTTTTACCTGTGCGTTTATTTACCCGGTTTTTGGTTCCTGGGCATGGGGATCTTTACTTGACGGCGGCGGCTGGCTGGAGAACCTGGGATTTCAGGATTTTGCCGGATCTACGGTCGTTCACTCTGTTGGCGGCTGGCTGGCCCTGGCCGGAGCGATAATCGTGGGACCCCGAATCGGTAAATACGGGCCGGACGGAAAACCCCGCGCGATTCCGGGACACAATATCCCTTTAGCGGCCCTCGGTGTGTTTATTTTATGGTTTGGCTGGTTCGGTTTCAATCCCGGAAGCACAACATTTGGCGACGGCAATATCGGCCGAATCGCCGTAACAACAAACCTGTCGGCGGCTGCAGGCGCTGTTTTGGCCATGACAACCTCATGGATTATTGCCAAAAAACCGGATGGCTCAATGGCATTAAACGGAGCACTGGCGGGACTGGTTGCCATAACTGCGCCATGCGCAACCGTCACGCCGGCTGCTTCGATTATGATCGGCGCTGTAGCGGGTATTCTTGTCGTTGTCAGCGTATATTTTGTTGACCGCGTATTAAAAGTCGATGACCCGGTTGGAGCAGTCAGCGTGCATGGCGTTAACGGCGCTTTCGGCACACTGGCCGTTGGTTTATTCAACCACAACGGAGGACTGTTTTATGGCGGCGGCTTTAAATTATTGGGCGTACAGACTCTGGGTGTTGTCACCGCATTTGTCTGGGCCTTTGGACTGGGTTTTATTTTGTTTACGATGATTAAGCGCACAGTTGGCCTGCGCGTATCGGAAGAAGAAGAATTGCGCGGCCTGGATATCGGCGAACATGGTATGGAAGCCTATAACGGGTTTCAAATTTTTACGACTCAATAATCCCAAATTATTTTTATCTATCTCGTTATTCCCCCGGATTTTTTGGGGGGATTTTTTTGATAGAAATAGTTTTACCAGAATAATGGGACTTGAATTTTTCCCGAAGGAGTATTTGATCCTGCTGGATTCGGCTAAACACAGTACCTACAAAAATGTATGATTGTGATAAATAAAATACATAAATGTAGCAAAGCGGTAATTAACAACTCCAACGACGAATAAATAAACACGTCGTTTCTTTCAGAAAGCCCGGATTCTGTATATTTTTAACATCGATGCCTTAAAATCAACTCATGGCGTGGAAAAATTATCAATAACCGATTTGTTTTTTATTTCGAAATTATATATGCCTTCCTTAAAATTCAAAATCCTGCATAATTGTAGAAATTTAAAACAAAATCAACATTTTTGTATGATTTTTAATTTTTTGTTTTGCTTTCATATCGAAACAAACTTATTAAAAACAATTATTTATAACTAAAGTTAGTTTTGTGTTTTCCATTATTAATTTGGCATATTGTTTGCTTCTGTCGATGAAATTAAAGCAACGTAATTGATAATGATTTAACAGGTGAATACGGAGGCCGGATGACACTTTTTACAGATAAAAAAAATAATGTTTCGATTATACTCTTACTTTTGATACTGATAAATTATGCCGGCGCTGAAGTGAAATTCTCCGGAGATGTTACAGGCGTAACAACCTATGTCTATCGCGGTATCAAACAATACACCGGCCCCGCCATGCAGGGAACCGCCGGCTTTAGTTATGGCGCTCTATCATTTGGTCTGTGGTGTTCCAGTGTAGTTTATTATGACGACACCGAAGTCGAATCTGATCCCTATATAGAATTATTTTTACCTACAGGTTCTGTTGCAACATCCGTTGGCGTTATAATTTCTACGCTTGATCTGTTCGAATCTTTTAATGACGACGCTAATTATGAATACGAAGTATTTGCCAAAGCCGGTTCTGGTGCTTTTGGTCTGGCGGCTTTTTTCGTTCCCTCACAGAGCAGCACAAAGAACAATATAAATGAATCGGATTACTGGGTCGAAGTTTCAGGTGAAACGGCTTTCAAAGGAGCGGACCTGACATTAACATTAGGTTACGGAACATATTCCAGCAAGTGGCTTGCCGAACCCAAAAAAGACGCTGTAAGCTGTGTGGTGCTGACCGCCGGAAAACCGATTTCGGAAGTACTATCCGTTAGCTGGAATTACTCTATAGGACTCGATGACGCCATGGAAAACATTTTATGGATGAGTTTTACTTACGGATTTTTATAATGCGCTTTACAATATTAATGTTTAATCAAAATGAATAGATAATCTGTAAATAATATGTCTGCCCTGAATAAACGGATTATCATTGTGCACAAACGGGATCACACTTTAACTGGCTGTCAGAGCGAACATGAAATTCACTGATTTAAAAAATATAGCGTAAACAAATAGCGGCATTGTTCGTAATTTTTTTTTATAAAACTTTACTTATTGCCGCTAAGAATAAAACCAAAATTTAAATTATATATTTTTTTAAATTTTAACATAAAGGAGTTAACATGTCTAACAACATAATACCCCGTACCCAGGTTCTAATGAATATTGCCGCCAAAGATTCAAAACCTTTTGAGATACGTGAAAAAAATAATGCCGGATATTTTGGCGAAAACACTTTTAACGACAGGGTCATGCGGGAAAAATTGTCCAAGGATGTATATTATAAACTGCGCGACACAATAAAGAAAGGCGAAAAACTTGATTTAGGTATTGCCAATATGGTTGCCCATGCAATGAAAGAATGGGCCATCAGTAAAGGTGTAACACATTTTACGCACTGGTTTCAACCGCAGACAGGTCTAACCGCGGAAAAACATGATGCGTTTTTGGAACTGGATGAAGAGGGCGTTATAGAACGTTTTCGCGGCAACCAGCTCGTTCAGGGAGAACCGGATGCTTCGTCATTTCCCAGCGGCGGCTCGCGTACCACTTTTGAAGCGCGCGGTTATACCATGTGGGACCCGTCCAGTCCGGCATTTATTGTCGACGGCCCCAAGGGCGGTATTCTGTGTATTCCGTCCGTATTCATCAGTTATACCGGCGAGGCGCTGGACAAAAAGACGCCGCTGCTGCGTTCAATGGAAGCGATTTCCAGATCCGCTTTGAAGGTATTACGGATGTTTGGCAACAACACGGCAACGCGGGTAGTCACGACAATCGGTACTGAACAGGAGTATTTTCTGATCGACAAGTCATTTTACCTCCTGCGACCGGATCTGCAGCTCACCGGCCGCACGCTGCAGGGGGCCAAACCGCCGAAAGGACAGCAGCTTGACGATCATTATTTTGGTTCCATTAAAGAGCGCGTATTGGCCTTTATGCAGGATTCGGAAACAGAGTTGTATAAACTGGGAGTTCCGGCAAAAACAAGGCACAACGAAGTGGCGCCGCATCAGTATGAAATCGCGCCTATTTTTGCCGAAGCGAATGTCGGGTCCGACCGAAACCAAATGATTATGGAGGTTTTGAAAAAAGTTGCGAATCGTCATGGACTTGCATTACTCCTTCATGAGAAACCCTTTGCCGGTATTAACGGCAGCGGGAAACACAACAACTGGTCAATGGCCGATTCGGAAGGCAACAACTTACTGGACCCGGGCGACACTCCGGAAGAAAATTTACAGTTTCTGGTTTTCCTGGTCTCCACACTGCGGGCGGTGCATAAATACGGCGATCTGTTGAGAATGTCAATCGCTTCCGCCGGGAATGACCACCGGCTTGGCGCAAACGAAGCCCCCCCGGCCATTATTTCCGTTTTTTTGGGAGAACGGTTGAGCAGAATATTGAATGATATGAAAGCGGGTAAAAAATCGAAAAAAGCCGACGAATATATTATCGACCTGGGTTTGAGCAAGCTGCCGTCTATTTTCCGGGACAATACGGATCGGAACCGGACTTCGCCGTTTGCTTTTACCGGGGAAAAATTCGAATTCAGGGCAATCGGTTCGAGCGCATCCGTTTCTCTGGCGAATACGGTCCTAAGCGCGGCGGTTGCAGATTCTATCGAGGTTATTATTGCCGACATCGAAGCCAAAACGGCCAAAGGCGCGGACCTGAAAGAAGCGGTATTATCCGTTTTACAAAAATATGTCATCGAAACGGAACCCATTCGTTTTGAAGGCAACAATTACAGTAAAGAGTGGGAAGCAGAAGCAAAAAAACGCGGGTTGCCGAACGTTAAAAACACCGCATACGCGCTGGATGCATTTTTGAAACCCGAAAATATCGAAATGCTGGAAAGACAAAAAGTTTTTTCAAGACAGGAAATCGAGGGCCGCTATAATACCAAGATCGAACAGTATATAACGGCAATCGAAATAGAAGTTGAGACTTTTAGCGATATGGTTTACACAAAGATTCTTCCGCCCGCAATTGCGTATAAAAACGAACTGATTTCCGCGGTGCGCGGCGTGAAGGAATTGGGCGCGTTATTGCCAAGCGGATCCGCAAAAACGGAAGTTGATCTGCTGAAAACGATAATCAGGTGCATTGACGACCTGGAAAACGGATGCCGAAAGCTGAAAACCAAAATCGAAGAAGCGGAAAAAGCAAAAACGGATCCCGACAAGGCAAAGTTTATCGCCGACAATGTCAAAGGCTTGATGGATGATATCCGCGTACCGGCGGACGAACTCGAAAAGCTGGTCCCGGATCACATGTGGCAATTGCCCAAGTATTCGGAAATGCTGTTTATCATGTAGTATATAGCTGTTCAAATATCAACACCAAAAATCCCCCGGCCGGGGCACGGTCGGGGGATTTTTTTATTACCGCGATATTAGGATCGTGGAATTTTTCAATAAAATTCATTTCACGTAAAAGCTACCCGGAACTTCACTCCCTTACATCCTTTCAAGAGCTGCCCGAGCTCACAGACCCGGTTATCGAGTAGCCCCTCTTTTTTCACCACGTTGCCAATCTCCTGATTGGCAAGACAATTGGGCCCAAAACTCTGTTTTGGACTCCTTCAAGCCAGGTACTTATACCGGACGTATATCTGGTTTTATTTAATTTGCAGGATGAATATCCGTAACAATCTTGAATCGATTTAAGGTGTACAGAACAGTAAAATTTAAATGTTGACTATAAAAATTTTAAAATAATCTAAATATTTCTTGATTTTTGAACAAAATATTTTTAATTAATATTATCACTTCAGAAATGACATGATGATTCAGAGCCGGGAAAGCTTTTCAATATATTATATTTTTTTGTCCACATAGATTTAAATAAACGAACTGCTTGATTCACCTACCTGAATGCCGGTTTGTAAAATTTACAAAATTATAATGTTGTGAATGTCAGGCTGTATTAGGAGGTCATTATGACAACCCTCAAGTCTTTCATCAAGAGTAAGCCGGTGTTGTCCTACTATGTTTTAACGTTTGCCATCACCTGGGGCGGTATTCTTCTGGTCATCGGCGGACCCGGCGGCGTCCCGGGGACCCCGGAGCAATTCGAAACAATGTTACCGTTCATGATCCTCGCGATGCTTGCCGGTCCCAGCGTTGCAGGAATCCTGCTGACCGGCCTCGTCCATGGTGGAGCGGGTCTGCGAGAGTTTTTGTCACGGTTGCTAAAGTGGCGGGTGGACGCCCGTTGGTACGCGGTCGCGCTTCTGACCGCCCCGCTCCTGATGACGGTTATACCCCTTGCGCTCTCGCTTCTCTTTCCCGAATTCCTTCCCGGCATAATCACGAAGAATGACAAGGCATCCCTGCTGCAATTGAGTATCATGGCGGGGCTTGGAGCCGGCATCTTCGAGGAGATTGGCTGGACGGGTTTCGCCATCCCCATGTTGAGAAAGCGGTACGGCATCCTTGCTACCGGGCTTATCGTGGGCTTTCTGTGGGGTGCGTGGCACGTGCTTGTGAACTTTTGGAGCAGCGGCAGTCCCTCCGGAGCGATCTCGCTGCCCCTTCTGCTGCACTCGCTGTTTTTCTCCGTCGGGATACTGCCGGCATTCAGGATATTGATGGTGTGGGTTTACGACCGCACCGCCAGCCTTCTGGTCGCCATGCTCATGCACTTTAGCCTCACCGCCGGCAATGTGCTCCTTGTGCCGTTGGCCTCCGGTGCACCCCTCGTGACCTGGTCCATTGTAATAGCCGCCGCGATGTGGGTCGTCGTTGCGGCGCTGGTCCTGACCAACCGCGGACAGTTCTTGAGACAGCCGCTCCCGGTTCAGACGGCTTAACTTTAATTGCCGCCTGATCTTATGTTATATGGACATCCCATTAAAGATAGAAGGATAATTGTTTACACAACAGAAATCCCATTTATGATCATTTCAAATAATTCAAACGAATTTACCTGTTTAAATTAAGGAGATTCGACATGAAAAAATTAACTTTCCTTTTAGTTGTATCGACTTGTTTTTATGGCAATCTTTTTGGGCAAGCGCCCGATACTTCCTGGACAAAAACTTATGGAGGGGAAGAACGTGAGATAGGTCATGCAGTCTGTCAAACCAAAGACGATGGGTATATAATAGCGGGGATAACGGAATCTTTTGGAGCGGGTGGAGAAGATATTTTTCTTGTAAGAACTGATACGGATGGCGACACACTCTGGACTAAGACTTTTGGCGGGACAGAAAGTGATTGGGGCTATGCTGTACAACAAACTGATGACGATGGATACATAATTGCCGGATTCACCTCTACATTCGGAAACGGCGATAATGATGTGTACCTTTTAAAGACTGATGCAAACGGCGATACACTCTGGACTAAAACCTATGGTGGAACTGAGGATGACAGAGCCTTATCGGTTCGACAAACTTCCGACAACGGATATATTGTTTCAGGAGTTACGAGTTCATTCGGGACTGGCGATTATGATTTATATCTTTTAAAAACTGATGCAAATGGCGACACACTCTGGACTAAAACCTATGGCGGCGCAGAAAGAGACGCAGGCTATTCTGTTCAAATAACTTCTGATAATGGCTACATAGTTACCGGATACACTTCATTAAGCGCTGTTCACAGGGCGGTATTTCTTGTAAAGACGGACTCGGATGGCGATACACTCTGGACAAAAATTTATGGAAAAGAATTTTTAGCAGTGGGAGCTTCAGTTAAGCAAACATCAGATAACGGATATATTATAGCAGGCACAAAAGTTATTAATAATGCTGTACCTGATTATAATTTTTATCTTATTAAGACTGATGCAAATGGGGACACTCTTTGGACCAGAGACTATGGAGGAGAATATGTTGAATGGGGGTCTTCATGCCAACAGACCTCGGATGGAGGATATTTGCTTGCAGGAACCAGATCAGACTCACCAGAAGGGGTTTACGACAATAGGGAAGTAAATGATATTTTCTTAGTAAAAACTGACTCAAATGGTGATACACTCTGGACAAAAACCCTGGGAGGACCGGAGCATGATGCAGTAGGTGAATCAAGTAATACTATGCAACAGACATCCGACAACGGCTACATAATTGTGGGAAGTACAAAATCAGTCGAATCAGGGGATATTGATGTGTGGTTAATTAAAATTTCGCCGGAAGCTACAATTGTATCAGAGAAAAATTATTTTTATCCTTCTTCATTCGCACTTTATCAAAATTATCCGAATCCCTTTAACTCTTTTACTAAAATTAGCTATTCGGTCAAAGAATCCGGCCCGGTCAAGTTAAATATCTATGATATATCAGGAAGTATTGTTCGTTTACTGGTCAATGAAGAAAAACTTTCGGGTAATCATATTGCTGTTTGGGATGGAAGAAACGAGCAGGGGAAATCGGTTGCAAGTGGGATATATTATTATACTCTTACAGTTGGTGAAACCACTCTGAATTCAAAACGTATGATCCTGCTTAAATAATTACACCACCTTACTTCCCTCAAGGGCTGAATTGGTTTGGGAATCCTTTCGTCCCGCAGAGGCTCCGGCCTCCGCGTTTATATAATTTTATCAATATTTTTTCTGTTTATTCCGCCGGAACAGGAGTCCTTGCGGAATTAACCGGGAATCAGAGATTCCCGCACATGTTCGTTCCAATCCGGAGAGTGGAACGAGAGGGAGAGCGGGCTACACGTAAAAATTTTAAAATAATCTAAAATATTTCTTGTTTTTTCAATAAAATATATTTAATTAAAATTATCAAAACAGAAGCGACACGATGATTCAGGGGCGGGAAGCTTTTCAGTATATTTTATAATTATGATAAAATAGACAATTTCAGGGATATAGATTTTGCACCGTTATAAAAATCTTCTTTTTGCGGATTTCACTTGAGACGGATTTTCGATTTTAAAACGGCGCGAGAAAAAATAGAAACGACTAAATTTATACATGTTTTAAAGGGCGGTAATTGAATCAAAAATATACTGAATTATTAATAAATAGAAATAAATTAGATTACAATAAAGAGCAACATTTGCAATTATTATTAGTATACCTAATCTTATGTTATGGTGATTAAATATTTTAATTATTTACTGTTGAAATAAATATTGTCAACTCATAACTAATAGTAAAAGTTGTTGATTAGCTGAATATTTCTTATTAGCAAAAAAGATGCGCTGATTATATAAAAGGATTTCAATTTGTGGCATGACAATGAAACCAGTATTGATCTTTTGGATTACCAGCATTTGGTTGATACGGTAATTGGAATAATAAAGGACGATGGGCTTCTTCCCGCAACAATTGGAGTTTATGGAGATTGGGGTAGTGGAAAATCCAGTTTGCTTAGGATGATCCAAGATAGACTGAAAGAAGATGAGGATGTTTATTCGATCAATTTTAATGGCTGGCTTTTTGAGGGATATGAGGATACCAAATCAGCCTTAATGGGAACCATTCTTGAACAAATTGCAGAGAATGAAAAATTTGATGTGAAAGTAAAGAAAAAAGCGTTAAGCCTTCTTCAAAAAATTGATTGGATGAAGGTGGCAGGTACCCTATCAAAACATGCTATTGCTCTTGCTGCATTGGGGCCTGCCGGATTAGGAATTACAACTGTCTCGGATGCAGTTGCCAAGATTATAGAAGTAGCAAAGGATGGAGCCAATAATGTTGATACGGAAACAATAATCAAAGCTATTGCTAGTAAAGAGGAGCAAGGGAGGCAATTAAGAAAAGGGATAAGGGAATTTCATACTGAATTCGAGCAACTACTTGAGAACACAAAAATAGAAACACTGGTGGTTTTTATTGATGATTTGGACAGGTGCAATCCCGAAACTATAATTGAAACACTTGAAGCTATCCGACTCTTTCTTTTTGTTAAAAAAACAGCCTTTGTAATAGGTGCTGATGAAAGATTGGTAAAATATGCCGTCAGACGCAGATTTCCCGAAATACCAGGTGAAAGAGTTGAAGTCGGAAGAGATTACCTTGAAAAACTCATTCAATTTCCAGTAAGGATTCCACAGCTTAGTAGAAGGGAAATAGAAACTTATATAAATCTATTATTTGTCGAATCTTCATTAGATGAAAAACTTTTTAAATCAACTAGGAAAAAAATATTCAAAAAGAAAAATGTGGACTCATTTGAGCTTCCCTTTAATTATGGTATGGTAAAAGAATTATTATCTGAAGAAGAATTTTCAAAGATTGAAGCTGACCTTAATCTTGCGCAGTATCTATCGCCCATATTAACGGTAGGGTTGGGGGGAAATCCACGACAATGCAAAAGATTTCTTAATACGTTAATGATGCGTATTGGCATGGCTAATTCAAAGGGAATAAAACTTGAAAAGCGAATTTTAGCCAAGTTGATGCTTCTGGAATATTTCAAGACAGAATGGTTTAAGAAATTAGCTGAATTACAAGCAGCACAAGATGGAAGACCGAAGGAAATTGAATTTTTAGAAAAACATCTTTCCGCCGATGGTAAAAAGAATGATGGAAAAAATGGCGATAAAGACAATCTTAAGTTCTCAAAAGAATTTCAAGAATGGGAGTCCGATCCTTGGATGTGCGACTGGCTGAAATCCGAACCTAAACTGTATAAAACAAAACTTGCACCATATTTTTATTTCTCAAGGGATACTCTTAGTTCATTTGCCGGTACAGTGCAAAGAATGAGTCCGGTAGCACAGGAGCTAATATTAAAACTTCTCAGTGATAGCGAAGCCACAAGAAAAGTTGCCATCAAAAATGGTGATAAGCTTAATGAGGCAGAAAAGGCAGCGGTTTTTGAAACACTCTGTGAAAAGGCAAAAACTATAGAACCAGATTCCAGCGGAAATCAAATACTCGAAACGCTGATTGAATGGGCAAAGGCAAGAAGGAATTTACTTGGTCAGCTTATAACATTCTTAAATGGTTTCCCCGAAAAAGGATTGGCTATAAGTCTTGTTGTAAAAATTGAAGGCGCAATAAAAGATAGTCCTTTTAAGGAATCAGGTGAAAAGTTATTGCAGAAATGGAGCAAAAGCACAACAAATAAGCTTCTTGCCCAAGCTGCTAAAAAGAGATTAGAAGGGAGTAATTATTAATGGGTACTTCTGGATCATACGGTGGTCCTAGTAGTATGCCACCCCTGCTTCCTCCATGGTTACCTGGGCCTGGCCCTCCGATACCGCCAGATCAAGAACCAAAACCAGACGAAATTTCTGATAGTGATAACGAAAAGAAGCCAAAACAAGAGAAAAAACCAGACGAATATGTTCAGACATCAACATGGACCTCAGCAAAAACGAGCATGACAAAGTATGTCAATTCTGGTAACGTAGGATCCCTTAGAGGAATTGGACGCAAATATGTTGGTACTCGTGGTGGAAGCTCAGGTATTGCAAGATCGGCGTTTGCAGGTAAGAGAACAGCAACAACATTTGGATCGTTTTTAAGAGATGTAGCGACTCAAGGCTTTATTTCAGCATTAGAGAAAAGGGGATTACAGGATTTAATAGGCGAATCTGCCGATATAATTATCGCTGAAATTGCCGACAAACTTGCTCCTTCTGGTGAAACGAATGAAGAAGCTGTGGCTCGGCAAGCAATGATCGAGGCAATGGCTTATCTGTATGACGAATATGATTTAGAAGAAGGGGATTTGACAGAGCTTGATTATATAGGGAAGGATGATGTTGAGAAAGTATTTGAATCTTATGTGGTATCCTACATATATGGGCGATGGCTTCATGAATTAGGAAAAAGAATAGAAGACAATGCGATTTCGGAAAGCATGGCCATAAAATTAGAAAAACAAACCAAAGATTATGTTAAAGGAGCTGTTGAAATTGATTTCGGAATTAATGATTTGCTGGCAATAGATTGGAACAAATCTGCTGGAATTGTTGACAATATCTTTACTCAGGCTTACTCATTCTTAGAGGTGAAGGAATGAAATATCATATAATCTGCCGTGTAGGCAAAAAAGATAAATATTCAATTAAGGGTATAAATAAGGATAATTCAACTGTCCTACCCTTTTTGGGCAATCAAATGGTAGATAGATCTATTAGGTATAATACATTTAATCTGCTCTCATCAACTAACCTAATCCCTAATGGAAATACAATAGACCTTCTGATAACATCAATTGCAGCATTTTCAGCAGATAAAATTGTTTCAAGATCAAAGGGATTCGAGGATTGGAGCAGGTATTTTGTCGTCCATTTGCCAGTGGTTGATATAAAAGTATGGGAAAAAGCTAAAGATAAATTGCAAAAAATGCTCTCCTTCTTGAGTGGCGATCATTGGGAATTTGAACTAAGGGAAAGAAAGGAAATAAAAATTAAGGGCAAAAAGAAAAAGCAACCTGTAGACATAAATAAGGTGTGTCTCTTTTCTGGGGGGCTTGATTCCTATATCGGCATAGTTGACCTTTTAGAAAAATACAGCAAGGATAAAATTGCGTTAGTAAGCAAGCATGGGCAAGGACAAGATGAAAGCAAACCACAAGACAGGATAATTAAAATAATAAATAATAAATATTCACAAGAAAGGTTTTTGAATTTCAAATTTTTTATATCAGCCTATAATAGTGTTGAACCGACTACCCGTTCAAGATCTATTCTATTTTTGGCACACGGTATTGCTGTTGCCCATGCATTAGGGAAAGATGTACCGCTTTATGTTCCTGAGAATGGGCTAATTTCTTTGAATATTCCTTTAAATCCTTCACGTATGGGAAGTTCAAGCACGAGGACAACTCACCCCTATTTCATATCCTTATTCCGAGAAGTTATAAAAATTCTTGGTATGGAGAATCCCATTTTGAATCCATATCAATTTATTACTAAGGGTGAAATGATTATTGATTCTATGGCTCCTGAATTTATAAAGCAAAGTGCTAAAGAAACCATGTCATGTTCTCATCCAAGCGTAGGAAGATATAAGTATCGAGTTTGTGACAAACATTGTGGATATTGTGTCCCATGTATAATTCGTCGTGCAGCAATGAATAAAGCAAAAATTGATACACCCAAGGAGTACAATGTAAACATCTTGAAAAATGCTCTAAGCCCTAAGACAAAAGCGGGTCAGGATCTCCGTGCATTCCAAATGGCTATAGAAAGATGGAAACAAAATAAAATATCTCCATTGCTTCAAGTATTGGCATCTGGCCCATTACCTTGTTCTGTTAAAGATAAAAAACAATATGCCGAAGTTTACATAAGAGGGATGAATGAGGTTGCTACTTTTCTAAGGGAAATTAATGGAAAAGTCTGAAAATATCTTTTTTGTCGATACACACTTTCATTTGGATCTTGCCAAGAATCCTGAAAAGTTAATACATGAAATAGAAAAAAATCAAATTTACACAATTGCTGTAACAAATGCTCCAGCGGCGTTCCCATTTACTTTTAGTTTTTGCACAAATATGAAATATATCCAACCTAGTATAGGTCTTCATCCCCAATTGGCAAGAGAAAGACAACAAGAGTTATCCCAATTTGATGAAGCTTTGAAGAAAACCAAATATGTTGGTGAAATCGGTTTGGATTATTCTGGAAATGATAAATTATCGGAAGAAATTCAAAGAAATGTCTTTAAGAAAATTCTCGAAAAATGTGCTTATCACAAAGATAAGATTCTCAGCATACATTCTCGTAGAAGTGCTGAAGACATTATATCATTTATTGGCAATAATTATCCAGGCAAGATAATATTGCATTGGTATAGTGGGAATCTCAAATTGCTTGAGAAAGCTATAAAATATGGTTTTTACTTTTCCGTGAATTATGCCATGTCTATTTCAAAAAATGGAAAAAGTATTATTCAGGCTATACCGTTGGACCGTCTTCTTACCGAGTCAGATGGTCCATTTATTAAAATCAAAGGGAAGCCTTGTGAACCTATGAATATTTCTTATTTAATAGTGAAAATTGCTAAAATTCTTAATAAAAATCCTTTAGAATTTAAGAATACAGTTTTTTCAAACTTTAAAAAAGTTATTACTTAGAATACCAAGTTTTTTCCTCAATTAAATAACCTGTAGAATAGGACCTTTGCCCCATCTTTATCTTTAGCATCACAAACATCTATATTTTCAAAACCAATCAACAAATTCCGCACAAAACATAAAATCGCCAACAAAATACTTTGATTATTTTCCGTAAAATGATACATTACGATAAAAGCAAAAACTACCGGAGGGTTTTATGGCCATCAATTTTTCACAACTAAAAAAACTGAACGAAGGCAAAACCAAGGTCATCTATGAAAATCCGGATGATCCGAAAACCGTATATATGCGTTTCAAGGACGATATCACCGCCGGGGACGGCGCCAAACACGACATCATCGAGGGCAAGGCGCTCATCGACTGGCAGACCAACAGGGACATTTTCGAATACCTGAACCGCTGCGGCGTGCAGACCCATTATATCAGCAGTCCCGAGGAAAAAGTGTCCGTCGTCAAAAAACTGGACCAAAAGATCAACTTAGAGGTCGTCTCCCGCCGGGTGGCGACCGGCTCCATCCTGCACTGGGGAAACGCCGTGGAAGGCACGCGCTACGATCCGCCCATTACCCAGTTCCATTACAAGGACGATCCCCTGCATGACCCGCTCTTGGATGAAAAATACGTCGAATTTATCATCGCCAAAAAGAACGGCTGGGAATACCGAAAAATGGTGGAATTTAATGTGGAGGTATTCCTGCACCTGGAACGGGCCTTTGCGCATTTTAATATCCAGCTTGTGGACATGAAACTGGAATACGGCATCATCGACGGGGACGTGTACCTGATCGACGAGATCACCGGCGGGTCCTTCCGGCTGTGGCCGTACGCGAAAGAGAACCCGGATCTGAACCAGGCGAACGTCCTGTCCGAACTGGACTCCAAAGGCCGACTGGACAAGGACACCTACCGTATGGGCGAAACCCTGGACAAGGTCTTTTCCAAGTTTGCCGTGATCGCCAATATCACCAAAAACTTTAAAGATCTGAAAGTGAATTAAATTATACGGCGGCTCTTACCGGGCCGCTTTTTTTATGATACTCAAGACAAGATTATACGCGCTTGCTGTGGTTTTACTGCTGACGCCAACCGGATTATACAGCAAATTTTATCACGGCCCGGGGTATATCTGGGTCAACAGTTACGCGGGGGATATTTTTTACCCCATGTTCTGGTTTTTCGTGCTGATATTTATACGGCCCCGGATTTCCCCCGTAACAGCGGCGATGATCGTCTTTATGTTTTCCATGGTTATCGAATTCAGCCAGCTTTTATCTTTCCCCGTACTCGAACAAATTCGAAACACATTTATCGGCAGAACGCTTATCGGCGTCCGGTTTGTTCCGGTCGATATTGTTTACTATGCCGCCGGTTGTTTGCTCGCGTTTGGATTATACAACCTGTTACACTTTTTTGGTTTTCCAGTTCCCCCTTCTGAACCAGAGCGCCATCGTTAACCCCTTCATACCGGTTGTCGACGCGATGGCCCACCAGATACCGACACTTCCCATACCCAGGGTGTGCGCCAGTACAATCGCCAGGGGAATGCGCAGCCATGTCATCGGAACGGATATCAGCATGGGCGGGAGAGAATTCCCCGCACCGCCGAAAGCGCCTTCAAATACGATTTCTAATCCCAAAAAAATTTCAAACATGGCAATTATTTTTAAATACCGGGCGCCTTCGGTAATAACATCGGGATCATTAATAAAAAAGCGGACGATCCATTTACCAAAAAAGAAAAAGGTCATGGAGACCGCCAACAGAAGAACGGAAATGTAAAGTACGGACAGCCACGCCGCTTTTTCGGCGCGTTCCGGTTTGCCCGCGCCCAGGTTCTGACCCACCAATGTGGCGGCCGCCACGGAAAACCCCACTGCGGCGAAATAGGCCAGTCCCTCGATTCTGTGCCCCAGGCCCAGCGCCGCCAGCGGTTCGGACCCGTAACGGGTGATGACGCGGGTCAACAGCATATAGCTGACGCTGAACATGATCCCGCTGAACGCGATGGGCGCGCCGATGCGGGTAATGCGCCATACCAGGCTGAAATCGAAAAATTTCCGGAGATTCCAACTGATCTTGATGTGCACCTTTCGGCGTTTCAACAGGAAAATACTGATCACGACGGCCAGGGCATGACTGAAAACTGTAGCGAGAGAGGCGCCGCCTGCTTCCAGTCTCGGGAACGGGCCCACGCCAAAAATCAGTAACGGGTCGAGGACCAGATTTAAAAACAAAGCCGCGGAGATAATTTTAAGCGGTGTTTTGGTGTCGCCCATGCCGCGGAAAGCCGCGTCGGCCGCAAAAGTCATAAAAATGGTTGTCATACCGATCAGGATATAAAACATATATGACCTGGCTTGCAGCAAAACCCCGGTTTCCAGTCCCATGTATTGGTAAATCATGTCCTGACAATAATATCCTATGATTCCGAAGCCGACAGCCAGTACAGTAGCCATGATCAACCCCTGCCCGACAACGCGGCTTGCCAGTTCCGTATTTTTCGCGCCGATAAATCTCGCGACCATGGCGTTTACGCCCGTTTCGACCAGCGTGGCCAGCGACTGTAATGTCCATACAATAAATGAGGCCGCGCTGACGCCGGCTAACGCCTGCGCGCCCAATTTACCCACCCACCAGATATCGATCAAATTAAATATCATCAAAAAGACCATCGACGTTATAGCGGGCCACGCCAGTTTGAATATTGCCCGGGTTAAGGGTATCCTGGTCAATTCCGGTCCTTCTTCCGAGGCCGGTAAAACTGTGACCAGTTCGGGGGTCCCGTGCCAGTCCAACGACGGTTCTTTTTTTATAAATTTTTCCGAGCTGTTTTCCATATTTGTTCCGGATGCCGATCGCGGCATTTTGTAAAGTAAAACAAATAAACAGTTTTTTTATTTTTAAATTTATTATATTATATCACCGGTATCCGGCAAACGGACATCTCTGATTGAACCGGAGACAGGTGCGGTATAATTGGTGATATAACATTAATTTCTTATATAAATCGAGGAACGATTGTTTGTCAAAATCCTCTATTTGATATCCGGATAAAGGTGTCGTGTCCGGGTTTAAAAGGTCACGAACACAAAAAATTATCCGGTTTTTTTAGTAAAAGCGGTTCAGTACGATATATTAAACAAAAATTTAGTAAATAAAAATGCTATCAACAAGGAATAATATATCAACAGGTTAACGGGTATGGGGAAAATATGAATCTGAAAAAGAAAAAGATCATTGATCTCACGCATCTAATCTCGGAAGGCATTCCGGTGTGGCCCGGAGATCCGCGACTGAAAATTGAAACCGTCAGTGATTTTAAAAATGACAGTTTTTACATGAACAATATTTCCATGAGTGAGCATACCGGCACTCATATTGGAGCGCCCATGCATTTTTATCCGTTTGGGGCCGATGTGTCGGAACTTTCCGTTAACGATATGATAATTATAGCTAATAAAATTAACATTAAAAATCATACGGTCAAAAATGCCGACTATTTATTGACTGTGAAGGACATTTTAAAATGGGAAGAAACTCATGATCCGTTACCCGCCGAATGTCTGGTTTTGATTGAAACCGGCTGGAGTAAATACTGGGATAATCCGAATATATATTTTGGTTTCAAACACGAAGCCATGCATTTCCCCGGCATTTCCCTGGAAGCAATCATGTTCCTGGTCGAGGAACGCAAAATAAAGGGGATCGGTATTGACAGCGCAAGCATTGACGGCGGAAAATCAATGGATTTTATCATAAACAGATATTGCTCGGAGAGTAATATATATCATCTTGAAAACCTGACCAACCTGAATCAAGTCAATGAATCCGGTTTCCTGGTATTTATCGGCGTCTTGCCGATCAAACGGGGGAGCGGTTCTCCCTGCCGCGTTGTGGCGCTGCAATGAATTTAAACATTTTTATATTTCCATTTTCCCAAAATAAAAATAAACATCACAACTATGGCATTCACAATATTGGATATTACAATAGCCAGCCAAATGCCTTTAACGCCAATATGCAGTACTTTTGGCAATACAAACGATAAGGGAATTGCGACACCGAACAGGGCACCCGCGGTAACAAGCATGGTCAATACCGTTTCTCCGGCGCCGCCAAGCGCGCGATTCAGCACAATTGCAACGGCCAAAAACGGGTAGGAAAACACGAGAATCCTTACATACCCAAGTCCGTTGGAAATAACCTGGGCATTGTCATTAAACAGGTGGAAAATATCTCCGGCAAATATATAAAATAACATTCCGGCGCAAATCATAATCAGTAAATAAGAGTTAACCGCCGACCAGGCGCTTTTTACGGCCCGATCCGGTTTTAAAGCGCCTAAATTTTGACCGACCAGTGTACCGGTTGCACCGGCGAGGCCAAAACCGGGCATCATGACCAGCATATCTATCCGGATGCCGATCCCGTATGCCGCAAGGGCGAATGTGCCATATCCCGCCACAATACCCATCATAATGATGCCGGACATGCTGCGTAGCGTCATCTGCAGGGAACCGGGAAGTCCTATTTTTAACAGTCTTTTAACGATCCCGAAATCAATATAATAACCCTCCCATTTAATGCGTAAATACGTTTTTTTCGCGAATAAAAAAATCAAAGCAATGATCATTCCGAAAAAACGGGAAATCGTCGTTGCCCACGCCGCGCCGGCAACTTCCAGCCTCGGGAACGGCCCGATCCCGAATATCAGAAGCGGATCGGTAATGATATTGAACACTACGGCGCCTATCATTATCCACAAGGCCGTATGGGCATCCCCGACCGCCTGAAATATCGACGCCGTTAAAAACTGCAGGGCCATGGCAACGGATGATATAAAGATGATTCGAATATATATCGTAGCCAGATGGTGGACCTCGGCATCAACGCCGAACAGACTGATTAACGAAGGGGCTAAAAATATACCCAAAAACATAATGATCAATCCGCCGTAAAATCCGGTATGTAACGATTGTAACGCGATGTGATTGGCCCTGTCATACTCCTTTGCCCCGAAATAGCGGGAGACCATCGCGCCGGTCGCTATACTGATTCCAAGCACCAGCGAAAAAGGGATCATCAGTATTACACCGACAATCGAAACAGCCGCTATCGGGGACGGTCCCAACCGGCCGACAAATATCATGTCCACCACATTGAACAGGGTTTGCAGCGCGTTGGTTGCCATCATGGGCAATGCCAGAATCCACAAATTTTTAGTGATATTACCGGTGGTAAGATCACGTCGTTTTACACTTTTCAAAAAATTTTACCTGAATTAACAAGATGCTTAATTTAATGATCTGTCTTGTTTAGGCAGAAAACAAGTTTATAATATAATAAATATGATTTTGAATAACAAAGAATGAATTGACATGAAGTAATTGAGTGCTGTAAAAAAGTAAAATCCCTGAAAATGAATATCACAGTTAAACGGATTCACCCGGAAAACTGACCGGTTTATTTTATCTCTTTTACCCCCCTCACAGATGAGGGGGATAAAAGAGGTGATTTTTTTATTTGAGGAACAACATTTCTCTTACTTTTTTGAATGAATTGGATTTCATCCGTACAAAATATATTCCGCTGACGACTTCCAAACCAGAATTATTTTTACCGTCCCAAATAATCCTATATGTACCCGGATCCATCTTGCTGTCCACCAGGGTGCGCACCGGCTGGCCGAGAATATTAAAAATTTCTATCGTAACAAATGATGTCTTTGGCAGACTGTATTCAAGCTGTGTGCTGTGATTGAACGGATTCGGGAAATTCCGGCTTAACGCGTATGTTTTCGGTAAATTCATTCCATCCAAATGGATATCAATCTGTTCAAACTGGAAAAATTTCTTGTTTGCCGCCGAACGGAAATCGGCTTCTTTCAGTTCGATTGTCGAACCCGCTGTTAAATCAATCCGTTCAAATTCAAAACAGGCAATAACACCGCTGCCGCTGACCTGGGGATTATTCTCTTTGCCCACTAACCGGGCCATGGCAATATCCACAATGCCGGATGTTTTGTTTTCCTCGGCAAAAAGTGCAACTGCCGGCGTATCTTTGGCAAACAACTCCCCTGCCGATGCGTTTTCGAATTTGAGGACGGTTTGATCATATTTGAACAACAGGTGTCCCATAGCCAGGTTGTTCATATTGTCGGCCCACAATTCAACATGAATTGTTTTGGAATTTTCTATATCGTCCGTAATTCTCCATTCGAGTGTTGCCGCCGATTTAAGCAGCGATCCGCCGCTATCTTTAAAGTTGAGATGATACCAGTTCCACGACTGGGTAAAGACGAACAAATCCTCAAAATTAACCAGCGTATCACGTACTGTAGTCAGGAACGGCAAAGTTCCTGTTGCCGGTCCGATATCGCCTTTTGCTGAATCCGGTTTGCCCCAATATGTTGCCAGTAATGCAAAATCACCTGTATCGACATCCAGATCATTATCAAAATCGCCGCGTAATTTTGAAATTTTGTTATTAAAAGCATCATATTCATACGGCGATTCCATATTTATGCCTACTGAAGCTGCCGGAATAGTCGTACCGGACGGAGTTTTCAAGTTCACAAAATTGAATGTAAACGGATTGGCGCTGTACTCTTTTAAAACTCTGAACCGAATCGTATACAAAACGCCCGAACCGTTCACCCCGTCGGTTGCCGAACGCCTGAGTTTTATATAAACCGAGTTGACCCCGGTTGTTGTTGAATCCAGGACCGTCTGCCCCCCCTGTCCAAGAAACGGACCAACGTTTCGATCAACATATTGTAACGCGGTGGTATCAAAAATCATTGAAATATTACATGCGTTCAAATTAATAATCGATTCGGCCAGGATATCAAGACTAAAAACGCTGTGTACAATGCCGGGTATTTTGTCCGGACCGAGGGTGATCCGGGAAGAACCGATATAATACTGGGCCGCATCAAATCCGCCATAACCCAAATTTTCCACACTGACAACAACATTTCTCCATGCATCTGTTGGTGTTTGATTATAAGTGAGATATGATAAAACATATTGTGATGTCAGCATGGAAACAAATTTATCAAGCGTCGTCAGAAAATCGTTATTAATATTATAAAACAAACCACCTGTACTTGCAGCCAAAGTCCTGAAAGATGAATTATTAAAACCAATCACATGATTTGTAATTCCGTTTGCATTGAGCATGTTTATAACCGATGACGCCGTATAGGATGTGTAATCACTGGTTACATGATAATTATCGTCGGTAATTAACAGCGTCATTCTTTGGGCATGGCTTCGATAATTCAATTGTGATGCTTTGGCAAGCGCATCCAGGGCATTATCCTGAATGTTGCTTTCGTTAACAAGGGTAAGAGCGCCGAGCCACATCTTAAATTGAGCGGCATCGCTCGTCAGGTCATGCGCTACCACAACCCTGTCCCGAAAAGCAACAAGTCCGTACCTGCAATCAAGACCGTTTGCCGCCAGAGAATCCGCCATTTTCAGGGCAGTTCCGGTGAGATCAGCCAGCCTCGTCCCGATCCTGGATTCGACATCGATTACAAAAACAATATCGGCTTTTCCCGGATTTGCTTTTGAAATTCGATTGACAGAATCAATGGTTACGCTTACACCGTCTTCCGTTAAGGTAAAATCGTTAAACGCCAGTGTTGTTACCGGATTATTGGAGGAATCCACTACCGCGGTATATGTTTCTATATATGGAAACCCGGAGTGGTCAATTCCGGACAAAACGACATCATATCCAATCAACTGGATATTCTCCGTAACCGTTATATAATTTATTTTTCGTTCCACGTCGGTTTTCGTTCCATCAGAAACGGTAAGGGAAACGGTATATGTTCCGGCGTTAGCAAAAGTATAAACAGGATTTTGAGTGGTCGCGTCTATTGTTCCGTCGTCATTAAAATCCCAGGCCCAGCTGACAATAGCGGCCGCATTTTCCCCCGCACCTTCTGTATTGGCCGGCGGCGTTTTCTTCTTGCTCAAGCGTTGGTGTGAATACGACGATCCCAACGGATCACTTTGCAATGTATTTACAATCGTCACATTGCCTGTTGCACCGTCGATATCACATACATACCAGTACTCACCGGTACCGGATGTCGGCACACTGATTGTATGCAACAATCCAGTTGTTCCGTAAACCTGGACAATACCGTTTGATGTTGTAATCGCAGGTGTTTTCGAAAAATTTTCCACGTAACATTTGTATGTTCCGGTAACTAAAGAATATACGGTAATCGTCTCCGGACCGATTCCGTTTGTATCGTCAATATCCAAAACGGCATAAGGCGGTGAATCTTTGTCGCCGGTATTGAGATATGAAACTTCATACGGTTTGCCGCCTATCTCCGGTGTAATCAGATGTATATCCATATCAGGGGGCGAATCATCCCAGCTCAATACCAAACGTAAATCACCTTCGGTAAAAACGGGTGACAGAGATATATTAAGGGTCACTCCTGATGTTGTTATGGATACGTTACGGCTGTAACTGTAATAACCGGTCGCGGTTGCGGTGACCAGTTGCATCCCTGAACCGGAATAATCGGTAAACTGAACCGTAAGCGGCGCGTATCCTGCCAATGGAGAACCGCTAAAATTAGCCGTTAATGCGCCGACGGGAACCTTTTCAAATGTATAATTACCCTGAGCGTCTGTAGTCGTATTTAAACCGGCCACAGATACCGTCGCTCCTTCAATTGGATTTCCCGTAGTGGCATCGGTTACTTTCCCGCTCAGTTTTCCATATTGCGTCGTATCCCTGGAAGTTACCGTAATGTAATTTACTTTGATCATATCATCACTGCTGACTCCATCGGATACGGTTAATTTGACCGTATAGGTACCGGGTTCCGTATAAGTATAGGATGGATTGCTGGTCGTATTATCGACCGAACCATCATTATCAAAATCCCATGCCCAGCTGACGATATCCGCGTTGGCTTCGGCAAAGCCGTCAATTTGCGCTTCCGGCGCATGTCTTTTGGGAAGAAACGGCATATTGGCGTATAACGATCCCAACGGATCGCTTTGTAATGTGTTGACAATCGTAACATTACCTGTTGCCCCGTCGATATCGCATACATACCAGTACTCGCCTGTACCGGATGTCGGCACACTGATCGTATGCAGCAATCCAGTTGTTCCGTAAACCTGAACAATACCATTTGATGTTGTAATCGCAGGCGTTTTCGAAAAATTCTCCACGTAACATTTGTATGTTCCGGTGACTAAAGAATATACCGTAATCGTCTCCGGGCCGGACCCGTTCGTATCGTCAATATCCAGTACGGCGTACGGCGGTGAATTTTTACTGCCGGTATTCCGGTAAGAAACTTCATACGGTTTACCGCCTATCTCCGGAGTGATCAGATGGATGTCCATATCCTGGGGTAAATCATCCCAGCTCAATACCAAACGTAAATCACCTTCGGTAAAGACGGGAGACAGAGTAATATTCAGGGTCGTCCCGGAGGTTGAAACGTATATATAGCGGCTATAATTATAATAACCGGTTGCGGTTGCGGTGACCAGTTGCATCCCTGAACTGGAAAGATCGGTAAACTGAACCGTAAGCGGCGCATACCCGGACCTTGGAGACCCCGAAAAATCAGCAGTCAGCATACTTGCCGGGATATGATCGAAAGAATAATTTCCCTGAGCGTCCGTGGTGGTACTTGAATCACCAATAGACACAGTAGCTCCCTGAATCGGATTTCCGGTTGTTGCGTCGGTGACCTTTCCGCTCAGTTGACCGAACTGGACTGTATCTCCGGTGGTTACAGTGATATATTCGGTCTTTAATACGTCGTCAGTTTGAGTCCCATCTGATACGGTCAATTTGACAGAGTATGTTCCGGCAGATGGATAGGTAAAGGTCGGATTTTTGGATGTATCATCAGTTACGCCGTCATTATTAAAATCCCATGCCCAGCTTGTAACGGCTGATGTCCCGGTAATCCCATCAATATTATTTACTGAAGTATTTTTCTTTTCGGCGGTATAAGAACTATACGATGCGCCTCCGGGCGGGGAATCCTGTATTGTATTCACAATTGTGACGTTTCCGTTTGTTCCGTTTATATCACAAATATACCAGTATAATCCCGTTCCCGAACCGGGTACATTGACGGTATTTATTAAACCGTCATCATCGTATATTTGCACAACACCGCCGGATTGAGTTATCGCAGGAGATTCCGAATAATTATAAATAAAACATGTATATGTACCGCTTTTTAATTGATGTATCGTTATGGTTTCCGGCCCATAACCGTCGGTATCGTCTTTATCCAATAACACATAGGGAGGCGAATCCGAACTCCCTTTATTACTCCAGAGAATTTCATATTCACTGCCCTCTATTTCCGGGGTTTTTAAATGTATATCCAGATCAAGGGGAGTTTGACCCCAGTTGAGAACCAGCCGCATTCCCCCTTCGGCAATGATCGGGGATAAGGATATATCAAATGTTGTACCGTCTTTGGAAATTGTGATATATGTTGAAAAGTCCGAATATCCGGTTGCGGATGCGGATAAAAGCTGCCGTCCGTAACCGGACTGGTCTGTAAATTGAACCGTTAACGGGGCCTTGCCCGATCTCGGATTGGCCGAAAAATCGGCGATTAAATCGGCAACCGGAATGTTGGTGAAGGAATAATTACCTCCAGAGTCGGTAGTCGTGCTGGAATCCCCCAATGTTACCGTAGCGCCGGAAATCGGATCGCCGGTTGTCGCATCCGTAACTTTTCCGCTCAAACTCCCTGTTTCTCCGCCGCTTGATTCAACCTTGATATATCCGGTTTTTATTTTTTGTAAATTTGTACTGCCGACAGGAGCAAATAATCTCACCGTATAATCGCCCGGCGTATCAAAAGTATAGGACGGATTCTGTTCATTAAATACTTCAAGAGTTCCGTCATTATCAAAATCCCATCCCCAGTAATCAGGCGTTCCACTGTTAACAAAACCATAAAATTGGACGGTCAGGGGCGAGGTCCCGCGTGTTATATTGGCGTAAAAATCAACCGCCTGTGTAATGGCCGTTCCAAACCGGCATACGCCGGCATCCCAGGTACCGAACCATATCACACCGTTGGGTTCGACGAGTATATCCTTGCAGCGCACCAAATTACTGCTTAAATCGCTATTGGAGGTATCCAAATGCGTCCAGACGACGCCGTCAAAGCGGGCGATGCCTGAATGCTGGCCTGCCGCCCATACATTGCCGCTGCTGTCCAGACCCACAGCGGAAAAATAAATATCATTTTCCCCGGTTCCAAGCGGCTGATATGTATATGCACTGTCATCAACAAATTTGATGATACTGCCCCAATAGGGCGCAATCCACGCGTCCCAGTTCCGGTCAAGCACCACGTTATAAACAATATTTTCCGATAATCCCTGGTCGGTTGTATATGTTTCCCAGGTTTCATTTTCCAAAACGCATACTCCGCCGCCCTGCGTGCTGACAATAAGAACGTCTTCACTTTTATCCATGGTCACGCGGTTTATATTATTTACCGATAATCCGCTGTTCGCGGTCGTATAAACGGTCCAGTCTAATCCGTCATAGTAGGCCAGCCCGTTAGCGGTCGCCATCCACACATGGCCGTTGGATCTAACAAAAATATCATTCACCCGGCTTTCAGTCGGGTCATGTTTCGTCGTATCCGAGCCAAATACACGGGCGCCCGAGCTCAAACCAAACCATTTCGCTCCCGAGCTGTCCACAGCAACCGCATAAACCTGCGGCCAGTTATCATTATCACTTGCCTCGTAATGCCGCCAGAACACGCCGGAAAATTCGGCTACTCCGCCGCTTGTGCCCACAATAATGTGCCCGTCAAAGGGATTGTAACACATCGCATTCACAGTATTTTGATTTGCCCCGGCAAACATGGTTTCCCGTGAATAATTGGTCCAGATATAATTCTCGGGTTGCTGCACACGGACGGAGATATAATTTTCTTTCACAACCGTATTCTCGGATGTGGAATTTGTAACTTTTAACGTGATATTATATACACCCGGACTGGTATAAATATGGGTCGGATTTTGCAAAGTACTCGAATTATGATCCCCGAAATCCCATTCCCAGGTTGTCGGTTCGCCGGTTGACTGGTCGGTAAAATCTACCTCCAAAGGAATAAAACCGGCAGTTACATTGGCGTTAAAATCAGCAACGACCGGCGGGGGACCGGTAGGAGAATAAATATAGGCCGCACCGGCCATTTCGATTTCCGCGCCTCCTTCTCTAGCCAGACCATCTCTGGCGCCGATAAACAATTTATTACTGCTCAGTGCCACTGAATAACCAAATTTATCGCCGCCGGTTGTTTGGGCATCCGTTGGCGTTATTTTTTGGATATAATCCCAGGTGGAATTATTCTTTTGATATATATATACGGCGCCATGATCTCCGTTTATATAATCGCCGCCAATGACCATATTATTTTCAACGGCAACCGAACTACCCCACCAGTTCTCACCGGTAATATCCGCAGGTACAAGTTTGGCTTCCTGGTTCCAAACAGAACCGGTATAACCGAACACATATATATGACCCGTCGTTTTTTGGGAATTGGTGGGACTGCCAACAACCGCATAATTTTCATATAATGATACACTTTGGCCAAAATTTAAACTTGCCGATGATTCATCCGGTTCAAGTTTCCGGGTGAAAAGCCAATCAACTCCATCGCGTTCAAAAACATACGCGGCGCCCATATCCTGTACATTTCCGGGACCGTCCTTTTTAAACGCGCCGATCAAAGCCCGGTCTTCAAACAGGGCAACTGAAACGCCGAAATTATCTCCCACCGCGGCGTCCGTATCCAATGTTATTTTTTTTTCAAAATCCCATGAATCGGCGCCCTTCTTATATACATATACAGCTCCGGCGTCCGCTTTACCGGTTAAATCGTGGTTAAATGATCCGATTAAAATATAATCGCCGCTGATGGCAACGGAAATTCCAAAGCCGTCCCCGCTGCTGCCGTCGGCGGGTATCAGTTTTTGTTCGGACCATGCCGAACCATTATATTCATATATATAAACCACGCCGGTACCAAAAACATTTTGCCCTTCATATTCGGGTGCACCGACAACGACATAATTGCCTTCAATCGCAACGGCTTTACCAAAGTATTCATCACCATTGCCATCTCCGGGAACAAATTTATGCGATTGTGTCCAAAGTCCCCCGTCATTTTCAAACAGATAGACGGCGCCCGTATAATTATCTTTATCGTCATCACCCCACGCGCCCACTATAACTTTATCATTATCTGCTGCTACGGCATGACCAAAATAATCTGACAGTATTCCATCATTTGCATAAATTCTTTTTTCCGAATATTCCGCACCGTACAATGAATTGAAAAAAAGCAATAGAATAATTATTAAACCAATAATTAAATTCTTTTTCATGTTTTGCTCCTTCATAAATCGGTAATTTCTTTATATATACCAGGTCGCAAATAACAAAATATACTATTGATGAATAATAATTCGATTTCCGAGAGCTAACGAATACATCAAATTTGCGTTTTTATCAAATAATCCCAGATCGGAATTAAAAGCATTGTCCAAAGTGATCGTTAGGTCCGCCGTATCCGCCTGCGTTGCTTTAAATACTATTCGGAGGATTTTACCGCTACCCGAAACCGCAGTCGACGCCGGGAAAACACCCAGCACAACATCCATTATACCCTGGTTATCATCTGTGGGAATTGGCAACTGATTTACCGATCCGCCATTCTTTTTCAAAAAATCATCTTCTCTGACCAGATCAATTATATCGAGGCTTGTTTGTTCAAATTTGATCCGGGCACCGATAGTACTTAAATCGGATACCGCTCTTGCCTCCAGGTAAACGGTCAGTGTATCGCCGGCTTTGATAACAGCGTCAGGCGGCGTCAGAATCATTGCCGGCACCAAAAAATCAAGTTTGATCGGGAGTGAAACCTGGTCCCCTCCTTTGGCTTTCACGTCGGCCTGTCCCTGTAATACGGCTATGGTATCCTGAAAAGCGGTAGCTTTAAATGTCAATTTTTTATCGGCCGGTACTTTGATGCTGGTTTTCGCCTTCGTACCGGTTAAAGTCAATTCCTTTTCAATCGTTTTAAAATCGGTGCCGGTTATTTCTAAAAGGATTTTTGTTATCATTTCGGCGGATAATCCTCTGTGCGGCATTTGTAATGATGCGGTGACGGCTACATCATTCAATTTTTCAGGACCATCCGGAAACATACGGCTGCAGCCGAAAAATATTAAAAATAAAATGAATAAACCCAAAAAAAGAGGTGGATATATTTTTGTATTTTCACCGGTTTTCATTTTATCACTCCCTATATGATTTTAACAGTATAAAGAAAAAAATTAATATACTGGACTATTCCCATTCAACAACCACATTTACAGTAGCTTCATCGTCCTTACCCTTATCGCGGGTAATAAAATAATAAGTGCCGCCGCTTACGGCGACTAAACCGGCCAATACAAAATATTTCGTCATGGAGGGAGAAGGGCCGGCTGCGGTTGTCGTACCTGTTCTGTTTAACATTTGCGTTCGCAAAGCTGCCAATTCCGCTTTCGTGAATAATCTTACCTTGTTCACCTTTGTTTTGGATATGCCGCCATAGATATCGGTTGCAACTATCTGGTAAGTAATAAAGGACTCGTTCGTCATGCTCGCAGGAATTGAGACGCCGTAAAATTTTCCGGCTTTGGTCATTCTGGCGCTGTTGGCCTTTATATACCCATAAAGACCGCTGTCGGTCATAATCCGGATATAATTGCCTTTCACCCTTGTAACGTTCAGAATTTCACCTTTATAAACATTACCTTTTACCCGGTATTTCGTGTTCGGACCGGCATATACTTTGGTATTACTGATGACCTGCGCCATCACAGGCACCTTTACTCCGGCTTTGACCTCCGGTATTGTCCCTGTTCTGGAATTTCCTCCATAGTTTATCACCAGACTGACATTTTTAATGGCAATGTCATCGTTGATATTTGCCGTTATACTTAATGACCGTCCCTTGTAACCGATTTTCGGAGGTTGATGTGAAATAATTGGTGCATTAACATTTCCTGATTGCGCCAAACTTATGTCGAATATTAAAGGAGAGATTACCAGAGAAAAAATAAGAATGGCAATCCAGATAACGATAATCGTTTCATTTTTAAATAATTGTCTCATTGCAGGCTTTACTCCTCATATTAAGACAAAACAATTCCCGGGGAAATAACTTTAATTATATAAATTATAGATTGTGAACACCTACTTTAATATAATTACTTTATTTTA
>JAFGSB010000120.1 GCA_016934825.1 Candidatus Zhuqueibacterota bacterium
GAACAGGAGAATCTATTAATTTTTTGGTTTAAAGGTGGTACACTTTGTAGTGCCCTCAGGTGGTACATTTTATGTGCCCCCTGACACCATAATATAATTCGTTGTACTATGGTTGTTAGAAAAAAAATATAAAGGATTTTTAAGTATTATGAAAGGAGTAGAAAGAAATTCATATATTATATCAGTAGGTGATGATATTTGGTTTAATGAAAATATTTTATTGCCACCAAGAGAATTATTAATAAAATTGATAGAAAGAAAGTTTGATAATTTTAAAGAATTTTCAAATAGTGAAGAAAGTCTAGCAATAACCTGCTTTAAATTTGTTGATGAAAATAAGGAGTTTTTTAATAATAATCCAATTGATAAAAAGAAATACGAAGCATTTAAAAAATCTGATAAAAATAATTATAGTGAAATTATAAATAATTTTTACTATTTATGGAGGGGATTTACAAATCATGAACTTTCAAACGCTGTTAAAACAATACCAGCAGATAAAAAGGAAATTCAGCAACTATTAGAAAATGTGAAAGAAAAAATAAAAAGTTTTAAATGTAATACTCTAATTTCTGATTTTAAAAAGAAACGAATTAAGGGAATTTCTCCTCTGTTAAAAAATATTAAAAAAGACTTTATAGAAATTTTTAAAATTGATAAACAAAAATTAGCACAGGAAAAACTTTCTTATGATGTTTTCTTTAGAAGAAAAAAAATCCTACCTGGATTTGATTTACTTGATGATGATTATACTGGATTAAAATATAAAATTAGACAATGTGATCCTAATGAAATTTCTTTCCCATGTCGTTTTCTCATATTCTTTTCATCACATGATTACTTTGAATTAAAGAATAAATGGAGAAAAGGAGAAACAAAAGAACAGTTATTGAAATGTATTATTCAAGAACTCAATTGGAATGATTTTTTTAATGATTTGATAAAGCGTTTTGAAATTATTGAAAATGAAGTGCAAAAATCACGAAAAGATGCGATAAACGAAGTACGTTTTACTTGGTTTCATAATCAGTTTCTGGCAGCTACATTACTCTCAATTACTCAAACAGAAGGATTGCTTTGGGATTTTGCGGAATATTTAAATTCTAAAAGCACTAAAATTTGGGAACTGATAACATCAAATAAAAATAATTATTACCCTTACCTTTGGGATCAAAGTAATGAAAATTACAAATTTAAGGATGGTTGTATAGAGTTGAGTAATGATAAACTCATTTCTGCACGTGATCTACTTAATCGAACAAAACTTGGTTATATAATTTCAAAAGAGTTGTTTTGGTATTTAATTGATGAATTTTACGATGACAGAAATAGTTTTACTCATGGTGATATTTTAAATAGAGACCTGAAACAAGAAGCAGCGGCATCAATTCTTTGCTTTGCAACATGTTTAGAAGAAATATTAAGATATAGCGAAAGTCGTTGATCAAAATTAAATTTATAATTTTTATTCTGCCAACAATAATAATTCCAAATTTGTTTGATCAACATTGCCCATTAGGAATTCCCTCATTCCATGGCAAAGTTTCGGTGTGTTCTTTTAATAAAAAACAAATATCGTTAATATCAATTTACAAAATTTAACTTGCATTTGAATAAAAAAAAATTAACTTATAAGTGAATTTTAAATTTACAATCGAACTTGTCCAGACTGGTACAAAAGCATCGCTTTACACGGTTAGACTTGAAGGCGAAAAACAAAGCGAATTCGACAAATTTCTTTCGGACAGTGATATAACAACACATGCTGAATTTCCGGCTCTTTTAGAGCGTATTGATAATATAATAAATAAACACGGATGTCAGGATACATTCTTCAAATTAAAAGAAAGCAGGTTAACGGATGCCGTTGTTGCATTGTGGAGGGACAACATAAGACTTTATTGTTGCAGATACGGCAATATTATTTTGATTTTGGGTTCGGGCGGACTTAAATATACTCGGACATATCAACAGGATCCGAAGCTCTTAAAAAGTATCCAAATAATGTCAAATGTGTCTGAAAAAATAGATGAACAAATTAATAACAAAAGCATTAAAATAATAGAAAATAAATTTTGGGGAAACCTGGATTTTACCAATGAATAAAATGAAAAAAACAAAATTTCAGCTATTGCTGCAACAGGTTCCGCCGGAAACCAAAAAACTGGTGCAAAAACAGGACGAAATAGCAGTTCTGATCAATTCAATCCTGCAACAAAAAGGATTGACACAAAAAGAGTTCGCGAAAAAAACCGGCATGAAAGAATCACAACTGAGCAAAATTCTGTCCGGCAACGCGAATATGACCCTGAAAACCATCTCCAAAATAGAAGCGGCCCTGGGCGAGGATATTATATCCATTCCCGCCGTTAAATCGACTCTAATCCCCCAATATCATGCGGCAGATTATAAAAAACTCTACGGCCTGATAAAACCTCACGCTACTCCGGAACGCGGATAATATTTTTCTCCGCGCCCTCCGCGCCTTTGCGTTAAAATAAAAAATATTAACCCGGTTCAATTTTGCAGATCAGCATTAGCGCCTTGCAAATCCCGTCATATCCCGCCGCGAACAGAACTTAGAACGGAACCGCCGCCCGGTATATCAAATCCTTTTTCATGGAGTTTATTTGGATTAAATTTCTGTCAACCAGACATAAGAAAAGCAGGGCTAAGAGCCCTGCTTTTCTTACACGGTTACATCGGTGGGAACTTCATAAAAACGAAGTTGTAATAATTTTAAACCCCTGTTGTCATATTCCCAGAAATAATCCTGCAGGGCTTCATTGAACAGGTTATACCGCTCCGGTACACCGTCTTCGTCAAGATCGACATAGATATAAAGAAGTTCGTTGCTGACATTATCCCATTTCGGTTTTCCTTTTTCGCGTCCGACTTTTAAAGTGTCAACGGAAAAAACAATAATATCATCCGCGGTACCAAAAATACCGTCTTCACCGGGATCTGTCGCCCCGGTTGTCATATCCACTTTACCGCCGGGTTTACCCAGCGCCCGGGCGTATACGCTGTAAACGGTGACGCCGTCGTTATCCGGATCGGGATTGGGCAGTTGGAATTTGGCGCCGTTCCCGTCCGTGCCGTTGGCGTCCAGTACCTGAAAGGGATCACCTTCCATTAGCAAAATTTTTGATTTGCCATCCAGCTTTACAAAAATGCGGTGGCCCATGTTGTCATCCATCTCGGCTGTTTTGTCATTGGGAACGCCTATAATATTGAGATTATAATGCGCTCCGTTCGGAATGTCTTTGGGCGCTAACAAGTTCAAATCTTTTTCAGCGGTTGCTGGCGGGGTTTCGGAGGAAATTGGATTTTGTTTGGAACATCCCATAAAGAGCATTCCAACTAAAACAAAAATTACCGGTATTATTAGTACTTTCTTCATAATACCCTCCAACTTGAATTAATAATAAATATGAATTATGCAGGAATTCCAAAATAACTATATCGTGTCAAGTTTATAATTACAGTCAATATGTTTATCCTACAATAATCGAGTTATCAATAGTTATGCCAATAAAAACAATATTATCGCAAACAATGCAAACTATTGTTTATATACAGCTTAACAACATATAATCAAATTGTAATATATCCGGATCAGGAGCAATCAAATTCACCTATGTAATTGAACTACAAATATGAAATGAATACAATTCACTTCAAAAAAAGAAACCAACTTTAAATCGCCGTGTATTTGATATCAAAATTTCACTTGTTATTAAAAAAGAATAATTATACATTCTTTCAATTTGGGCGGGAGATCGGAATTACGTAATTTTTAGGGTTGAAGAATATAATTTTTTTTCATTTGAAGTTGATTGTCAGTATACAAATTAATATTACGGTATGCTGTTTATCAGGTTCATCTCATTGATTTTGGAAAAATCTCTTTTGTATTCAACAGGAATTCACAGGAAGTGAATATGACAGGTAGTTCCGGTAAAACTGTGGCAATTTTTCTTCTCTTTTTAATCCATCCGGTTTTTGGTATAAATAAAAGTGACGGTATAGATCACGATTGGTATTCACTACTTGCCGAACAAACCCACCTGACCATATCACCATGTGGTTTTTACAAAAACTTTAAAGTAGAACAAAACGGGCAATTGACTTTTCAAAAAGATATATTAAAAAAAACATCCTCTGAACCGCCCCAACTTCAGGATTCCACAAAAAGTCTGTCAGGGCATTTTATGCTTCACTACAACCGGACCGGCATACATGCCGTACCCTTAATCGATCTGTCAAGCAACGGGGTCCCGGATTATATTGACAGCGCGGGTGTCATACTCGATCATGTCAGGGAAATTGAGATCAATACGCTGGGTTTTCAGCCGCCGCTGAATGTTGAAGGAAAGCCGGCCTCTACCTATCATGTTTATTTTTCAAATTTAAATGATTCATACGGCGTTACATACAATCATCGGCAAATCCCCGATGATCAGGGGCTAATCCGGTACACAAGCTATATGGTTCTGGATAATGATTACGCCGAAAGTTCGTTTACCGTCAAAGGGTTGGACGCTCTAAAAGTTACGGCCGCGCATGAATTCAACCATGCCATCCAGATGTCATACCGGGTCTGGTGGGATGACGATTTGCCGGTTGATTTTTATTTTATGGAAATGACCTCTACCTGGATTGAAGATGTGGTTTATGAACATATCAACCGTTATGTACAGTACCTGCCATATTTATTTGACAACTTTAGTAATACACCGTTCAATTTCCCCGAATATCTGTATCCTTACGGCAACTCGCTATTTCTTCATATGCTGGAAAAGGAATTCGGCTCCGGGATAGTCCCGGAAATCTGGGAAAGGATAAAAGTAAAAAACAGTCTTTATGCGATCCCGGAAATACTCGCCCGATACGGAACGACATTTTCATATCAACTGCACCAATATGGCATTTGGATGTTTTTCACCGGCGATCGGGCGGATAATATCAGTTACTTCCCGGAGGGTCATTTATATCCGCAAGTCAGGATAAAACCGGATGATATTTACCATTATAAAAATGAAATGACCATCCTGAAATTCCAGTCTCCATTATCAAATCGCTTTATAAAAATGAATATTCCTGAAAACAGGATGTATGTGAGCACTGCATACAGTGATATGGATAACTCTTTTATTACCTATTTCGAATCGGATAAAATTACCGCCAGCGCTCCATTCAATCAGCAGATCGTTTTATACCCTGAGGGTGACAGTCCTCTTGAATTGCTGCTGACGAATTCCGGTGCGGATACAGCAACCATAAAGTACACAGTACAAACGGACATCGACAAACCGGCACAACTAATTCAGGTTTTTCCAAACCCGGTAAAATTAAATGATGATTCAAAACTTACTTTTAGAAATGTACCCGCAGGAGGTAACATTTATATTTACACGGTCGATGGTCATAAAATTTCAGAGCTGGCAATATCTCCCGGCGCTTCCAGCGCATTCTGGAATTTGCGGGATGAGCAGGATAATGATATTTCAACAGGTATATATCTTTATCTGATTAAAGGTAACGATATTGAAAAGTCCGGCAAGATCGTGGTTATACGATAGGAGAATATAATAAATAATCAATTTTTTTTATTTAAGGAATTACAGGTTTTTTATAACCGACGTGCGGCTGACTCTGGTTACGTGTCCATACAATATAGTAATACTGTCATGAAGCAAAATATTTTAATGAACATGATTTTCCACATATTCGTTCATGAGATCACGGGCAAATGTTTGAAAAAAAATACAATAAATATTCCATGAAAACTTTTCTTTATACACTTTTATTTGTTGTGTTTTTGTTCCATATTCGTGCAGCCAATTCCGCGGGATATGGTTTTCATTTTTTAAACCGGATATACAGCCCGCGAATAGGCTCCCTCTCCGGAGCTAATACGACCGTCTATGGTGATATCAACGGTATTTTTATTAATCCGGCTGGATTAGCTTATATAGAGAATCAACAACTGTGTCTCAACTATGTCAGCCATCTTTTGGATATGCAGGGCGGAATGCTGGGTTTTAACTTGCCCGTTACCCCATGGGGAAATTTAAGTTTCGGCATCGTACATTTTGATTACGGTGAATTTGAGGAAATTGATAAATTTGGTATATATACCGGCAGGAATTTTAACGCAAAAGACATAGCCATGGCCGCGTCTTATTCATATCCTGTCAATGAGCATTTTGCTTTTGCCGTAACGGCGAAATACATATTTTCGGAACTGGATCAGTACCGGGCCAATGCCGCGGCTTTTGATACGGGACTGCTATATCGTCCGTCTTTTTTAAATGGCTCCGCACTTGGAATCGCATTGTTAAACCTGGGAAACAATTTTGATCCGTATAGGGAAACAAAAGAAGATATGCCTCTAACATTATCGGCAGGAGTCTCACTGGCGCTCTCCGGCGTTCCTGCGACGCTTTTTTCTTCTTTCAATCATCAATTTGGCGGGAACAACACCGGCGACCCTCCATTAACATTTTCAGCGGGTAGCGAGATATCCATCCTGGAAAAGTTGTATTTAAGGGCCGGATATAATTATCAGTTGAGTAAAAATTTAGTTTCTTCATCCAATAATAATTTTGCCGGATTCTCTTTTGGCTTTGGATTAAATTTGGAGAACAATTCCCTGGATTACAGCTTTACGGATTATGGCGCGCTGGGTATGGTGCATCATTTCGGCGTTACCTTTAATTTACAAAAACCTCAAATATCGAAAATACCCGCCGGACATATGCCCGCATTCGCTGTACAGCAATTAAATCCCCCTAAAAATATCAAAACAGCATTAGTAAAAGACAACATTTATATTGCCTGGGAAGCAGAAAAAGAAGCGGCCTACAATATTTACACTCGTCACTCAAACGGGGTAAACTGGGTCAGGATCAATAAAAAACCGTTACGCAGAAACTGGGTTAAATTAAAACGGCCTGAGGTTCGGGGGAGCTATGAATTTGCGGTAACCACGTTGAAACCATACATTGATTATACCGAAAGCGCACTGTCCGGGTCTGTTACCGTACATATCAAATAAATATGACCGCCGTATCCACGGCCGGCAGATTCTTACATGGACCAGAACAGGCGAACCCGGCGCCCCGGAATTAAAAACTACTGTTTTTGACTCATTCGTTCGTTATAATTATATAAACAAACAGGGGGTTAGTAAATCGTAGTCCGGGCGTGCCGCACGGCAAAAAATCTTATCAACCCACAAAGATTAAAAAAATTTAATTTTTTATATTTCTCTTGACTATTTCTGCGAAAATTCATATATAATTACATCAACATCAAAACGAAAATTCTGCGGCAGGAACGTTTATATAAATTATTCTTTCCTGGTTACAATTTACATTTGATATTTATTGATGGCGGAATCCCGTTCGTCTCACAATAATCAAATTGCAGAAATATTATGACAGCAATTCAAATTTATTTCAGAATCTTCTTGTGTGAAAAAAATATTTTATTAAATATATTCAAAAACCGGATCGATCAGATTTGACATCAAGAATATTTCGAGTGAATGGGATTTCATTCTTTAAATGGAGAAGAATATGAAAACTATTAAACTTGTTACCCTTTGTTTGTTATTTCTTTTCAACAGTATTATCTGGCCCAATACAAATATCACTTCATTAAACGGTGAATGGGAGATTGGCGAAAACCGGCAATATAATCGAACTATAATGGTACCCGGCGTTGCCACGGATCCCAAAAAGATGAATGACGACACACTGTGGTACCGGCGTAAAATAACTTTGCCCGGCGGTCAGTGGAAGTACGCCACCTTGCTGTTGAGGGGCGCGAGATTTATGCCGGAAGTCTATATAAATGGAAAGAAAGTATCTCAGCAAAATGGCGGAATGGCTCCCACGGTGCACTTTTTAAACCATCCCGCCGTCAAACCCGATGCAACGGTTACACTTGAAATTGCCCTAAAATCGTTAAAAGATGTGCCCGAAACCGACGCCTCGTATGTGGCAAAAGCCAATCACTGGCGCTCGAATGTCTCCTCATATATATGGAACGATGTAATATTAAAAACACATGGAGAATACCGAATATCCAGAATAATACCTTTTACCGATATTAAAAAGGACCAGGTGCGGGTCAATTGGGAGTTGGAAAATTTAAGCGGTTCCGAAAAATGTCCGTCTTCTATCGTTTGCGAAATTACCGATCTCAACGGCAATGTGATCGTCGGACAGCAGTCCGGGGTTGATGGTTTGGAAGGATCGGTAACGGTTCCCTTTCGAGGGAAATGCCGATTGTGGACTCCGGAGGAACCCAATCTTTACAAATTGAAACTAACTTTAAAAAACAATGAACAGATCATCGATACCGAGGAAATGTCCTACGGTGTGAAAGAATTTACCGCCGAAGGAATAGAGTTTCATTTAAACGGTTACAAATATCCGGTCAGAATGGGTACCGTGGTCTGGCACCGCTGGTCGAGAGAAGAAGAAGCCCGGACTTTAATATATGACAATGACTGGTTCAGAAAAAATGTCGTGCAGAGATTAAAAGACCACGGCGCAAATGCGCTTCGGTTCCACCAGGGAAATCCCCCGGAAGCTTTCCTTGACATGTGCGACGAATACGGGCTGCTGGTACAAAATGAATGGAGTTTCTTTCATGATATGCCGGCATCGGAAGAAAGCCTGCTGGAACAATGGCAAAGCTGGTTCGACGTGGCGATGAAGCATCCTTCCATCTGTCTGTTTCATCCTTATGATGAAACGTATGGCGAACAATTAAAAATTGCCTGGTCCGCTCTGGATAAACTGTTAAAGGATTATCCCCCGCTTGTTTTGGAAGACCGTGATATCACCTATATCCATAAATATTGGTGGAGTTTATTTGAAAACGTGGGTCTGTATTACGACAGCGCTTCGCAATTTGACAAGCCCATTATGGTCGATGAATTCGGCGGGATCGCATTGGAGGGAGACTGGAGCCCGGCGGCTTATCCGGCAGTGAAAAGGAGTTTGCTGCGTTTTCTCGGCAGGGACCATACGGTTGATATGCGTATAAATATACACACCATTGCCAATTCACAGATTGCCGAATACTGGCGAAGAATCGGCGCGGCCGGATTTTCCCCTTTCAATATTCTGGGCTGCTATGAAGACGGCAGTCACTGGTTTGTGGGCGATATAAAAGAAGGCAACCCGAAACCGGCCTGGGATGCAATGACGGCCGCCTATTCGCCGGTTTCCGTCAGTCTTGAAATCTGGGACAGAAATTATGTCGCGAATCAAAAAGTAGAGGTCCCGGTTTATCTTTTTAATGATTTTGCAGATGATGCCGAACTTTATGTTAAAATTTCCATTGTAAATCAGGATGAAAAAGTCCTGACTGAACAAATATTAAGCGAAAAAGTAGCCGGGAGGAACAGGGTCATAAAAAATGTAACATTTGATTTTCCGGCAGCTCCGGGCAGATACACGATCAGGGCGCAACTGACAAATCCGCCCGAAAGTGTAAAATATCCGGTTATTTCGCAATGGGAATTCAGGGTTTTTAAGGTAAAAGTGCCGGAAGAAATTAAAAATGTTAAAATTGGTGTTCCTGAAGATGAAAACGAGATAAAAGATTTTTTAACGGCAAATCGAATTGCATATACAAGCCTTACGGATAAAAATGCCGATATGATTCTGACGTCCAGAAAAACGTGGGAAAAACTGGAAGCCGGGGATAAAATTTTGAATGCTCTGGAAAAAGCAATTCAAAACGGGAAATCGGTGATTTTACTGGATGCGGGTCCTTTATATTTGGGACAGGGATATCCGAAAGACAGCAAGGACCTTGGCTTTTTACAGGGCGTAAACAAAATCGAAAATCCGGAAATGAAAGAGATCGATCTGGTCGGCGGCGTTAAATTATCGTTCCAACAAATAGCGGAACCGGAAAGCCACATTCACCCATCCGAGAAGAACAATGAACTCTGGTACAACCTTGAATGGGATTATTCATGGCTCTGGAACGGTTACCGGGGAGGTCTTATTGTCCCCGCAATGGAGATGGAATTTTCGGGTCTGAGTCAGGATGCTTTCATCTCACATTGGGTATCGAGGGGGGCCGACAGGAACTTGATTTCAAGCGACAGCTATTATGCCTATGAACTGGAAGGATTTTACAGTTTCTCCGTCGAAAAAGATGATCCCGAAACCAAAAAGAAATTAAGAGAAAAGGTAAAATTCCTCGTCGAAGACGCCCCGGCCCTGGCCATTTCAATCGATCCCGATGCAAGAATGCAGACCATCGATCTTGTCCAGGGATATACGGACTGTCTGCAAGGCAAAGCCGAAAATTTCATTCCGCTGGTCAATTGCGGCATCGATTTGTACCGGACGCCGGCCGTTCGGATCGATTTCGGCAGGGACAGGGGTTCCCTGCTGGTATCGCAGTTGCTGACTTCCGGCAGGCTTGCCAAAGGGTACGGCCAGGACGGCCTGTACGGCGTCCGTTATGATGAAGTCGCCGGTCAATTTGTACTCAATATGCTGCGCTATATGACCATGAATAAATAATCATAATCCCGCGCCGAACGATAATCCGAATGTGATATAACGGATAAATATCCTGCACGTTCAGGAAGGATGATTTGTAGTCCATTTGCAAAAATGGGCTACAAATTGTCAATCCGCATAATTCCCGATAAAAAACGGGATACTGCTATTAAGACACATAACTGTACTCTTCCGGCGTGACCGAATAATAAAAAAAACGATACGACAACCGGTATGTAGACATGTGCAGATTGAACTCGTTATCGGTAATATTTTTTTCTGCTCAGGAGCGTATCTACGCTGCCTGCGGTATATCCCCTCTTATATGAAAATATTAACCATAATACAACTTGTATAAAATTTGCGATTTAAAATAAACTTGACAAAGACAAAAATTATGATTAAAGTATGACTAATAATCATACTTTGGAGAATTAATTTATGCCAAATGCAAAAATCGCAATTTCATTGGAGGATAATTTATTAAAAGAAGTTGATCTTTTGGTAAAAGAAAAAATATATCCAAACAGAAGTAAAATGATTCAGGAAGCCATAAAAGAGAAATTAAACAAAATCTCAAAAAACCGTCTTGCCGTGGAATGTTCAAAACTTGAATCTGATTTCGAACAAGCCCTGGCAGAGGAAGGACTGTCGAGGGAAATTGAATCATGGCCGGAATATTAAGAGGGGAAATATATTGGGCGGATTTGAATCCGACTATCGGAAATGAACAGGCTGGAATCAGACCCGTTTTGATTATAAGCAATAATATTTTCAATGAACGTTCGGGTACTGTCATTGCTTTGGCCATTACAAGTCATTTTCAAAAAGCCGGATTTCCTCTTACTTTTGAACTTTTCGATTCAAATCTTCCAAAACAATCCTGGGTGAAAATAAGTCAGATAAGAACATTATCCGTATCAAGAATTAAAAATAGAATATGTGAGATCAAAGCCGAAGATATAAATTTTATTATTGAAGGCCTTAATGAAATTATAAGCGGCTAAACTAAATATCGGTCGCCTGCCCCGTCAGGGCAGTGAATATTTTAACTCAAATCCCCAGGGACAAAATATAATATTTTCATTGACTATTTCTGCTAAAATTTATATCTATCTATTAAAGAAAACCCCAACCGGCTTACGGTTGTATTGTGAATAAGGAGAATGTTGTGAAGAAAAAACATCGCGACAACTTTTATCTAAATAAACGGCATGAAACCGCCGGCTGGACGGTCACACGCCGTGATTTTCTGAAAACGTCCGCCGCTGTTATTGCCGGATTGTCAATTCGGTCGCCTTTCGCTTTTGCCGGCGGAACGGCCGGCAGAAAAAATCTTTGTTTCGGCATTGTCACTGACCCGCACTATGCCGACGCGGATACAAAAGGTTCTCGGTATTACCGGGAATCGCTGGCCAAAATGTCCGAGTGTGTCGCGCTGATGAATGACAAAAAGGTAAATTTTCTTGTCGAACTGGGGGATTTCAAGGACGAGAATCGGCCCGCCGATGAAAACAGCACGATCCAATATCTTCATACCATAGAAGCAACCTTTAAAAAGTTCAACGGGCCCAGTTATCATGTTCTGGGCAATCACGATATGGACAGCATATCAAAAACGCAGTTTCTGAACGCCGTGCGGAACACCGATATTCCCAATGGATCACGGTATTACTCTTTTGATTCAAAGGACATCCATTTTATCGTTCTCGACGCCAATTACCGCAGCGACGGTTCCGATTATGATCACGGCAATTACGACTGGACGGATGCCAACATCCCACCCGGACAAATGGACTGGCTCGGCAAGGACCTGGACTCCGCCTCCAACCCGGTGATCGTATTCGTACACCAGCGGCTGGACGGCGAAGGCGATCCGACCATCCGCAACGCTGCGGATGTCCGGCAAATCCTGCACAGGAGCAACAAAGTTCTGGCGGTTTTTCAGGGACATCATCACTCCGGGGCTTACAGCCGGATCGACGGCATTCATTATTACACCCTGAAAGCCATGGTTGAGGGTTCAGGAACGGATAACAACTCTTATGCCGTTATCGATATTCATAAAAATCTCAACATAACCGTAACCGGCTACCGCAGAGCGCTCAGCTCTGAGCTTGAAAAAGTATAGACAAGCCATGGGAAAAGTAAATACTTCTAATGATCTCTGGAAATCCGGTTAACTCTTATTCCGGAATATGTGTACGATGCATTTGACATACCGCCGTATGAAAAATCCCGGTTTATTAGCTCCGAAAATTAGCCCGTCATGCC
The DNA here is from genome assembly GCA_016934825.1 of Candidatus Zhuqueibacterota bacterium. Classification (GTDB taxonomy): domain Bacteria; phylum Zhuqueibacterota; class Zhuqueibacteria; order Residuimicrobiales; family Krinioviventaceae; genus Fontivivens. The sequence goes on from JAFGSB010000120.1 coordinate 12,819, forward strand.
ATAAATATCTCTTGACTATGTCAGTGAAAATTTTTATTTATTTTAGTGCCGATAAGCGGTCGTTAATTTTCACAATCCAAATATAAACAGGTCGCTATGGAACAAATTCAGCTTGTCAGTTTGACCGTTTTTGCCGGGATTTTCTCACAAATCCTGGCCTATAAACTCAGACTGCCCGCCATTGTCCCGTTACTGCTGACCGGTGTGCTGCTGGGACAGTTGAACATCCTGAATCTTCATCACATGGAAGAAGGTTTGCACACTATCATCCAGTTGGGTGTGGCAGTTATTTTATTCGAGGGCGGACTGAGTCTCAAGGTCAGGCAATTCAGGGATGCGCCTTTAATTATACGAAACCTAGTTTCTCTCGGCGTGCTGATTACATGGCTGATGTCCGCCTGTGCGGCCTATTATTTTATACCGGACCTGCATAATCCCGACGGATTCAAAATCGCGTTATTATTCGGCGCTTTAATCACCGTCTCCGGCCCGACTGTTATCCTGCCGTTATTAAAAATTGTCAAACCGGTCAGAAAGGTAGCCACCGTTCTGAAATGGGAAGGTATACTCGTCGATCCCATAGGCGCATTGCTTGCCGTAGTGCTGTTGACATTTATAAATACCGGCGCCATGGGATACGATTCAATCGTCAAGGCATTTTTAATCAGCCTGTCTATCGGCCTGGTGTTCGGCGGTTTGGCGGCATTGCTCATGTACCGTCTGCTGAAAATCAACGATCTCATTCCGGAAGAAATACGAAACCTCGTGGTCCTGACCATCGTCCTGGCGGTTTTTTCCCTTTCCAACTGGATCATGCCCGAAACCGGTATCTTGTCTGTGACGGTTGCCGGATTTGTTCTGGGGATTCTCAGTCCGCAGGGACTGAAAGAAATTGAATCCTTTAAAGGACAATTGACGACGTTAATGGTCTCGATCCTGTTCATTCTACTGGCGGCCCGTCTGGACCTTGCGGCGATATGGGACCTGCAGCTTCCCGGCCTGTTTGTTTTGTTGTCAGTGTTATTCGTCATCCGCCCGGTCAACGTGTTTGTGTGCGGGATCAAGTCGCAGCTTGTTTTACGTGAGAAAATATTTGTCTCCTGGATTGCCCCCCGCGGTATTGTCGCCGCCGCGGTCGCGTCTCTCTTTGCGGAAACTCTAAAGGAAACACCAGCGTTCGCACAACAGGCCGGTTATATCGAATCGCTCACTTTTCTTATCATCGGCGGTACGGTCTTTTTTCAGGGCGCGACGGCCCGGTTTGTCGGCAGACTGCTCAAAGTGGTCGAACCCGATCCGAACGGCGTTGTGATCATCGGCGCGAATCTGCCGGCCCGTCTGCTGGCAAAATCGTTAAAAGGTCTTGGCATCGATGTGATGCTGCTCGATTCGAACAGCGCTCTCATTTCAAAAGCGAAAAAAGAAAACATACCGGCTGAAATGGCCAACGCAATATCGCAGGATACTATCGACGAGATCGAGATCGCCGGTTTCGGTAAATTACTGGCGATGACGCCGAATGAAAAGATCAATATCCTCGCGTGTCAGTTATGGGCGCATGAGTTCGGCAGGGACAATGTTTTCCGGGTGGGTGTATATAATGAAGAATACCTGCCTTCCGCAGCCACCAAACTTTCCGGTGAAGGCCGGCTGGTTTTCTCCCCAATCGTCACCCAACAGTGGATGCAAAATCACGTGGGCACTTTTTGGGAGATACACAAAACAGAACTGGATTCAAAGGATAAAGTCCAAAATATTCAGCAAAACATCAAAAATGAGTCGATATATCCTCTCGCCCTGGTCCGCAACAGCAAACTCACCTTCTTTGAAACCGGTCTGGATATCTTTGAGGGCGGGAATATGTTATATTTTAAAAAAGCTGCGGAGAAAAAAAAATCAACCGCGCCGCGAAAGAAGGAGAAAAAATAATGTAACGTTCCGGACCGGTTAAAGCGCCCCTGCCTTACATTATCCCTTTCCATTGATTATAAAAAATCACCTGACCAGGATCATTTTTCTCATTGCTGAAAAATGTTCGGATTGCAGTTGATAAAAGTACACACCCGATCCCACAACATTCCCGTTATAGTCACGCCCGTCCCAGGTCACCCTGTGCGGGCCGGCAATTTGCTCTCTGTCCACCAGGTTCACTATCTCTTCACCCAGCGCGTTGTAAATCGTCAATTCAACCCGGGAGGTCTTTTCCAGTTCATATTGTATGCTGGTTTCGGGATTGAACGGATTGGGATAATTCTGCTCCAGCGAATAAAGACCCACCCTTTTTAACACATCCTTCACCAGAGTATTGATATTCAAACGCGCGCCGGATTCGATATATAAAGAATCGCCGTAATTGTTGTACAATGTCAGCTTTAACAGATGGTTCCCGGCCGAAAGCCTGTGCGTATCCCAAATGGCCAGTGTGTCATCCACGACCGGCCGGTAATGGCTGCCGTCCGTGGGCAGCCACAAAAGAGTGTTGCTATATGGACCCTTGGCGTACTCAACCGTGTACCGTTCCAGCCGCAATGGATTAAGCGGCCCGGGAATCAATCTGACCGTACCGGGTATTGGGACCATATCATCAACCAGGCCGTCGACGTGGTTAATTTTCTGCTCGAAAATGACGGCGTTGTTATGCGCCTGCGGTTCGACCTGGTATACCGTATTGAGCAGGGCTATCGCGGCGTCCTCATCCGCGTCTATTTCGGTCCCCCATAACGCCGATACCGCGGAGACAAGTATACCCCTCTGCCGTGATATAGTTTGGGTGGTGATCAGTGACCGGAAAATGATCAAAGTCGATTGATGAAAGGCGCCGATATACCCCCCGGTTCCGTCACAGACTGAGTTATCGATCGTAACAGAAGAGCTGTCCTGCGCCAGCAGTTCCCCGAACACACAATTTTGCACCGTCAATCTGGATTCAGCGGACGCGTAAAGGTTCCAGGTTGCCACACTGCTGTTGACAAAGCGCAGCGTGCGGTCAGGCAGGTCAAGGGTATGGTCCGACATGTCGGAGCCATTGGTTAAATTCTCCACAACAACAGAGTCCGGTTGCATGAACATGAGGCCCGCGGCGCGAAAATCGGAATCTGTGAAAACGGCCTCGGAACCGGATATGGAGATCAGGCCCCAGAGCACGTTGGTACAACTGTCAATACTGGCCGAATAGTCTATACCCGAGATGCCGGGCTGCGAATCGGAGAACCGCCAGTCGACAACCAGGGAATCATCCGGCAGGGATGTTTCCACCACGCTCGAATCCGGCAGAACCAGCCACATGAGCAGAAAATCCGAATTTTTGAATGTAACGTCATTATTGTGAAAACAGAGAAATTCACCCGGCGTTTTTGTATTGACGATATTCGCCCGGCTGTTTTCCAGAAGCGCCGTTGTCAGAAATCCGTCCGATATTTCCGAATCCCGCAGTTCCAAAACGGCCACCCCGGCCATGCCGATACTCCAGCTCTGGCCGCTGGATGTAAAATCCACACCGGTCAGGTTAATGGCGCCTTTACCCGCAATGACGGCCGTGTGTTCGTAAATAAATTCCTGAATCACCGTAAATGACCCGCCGCTGACGATCAACTGCCCGTGTCCATAAATGTTGATATCGCCGTTGATATAAAAATCGGCCGAGTCCAGACGCAGGATGCCGTTGTTGAGGATGATCAGGTCCCCATCCAGACGGTAAAACCCGGTGATGACCTTTTGCTCGTCCGGGTCCGTCTCACCGATGACCAGATCATTGACTGTGGGTTTTCGCAGCGATACGCTGTGAGAACGGCCCGTCAATCCGCCCAGTTCACCCGCCAGTCTCTTTAGTTGTGATAATGTTATATTCAGGCTGTCCGCCGTAGGGACAGCGTTTTGAGCTAAACCGGACGCCGCCAGTACAAAAATCATCAATCCTGTCATGAACCTGCTGTGCATTTTTTCCCTTTTCTCTTATTGTATGGATCATGTTACCGGAAAATACAAAAATATATTCCTTTACTGAAATATAGCGTCAAATATTATTTTTAACGTGATACAAGACACAGAATAAAATAACATGACCGGCAAAACTTATTGGATTGATATTCTTTTCGGGAAAACCTTTAACCTGCTTTACAAACTCCAACCGGAAACCCGATTGACTCAAATACCTGATTTGATGCAGGGGCCGGGGATTCCCGTACTTCCCCCTTCCCGATTCGGTGATGAGTCACCGGAAATTAAATCACATTTCCACTGTCTCCCAGTTCTGTGATTCGACAGATCTTTCCAGCGCCTCCAAAACCGCCACGCATTTTAAAATACTTTGATGATCTCTCGGTTCTTTACCGGTTCTAAATATTTCAACCATATCCACATAGCATTTTGGAGGGTCGCTCTCCTGAACTCTCGACTTTATATTTATATCGCCCTTCTCTGTCACCAATATAACACCCCATTCGCTTTTTTTGGTAAACACCAGGGTTGCCAAATACCCGGAACTGAAAATAACGCTGGCGCTTGTCCTTTCGCCGAATCGGGTTACCCTGACTTTCTCGATATCGTTTCCGATCACATTCATTAACGGTTGAACGATGTGAACTCCGTAAAAGAAAATGCCGCCGTATTTTGATTCGACATCTGCCGGGCCGTACCAGACAATGTGTTGTATGTTTTCTATTGTCCCGAATTGCTCCTTCATATCCATTGTTCCGTCGCTCTGGGCTACCGTACTAAATGATGTGACAGGCGTTTTTAATTCCTCGGCAATTTTCAGGAACTCCTTTCCCTCCTTGACCCGGTAACAGAAAGGTTTATCGACAAAAGTAGGAATACCCGCCTTAACAAATGGCAGTGCTACCTGCAAATGATACTTTGGATGACGATGATCCACAATGAGCGCGTCAATTTTGCCCATCATTTCAGACTGGTCCTTTACAATATTCGGGATTTGACCTTTAGCGGCCGCATTTTGAGCAAACTCGTCTGTTTCTCCCCAAACATACAGTACTTCACATCCGGGAAACTTTTTTTCAATATTAAACAATCGGCCGAATCCAATTGTATGTGAATTCTCAGCCCCAATGATCCCGATTCGGACTTTTTTCACTTCTGTCTTTGGAAATAAATTGCCGGGAAAGCCTGCCGATACAATAATCCCGGCCGCCGCCCCCTTGCCTGTATTTTTTATAAACTCTCTTCTTGTTTTCATTGTTTAGCCTCAATTCATTAGTATTAATTTCAAATATTATCCGGCAGGGTATACGGAGGTCGGTACCGGCGTCTTAAATATGAATTTGCATCGTCATCATCCACAAATTTCTCCGCCCCGCCGTTAAAAGTAAGAGTGCGTCCTGTCCGGTAAGCAATATTTCCAAGCAGCATGATCGTGGTTGACAGATGTCCCTCCAGTATGTCGGCGTTCAGGTCCTGCCATCGGCGCGTTCTGACACAGTCGATAAAATTGGCCATATGCGGCCCGTCTGTGCCCTTGAATTCCTGGATCACCTTTTTATCTGTCGGTGTGCTCATGTTTTCCGCCGTCCTGTACGGTCCGGGTTCATTATCTTTTCCAAGGTATGTCTTGTAAGAGGTGTGCGTTATGTGCATCCAGCCCTCGGAGCCGTAAATAAACTCGCCGCCTTTTTGTCCGGCCTCATCATTATTATAGACACTGCGGACATCCACCTGAATGGTTTTGCCGTCATTATATTGAAAAACGCCCAGTTGCACATTGGGTATTTCCTGGTCCGAATCCCGGACATAAAGTCCGCCCATGCATTGAATCTTTTCCGGATGAACGCGTTTTCCCATGGCCCAGCGAATGACATCGACTCCGTGCGTGCCGTTATTGCCGAATTCGGTCGTACTCGTATCCCAGAACCAGTGCCATTTATAATGAAATCTGTTTTCATTGAACGGCCTATACGGCGCCGGACCCAGGAAAAGGTCCCAGTTCACACCCTCGGGAACCGGACTGTCTTTTACATGCCCGATATTTTCCCGGAATCCGAATACAATGACCCGCCCCATGTAAATATCCCCGATAACACCTTCACGCAGTAATCCAATCGCTTCATGTACAATCGAACTGCTTCTGCTTTGTGTGCCTGTCTGTACAACGCGATTGTACTTACGCGCCGCTTCAACCATTTTACGGCCTTCTTCAATCGTATAGGAGATCGGTTTTTCAATATAGACATCCTTGCCTGCCTGGCACGCCCATATCGTATGTAATGCGTGCCAGTGGTCCGGACTGGCTATGGAAACGGCGTCGATATCTTTGTCCTCGAGCAGCTTTTGAAAATCCACGTAGATTTTGGGTTTTTCGCCGCCTTTTTGTTCCACTTCGGCAATGGCCTTTGGAAAAAGCCGCTCATCAACGTCGCACAGGGCGGCAACGCGAACATTCGGAATATCGGTATATCCCCTGATATGTGCGATTCCGCGACTGCGAATTCCAACCACCGCTATATTGATTTTATCATTTGCGTTCCCTTTTGCCCGGCCGGTCCCGAAAAACGGCGCCGACACCAGGGCCCCCGCGGTTGTGATGGTTGATTTCTTTAAAAAATCCCTGCGATTTGTTGTGATCATTTTACCTCCTATATAAAAAATAAAAATTATTTGCTACATCCTGTTTCTTAATATTTTGCCGTCTGATAACAGGATGCGGTATTTAATAATGTTTTCAAACCCTTTAAGCTTAAAACAAACCAGATTACATAAAATATATTTTTATGTTTAGTAGAGCAGTTAGATCTTTAATATAATCAGTTTTCGCCTGTATTTCATAATCACCAAACTCATGTTCAAAGACAGCCGGAACATAATTGTGACTGATAGTTGTTAACCAAATCGTTATACATCTTTAACATTTCTCACACTGAATAATAAAGCATATGATTATAAAAAACAACTAAATTATTAAATATTCATCTTATCCTTACCCCCCCGACAAGGCCATACTCTATGCGCGACGCTCTTGGAAGTGTCTGGTACTTTCAATATATGATCCAATCCTGTCCCGTCGTGGACAGAATTTTTATAGCTCCCAAAAACCAGCTCTCAAGTCCCACAGGGACGACATATAATTTCAACATTAGAAATTCACATGTAAATTCCGAATTAACAAAAAGAGTTTTTGTATTTGAAAATAATTTTTACATTTATTATTTGCAATTGATTATACTGTAAATTAAATTGTTATTATCCTGTATACCAGGATCATTTTATAATTTAATTTTTCCGTACCAAAGTATTATCAACAAAAATTTGACTGGATACTAATCCTGTTCAAACCCAATATTATAATAGAAAACAACCAAATTAAGAGCGAATAAATAACATGAGTAAAAAGAAAAAAAAAGTAATAGCAAAAAGAAGAGTTCAAGCAAAAGCAAACAAACAAAGAAAAGAGAAACCAAAAATCAAATACCGGAGATCAGCATCGAACATTGCATATGAAGAACGACCAGCTATTGCGGCGATAGACGCTCCCCCGGGCTTTCGATCTGTATCTATGAGCCAGGGTTTGATGGAATTTGCGAAACCAATGATGGAATTTGTTGAAAAGGGTACCGTAAAAGAACTTAATGATGTCTTTCAGCTTGCCTTGCCCATATGGAATTATGATATTGCTTTGGAAAAAAGTAATTCCATAATTGATAAAAAGGATATCATTAAACCGATCAGTAAAATCCTAAAGCTCAATGCTCAGGAATCTGCTGAATTTTTTGATATGATGATTCAAAGGAAACAACATTTATTCCCTAAAGAAATACAACCCGCCGATCCATTGATTGTGTATTTAAAAAAAGAAGAACACTATCATATCAAAGAATTTAATTATAATTCATTAAACATTTCAAAAGAAATTTATTTACCGGCCAAAGAAGATAATCAACTTGTCCAATTACTTAATCAAATAGATGATTATATAAATAAAGGCACAGAGTATGATGAATGGGAAGATTTTTATTTTAAGATGGTAGAAAAATGTAAAAAAAGATATAAAACCTGGCTTGAATTCAAGGGATTAAAGGAATTTAGTGAAGAATTTCCGTACAATATTGAAATTTATTTGAATTTTATCTATTGTTATTTTCATGAAGATGAGATAAATCTTAAAAAAGTTAAAGCTGTTAACTTTGTAGAATTTTTCACAGATTATGTATTAAGAAAAGTTATGGCTGAGCCCCAAGAATATATTACCTGGCCGCCCTCGATAAAGTTGTTTTACAGTTTCTTAAAAGAGATTTGTTATTTCGATACACCTGAAAAAGTCATAAAATTAGTAGATGATTTTGAGCCGATTTTTGTAAAAATAATAAAAGTGAGATATTCCTGATACATTCCTTAATCAGGTTTCAGTTAAAAGTATTACAGTTAGTCATTTACCTATGAACTGAGTCTGAATAGGGGTGGGGCGTGTCGCCCGGCAAAAATCGTCTGAACCACTGATTCTTATGATGAATTGATTTAAATGATTTAAAAACAATACTCGGGCATATTATATGATAAATTATTAATAAAATCAGGGTAATCCCTCAATCTCATAAATCAGCGGTCCAGACTGTTTGTTGTCCATTAATCGTCAGAACTACTGATTCTTATTATAATTTGATTTATGTGATTGAAAAACGCAACGTGGGCGTGTAATACGATAGATTATTATTAAAATCAGCGCAATCCCTCAATCACATAAATCAGCGGTCCAGACAACATTAAAAAAACATTCCAATTTTCACTTTTCCCTTGACTAATTCTGCGAAAATGGTTATATAATACCAACCACATCCACAATCACACGATGGTTCCGGGGCGGCGGGAGATTTTTGTATAGATTATTTCTACATTTATTAAAGGTTGTTATTAAATAATGAAAATATTATTTTTATGTTCCGTAAAACGGGATTAAATTTGAATATAGCTGAAATTAGAGAATTTTATTTATAATCGTTTATAATCAGGAGAAGAATAAAAACATAATCAATAAAAAGTGTGGTATTTATGACAGACAAAGAAAAAATTCTTAAATTAAAAGAATTAGATTATTCACGATATAAAGATGTTAGCCTGGATTATTTGATTATGTATGTTGTATCTCTCATAGACAAGCAAAATATTAATCTATCATTTGAAAATATTGTTGCAGCTGCATTTCAAATATTTCCACAAAAATTTCAATTACTTGGATATACTGAATATCCTGATGCAAAGAGAGTACATGATTGTCTATTTCGTTGTACATTTAAAACAAAACAATGGTTGGGTGGAAAAACAAGACAGGGATTTAAAATAACTGAAAGGAGTAAAATTTTTATTGCTGAATCTGAAAAATATTTATTTGGTGAAGTGAAAAAGCTACCTCATTCTAATTCAAAAACACGAAGAAAGGAACATGTTCTAATCGAAATAGAAAAATCAAATGCTTTTCAAAAATTTATATCTGGAAATAAATCAAATATTACTGAAGGTGATATTTGTATTCTTCTTCAAGGAACTCTAGATACGCCAAAAGATATTTTAAAAACTAATTTGAAAACCTTAAAAAGTTTTGCATCTGAATTACAACATAAAGAAATAACACATTTTTTAGATTGGTTGCACGACAATTTCAATTATTTCCTAAGTTAAAATTGGAGGGCATGAATGGATAAAGGAGTTATTGAAGCAGATAGTCGACATACTATACGACGAATGCGCACTTCTATGCATGGTAATGCTATAAGGGCATTAGTAGAATTGATTACAAATTCTGATGATAGCTATACACGTCTTGAAGAATGCAATGAATTAGAAAAAGGAAGAATAGAAATAGGTTATAACAAAGAAAGTTATAAGGGTATTTTTAGTGTTAGAGATTTTGCAGAAGGGATGTCAATTGCAGATGTTCAAAATGGCTTTAAAAAATATGGGGCTTCAACTAGCGGAATGAAAGAGGGCAAAAAAGTTAGAGGATATTTTGGACAAGGTGCAAAGGATGCTTTAATAAATATGAGCGATGGAAAAATTTGTACATTTAAAAATAATGATTTTGTTGAATGTAATTTATTTGTCGAAGATAACAAACCAATGTATGCAATTAATGACCCTATTCCAATTACAGATAAATTAAGAAAAAAACATAAAATATCGTATAATGGAACAGTTGTATATTTTACTATTGATCCACAAAAAAACATGCGTGTCCCTCAATTTAATACCGTTCATGAAGAACTAGCTAATAATTATTTATTGAGAAAGATATTATCTAATCCAAAAAGGAAAATAATCCTAATTGATGAAGATACGTCGAAATCAAGGCAATTGCGCTATATATTGCCTGATAGCAAAGAAATATATTCAGAGGAATTTAGTATCGATTTTAAGCCAATCGGCGAATTTAAAGTGTTTATTTCTATTTGGCGTTCTGAAAAAGAATTAAGTCAAACTGGTGATTCTCGCGAAGGAGGATTTTTAATTACTGATGAGAATGAGAGTGTTTTAGGAATTTCTTTATTTAAATATGACAATGAACCATTAGCAAATAGACTTTTGGGGGAAATTAAAATTGATAATTTTAGAAAATTATTAGAAAATGAAGAACCAGTTTTAGATGAAGAACGTAATGGATTAGTGTTAAAACATCCTTTCTGTAAAAAACTAATCGAGGAAATTGAAAAAAGAATTGAAACTCAAATAGATGAGGAAAAGAGAAGGAGACAAAAGGAAATACAAAGTAGATTGGATAGAGAAGAAATAAATCGTTATAAAAAGGCATTCAATATCTTAAATGAAATTGCTCAACTTGAAGCTCAACCAATTGTAAATTTAGGTCATAAATATAGTACAAATCTTGAAGAACCACCCAATGGCATAGCATTCTATCCACCGTCTGCACAAATCACTCTTGGAAAGCGTTATGCATTTGAACTCAGGATAAATAGTAAATTAATTAGACATGGTTCAGTAATTAAAATTATTTGTTCTACACCTAAAATAAAACTTCTAACGCAAGATATTCAAATAACAAAGGATGAAGCAGAAAAAATAATTCAAAAATTTATTACTGTTGAAGGAGTTGAATCAAATATAGAAGGGATACTTAAAGCTATAGTTGGTAATCGATCCGCAGAAGCCAAAATTTATATTGTACCAGAAAAAGAATTATTATTTAGTGAAGGAATGATTTTTCAGCCAGAAACTGTAACACTCAGACCTAATCAATCACGAAAGGTTTACCTATTAGTTTATACAAAAATAATCGAAAGTGGAAGTATAGTAAAATTAAAAGTTGATAATGAATCAATTCACATATCTCAATCTGAATTTACCATAAATGAAGCTACTGCAAAAAGACATGTAGCAAAATATGAATTTGAAATTTGGGGTGAAGGAGTTGGTCAAGAGGCAATAATAACTGCAGAATATTTAACCTATATTGCTCTTTTGGAAGTTAAAATTAAATCCAAAGATGATGATAAAAATCACAGCAGCATAGGAATGTTTAGTGAACCTGATTTTAATTACGAACCTGAACCTATACAAAGATGCTCTTATAGTTTGGAAACAGGGAAAATAATTATTTATGTTAATTTTCCATCAATACAACATTATTTAGGTATAGATTGCAAATTTAGAAAAACAGTGCCAGCACAAATATTAATTGCTGATATAGTTGCAGAAAAATGTTTCTATGAAATTGCTCGAAAAAAAGCAGAAACTATTACAGCAATAAATCCTGAAGCAATCTCAGATAGAATTCAAAGTTTATCTTATGAACTATCAAAAAAGTATGGGAAAAAAGTACATCAAGCTCTCGTTGATCAAACTTTATTAGCAGAATTTCAAAAAGTAAGCTAATTTGAAAATAATAATTTTACTCATCTGGGAAATAATAATCTCGAGTAAAAATAAAATAGCACTATAATTATTTTATAAATAATAATAGCTTATAATAAACATATTAGCTTACTATTCAATTTCACTACCGCCACTTGCATTTAGAAAAAATACTTGGGAAATATAATGACAAATTATTCATTAAAGAATGATACTATAAATTACACCGTTGATGTATTTTCAGAAACGATTGCTGTAAAAATAGAACAACTGAGAAAATATGTTAAGAAAAATACAAATTCATCTTTAACTGGTTTATATATTGAAGAATTAGTTAGAGGATTTATTAAACAATGGATTGGACATAGATTATTGTTACATGGAACATTCTTTACAACAGAATTTTCTGAATCAGAGAAAAAGCCAAAACAAATTGATGGAATTGTTTACGATCCTACAGTAGGTCCGACTATTTTAAAAGAAGGTCAATTTGTAATAATCCATCCTGCATTTTGTTCTGGTGTAATTGAAATTAAAATGTCACTGAATAAATCATTAGATGATTTTGAAAACCATCTTAAAGAAATTCATAAATTATATATGAATCATCAATCTAGATACAATGTAATGGGTGTTGTAATAACCGATTCTAATCCTGAAAAAAAATCTAAACACTTTAAAAATGATAATTCCGAAAATCCATCTCCTATTTATACTTTCAATCGACCTGCTTCATGTCCAATTTTTATATTATTCAAGGAATATGATGATACCTATGAACCATACAAACCTGCTATAGATTCAATGATTCGTGCAATATATAATAATTTTAATAAAATAATTTATAAAA
>JAFGSB010000121.1 GCA_016934825.1 Candidatus Zhuqueibacterota bacterium
AATTTTTCAAAATGCCCTGTCCAAATATAACTCCTGTGTCACGTTAATGTGCGGAAATATACCTTAATATGCGATTTTTTATTATTCTCCTTTAAAATTCAAGAATTAATTTTAACTAATTAATGTTAATAATGTTAAATTAAATAAAAATCAGGAGAACGTATTGCTTCGTTTTTATCTTATTAAAGGTTTAATAATCAGATTGTTTGCTTTAATAACCGAATGTGCGGAACAGATTGTATTCGATGCGTTATAGCAGGAAAAAAAGTCAATCCCGGAGTAGACGACCTTTGCGGACGTACAAAAAATATTTTTGATACGTCCGGCGTTCTTGCCGGACCTTATTCCGCCCGCGGGTAAACTGGAATCGGCGCTAATTGATTTAGTATCCGCGTGGGTAGATCGGGGAGCATTGGAAAATTAATAAAATTAATGGTGAAAAAATGATAAATCGTATTTTAATATTTGTTTTCTTTATTACGGGTGTGTGTATTTCCGCCGAATATCATATCGACAGGGAAAAAACAAACAGCGTCAGATTCATTTCCGAAGCGCCGGTGGAACAGATTGAAGGCGTTACAGACGCCATCGACGGTTATATCCTCTGGGAAAAAAACAATCCGCTGGACAAAAGTGAATTTTATTTTCAAGTCGACCTGAATACCATCGACACCGGCATAGAGCTCCGTAACCGACACATGCGGGAAAACTACCTCGAAACTGAAAAATTTCAGTATGCGATCTATAAAGGAAATGTGACATCTGTCGACACTTTGAATGACGGGGAGACCTTAAATGTCATTGTCAAGGGTATGTTTAATCTTCACGGTATCGATCAGCAGTATGAAATAGCCGGTTCGGTCAGCAAAGAAGGAAAAACTTTAAAAGTAAGCAGTGATTTTGAAATCAGCTTGTCGGGCCATAAAATTACAATCCCAAAATTAATGTTTTTGAAAATCAGTGAAATCATTCATATTGAGCTGGATTTTTATTTAATAAAACAGGATTAGGGAAGGCGTTTTAAAAAAAGTTACATTGTTTCTCCTCTTACCGGTTCTGCCAGCGGTACGGAATTATTAGGTCCACTGATAACTGGAAAATTGGCGATCCCTCTCCGGACGATGCTTTTCTGGTGTCCAATCCGGGCAACTCTGAAAGTGTAACCCAAATCCGCAATCCTCTCCTTTCTCTGCCGGAAACATTCAATCTGAAACGAAACTATCCCATTCTGTTCACCCCGAATCCTGCTATTTAATTTGATATTGTCGAATCAGGCCTTGCGGCGCTTTATTTTATTTCATAACCTGTAATTTTAATGTTGACTCAAATTCCTTTTAACCCTATATTCATTCTAAACAATCCCGCAAAAAAACTCTTCAGGCAGGGCAGGAATGCTGGCAAACATGAATACTTTAATCGTCATGTTCGGACTTTTTCTGGTAACCCTGATATTGGCATGGATATTTCTCAGTGTCAGTGTAACGGGCCGGAAGTCCAAAGACTCCCGAAAAAAACTAAAAAGTTCCTGCAGTCCCGGATGTCTGTTTACCCTGATTTTATCTTTAATTATTTTATGTATTTTATTGTTTGTCGCTGTATTGCGGTCGTACCAGGCTTTTACCAAAGAAGAACTTGTGGCAGTTGTGCGCTGTGAAAAAGTGGCAAGCGACTCGGCGGATTTTAAGCTTATATTTACACCGGTTATAAAAGAACAGGAACAGAGAGAGGAAACATTCCTGATCAGGGGTAAACAATGGGCTGTCGGCGGACACATCATCAAATGGAGCAACTCTCTCAATCTTTTGGGGCTTCACAGTATGTATAAACTGACGAGAATCGAGGGGAAATATATTTCAGCCTTTGACGAAATGAATAACCAGCCCACTGTATATTCCTTAACGGAAAAGGAAAGCGACCCGTTATGGAAAATTATGTATAAATACGGGCACCGGCTGCCGTTTATTCAATCCGTATACGGGAACTCGGTTTTTACCTACCCTTCATTTAGAGGTGAATTCAAAATATTTGTCACAACCTCTGGATTTACGATCAAATTTTCAGAAGACTCCATTCGGGGGAAAAAAGCAGTAACAACCGTAACTCGGGACAGGCCGGAGAGATAAATCAAAGTCCCCAACCGCCGCTGACAATGATTTCCGTTCCGGTAACATAATTTGCGTTATCACTCAACAAATACAATACGGCGCCGGCAAGATCGTCCGCCGTACCCGTTCTTTGTTTCGGAACGGCACGGCCCATGTCACGTATTTCTTTTTCACTCAACGATCCGTTGTCCATCAGACCGGGAGCGACGACATTGACGGTAATGCCGTATTCAGCTTCACTGACCGCAAGCGACTTTGTTAAAATATGTACCCCTGTTTTGGCGATGGCGTACGGAACCACGTTTTGATATGCCTTAATCCCCGCATTCGCCAGGCCGATATTGATGATCCTGCCGTATTTTTGTTTGCGCATGACCGGCAGTACTGCCTTACAGCAATAAAAACAACTCGTTAAATTGCTGTTGATCATATTGTTCCAGTCATCGATTCGAATATCGTTGAATTTTTTATAAACAAAATCACCCACATTATTGATCAAAAAATCTAATTGTCCCCATTCCGCGGCGGCTTTTTTCACCAATGCCCGGACCTGCCGCCATTCCCGGACATCCCCCTGAATTTCCACAGCCTGCAATCCTTTTGCCCTGATTTCTTCTACCGTATCACGGGCATTCCGACTGTTTGTTGAATAATTAATGATAACCCTGACACCTTTTTCCGCCAGGACCATTGCCATACCCCTGCCGAGTCCCCGTGAACTTCCGGTGATGAGTGCGACTTTTCCGGTTAACCCGTTCATTTATTCAACACTATTCTCATTGTTGTTCCTTTTCCGACATGCGATTCCTTGATAAACAGTTTCCCCCTGTGGTATTCCTCAACGATCCGTTTTGCCAACACAAGGCCCAGACCCCAGCCCCGCTTTTTGGTGCTGTACCCGGCCTTAAAGACATCCCTTCGACCCTTGGAGGAAATACCGACGCCATTGTCGCAGACATCTATAAATATCTTGCCGTTTTCCGGCACTTTTCCGGTGATTATTTTAATGGTTCCTTTTTTCCCTTTCACGGCGTCAATCGCGTTTTTGATCAGGTTTTCAATGGTCCACTCGAACAAATCCCTGTTCAATGCAACCTGGGGTATCTCGCCGTAATTTTCAACAATTTTTATCTCTTTGCCTGTCTGTGGCAACCTTCGAATAAAATATTTTACGACATCGGCAAGGATGGGGTGCATATCCTGTTTTTTCAACAGGGTCTGGGAGCCGATTTGCGAAAACCTGGCCGCAATCTTTTCCAGTCTTCTGATGTCGGACTCCATTTCCTGCGAGACAAACTGAACATTATCCGAATTTTTGTGATCCGCTTTCAGTATTTCCTGCCAGCCCATCAGCGAAGATATGGGTGTTCCCAATTGATGCGCTGTTTCCTTTGCCATTCCGACCCAGATGAACCGCTGTTCGCTCTTTTTGATGCTACTGAATCCCAAAAAAGCCGCCAGAATCAGCAAACCAAGGGCACCGAAAGAAATATACGGCAGATAAATAAGCTGAGTAATCAACCTGGAATCACCGTAATATAAATAATTCAGGATCGTACCGTTATAGGTTATAGGGACCGGTTCATTTTCCCGTGCCATTTTTCCCATAATGTTGCGGACGTTCTTTAACGCCTGTTCGGACATGTCCGATTCCGGTATTTTTATCCCCTTCCAGGTGGTGGGATTTTTATTGGCGTCGGTCAGGATGAGCGGGAAATTGGTTTTCTGTGTGATATTCTCAAATAACCAGCCCAGTGCCGCAGGTTCCAGTTGGTCGGAAGCAATCCTTTTGATTGTTGTAGCGTAAAACTCGACAATTTCCTTTGCCTCCTGGCGCAACTGCCCGACGATCTGCTGGGTATACAGACTCGTCCATACTATTACAAAAATAATAAGAATAAAAAAGACACCCCGCAGGGTGCCGGACAACATATATAAAGTTCGCCGAATCGACATTATTATTAATCCGTAAAAAAGCCGGTTAAATGACCTGTAATTGCTACACAGCTCCGCTTGCCTTACGCCTGTATTGAATGTAAAATGTTGATCCCAGTAATAAAAGCAATACGGCAAGGGTTACGATACTGATCCACACTCCAAGCCTGAAAGAGGAGGAATCAAATACAAATTCAATCTCATGTTCACCCGGCTCAAGAAATATCGAGCGTAAAATGTAATTGGTTTTATAAATTTTCGTTTCCACGCCGTCCACAAAAGCCTTCCAGCCGGCCGGATAGTACACTTCACTTAAAACAAGCAGAGCAGCTTTATCAGCCGTGGCTTTTATCTTGATATTGTGGATACCATAAGACGTTACTTCTACTTTATTGCTGTCCGCCGGAAAAACGCTGAACGGCGGATATTCTTCCAGAATGGCCTCCTTTTGCGGATTGAACGTCTCTCTATTCATTCGGTCAAATATGCTTTTACGCCCGGTCAGAACGACCGTGGAATCGGCGAAAAAAGCGCGCGGCAGAACATTTTTGTTTTGATAAACAAAAGCGTCCAGCCTTTGTCCCCGGTAAAGAACTTTATAATTATAGGCTATGGTATAATTCGGATCGGGTATCGGACTGCCGAGAGACAATAAATATTTCACATTCATCATATTCAATATGGTATTGGATAAAGCGCCCCCGTATATGGTCTCCTCCAAAAATTCCTGGTAAATTCTCAGTTTGGCGGCGCTGTACCCGTTTACATTCTGAATAAAATGGTACATGTACCAGTTGGCGCCCTTGTCATCCCGAACCGGTAAAATCCGGAACAAACTTTTATCCTGTTTTATAAATTTAACGGCCGGCGATTCGGTAAAATATGTTTTTTCGTCCACCGCGGGCTGCGGGTGGATAATTTTATAATCCACAAACCACAGATCAATTACAACCAGTATAATAAAAGAAACACCGAATACCTGGCCGGAAATCTCTTTTTTCAAAAACAGAAATATTAATAATAATCCGAGTCCGACAAACAGGAGCGCTTTCAAACTGTCCCAGAAAGCCATTTTGTATGCGTATTCACGTAGATTGACATTAAAATTACTGCTGCCGCCGGCCATCATGTCCAACATGACCGGTTTTGCGAACAGAATAAATAAAACGAACACACCGATGACGCCCAGAAAAATGTAAAGATAAAGTGAGAGATTCTTTTCTTTATTGTTGCTTTTTTGTTCCGTTTTTTTGTTTTTTTGGTATTCAATCAGGGCATCCAGTCCGTACCCCGCCAGGACAACAAGGGAGATATCCAGAAGAATGTGAATCATACTCGGAATTCGGAATTTGTTGAAAAACGGCAAAAACTTGAACATCGGCGCGTAGAGTAAAGGCAGGTGCCTGCCGAAAGAAACCAGTAATGAAAATATCGCCGTGATCCCGAAAAACCAGGTAACCCTGTCGCGCTTTAGAACGAATGCCGCTCCGGCCAAAAGTAAAACTAATATGCTGAAATACAAAGGGTAATCCGTAAAATTCATTTTACCCCAGTATGTTTCCCCGCCGAAGCCCATAAACGACGGTATCAGAAAAGTCACCATTTCCAGGGGATGAAACGACCAGCCGGTGGCGTAATTATAATCCAGGCCGCCGCCGACCGTCGACCCGCGGATCGAATATTGTTGATATTCAAATACCGGGATATATATAACGGATGAGAGTAACGCGCCGGTCAGAACAACCCCAAGCAGCAATGCTGCCGGCACAAAAATGTCTCCCGGTTTTTTACTTGTCCGGTAATCGCTTATTACTTTAAAAACAAGAAAAATGCCCAACATTAAATAAGTATAATAGCAAACCTGAACATGGGCGCGGATCAACTGAAACCCGATTGCCAGAGAGGTGAGACAGAAATACAGAATGTTCCTTCGTTCAAACAGGCGAATTGTAAGTAAATAGATCAGGGGAATTAAAACTAATGATAAAAATTTGGTATTATGGTTAAATGCGGTAAAGGCGATAAATTGCGGCATAAATATTACCGCGATCCCGGCAAACAGCGCGGCTATTGGCGATACTTTATGATTCCTCATTAACAGGTACATTAAAACCGCGAAAATCAGATAATTTAAAAACAGAAACAGAAAATTGGTGTCGTGGACCAGCGGCCTGAATATTTTTAAAACCGATTTAACCGGGGAATCGATAATATTCACTCTCGGCGCTCTTAACAAGCTGGCGTATGACGGCATCCCGCTGAAAATGTAGGGACACCAGAGCGGGAAAATATCCTTGCTGAACGCGTCTTTGACGAACGGGTTAAATGCCTGGGACGTCATCTTGTCCGGTGATAAAAAGGTTTTGCCCTGGAAAAGTATCGGAAAATAAAAAATTGTCAGTAATAAAAAAGCCACCACCAGGGTGGTCAACACAGGATATTTTTTAAAGGAATTCTCTTTTGCCAGTTTTACCGGCGTTTGTGGACGTTTTTGTTTCTTTTTTTTTGCCACGTTAACCTCTCTGAATCTGGGTAAACCTTATTTGTTTTCTTATTTTGTCATTTTTTTTAACACACATGATCATCGTTCACTACTTACATAATACAGAATTTTATTAATAAATAATAAGAATTTAATTTGTTTTACTCAACTCTTTTGATAAAAACGTATTAGATTTTTTTACATAGTCCGGTCATAAATTTTTCATTCTTGTTACTCTTTTTTGATTTTTAAAAACATAATTTATTTGTATTTTAATTATTCATTAGTATTGATAGAAAACGGAGCTTTGATTGGATATTACACCGCAAACACACTCTGCTTCCTTCGCCCGGAAATCATATTTAAAAGACACGATGCAGCTGGGTTCCGGCACGGCCCTGGCTCAGATCGCGACCATTCTTTCCATACCCGTATTATCACGTGTTTTCACACCGGAAAGCTTTGGTATCGCCGCGCTTTTCAGCGCCATTGTCATCATTCTATCGGCCATATCGGGATTACGTTACGAACTGGCCATTTTACTGCCCGAGGAAGAGCAGGACAGCTTTTTCATATTCATTCTGCATTTTGTCATTACTCTCTTTTTCGGCCTGTTTACCGGGTTGTTTTTCTGGCTGGGGAAAGGTTTTATCGCTTCGCTCATCAAGGCCCCTGAAATTGAAAAATATCTATGGCTTGTCGGACCGGCCATTATCGTTTTTGGTATTTTAAACGGATTTAATCTCTGGAATACCAGGCAAAAAAAATACAAACTGATCTCGGCCGGCAAGCTGGGCGGCAGTACCGGAACCGCCCTGATTCAATTGCTCTTCGGTTTACTTGGTTCCACCTCCGCAACCGGACTCATCGGCGGCTCGATTTTGGGAAAAGCTCTTGAAGACGGCATTCAGGGATATCCGGTTGTCCAAAAAAGTTTGTGGAAATTTAAAAGACCGGCCAGACACGAATTGAAACAGTTGGCCGGACGTTACAACAAGTTTCCCAAATTTTACTGCCCGTCTACTCTGATCAATAACCTGTCGTGGCAGATACCCAATTTCTTTTTAAACTTTTTCTTCTCGCCCGTGATTGTCGGATTTTATACACTGGGAGATCGCATCATACGCACGCCGATGAATATGATCGGGCAGACTGTGGCCCAGGTGTTCTTTCAGCGCGGCGCCGAAGCGTACCGCAACGGTTCGATTAAAAACCTGTTTCTGGAAACGGTGCAAATGCTCATACTTGCCGGTCTGTTCCCTATTCTTGTGCTGACCGTTTCCGGCCGGGAATTGTTTTTTGTCATCCTCGGCGAACAATGGGCGGAAGCCGGTGTGTACGCGCAAATCCTTGCCCCTTTTGCCTTTATCCGGTTTTTATCATCTCCTCTGACCCATATATTCAGTATCGCTGAAAAGCAGGAAAACTCTTTAAAATTTAATATAACGAATTTAATAATCCGGTTAATCGCCATGATTATCGGGGGCATATTTAAAAATCCGATATTAATGCTCGGTCTGTTCTCTCTTTCCGGATTTCTGACATATACTTTTTTACTTTTTTGGCTGGGAAAAGAGATTGGCTTGAAAACATTCGTGTTGGTAAAGATTTTTACAAAATTTGAAGTTGTTTTATCCATTGCTTCCGCTTTATTATTATTGATTATAAAATTGTTCTGTAGCGGGTCAGAATTGATATCCGTCATTATCGCCGTTGTTTGTATATTTTTTTACTATGTATATTTATCACTGCGTTATAAATCTCTGTTAGGGAAAGAATAATTAATGCTCCTCTATATTCTTTGATATATGAAAACAAGCAATTGTATGATTGAATCCCGGTCTCTTTGGGTATTGTAAAAATATATTTACTTTTCTTATATAATTCATTATTATATAATGAAAACTCTGTATTAAGGTCTATCCTGTTAGTAAGAATCGTTTTATGTGCGGGGCTTATATTGGCTATACTTTTTAGAATAAATCAAGAGTACATATAATTTGTTTAAATTACCGAGGACATTATGGGTGTCAAAATCACTCTAATTGGCGCGCGATTATCGTTAAATCTTGGCGGACCCTCTTTGTTAGCTTCAACCAAAAATGTGTTGAACTCGTGTTTTAAGGACCCGGAATACACACTGGTTATTTTATATAAAACGTACAAGGAAGACAGGGCCCTTGCGCCCAAATACGGTGTTTCGGTTGTTCCCTTTCGGTTCAAATTGTGGACCCTGCCCATGATAATCATCAGAAAACTCTTAAAAATCTATATCGGTCCAAAGGATCAAAAAGATTTTATCAGAAGCATTGAAGAATCTGATATTGTAATCGATATGTGGGGGATCGCTTATGCGGATAATTTTCATAATAATATTTACAACCGTATAGTGGACGGTATACACATGTGGGCGGGGAAATTGTTCGGCAAACCGGTCATCAAGTATACAGCGGCCTTGGGACCTTTCAACCATTTTACAAACCGTTTGTTTGCCAGATTTTATTTTCAAAAGAATTGTGACCTCATATTAACCCGTGACAAAACCAGTTATGATAATATCAAATCGGTTGGTATTACCACTCCAGCTTATACTCTGCCGGATACAGCCTTTTTGCTCGAATCTGCCGAAAATGAACTTTCACAAGAACTTGATGGACTCAAAAAGTCACATCCTTTGGTCACGGTCTCGATCAGTTATCAAACCTTAAACCGGGAAAAACAACCTGGAGCCTATATTGATTCCATGGTTCATATCATGAACCATATAATAAACAAATATAATGCTTATATCATTCTGCTGCCCAATGAATTAGCGAAAGGGCCAAACGACGATTATAAAATCGGCCAAAAAATTTTGGCAAAAATGGACACGCCAAATTGTAGTCTTGTTAATACTGAAAATTTGATTGCCCAGGAATTAAAAGCCATTATTAAAAAAAGTGATCTGGTTGTTGCAGCCAGATACCATACTATAGTTGCCTCTCTCTCCCTTGGTATCCCAACACTGGCCATTGGCTGGCACCACAAATACATAGAAGTGCTGAGTTTATTTGACCAGCAGCAATGGTTATGTAACATTGACGAATTGACCAATAAGGATTTAACTGATAAATTTGATTCTCTTTGGGCCCGGCGACACCAGGTAGCAGATCAGATAAATGATAACGTAACGATTATTAAAGGGAAGATCATGAAAGGGGGCGAACTTGTTTGGCAGACCTTTAAAACTTTCTCAGACAAATAACCGGTCATGAACCAATGTATAGTTCATGATACCAGTCTGACCTTAGTTTTTGCTTCATGTAACTCATCAAAAACAGCCGCCAATTCTCCGGTTTGAGATCGGCGTTCAAACCTGTACATATCAGATCGTTTTTCCCTCTCCCCGATCTTTATGTGTTTGACCATCTCGAGAAAAACTTTTCGGATCTTCTGCTTATCATCGGGTGGTGCAACCGTGCCAATATTATATGTGCGGATTAAATTGGCTGTATCCCCTTCAGGTGTTAACGTGAGAACCGGTTTGCCGGCTCCAATATATTCAAAAACTTTTCCGGGTATGATCCCCCAATTGGTATTGGCATTATCAACGATAAGCAGTGATATGTCCGCGGACATTAAATAAGCAAGGCTCTCGTTGTGCGTAACATACGGAACCCGTTCTATAACAGATGATATGGATGAAGATTCCATTCTGTTAATTATGGCATCCCCGATTCGGCCAACAAAAAGTAACCTGATCTTTTCAATAACATCCGATCCTTCCTTTTTTAAATCTTCCAATACCTGCAACAGATATTCCGGATTTCTGTTGCCATATAATGAACCGTTATAAATAATGGTAATTTTATCCGATCTCGGTTTCGGGGTGATCTTTTTGAAATCTGAAGAATCAAATCCATTGTATAATACCCGCCACCGGTGGTCTCGCAATTGTGGGTTCCTGCTTAACAAATCTTCTCCCTCACCGGGAGTTGCGGTAATGATTCGATCCGCATACTTTAAAACAGCCGTTTCCATTTTGAGTTCAACTGCTCTGGACAATTTGGGGCGCCACTGAGGGTTAGTTACCCAACCAATCCACGAGTCCCTGAAATCTGTAACCCAGGGGATCCCGGACAACCGATTTAACCACAAACCAATTAAACTGGTTGTATAAGGCGGCGATGTCGAAAATATTATGTCAATTTTTTCTTTGGCAATGACCTTTAATCCCAATCGAATGGCAAACGGCAGCCAGCAGATACGCGCGTCCGGAACAAACAGCGCCGAGCGCACCCATTCTGATATCCGTTCGGATAATTTTTGTTTTTCCAGCTCGTCCAGCGTCAATGTTGCGATATCGGTGGATTCGCCGGCGCTCCGGCCGGTGATTTTCCGGTACCAGTTGTATGGTTCCACAATGCCGGAACGGTAAATTTTCACCCCTGCCGGAATTTCATCAATCAGTGTTTCATCATAAGCGGGATAGTCAGCGTTTTTTGCCGTCAATACAACCGGTTCCCAGCCGAACTCACGTAAATATTTAATGAATTTCAACGGCCGCTGCACGCCGGAACCGCCGGAGGGGGGAAAATAATAGGTTACGATTAACACTTTTTTCTTCAAAGCAGGCATATTTATTTCGTTTTAATTATGGCATATATGTGGGAAATATAAGAATGCGTCAGTCCGGCATGTAAACGAACCGGTTATTCCTTGTCCCAGCCCTCTGTGCGTTTGATTAAATAGGTCGCATTTTCATGGCCGACGGAAATGATCATTTCACCGATTAGACCGATCGAGAAAAACTGCAAACCCACGATAATAAGCAAAACGCCCAGAAACAACAGGGGCCGGTTGCTCAGGTACTGATGCAAAAACAGGCGCTGGTAAACCAGGATCAGCGAGATAACAAAACCGGTTAAAAAGGTCAATACGCCGAACAAACCGAACAGATGCAGGGGCCGCTTTTTATACTTTGTTAAAAAAGTCACGGTCATTAAATCAAAAGCCCCCCTTGCGAAACGGGCGGCGCCGAACTTGGATTTACCGTGTTTGCGCTCATAATGTCTGACCGGTATTTCGGTCACCCGGAAACCGTTATTATGTGCCAGAACGGGTAAATACCTGTGCATTTCACCGTACACATGCATACTCTTCACAACATCGAGACGGTAGGCTTTGAGTCCGCAGTTAAAATCATGCAGACGTATGCCGCTGAATACCGAAGTGAAAAAATTGTATATTTTGGAAGTCAGTCTTTTTATGACCGGATCATGCCTGACTTTTTTCCAGCCTGAGACAAGATCATACCCTTCATTTAACCTGTCAACCAGGTTGGGGATTTCACCAGGATCGTCCTGCAGGTCCGCGTCCATTGTGACAACATACCGGCCGCAGGCGAATTCAAATCCGGCGGCCAGCGCGGCCGATTTGCCGTAATTTTTGCGGAATTGCAGTAATTTGACCCGGTTGTTTTTACCTGTCAGCTCTTCTATAACTGATACGGAATTGTCGGTTGAACCGTCATCGATAAAAATGATCTCGTAACTGTAATTACGGTTTTGCATCACGGACGCAATTTTATCATGTAATTCCCGCAGTGATTCCTGTTCGTTATACAGGGGAATTACAACGGATATTTCAGTTACGGCTTTAACAATGTCTTTTGACATAATTCACTTTGACCCGTGCTTATAAATTAACTTTTAAAACAGAATCAGGTAATTTAACGCTGAAATCATCCTGTTTAAAATTTTTATTTATTTTTAACCGGGTATAAAACAGAGATATGGACTCCCTGGTTTTCGGCCTTTTTACCTTGATGGTTTGGGGAACGGTCACCCCGTTGATCCTGCTAAAACGACTGAATTCATGCAAAAATATAAGATCGTTTTTTCTATCACGCACCTGCAGTTCCTTAACGAGTCCATACCGTTTATCCAGGGTATATTTATAAAACAGTGAATCCGTTCTCCCGGTCAAAACAACATTATTGTCATTATTCTCGATACGCTGATCATAAATTTTTTCCGGAACTTCCGCGCCGGCAAAAACCTGTAATAATTTATCATAACTTATCTCAATATCGAATAACGGCGCTTTATATAAAGAATCAACAGAGCCGGTATAACAGATGTTCTGCATGGGGGAATAAATCAGATAATGCTGACGGTTTGCGAAAAACAAACCCACATCAATGCCAAACGCCGCTTCAATTTTTAAGTACAGGGAATCGGGCCTTTTGAGCCTTATATGGGTGTCGGCGGTAAAAGATTGTACAGGCGATTGAACCGTCAACTTTGCCCAGCCGTCCAGCGTTTTTAAACGATTGTAATTAATGTATGATAATTGAGAAATCGTATTCCAGTTGATTTCACGGTTTTGAAAAACGGACTGCTGAAAAATTCCGGAACATCCTGATAAAACGATCGCCACCAATAAAGCAAAAAAAAATAGTCTTTTAGATTTTTGGGCTACTGTCATTTTTTTGATTGTCCGAGCTTTTCCAGCAAATGAGTCCTGCCGTTATCCAGATCAAAAGCCTTTTTCCAGTACATTTCGGCGTTGCTTTTGTCCCCTAATTTATAATACACTTCTCCCAGGTGTTCCATTACTTCCGGCGACGATTGTTGAATGGCCAAAGATTGCTCGATATAATATTTTGCCTGATCATAGTCGCCAAGGTTATAATAAATCCATCCCATTGTATCCAAATATGGGGCGTTTTCCGGGTCCGCTTTCAATGCCTTTTTTGAGTACTCCAAAGCCTGATCGAGATTCACCCCCCGAATTGAGAGGTGATAAGCATAATTGTTGTTGATAATCGGGCTTTCAGGATCAAATTCTATCAATTTCTGATATAACTTTTCCGATTTTTCAAAATTTTTTAATTCGTCATAAGCTCCGGCCAGCGATAAAATCGCCTGAACATTTTCAGGATCTTTTTGACTTGATCTTTCAAAATATTCTACAGCCTGGGAAAACTTTTTTTGCCGACTTAATACCGATCCGGTATAATAATTGAGGCCGGGATCATCCGGGAATTGTTGCAAAGAGCTTATAAAATTTTCCAGCGCCAGATCCAGGCTGTCCATTTCAATATAATTGATACCTCTCAAAATCCATAACTGCGGTATTTCCTTTTGCAGTTCCAAAGCCTTATCAAAACTTTTTTCCGCATCTTTATTTTGCCCGGAAAAAAAATAAAACCGGCCCAATGTTAACGGAACCCGCCAGTCGTCTTTATGTGTTTCTTCAAGTGGTTTACAATAATCTATGGCAGCGAGGGTATCCCCCTTAAACATGAGTATATTTGCAATTTCCAGGCGGGAACTGACATAGGTCGTATCATTATTCTGCAGCGGTTCGAATAAATGTATCGCTTTTTGCCACTCCCGGAGGTCCAAATAAATATCTTTTAAATTTTGTCGTACCTGATAAAAATAATCGGCATTTTTACTCTGCAAGGCTTTTTCATATATTTGAATAGTCGAAGTAGTATCACCTTTCATCATAAATAACGAACCCAGGGCCAGGTAAGGGTTTTCCCGCACCGGATGTTCCCTAATCGTTTTTTCAAATAGCTTTATCGCGCTTGTTGTATCGCCTTTCTGGTAATAAAAATTTCCCAGTAAAAGTTTGTTTGCAAGATTTGTGGAATCTTTATCCACCAGACTGCCGAAATAGGTAATCGCTTCATCCCAGTTTTGATCTTTTTCATAAATCATACGCAATTCTGCCCTGGCGTCCCTGAAATTATTATCATAATCGAGGGCCTTTTTGTACCAGGTTATGGCCTGAGTTGTGTCCCCTTTGACCTTATTGGTCGCCGCAAGGGCAAGATAAATCTCTTCTATGTCCGGATGTTTTTCAAAAACGCCAAGATAAATCTGTTCCGCCTGGTCATACGCTCTGTTTTGCAGAAACATGTACCCGATACGCATACAAAAATCCGGGTCATCCAGACCGTGCTTCAGCATAGAATTAAAAGTTTTCAGGGCCTTGTCATAATTACGAACAATAATTTGTAATGTGGTCAAATAATACAAATGTTCAAGACTATTCGGCTCAATTTTGACGATATCTTCATAGACCAGCATGGCCCTGTAATAATTTTTCTGCTTTTCATAACAGGCGGCGAGCAGTATCAGGGCGTCAAGATTTTGAGGATCGATTTTAAGTATCTTGTCTATAATTTTTATACTGGTTTTTTCTTCACCCAAAAAATAGTAATTCTCCGCCATGGCAAAATAAATACCGGGCGAAGAAGAATCAAATTCGGCTGCCTGGTGATACTTTAATAAGGCCTCTTTGTGAAGTCCGACAACATCAAATATCGCACCGTCAATAACTAAATTTAATGCATCCTCGTTATATTTATAATCCGGCTTTGTTTTTTTTAATAATTTTTTGCTCGCGGAACACCCGGATAAAAAAATTGAAAGAGAAACAATAAATATAAATGTTATATTTTTCATAAATTCCTGTCGTATTCAAGTTTATAAATTTTAATATATTATTATTTTTTTTTATTCACAAGTAAAAAAGTC
>JAFGSB010000122.1 GCA_016934825.1 Candidatus Zhuqueibacterota bacterium
ATATTATTCTGCTTTGTAAAGTTAATAATTTTAAATGCTTAAATATTTTTTCAGTGATGACTAGTTATAATTTACTACGAACCGGAAAACGGGACCGGCTGTCAGAATTATATGATCCCGATGAAGTAAAAAGTGATGGAATTCTGAAATGACCGGATTGCCTTTTTCGTCACCGGTTGGGTTCTTATCGGCATATTTTATATAAACAATCTTTTATTCTGCCGGGAAATATTGTAGACAAATATGTCCCCGGTCCGATAAAATTTCGCATTCTAATCTTTTTGGGAGGATACCATGCCAAACATAAGAGATGATTACTCTGGTTGCTGGACCTGCGGTAAAGATCCGTGTCAATGTGATGAAAACGAAAATAATTATTATAATGACATACCCGAGTTTAAGTATAAAACATTTGAAGGCAAAACAGTTGAAGAAGCAAAAGCGTTAGCCGAAAAAAATGCCCCGCCCAACCTGAACTCCATAAATATTACCAGGCCCGTGCAGGAAAAGACGGCCCTGGGGTATGGAAACGACCTCGATTCCGCGATACAGGATGCGGAAAAATCAATCCCAGAAAATGCATTTGCTATTAAATCGCCTTTGGTTTTGGACAACGCGCAGTCAGGGATTACCGTCATTCAGGCAATGGCCGAATCGGAAGTACAAAAAATCTGGCAGCATGGGGCCCCGGATAATGCGGTTCTGAAAGAATGTGAATGTAAGAGCAAACCATATAAAGGAATTGTTGGATTTGGTAAAAAACACGGAATATGGAAAGTACAATGGCAGACCCCGGTTAAAATTGGCATACCATACAAATTACCGGCACAGGTGACATTGTCCTGGAGGTGATAACCGATGGAATGGCTTAACAACTCGAATAGACAAGTATAATAAATTAAATACGCTTTGCGTCAAAGTTCACCTTGATACATCTCGCAGAAAGCAGTGGAACCACTCGACGAGCGGGTTCCTGTCCCACTTTGAAGGGGTTACAGTGGGATGTCTTTTCCCGGAACAATTAAACAACTTTTTGCTGAAAACAAAACACCCCTCTTAAATTCTCCCCTCAAGGGGAGACTGGTTTTGGGATTTTTAAAAAATTTTCCCTTTTTCAACATATAAATCCACAAAAACAAACAAATCCCGTCCCCCTTTGAAGGGGGATACAGGGGGATGTCTTTTGCCGCAACGATTTAAACTGACGGGAGACGTGCCCGATCCTCTGTTTACCTGATCAGCAACACTTTTTTTGTTTGTTTAAAATTCTCCGTTTGCAAACGGTAGAAATAAATGCCGCTTGGGATCTCATTCCCCATATCATTTGTTCCGTTCCAATGCACGTGATATTCTCCGGGGGGCTGTGTTTTGTTTATTAGTGTTTTGACCTCTTTGCCGAGCACATCAAAAATGATCAGTTCCACATAGCTGAAAGAAGTTATCCGGTAACCGATTATTGTTTCGGAATTGAACGGATTCGGATAATTTGGAAATAAAATATGTGCTTCGGGAAATTTGTCTTTCTCCGCTGTCACGCCCGCAGGATCAATAGGTGATGTGGCAATTCCGGCTTTCCAGTCCGACATGTAAACCATGAGCAACTGACCGCCGGTATCGATCCAGTCCAGCGTAAAGGGACCGGCGGCGTCCCATGCGCCGGGAGTGCCGGCCAGGACCGGCCGGTCACAAGCCCGTGACCAGTTGATGCCGTCTGTTGATACGGCCACCCCTGTGCGCGCGTTGTTATAATCATAACCGGCAGCGTCAAACACGATGCCGGTGTAAAGCATCACAATCCGGTCCCCCAATATTCGGACCTGCGGCGCGTACACGCCGACAGAATCCCAGTCGCTGTGCGGGGCCGGTGAAAACACAGGGTTGCCGGGATATTTGTGCCAAGACAAACCGTCCTCCGACGTTGCCAGGCCGACATAAATTCTCCATTCCGCGTCCAGACCATTATACCACATATAATAAAGCGAGTCCGTTTCCAGCACAGTCGGGGACTCGATTTGTCTTTCTTCCCAGGAACTAGGCAGACCCCGTTCCAGTATGGGATTCGCCGGATTACGGACCCATGTAACGCCGTCCGGCGAAGTCGCCAGCCCGAACCGGAGTTGTCCACCGTCGTCGGCCATCGCGTCCGGGGTAGCCGAGTAATACAGACGGTATTCCCCGGCAGTATAGATCACAGCCGGCGTTTCGGTGTGCCCGGAATCCCATGTTCCGGGAGCGCCCTCTCTGAAAACCGGATTTTGAGGGGCAGACTGCCAGGAATAACCGTCATCGGAAGTAAAATAATATGTGCGAATACCCGCAGTTGTGTCTCCCGGTAAAAATCCGCTTCCGGAAATCCAGAGTTGTAATTTTGAATCCTTAAACCAGAGAGTCGGATCGCTGAAAGCTATTACGCCATCCTGCTGCCCGGGGACAAGCACCGGATTGCCGGAGTCTTTTTGCCATTGGCTTTGCCCTTTAACATGTGACGGCGACAGGCACAAAAATGCCAGGAAATAAAAACTAATATATCGAAAATGCTTATAAATCAAATTTTTCATTATTCACAACTTTATTTTATGATCAAGTTACGCAGGGAAATATCCCTTTGCGAAACCGAATTACCCATCGGACCAAATTTTTCAAATCCGCGTTCTTCCGCATATCATGATATAATAACATTCTAAAGTATTTATAACTGCAAGATTCCCCACGCCAGCAGTACAAGTACTCCAACCATACCCCAGGCGAGTAAAAAGCCCGTTATATCTTCACGGTAGCGTTTAAAGAAATCCCGCCAGCGTTCCCGTGTAAACCAGCCGGGCAGGTCGAGTAATATCAGATCTTGTCCATAATCTTTTGCCAGCGGTTTCTCCCTGCCGTCGGTTTCAGTATCGGACAGGCGGTTCATATTATCAAAGATCATGTCGATTCTTTGCCGGTCTTCAGGTCTGGTGAGCAGGCTGATAACAACAAGCAGGCTGAACCCGGCCAGCATCGCCCAGCCGAACGGTTCCGGCGTCCATTTATATACGAGCTGCAGGCTGCCTGTGTTTATATAATTCAAAATATAATATATACTAAATGAGGAAATGACCGCCGCCAACGCGCCGTACCGGTTGGCCCGTTTCCACAGGAGGCCGCCAAAAATCATGATCCCCATAAAAGCCGCTATGGTTTCCGTAAACAAAAATGCATGCAGTACATTTTTCACGGTCAATGCGAACATCACGCCAAGAACGGTCAGCAGAAAACCCGAATATCTACCCATCCGCAAAACACTTTTCTCATCCGCATCGGGTTTGATGTATAACTGGTAAAAATTACGTGTAAACAGCGCGCCGGCATTGACCATAAACGTGGAACAGGACGACATATTCGCCGCCAGAATGGAAGCGATCATCAATCCCGTCAATCCGGGCAGTAACAGTTCGCGGGTCGCGTAACCGAACGCCATTTCCGGGTCGGCGAACGATACGCCGCGCTGGACAACCAGGGCCGCCACGATGACGCCTGTCAGCGCCCAGCCGATGGTGCACAGGCGTTTGACAAACGCGCCGTAGGTTTGCCCGATCCGGCCGGCGCGTTCTGTGTTGCCGGTGGCGCACATGGACAGTATGTGCGGCTGGGCGGTAATTCCCACAATTCCGTTAACCGCCAGCATTAAGATCATAAACACTCCCATACCGCTTTCCGGGCTGAAAAGCTTGAAAAAATCCGGGGGGACGCTCTGACGCATTCCGGCATAACCGCCGACTTCTATCAAACCCGAAGGGATGAGCATCAGCGATAAGACAATGATCATCAGCGCCTGGACGAAATTCAAATAGGCGGATGTGACCAGTCCGCCGAAGAAACTGTACAGCATAAAGACCAGACTCATGGCAATGATGATCCCCGTGGAAGACACCTGCTGACCGCTGGCAACCGAGATGACTTTGGCGGCGCCCTGCAGCATTACGCCCTGGTTGAATACGAAATAGGCAATGGCAAATACGGTGTAAATGGCCCCCAGTTGCGGACCGTAACGATCCTCGACCATTTCCCCTATGGTCGTCCGTTCGCTGCGCCGGTACCAGGGCGCCAAAAGCCAGTAAAACGGCGTGATCAGCATGTTCTTCCATTGATACCAGATCGTTGAAAAACCCAGTTGAAATGTCGCGCCGGTTTGCGCGACAAAATTTTCCGCGTGAGTACCGGTCCCGAACGCCTGCCCCATCATGATCCACCATTTAAACTTTCGCTCGCCCCTGAAATATCCGTCGCTTGTTTTGATCGTCCGCGCTATCCATAGTCCCCAGATGGTTATCATCACAAAATAACCGATAATCACCAGCATGTCATACAAATGAAATCCAAACAGCATATCCTTCTCCGGTTAATTCTTTACCTGCATGGGACCCGCTGTGATATTCGAATCCGACGAAAATATTATTATCAAATAATATACAATATTTCCCAATAAATTTCATTAAATTATTCAAACCGTATTCATATAAATAAACATGCTAAATGTTCATGACGCTGTTTGTTCTTATAACTACACAACGGCATCTTTTCAACACATTAGTAAGAACGACATGGCCGGTCACCCCGCTGATTTCACAGAGGTTCTTCCCCTGAACTGTCAGATCGACTAAAAACTGATTATCCGGCAAAGACTGAAACCCGGGCTGAACAAATAATATC
The DNA here is from genome assembly GCA_016934825.1 of Candidatus Zhuqueibacterota bacterium. Classification (GTDB taxonomy): domain Bacteria; phylum Zhuqueibacterota; class Zhuqueibacteria; order Residuimicrobiales; family Krinioviventaceae; genus Fontivivens. The sequence continues at coordinate 4,687 of JAFGSB010000122.1, forward strand.
AATAATAATTTCATATAATCATAACTTGTTCTTGTTTATTTCTGCAAAATTTGATAAATATACCCTGAGAAGAATTTAATAAATGGGTGGAAAGAATAGTCTGAGAAGGCCGGTCACCTGGTTTTAAAATTTATCAAAATAATAATATATGACTTCCGCTGCTGAAGCAGGGATGGAGGAGAAATCATTTATGCCCGAAACATGCTATTTAATTCAAGAAACTCATATACCTTCAAAAGCGAAATTTCCGGTGATTGACGCGCATAATCATCTCTGGGGCGGTTTCGATAAAATTGATGAAATGGTCCATGTCATGGATGATGTCGGCGTTATTGCCTGTAGTGATTTAACCAGTAATGTAAAAATTGATTGGCGGGATGGGGGATATTCGCTGCGGGACGGTAATATTGATGATTTTATTCGTTTTACCCGGTCATCCTGGCCGGGCAGATTCTATGGATTCACAACAGCCACCTTTAACCGACCTGCCGACCGGCCTTTATTTTTAGATCCGAAACAATTTGTCGAAAAAACGATCAGCGTGCTGAACGAGCATATGAACAAAGGGATAAAAGGGTTAAAGATACTGAAAGAATTGGGTCTGCATTATAGGGATAACCAGGGAAAACTGATTCACGTGGATGACGATTTCCTGGCGCCGGTTTGGGAAGAAGCCGGCAGGCTGGGAATGCCGGTTCTGATCCATCAATCGGACCCTTATGGGTTCTTTGAACCCGTTACCCCGGAGAATGAACATTACAGTACCTTGAAGAAATATCCGGACTGGGGTTTTGCCGACCCAAAATTTCCCGCAAAAAAAGAACTGCTCGATCGCAGGGACCGGCTTGTAAAAGATCATCCCGGTACGGTTTTTATCCTGCCGCACGTTGCCAATTACGCTGAAAATCTGGGCTATGTATCGGAATTGTTAAATCGGCATAAAAATATATATATTGATTTCTCCGCGAGACTGGATGAATTGGGGCGGCAACCCTATACGGCGCGAGATTTTATGATCAAATACCAGGATCGAATCGTGTTTGGTACGGATATGCCCCTGTCAGGGGAAATGTACAGGTGTTATTTCCGTTTTCTGGAAACCCGGGATGAATATTTCATTCCCCCTGATTATGACGGGTCGTTCGGTCGATATCGATGGCGTATATATGGCTTGGGATTGCCGGATAATGTGCTGAAAAAGATCTATTATCAGAACATCCTGAAAGTGATACCTGCTCTGAAACAAGAACTGAATTTACCGCCAGCCATAAAAACAACGGTCTGATCCGGGTATCCCACTGACGTTTCCCCCGGAACGCGCTGTCTCTGACATTATTGATCACATCCTTGCAGGGCGACCGGTCCGGGCCGCCCGTTCAATCCGAACGCACACCACAAAACCACTCTCCCCTTGAGGGGAATTGTAGGCAGGGCGTGCCGCCTGGCAATTTAAATCGTCCCGTTATAAGACATCCCCCTGGATCCCCCTTCAAAGGGGGACTTGTTCTGTGGGGTTTTAAGGATTTGGTA
>JAFGSB010000123.1 GCA_016934825.1 Candidatus Zhuqueibacterota bacterium
ATTGATTCAAATACTTAGATTCCATAATATATGGGTGGTACACTTTCAACTGCCCACGAGTGGTACACTTTCAAGTGCCCGATGACACCATGCCCGTCGCCCGGCAGATTGGCAATGGTCAATGTATCATAAATATCTTGCGGCGGGTTATTATGATGAAGAATGGGGCGATGAGACATGTGATTTGTTTGCACATACTAAGAATAGTTTTAGTGAATGAAAATACAATAACAACTTTTCAAACAGGATATTGTTGTTCAGCATATTAAATATCAATCCAAATTTCGAGGTCATCATGAAAAAAATAAAATTCGTCGTTACCGTCACATTTATTTTTTCCGTATTGTTTTTATATTGTGCTAATCAAAAAATTTATGATGTGGTTGTTTACGGCGGTTCATCCGCCGGAGTGATTGCCGCCGTACAGGCGGCCCGAATGGGCGCCGCTGTTGTTTTGATCGAACCCGGGACACATCTGGGAGGATTAACGAGCGGCGGCCTGGGGAAAACCGATACCGGCGATAAATCAGTAATCGGCGGTTTATCGAGGGATTTTTATCAGCGTTTGAAGAAATATTATGACGATCCGAAAGTATGGAAATTTGAGAAACAATCAGATTACAACGGTTACTCGGAAAATGAAGATGCCATCTGGGGATTTGAACCGAAAGTTGCGGAAAAAATTTATGAGCAGATGATCAGTGAATTCAACATCCGGGTACTGAAAGGTGAGCGTCTTGATTTGAATAATGGGGTGCTGGTAGACCAGCAGCGTGTGAAAAGAATCCGAATGGAGAGCGGATTGGTCATCAGGGGTAAAATGTTCATTGATGCCGCGTATGAAGGCGATCTTATGGCTAAAGCGGGCGTCAGCTATATCGTTGGACGCGAATCCAATATTACCTATGGCGAAACACTTAACGGCGTTCAAAAGAATAATGCCATATATCATCAACTGAAGGATGGAGTGGACCCATATATTATCAAGGGAGACCCGGCAAGCGGTTTATTGCCCGGCGTACATGGGGGACCCCCCGGAGAGGAGGGCGAAGGCGACCATCGTGTCCAGGCCTATTGTTTTCGCATGTGTCTGACCGATGTTGCAGAAAACCGTGTGCCTTTTTCCAAACCGGATGAATATGATGAATCCAGGTACGAGCTGCTCTTCCGCAATTTTGAAGCCGGTGAAGATGGAATGCCCTGGCTTCCGGGTATGATGCCCAACCGGAAAACGGATACAAACAACAGGACCGGTTTTTCAACCGATAATATCAATATGAATTACGATTATCCCGAAGCAGATTATGAAACCCGGGAGCGGATTTTGAAAGAGCACGAGATATATCAAAAGGGTTTTATGTGGACCCTGGCGAATCATCAGCGGGTGCCGGAACATATACGCAGTGAGGTTTCCAGGTGGGGATTGGCAAAGGATGAATTTACGGATAACGGCAACTGGCCGCATCAGTTATATATACGGGAAGCCCGGCGAATGCTTGGTGATTATGTGATGACGGAAAATGATTGTAAACGTGTACGTATTGTTGATGATCCGGTTGGACTTGGTTCCTATAATATGGATTCACACAACACGCAGCGCTATGTGACTGAGGAAGGGTACGCGAGGAATGAAGGTGATATACAGGTCTCTCCGCAGGGCGGTTATTTAATCAGTTACCGGTCGATTATACCCAAACGTAATGAAATTCATAATTTGTTAGTTCCCGTTTGTTTGTCGGCGTCACATATCGCTTACGGTTCCATTCGTATGGAGCCTGTATTTATGATCCTCGGCCAATCCGCTGCAACAGCCGCCGTAATGGCGCTTAATGAAGATTTGGCCGTTCAGGATGTGGATTATGGACGGTTAAAAGAAATTCTGTTAAACGACAAACAGATCGTGGATCTACCTTAAAACCTGAATCCAGTATCTGAAATGATTCCCTGAAGTACCGGCTGCCAATTATCTGTTTTTAAAATGAAATTAAATAGGATGAAATTTGTTATATTTTTTTAAATTTGAATTTATTCATAATCGATCAGTCCGCAGGGTAGAACTCGTCCCACCAAAATAAAAAACACGGGATGAAATTCCCGCACAAACAATAAATTGGGGAAATAAACCATTTCATGTATATACGTACAAAATAAAATGCCGAATAAGGGGCGATTCGTGAATCGCCCTAACATAGGGGAATCGTAATGGTTTACAATCCGAACAAACATCATCGCCGGTCGATCCGGTTGCCGGAATATGATTATTCCCGCGCCGGCGCCTATTTTGTGACCATGTGCGTTCACGAGCGGCAAAACCTGTTCGGCGACATCCGGGACGGCGTCATGCGGTTGAACGCGGCGGGACAAATTGTCAATGAGGAATGGACATCATGCGGGGACGGTAACCCGAATATCATGTTGGACAATTACGTGGTCATGCCGGACCATTTTCACGGGATTGTTGTTTTTACGGATTATATTGGCGTAGGGGCGATTCCGATAGGGGCGATTCCGATAGGGGCGATTCATGAATCGCCCCAACAGAGATCGCCCCGACAACAACAACAAACAAAAATGACCCAAAAACAACGCCGCAACATGGGTTTATCGAAATTGATCGGGCGTTTTAAAATGCGGTCCGGCAAACGGATAAACCAATTGCGCGGCACACCGGGTCTTGTCGTATGGCAACGCGATTATTACGAACACATTATCCGCGACGAGGCCGAACGGGACCGCATTCGCGAATACATCGAAACCAATCCTGCCAGGTGGTGGGAGAGAAGGAAGGGACAATACGGGCAATTCATAAAGCACCCCTAATTAGGGCTTCCTGAAAAAGTCATAAAATATTTGTTTATTAATAAGTTATCTGTTGCAAATTTTGATAAAAATGTATACTTTTTTACAAAAATAGTTAAAAACTCTTGCAGATGCCATGATCAGAGAACCGAATTATAAACAGCTTTCCATTGAAGAATTTAAGACCCCCTTTGAAAAGGGACTTGATAAAACCAATCGCTGGGTTATGTTAGCGTCATTATTACCTTGGGAAGAGCTTACAAATATCTATACAAAAGCTCTCAGCCACAGGATGGGCAGGCCTGCTCTACACGCCCGAGTGGCTATCGGCGCTGTTATAATCAAACACAAATTGTGTTTGCCTGACGAAGAAGTGATTCCGGCGATCCAGGAAAATCCATACCTGCAATACTTTTTAGGATATAGTGGTTTTTCTCATGAAAAGCCCTTTGATCCATCTTTATTTGTGACGATCCGCAAGCGTTTAGGTTTGGAAGCATTTAATGAAATGACCGACGCGCTGCTTGCCGCGGTTTCGGACGTTGAAAAGAGAACCAAAAAGTCCGGGAAAAGGGCCACTAAAAAGAACAAGCCCACGGTGCCGTCGCCTGAAAATAATGAGAAAGGTCTTTCTGACGACCTTTTTGAGGATAAAGACAGACGCTCCGGCATGCTTCTTTTAGATGCTTCTGTTGCGCCTGCTGACATCAAGTATCCCACCGACCTGGACTTGTTGAACACCTCCCGCGAACACAGCGAAGAATTGATTGACAGTCTTTGGGAGCAGGTCAAAACACCGGACGCAATCAAGCCACGAACATATCGCCGGGTGGCAAGAAAAGCTTATTTGAAGCTGGCCAAAAAACGTAAAAAGAAAGCCAATGAACTGCGTAAGGGCATTCGTAAACAACTGAACTGCCTGAATCGTAACATTAAAACAATCAACGCATTGCTGGACAAATTCGAAACGAAAGAGTGCCCGTTTTCAAAACAGGAGTTACAATCGTTTTGGATCATTCAGGAACTCTACCGTCAGCAACAACAAATGTATAATGAACGCAGTCATAAAATAGAGGACCGTATCGTCAGTATTTCCCAGCCGCATGTCAGGCCAATTGTGCGGGGCAAAGCCAAAAGCGAGGTCGAGTTCGGCGCCAAAATATCCGCCAGTGTTGTGAGTGGTTTTGTTTTTTTGGACCGCGTGTCCTGGGACGCATATCATGAAGCCTCCGATCTGCCGCTCCAGGTTGAAAAACATAAAGAACGATCTGGCTTTTATCCGGAAGTCGTGATTGCAGATGGCATTTATGGAACACGGGAGAACCGGGCCTGGCTCGCAGAAAGAAATATCCGATACTCCGGCAAACCGCTTGGACGACCACCCAAGCTGGATATGGGAAAAGCAGCAGAATTTAAGTTACAACAAAAACAACGAAAGAAAGAGATCGGGATTCGCAGCCATATTGAAGGCAAGTTTGGTGAAGGCAAACGTGCCTATGATCTGGATTTGGTAAAAGCCAAATTACCAAAAACCAGTGAATCCTGGATTGCTGCTATCTTTATGGTCATGAATATAGCCCGTTGGCTGCGGGACTATATTTTTGTGCCCATTTTTTCCAGCATGAAAGATCGATTTTTTCTACTATTTTTGTATGTCAAAGAACGAGTTTGGGGGTTATGTACCCCAATTTCTGATTATTAAATGACTTTTTCAGGATACTCTAATTAAAATTTATGACATGTCTGTACACCTGGTTAAAGAAATCGAATTTATTTCAATTTATTAATAAAATTTAATTTGAATTTAATGTAATCTTAATGTTGGGTATTTATTTTAAACAGTCAAATGAACATTAAAATAATTAGATACCTTAAGAGGTTGAATTTATTCATTTAACTCCGATCCTGATTTGCTTAATTATCGGCAGCTTGTAAGAGATAGGGGTGGATGGTTCAGCACGATGGCCTTAATATATCAATAACCAGGATCAACTCGTCGTTGCCCGTGAGCGGGTGAAAATCAACTTTTTAACTTTTGAAAATATTATGGAAAAAACAATAATGAAATATTTGAAAAAAATTCTGTTATTCCCGGTGGTTTTATTGCTAACGGCCAGTTCTATTCTATGCACAAAGCCGGGCGAGAGCGGTAAACCCGGATTTCGAATTCGTTCCGACTTTACCGCTACGTTAAACTCCGACGAGGGTTGGGCCGGTGCACCAAATGAGAACGTCACTGTTTTTGCAGACCAACCTTTCCGCATTCGATTTGAATTGGAGAGTCCCGCAGAACCTGCAATTAGCCGGCAGTTCCGGCTCCAATACAGACGAAATAGCGGCGTATGGACCGATATTGAGGCACATGACTTTCCCCACCCGGAACGCGATATTAGCGTGAATTTTTCACAATTTGAGACCGGTATGCAACCTGCAGGCTGGACGGTTTTTAAGGGCAATTCCTCGAATATGGTAGTAACAACAGATAACGAAAAGGACATTCTTCACATCAAAACGGATCAAGATCCGTTTGTCGGGCTCTTCACACCACCGTGGGAGGCAACCGAATTGGCATCTCAATTCCGATTGACCCCTGACAATCACAATGGGATCGCGTTCGTTATGGGCTATGTCGACAGCAACAATTATTGCCTGGTACAGCTCGATCCCACCTCCGGCACGATACGTGTGAGCCGGGTTATTAATGGGAGAGAAACGGTCCTTGCCGAGAGAAACACCGAGATCCCGTTTGGTCAATGGCTCGAAATCGAAATTGGTACCGATAACCGTGAGATTGAGGTTAATTTCCAGGATGACATGCTGGAAATGGATGTCAGGCTTGAGGCTGATATTCCGCTGTCAAAGCTTGGATTTCAGGTTCCGTCAAATGGTGCGATTGATTTTCAGGAGTTCTCCTTCGCAGGAGAAGCCCAAACACCTCGGGTCAGTATAGTCACTTGTCCGGCCTACGAGCACGGCATGTCAACCAAGAATTTATTGAAAGGTTCGGCCGCACCTTACCAGGCCGGCGCCGGTATAAGTTTTGCCGAACAAACGCCGGTATGGAGCGGTGCGAATGCTCATGGCGAATTCGAATGGCCGGTGGTTATTCGCCGGTTTGCCGATGGAGCAGTGACCAATAATGAAGGGGATACATTCGAATTCAGAATGGTCGACGCAGTCGGCGCCGCAGGGGGAATCGAACATAATCCGGTACTCCGGCTGTCCATCCCGCCCGGTCATGTCGGCGGGACATTCATAGAAAATCCCGGCAGGATCGGACCCTGGCAGGCCTCAAACGGTGATCTTTACTTTATGATGGAGCCGGCGGAGACGGAAAATGTGTTCATGATGATAAAGTCTACGGACAACGGACGCACCTGGCGCGAAGTGGACGGCGCAAACCGACCCAGGACAAATGACCTTGAATCGGTCGATTCACGGTTAGTGGGTGATACGATTCACATTATTCACCAGGTGACCCATTCGGTGCGTTATCACACTTTCCGCACGTCTGATCATCCAACCCATCCCGATACCTGGGCCATCCGGGACGAACTGGCCGGAACCGTAGATGCAATCGCCCAGACCGCGTCGATGGTCGTGCGCTCGGACCGAAGTATTGTCGCCTTTTATCTTGGCCAGGAAAAAATACATTACAGCGTACGTTCGCAGGCAGGCGTATGGAGCCGGGTGATGACCCTTGATCCCGACCTTCAACCCAACCATGCCGGACCGCAAGCGGTGCTTGGTGCGAACGACATTATTCACCTCGTCTACTATGGAACCGACGGCACCATCTGGTATCGACGGTTTCTTCCCGATGGGACCCTCACGCCAAGACAACTGTTAGCTACAGGCGCCGGGACTTCACGGGCGGAATATGGCGCAGTACTGCCGCTTGTCTTTATTCCCAATAAGAATGAGGTCGTCATTATTTACAGGCTCGCATCCGGAAACCTGTGGGAACGACGGATTGTAAATGATGCCCCACCTACAGAGGCGGTTATGGTGACCGATCGTAAGGTTGTCACCGACGCCGTCGACTCACAGCAAGCCGGTGCCGACGCTGTCCTCGACGGCGAGACCATATATGTAATGTTCATCGAGGAGTCGTCCCGCAGCATCTTCAGCACCAACAACAACGGTGGATGGCAGTCCGGACAGCTCCGGGTCGATAACATATTGGGATCGTGGGTCCGTGGAAATGTATACACCCGGAAAGATGGCGTGAGAGTATATGGATACGTCTATGATGCGGGTTCCGATGGCGGTTCGGGCCTGAATCGATTCAAAGAGTTGATCTTGAATGGCAATTAAAGTCCGCATGGGGGACTCGTTTCATACTGTACCTGGCTGCGGACCACGCTGATATACACGGATAAAAAAATGTAAAATTCGTGTGTTTTTGTGTTATCAGTGTGCAGTTTTCAATCTTGTCAACCCGGAAGTGTATAAATTTTTTTCATATCATGTGCAATTATAAATATCGCTTTTTTATATAATTATACTTGACCTCATAATTGTTTTTATTTATATTAAGTCGTACAGTCCCGCAAACCCCCAGGCTCGAACCACCACAGAAGTCCGACGCAAAACATCCGCAAACAATCAGTTAAACAGAGCATACCAAAGTCAACGACTGAGCAGTTATTTTAAAACAGATCAACGAAATCCGGTTTACGGATGCGGGTGAGAATAGTATTTGAGGAGGCGAAAATGAAAGCGTTTTATCTTTTTTGCTTTATCCTTTTTTCCACGGTTTTTAAAGCCCCGGCCGACACACTCCTTTTTACGACAACGCGCGAAAAAACCAATGACCATAATGAATTCGCAGGCGGAACCGCCTGTTGCGGGTGCAAGGCGGAACATTACGGGGACCTTCCGGCGGATTTTCCCGTCGGCAAGGTTGACAGGGTGACTTTTTTCCTTTCGGCAAGCCGGGCAAACAGTTATTCCACAAAGATTAAGGAAGGCCCGACAAGTTTAAAGTTCGTACTGGGGGGGAGGGCCGCCGCGGCATTAAGCGAAAAGGTGCCTCCCGGAGCAGGGCTCCCCGTCACCTCGCCCTGGTTCATAACGTTCACATTCGATCCTCCGGCGGATACCGGTCCCGGTATGCAATGGAAAATTCTGGACGGCGATAATAATATTTACAGCGCTGTCTGGCTTTATTCAAGTAATGTTAACATGAGCGGGTTGCCGGGCTTTTCCAAAATATACGATTGCCAGTACAGCCGGGTTGTCAAAGCGAGTTATGCAGTCAGTTTTAATTTCGTCGAATCGCAAACGGCGATCCCGAAACCATTGCCGGTGGTTATCAACGGTAAAGTCAGGGAAAAAGTGTATAAAACCGCTGTGGTTGAATTTGAAGAAAAAGGTAATCTGGGTATTGAAGATGCCGGAACGATTGTTTCGGAATGGATGACGACCGCTCTGGGTAAAACCGGCGCTTTTGAAGTATATGAGAGGCTGTCGCTGCAAAAGCTGATTGAAGAATACGAACTGGGCGTAAGCGGATTAATGGACGATGAGACAGTGGCAAAAATCGGACGGATGCACGGAGTCGAGGCCATTGTAACCGGCAGTGTACTCAAGTTCGGCACAATTATTTCGGTCACCGCCAAGGTCATTGATGTGGAAACTGCAAAAATCATTGATTCAGCAGACGCAAAGGTGAAGGATGTGGATTCAATACCCGCGGAAATAGAAAGAATGGCCGTCGAGTTGTCCATAGACCAATGAACAGAGCCGTGGTGATAAATATCCGGTAAAAAAGGTGCGTGTGGCTTTTTACTGTTCAGGTAAATAGCCGCTCTTTTAGGATGTTTTTTTATGCAGAATCTTATTACAGCGTCTGTACAAATACATCTCTAACCGGATTGAGCGGAGAACGACAGGATAAAATCCAAATATGTGAATATAAGGTATATAAAAATATTAATAGAATGATCTTTTCAAAATTAAATATTTTATGTAACAGTAAGTCCATAAAAATTATTAATTAATCAGGAGAAAAAGATGAAAAACAAAAAGTTGTTTTATTTTATCCCGGTGTTTTTAATCACCGTACAATTTTTTTCCTCCTTTGACTGCACAAAAAAGGATAGTGGGAAAATACCAATTACCACATCCTCGAAAGAGGCATCGGAATTATACCTGCAGGGGCGCGACCTTTCAGACAGACTGCAGGCACAGGAATCGCTTCAATATTTTACAAATGCAATAGCTGCGGACACAAATTTTGCCCTGGGTTATTTGAACCTGGCGTTTGTCGTTCCCAACGCCAAAGATTTTTTCACAAATCTGAACAAGGCGGTTGATCTGGCAGATAATGTGTCCGAGGGCGAACGGGCATGGATCCTGGGAGTACAGGCAGGGGTGAACGGCGAACCCATGCTGCAGAGAGAGTATTATCAAAAACTGGTGCAAGAATATCCGAACGACGAACGGGCGCATAATCTTTTAGGTATTCATTATTTCGGATTGCAGGAATGGGAGATGGCGATAACGGAATTTATAAAAGCAACCGAGATCAACCCGGATTTTTCCCAGCCCTATAACCAACTGGGTTATGCTTACAGGTTCCTTGAACAGTATGACAAGGCGGAAGAGGCTTTTAAGAAGTATATCGAATTGATTCCCGATGATCCCAATCCCTATGATTCCTATGCCGAACTGCTTATGAAGACAGGGAAATTCAACGAATCGATCGAATCTTACCAAAAGGCCCTGACGTTTAACCCCAATTTTGTTGCTTCACACATCGGCATTGCCACGGATCTTAATTTGTTGGGTCAGTACGAAGATGCAAGAGAACAAATCTATAAACTTTATTATATGGCGCGGGATGAAGGGGAACGTAATGCCGCACTTTTTACAATGGCCGTTTCCTATGCGGATGAAGGAAACCTGGAAAAGGCATTGGAGGAAATTAATAAATCGTATAGCGCAAATGAAGAGATAAATGATGTTGCCGCCATGGCCGGCAACCTGAACACAATGGGAAATATTCTGCTGGAAATGGGAAGAGTCAAAGAGGCTGAGGAAAAGTATATGCAGGCGGTTGACATTATAAGCAAATCCAACCTGTCACAGGAAGTAAAAGACAACGCGACCCGCGGCGGTCTCTTTAATATGTCACAAGCCGCTCTGAAGGACGGTGACATTGAAACGGCTAAAGCAAAGGCCGATGAGTATCGCCAACAGGTTGAGGCACTGAACAATCCCAATTTTATACGACTGTCACATCAACTGACGGCCATGATTGCATTGGATGAAAAAGATTATAACAAGGCAATAGAGGAATTGCAGATGGCGAATCTGCAAAATCCCTATAATTTGTACCGAATGGCGTTGGCCTATAAGGGTCAGGGGGATGAAGAAAAATCTCTTGAATTTCTGAAAAAAGCGGCCAATTTTAATGGTCTGAATAATTTGAATTACGCTTTTATCCGGACAAAAGCGAAAAATATGCTGGAAGAAATGTAATCGTTTATTTATAATCGCCCCGGAGTAATCGGCTTCGGGGCGGTCGACTTTTACCTGCTACGGACCACACTGATTTGCGCGGAATGAACAATTTAAAATTTGTGTATCCGGGTTATCTGTGGGCGGTTTTTGTTATTACCCCTGTATTCGGGAAAAGAGATTGTATTATTAAAAAAAAATTTTAACTTTATGACTTAAAAGTAAGGAGAATAAATGAAAATTGCTGTCAGTGCTATGGGAGGTTCATTGTCCGCGAAGGTCGACCCCAGATTTGGGAGATGTGCTTATTTTGTTATTGTCGATTCGGACACCATGAAATTTTCTGCGTTTTCAAATCCGGCTTCAGAGTTGTCCGGCGGAGCAGGCCCGGCAGCGGCACGCGAGATTGTCAAAAATGATGTTAAAGTGTTGCTCACCGGTAGTGTCGGTACCAACGCCAAACTTGCGTTAGAAGCAGGAGAAGTTGAGATCGTGACGGGCATTGAGGGAACCGTCAAAGAGGCGGTGGAAAACTATTTGTCTGATAAATAATGATCCATCGTCACAAGTGTGGTGTGGAACATCAGGCTGAGCCCCGAAAGGACGGGGATGAAAAAAATGGGGAATCCAACAATACTTGACAGTCATTTTTTGGATATACTAATTTTCATGCCCACGGATTAAACTGATGACACGGATTGAATAATTTTATGTTTGAGTACATCCGCGTTATCCTTTAGATAAAATAAAAATGATCTGCCCCGGGCGGATACATTTTATTATACTATTTGTGAGACAGGGGAGAGGCGCCGGTTAACCGGACGTTCACGAGACCTGCTGTTGAAAAAAGAGCGCCTCGATAAAATTCTCCTGAAATTCCGGATAGCTGTTCAGTTCGATCACATTTGGCTGCCGGGAGATGGTATCCATGTCTTCCAGGGCAAGGGGTTCAATCAGGGCCAGGTAAGCGCCCGCCAGCGATCCGTTGCCGATAACTTTAATTCTGTCCTCAGGGACGTCGGGGAGCAAACCGATACGAACGGCATTTTTTAAAGTGATATACCCGGCAAAACCGCCGGTCAACACCAGCCGTTTGATATCACTCCAGTTCTTTTTCCGTATAAACAGGAGGGTCTTTAAGCCCGCGTAAATGGCCGCTTTGGCCTGCATGATACTGATAATATCGTTTTGCGTGACAATGATGGGGCCATCAATTCCGGTATCGGCGGCTTTGGCGACGACGCAGGCGGGAAGGGCGCTGCCGTTTTCTTCCACCGTATGATATAAAGCCAGTTCTTTTAGCATCTCTATATTAAATTTTCCAGCATAATCGATCAAGCCTGCGCGGAGACCTTCGGCGATAAAATCAATGATGCCGGTACCGCAAATGCCGATGGCTTTTTGGTCATGGATCGTTTCAAAACGGATTGTCCCTTCCTTAAAAAACACTTTTTCAATCGCTCCCTCCGAAGCCCGGCTGCCGTGATACAATCCGTATCCTTCAAAAGCGGGACCGGCCGCTGTAGAACAAGCGACTGTTTTGCCGTTCTCGCTTATTACGATTTCTCCATTGGTGCCGAGATCAATCAGTACCGAAAATTCCGTTCTTTGGTTCAGCTTTGATACGTAAATATCCGAGACGATATCTCCGCCGATATAACCCGAGACGGCCGGAATAAAATCGATGATCCCGTTTTTATGGATGCCGATCCCGGTCTCTCCGGCCCGGAATGGACCGGGATTTAGGACCACGGGTTGGAAGGGTACCTGCCCAATGTTCGACGGATCGAGCCCCAACAGCAAATGCATCATGACCGTATTGCCGGACACCGCCAGGTGATAAATGTTTTCGGGTGAGATTTTGCTCCGCGAACATAATTGTTGCAGGATAGGATGTATGGTATCCTCAATGACAAGTTTTTTTAAATGTTCGATTTCTTTGCGGGATTTACAATAAGATATTCTTGATATGACATCCCCGGCAACGTTGATCTGCTGATTGTACAGCGAAGCGGTCGCGGCAATTTCACAACTGGTGAGATCAGTCAGCAGGCCGATGACCGTTGTGGTACCGATATCCAGAGCCACGGCATAGTTGGTTGATGTCGTGTCTTCCGGTTCAACAGCGACCAGGTGACTTCCCTGGTTACTGGTAACAAGCGTCGCCGTTATTTTGCCACCGCCCTTTTTCAAAACGCCGGGTAGTTGCCGGATAACGTCGAGCGGTATGGAAAAGTCTTTAACGGATGTTTTTTCGTAAACAGCCTTTTTGACTCTTGAAATATCCGGGTGCTGTTTATCGAGTGTCGCGGGTGGTACATTCAGGTATATTTTTTGAGTTTGCGGGTCCTTTTCGAAATGATTAATGAGAAAATTGTCGATCATTTTCCCGGACAAGTTGACAAACAATTCACCAGGGATTTCAACGATTGCGTCGGACCTGGATATTTTTGTCAGGCATGATAAGGCAAAGTCATGATTTCTCTCCACATAAATCTCCCGGTTTTCGACGAGAAATTTCCCCTTTTTCAGATTGACCATACATTGCCCGCATTTACCGTTTCCCCCGCAGCTTGATTTTATGAACAGTCCGGTTTCTCTTGCCAGCTCGAAAATTGTTTTATCCGGTTTGTTTTCAACCTGATATTCTTTTTGCCTCGTTTTAAAAATGATTGCCATTGAACAGATTCCCTTTAATATATAATTCACAGGTTTTTCAGATTTTTATCCAGACTGCCGTCGGGGAGCATCCAATCCGGATGATATTCACCATTCTCCTCCATTTGATAGCGCGTACAACTCTGCCACAATCCTTTGCAGTATAATGCGATCCACTTTCGCGGCAGGCTTCCCTGTTCATAAAAGCGTTTCATGGGGCAACAGGAATACCATTTACATTCATGTTGCAGTATAAACAATTTTTGATAATTTTTGACGGCCTCATCCTCAAAAGCCGGATGATAGAGCAGCGAAGCCGGATGGGGCAGGGGGAATATCGCCTGGTTGTCGGCAAAAAGGAGTTTACCGTAAAGGGGAGAATAGTCCCTGCGAGCCGGCGGCGGGTCCGCGTGATATTTTGTTAATATTGTTCTCGTTGCGTAATAACCGAGCGGCACGATAATTTGGGGGCGTATGATCGCGATTTCGTCGAACAAAAACCGGCTGCAGGATTCGATCTCTTCCATTTTGGGTCTGCGGTTTTTCGGCAGTATGCACTTGATCAGATTGGTGATATAGACCGAATCCCGGCGAATACCGGTGGTTTTGAACAGTTTATCCAGAACCTGCCCGGACGGGCCGATGAACATTCTATTATGTGCATCCTCTTCTTTGCCGGGCGAAAGAGCCACCAGCAGCAGCCGAGTGTCTAAACTCCCTTCGCCAATCAGGACGTTATTTCTGGTGAGCGAGAGTTGGCATGTCCCGCAGGTCTTCAGCCCCTTGTTGAGCTGATTCATGGCTTTTTGTTTATTTTCCGTATTCATCGTATCGTTTAGAGTACACAGTCTCCATTTAATTTTTATTTGTTTTGAATATTTTCATCGAGGTGTGAATGAATAACCGCAAAAATGGAGTTGATTTTTTCCGATTCCGGCAGGACCTCGCGGATTTTTTCCAGGTAAAGTCTGGACCGGACAGCCCGGAATGTCGCCGCGAAATTGAGATCAAAGACCCAGCCAACCTGAAGCAGTTTAAAATCGTTCAGATTTTTCATATGATGAATATTGACAATTTTTTTATTCAGAAGGTCCCGGTATACCGCTTCGGAGATACCGGGTGTGTCCGGCAGGTCAAGTTCGATCGCGCCGTTGCGTTTGCCGTCCTGCCTGTGATAATAATCGGTAACGACCCGCCAGATATCCAGTTTGTCCGCGTCGCGCAGTAATTTGCTGTAAAACAGGCACGTTTCCGTCTCATCCGGCGGTAATACCGCGCGGTTGTGATACCGTATGGTTCGTAAAATGAGATTTGAGGTGGAATCCTCAAATTGATCGAGCACGCCATAGTTCCTGAGTATTTTTACGCCAAGTTCGGCGTGGTTTTCGGATTGTTTATCAACAAAAGTGTAATAACGGGCAAACTGTTCAAACCGGCCGATGTCGTGAAAGAGGGCGATGATCTCAGCCAGACGCCGTTCATTCGTTGTCAATCCAAGCTGTTCCGCAAGCGTTTGCATTTCATGACAAACCAGTAACGTATGCTCCTCTTTAAGGATCGTATTTTGTTTTAATTCCCGGTTTCCGTATTTGAATGTCTGAACATAGTGGGTAAACCACTCTTTGAGGTCTGTTATGGTTTTTTTCTTTATTGTTTTCACGTTGTAATGCCCGTTTTCGTTAATTAATAATAGTATGGTCGACTGTAATTATTTTATATTATCGGCATAAAGATTGAATTACTTATGTCTTTCGCCGAACAGGTAAGTACCGATTCGAACGATATTGGCGCCTTCTTCTATGGCGATTTCATAGCTGTTTCTCATGCCCATTGACATGAACCGCATCTCCACGTCAGGGATATTGGCCTCATACAGGCGGTCGAACGCCGCTTTTGTAGCCCTGAAATATGGTCTGGCCTCCCCGGGATCGCCAAAACGCGGCCCCATGGTCATCAATCCCTGAACCCTTATATGTGAAAACGTGCCGATCTCCCGTACCAGGTCATCGACTTTGTCCGGCAGTACACCGGTTTTGTTTGATTCTTCGCCGCTGTTTATCTCAATCAATACCGGCATGATCTTGTTCATGTCGGCACAATGGCGGTTAACCTCAAATGCTATTTTGAGAGAGTCTATTGTTTCGATCATATCGAAAAGGCGCGCGGCCCGTTTGGCTTTGTTGCTCTGAAGGTGTCCGATCATATGCCACTGCACCGAACTGCCGACGTGCGTGAACATGCGTTCCGCTTCCTGCAGATAGTTATAGCCGATGATCCTGACGCCCGCTTCAACAGCGGCATTTATTTCTTCGGGCGTCCTTGTTTTGGCCGCCGCGACCAGATCAACACCCGGTGGCAGCGACGACAGGCATGTTTTAACGGTTTCTTTAATTTGTGTTGTCCGCATTAGGTGTCCT
Organism: Candidatus Zhuqueibacterota bacterium; assembly: GCA_016934825.1. GTDB lineage: Bacteria > Zhuqueibacterota > Zhuqueibacteria > Residuimicrobiales > Krinioviventaceae > Fontivivens. The sequence goes on from JAFGSB010000123.1 coordinate 15,342, forward strand.
CCTGTTTTTGTTTCCCGACAAATAAAAGCGGGAATACTATATCACTTACGCAGCACGGCAGCCAGACGGCAAGAAATAAAAATATAAATACCACAAGATATGAAAACCAATTCATCCCGCTTCCCAGGGCCATGATGATGTGGAACAGGGACGCCCATGTGCTGAACAATACATGCCCGGCATGGGGGAATTTGGTTGTCGGTTTGAAATACGCGAATAAAATTCCGGCAACAGCTAATGGATTGACAAGCCACCACTTTTCGATGAATCCGATATGAATTCCGCGATTCGGCATACCGAGCAAAACCTCGCCCAGGTATGGAATGACGGAATCACTGAGCGTGGCGATTCCAATTGAACCCAGGTAGCCTATGAGAAACAGTTACCAGAGATTACACTTTCCCCGGAAACATTGAGGGCCCGGACGCTTGCATTCATGAATTTCATAGATAGACGCCGTCACCAGGGCGCTGAGCACCACATGAAGGGGGTGGAGAACGTAAAATATCCGAAAGGATGTCTCTTTCGGCAGTTTCTGGAAGAAGATCATGAACAGAATGCCGGTCAACGCGCCAAAAACTGTAAACGGGGCGTGGTTCCTGAGTTCCTTTAAAATTGTCCTGATCATATTTATATATCAAGCACCTTTCCCGCTTCTATTGTGATATAATTGTTGCCGAAATCCTTTTCAAATACTTTTTCCGCTTTGTGGCCGGTGCAATGGGTTGGGCCAACTTTTTCAACGCCCATGTCTTTGATAGCCGTTACAATCTGCTGGACCGCCCGCGGGTCGTGGTCCATGAGATGGAACCCTCCGAAGACCTGGTAAATTTTTGACCGGGGAAACCGGTCTTTGACATTTTTTACCATGTTGACGATACCGGGATGCGAGCAACCGGTTATGACCGTGATCCCATGTTCCGTTTTCACCACAAGAGCCTGTTCCGGCATATCAGCGCCTTTGTATTCGCCCTCTATTTGTCCGGTTACGGCAATGTTCTGATCCACCTCCTGATACGGTTCCGTTTCGATCATCACTCCCTGCACCTGATTGACTTTGTCTTTAAAGGCCCGGCTAAAACCGGGACAGGCGTATACTTTCAGGCCCTTTCGTCTTTTCAACAGTTCCCATAAACCGCCGGTGTGGTCCCAATGGTCGTGTGAAATGACCACGGCTTTGATCTTGTCGATATCAACATTCAACTTTTGCATATTATCGAATATTGATACCGGTTCTTCGCCGGTATCAAACAGAATTTTTTCATCGACTAGACAGGAAAAACCCCATCCTGACCGGAACCCTTTTCGGGCGATATTGTCATAGATTATTTGAGCTTTCATTTTATTATCCTCCCTTTATATTCAAAAGCATTTTGTTTCATTTTTATCCATTTCCCTTCGTCAATACCGATGATCTGTCCGCACAGACATTGCATGTTTTGCCGGTCCCGGACGGGGTAATATCTGACAATTCTGTCCTTATAGCATCGTAAAACGCGACCTTTGCCGATTTTTTTGTATTTAAAAATTTTTCTTTTGCATTGCGCGCATTTTATTGTAATCATGTTAACCTTTGAAGCGATTTTTTAAATGCTCTCAGAACTGTCACTATAGTAAAAACGCGTTCGCGGCCATAAAAAAAGTAGCTAAAATAGTAGTGAAAACAAATAACATTTTTAACCGTTGCGGAGGAACTTTGATCGATATTTTACCTCCCAGCAAACCGCCAAGCGCGGCGGCGGAAACCAGCGGTAAAATCCATTTAGCCTGAAAATCTCCGGCGAGCGCATGACCGGAAAATCCCATTAGTGCCGTAAAAGCGACCATAGCCGAGGAAGTACCAACCGCCACATGCATCGGTACACCGCACATGAGTACCATCAACGGAATTTTGAAACTGCCGCCCGAAATGCCGAGCATACCGGCTAAAAAGCCGATTGCGGCGGTCATGGGAATAGCCAGCCACAGATTTACCTGGTACTGATATTGGCCAAAAGAACGAGACCAATATCCGGCCTTTTGGCGTGTATCCCGTTTTTTTTGACGAATCGGTTTTAACATGAAAAATGCCGAAATCATTAACAAAAGGGCAAAGAGGCATTTTAAATACACGCTCATGAAATGATGTGCAAAGTATCCTCCTAAAAATGCCATAATATCAGTAGCCGGATCAAGTACAAGGGCGAGTTTCCAGTCTACGGTTTTGTATTTTTGAAAGACAACAGTTGCCAGTAATGCGGTTGTCATCAAAATTAATTGCGCGTTTGCTGCTGCGGCGGTCATGGAAAAACCGGATGCCAGTAACAGCGGTACGTAAAAATTGCCGCCGCCCCTGCCTAACATACTCATGATGCATCCTAACAGGAAAACCGCACTGGTCACATATATAATATTCAGTTCCATATTTCGGATATCTTTTCGTTACGGCGTTTTAAAGGTTTTACGACATTATACATAGGACACCAGATCAAAATGTTTCCCGGGAATGCCGACAACAAGGCGCTCGCTGCCTATCCGGGCGAATTCCCTGGATTCCGCGCACCCGAAAGAAAATCCGATTTCATTTTTTATAAAAGTTTTCACAGCGATCCCGCCGCAGATGGATGTCATACTGCACAAAGATGCGTCCAGGTTTTCAGCTTGCTTGTTATGATACAGATAAAGCAGTTTCATTGCATCTTCGGGCAGGATATAGGACAAAATCACATCCGGTTCGTCCGTTGTGTTCAAACCGATATATTTATATTCCCCGTTCAAACGCGGAAGTTTTGTGATCATGGCGTCCAATGCCTTCCTGTTCAGTTTCGATTTTTGCAGACATTTCTGGTAAAATTGAGATTTGTCCTGCCAACCAAAGGCAAAAAGCGCTCCGGGACAGTTGATGCTGTCCGAGTCCAGAATGACAGGATGATTTATCGCTATTTTCGTCGCTTCACAGAATCGAACATTTTTTATTTCTTTAAAATTTTTTTCATCCGGTTCATCAGTATAGAATTTTATTTTTATCCAATGGCTTCCGAATTTTTCCATAAATTTTTGTTGAGTGTCGCTCATCATGTTTCCCTTTTTAATATCCGTTTGTTCTTTTCCTGAATTCTTTTGTGCGGCATACACGATGGATTAGATTATACCGATTGTGTTGTGTTCATATTAATATTAATATACTCGGTTATTAAAAGATTAGCATAATATTTATTATTAACGCTTTATTTTTACGCTATCGATTTTTTTGCCTTAATAACCACAAAGGACCCGTCGCCATATCCTGATTTTACAGCCTCAATTTGATTTATAACGTCTAAATTGTTAAACAGGGTTTGATAAAAGACAAATTGAGAAAAGCCGGTTTTATTTAAATGAACAAGAATGTCGTGTGTTGAATAAAATCTGGCATCCCTGTAAAATACGTTGGAGTGCTTGTTTTTTTGATATTGTTTCCCGATTTTGCTTTTTTTGTCCACAAAACCGATAATAATACAACCATCCCGGCGCAAAATTCTGTGAATTTCTTTTAAGGTTCTCTCAACATCATCTAAAAAGCAGATTGTCGTCACCAGCAGGACAAAATCAAAAGTTTCATCGGCGAACGGTATGGCTTCACCAACCCCCTTGATAACTGATAATTTCCTTTTAGCCGCAAGCTGACTCATCTTGAGTGATGGTTCGATACCACAATTGATGCCCAGGGGTATGGCAAAACGGCCGCTGCCGATCCCGATTTCTATGCCTTTTCCCGCGAAAGGAATAACTTTTTTTACTGCCAGGAGCTCCGATTGATATATTATAAAATGCCGCTCGAACCACGAGTCGTATTCCATTGTATATTTATCAAATGGTTCCACAGGCGGCATTATTGTTTCCTTTCGTTCATAAAAATCAAATTCAACCTGTCAGTCTTTCCTATCAAGCACCGGATTTTTTTATTTTCAATTGTTTTTACACATGTCATGATATTTTTTGCATAGATATGGCCATTTTCGGACATTCCGTAACACATATCCCGCATCCGGTGCATGCATCCCGGTCAACATGTGCGGAACCGTTAACAAGTGTGAAAGCCCCATGAGGACAAGCCTTTACGCATCTCCCGCAGCCGGTACATACGGTATGATCTATATACGCGGTATGACGGACGGGTTTACCTTTTAAAAGCTCGCCGATACTGGCATTTATCTCTTGCAGTTGATTTTGTATGGTTTTAGCCTGCTGTCTCAGCATGGCCAGTTCGTCTTCTGTGCTCATTTGCCCGGAGGACGGCAGTCGAACATCGTCCGGTTTGACATCAACATCCTGCCTGCTGTTTTGTTTGTAGGATACATTAAACTCTCTGTCCATTCTTCGTCCCATACCTTTTCCTCTGAAATGGCCTCCGCGCATTTTCTCTCCTTTTAATTGTAAAAAAAATTATTTGACCGGCTGGTTATAAAACCGGTGGAACAAGGTTAGTCCGCCGGTTCTTTTCCGTTACTTTTTTCCCGTTTCCAGTTCCTGCAGGCGTTTGTTAATTTCTGCAAGTGTTTTTTCCATATATTTGGATTGATTTCTCAGCGCTTCCAATTCCTGCTCTTTTGTAAACCTGTAAGGTGTTGTATACGGCGTGAGCACAACCACGCCGCCCCATGACGGGTATCCGTAACCGGCACGCTGCCAGCCGGTGAGACCTGTGGCATAAAACCAGTTACGTCGTCCCCTGCCGCCGCGTCCAAAACCGAATCCACGACCCGGAAAAGCGTTCATATAACCCGGCACGGGATAACCGGCGCAAAAACCGGCCGCACGGCCCGTTATCGGGCCGAACCCGGCGGGTCCTGTTCTATCTCCAAAAGGCATTTTTTCACCTCCTTTTATTGTTTGTTTATTTCAATAAATTACTTTGATCAATACCGGAAAAAGCATCCACGTCTCCGTCCCCGGCCGCGGCTTCTTCCACGACACCATGCAGTAAGCGGGTAACCGGTAGATGTTAACATGCCGGACCTGCCGGGCAGGGGAGTAAAAATGGGCCTTCCGGCCGGATTTACGAATGGCGGCACGAAATATCCATGCGACGTTCTCATTGTGGTTTGCCCTGAACTGTTATGGACGGGCATACCTGTCTTTGGTTGCTGCTGATGCCCCGATTGATAATAATTTCCCGCAAGACCGGTGATTCCACGCGTTATTGATGAATTTTCCTTATCCCGTTTTAATATACAATAGCCCATTCCCCGTCCCGTCATAGGCCCGTCGCCTGACGGCCCTGTTCCATTGTAATTTGGCATTGTCTATTTCCTTTTTGTTATTGAAAACAATTTGCATTAACATGCAAAAAAAATTTTCATTCCTTTATCCGGCATTTGCTGCACATGCCGTAAAAATTAATGGTATGGTGAAAAATATTGAATTGATATTTTTCAGATAATGCTTTTTCGGTTTTATTCATCAGTTCCAGTTCTTCATTGACAAAATCGGTATAATCGATTATCGATTTACAATTCACACATACCAGATGATGGTGGTGGTCTTTTTTCAGGGGATTATTGGTCAGTTCATAGCGTGCGCGGCCCTCTCCGAAATCAAATTTCTGCACCACACCAATTTGAGAGAATAAATCCAATGTTCGATAAACGGTTGTCAACCCGATCGATGGATTTGTTTTTATGGCATCGATATAAATATCTTCCGCGCTCAGATGCTTGTCCGTATTTCTCAGTATGTTGATGATAATTTGACGCGGACTTGTTAATCTATAGCCGAAATCATAAAGACGTTTTTGCCACCAGGGGCCTCTCATCAGTTTTGTCTCCAATTGTTTAATGTACAAAAATTTACAAAGAATTCTTATTGAAAATGGTTTTCATTATCAATATAAGCAATTGTATCGTGTTTGTCAATGATTTATTTTTTTATCAATCACTTGTAATATGCGTTAAATACAACTGGCATTTTTTTGCTCACGGATCTCTGATGAATACGGATTGAACAATTAAAAATTCGTGCGTATCCGGGTCATCCGTGGGCATTTTATTATGAGGGGGCCTCATCGATACTCTTTTCAGTTTCAAATTTAAAAAAAATTCACTTTTTAATTGATTTAAACTTGACACATGAATTGTTTTTATTTATATTTATTTAATCAGGGCGTCCGCTTCCGATATTACCCCGGATTAAACCAACACCGGCGTCTGATGCAACACATCCGCCCGCTTGTAGCCGTTAAAATTTGCCATAACCGACGGTGTAAATTCAACATTTAAAATATTTTTAATTTTGATCGCGTTTGCTAAAAGCATTTAACCATCGATATTTCTATTTAATCTCATAAAGATGCCTGATTTTCTGCTTAAATCGCCGTGGGAATGATAATATTTTTCCTCGAAAATAAGAGTCTTAAAAACGTAAAGGATAAAATATGAAAAAGCGGAACTGTATCGATCTGAGTATTTTAAATTATATATCTTCTCTTGTTTTGATTTTGATAATGCTATTATCGATGAATACAAACCTCACAGCAGAGGAAGATGTCATCGTAACCGGGGCCGGCAAAACCGAAGTTAACGGGACCTATGAGTATATGGATTATATGAACGGTAAGCCTCGCTGGCATCTGTCGGGAACAAATTATTATATCTGGTGGAATCTTGTATTTGACGGTCAATGGCAGGTGTATGGCGGTGACCGATGGTATTTCAATAGTGCCGCTACTCCAAAACCCCCTCATGACGGCTGGGAACTGGGCAGCGGCGGTTCTCCGGCCCCAAATTTGTGGGGAGACGTATATATACCCGCTGATAACATACTAGTCACAGGGGCCGGTAAAACAGATGTGAACGGCCTGTACGAGCCCAACGGTGAAATGAATGGTAAACCCAAGTGGTTACATAAGAACGGTAATTACTATCTTTGGTGGAATCTTGTTTTTGACGGACAATGGCAGATATATTTTGGCAATAGATGGTATTTCAATACCAATAATACATCCTACCCGCCGCATATCCAGTGGCAGGTTGGAAGCGGAGCAGAGCCGGCACCGACTTTATCCGGCAATGTGGACACTTCATTGCCGGTTCACCTTTCAGGTTTTACGGCACGCCAGGAAAAAGGATATGTCTTGCTCGAGTGGGCAACCGAAAGTGAAACGGACAACCTGGGATTCATCCTTGAACGCAAAACCACCGAAACCGTTTGGAATCGTATCGCCTCTTATGAAACACATGAAATACTTGCCGGTAGGGAAAGTTCTACATCAGTGACAAAATATACCTATATCGATAACAATATCCTGCCGGGTGTGACATACAGCTATCGCCTTTCAGATGTTAATATAACCGGCAAAATCAATATAGACGATGTTATTACCATTACAACGGCGGAACTGCCCCGGTTTACCGAGCTCAAACTAGCCTATCCCAATCCCTTCAATCCGGATACCCGGATTGTCTATTCGCTGGCAGAAGATGCAATGGTAACCCTGAAAATTATAAATACGATGGGCCAGACAATACGGACACTGATTATCGCACAAAACCAGTCAATTGGAACATATACCGTCCACTGGGACGGCAGGGATCAGAATGGTGATAATGTATCAACCGGTATATATTTGCCGGTGCTGACCGCCGGTGATGTTGTCAAATCGCAAAAAATAATGTTAGTGAGATAGACTTTGGGAATATTCGTGCCGGTTTTAAGTCTGACCGCTCAGGACTTTTTTGTCTGGAATTGACAATAAGGAGCATATCCTGTTCGTTGTGCTGTCTGAAGACGTATTATTCTGTTCGACCTGGATCGGAATCAATGATCCACATATTGCGGACCCAAAGTCGATTTTATACATCTCTGTTTCCGATCCAGGACGAATTAATTTTTGTTAACCACGGATCACACGATGTCCACGGATAGATCAATTCGGATTGTTGTTCATCAGCGTTATCCGTGGGCGGTTTTTTACCCACCGGGATATATGCCGGGCGCTATTTTTACTGTACAACAGCCCCAAGCAATCCTTTTTTATTTCACCGGGAATGATTATCTTTAAACGTAAAAATTCATATAGTTATAGGATTATAGCTATATCTTGGATCCGTTAACCGGATTAATAAGCAGCCGGTTAAGGAAAGAATTTGTGTAACAAAAATCAAAAATTTACTTAAATAAAAAAAGAAACTTAACTTTATGAATATTTTGATTTTGGAACCTTATTTTGCCGGATCGCACGCGGACTGGGCTTCCGGTTATCAAAAATACAGTAAACATAATATCCGAATTTTATCAATGAAAGGCCAGTTCTGGAAATGGCGCATGCACGGCGGCGCCGTGACCCTGGCGCGTGAGTTTCTATCCTCGGAATTTGTCCCGGACCTTATCCTTGCCACGGACATGCTGGACCTGGCAACGTTTCTGGCCCTGACGCGTGGGGAAACCGGTCATATTCCCGTAATATTGTATTTTCATGAAAACCAGTTGGCATATCCCTGGTCGCCCGATAACCGGGACATCATTTATAAACGTGACAAGCATTACGGTTTTATCAACTATACATCGGCGCTGGTGGCGGACGCCGTTTTTTTCAATTCCCGTTATAATATGGACAGTTTTCTGAATGAACTGCGGCGTTTTCTCAAACATTTTCCGGATTATAACGAGTCGGGCAATGTCGATAAAATCGCCGCTAAAAGCGGAGTGCTGCATCTGGGTTTGGACCTGTCCCGTTTTGACCGGTACCGGACGGAAGCGAAGGAGCGGACGCCGGTTATTCTATGGAATCACCGCTGGGAGTTTGATAAAAATCCGGGAGACTTTTTCAGGGCTTTGTTTATTTTGACGGATGAGGGACTGGATTTTCAGGTGGTTATCCTGGGTGAAAATTTCAGCGTAAATCCGGCAGAGTTTGACAAGGCGCGCCGGCAGTTAGGGGAGAGGATTTTACAATTCGGTTATGTGGAAAATTTTGCGGAATATGCCCGCTGGCTCTGGCGGGTGGATATTATTCCCGTCACATCCCGGCATGATTTTTTTGGCGCCAGCGTTATGGAGGCCGTTTACTGTAACTGTTTTCCGCTTCTCCCGAATAGGCTGGCCTATCCTGAATTGATTCCGGGCGAATTACATCCTGAATATTTATATGATAATTTTGAAAATCTGGTGGATCGTTTACGAAATGCGGTTTTGAATATTAACCGGACAAGAAAGTTTAATCTGAACAAAACGGCCGGTTCTTTCAGGTGGGAAAACATGGCGAACATTTATGACGAACGAATGGAAGCGGTAGTCGGACATTATAATTGAACAATAAATTTTTCAATAACCCGTTTCCCACTGAAAGTAGGTTTTTTTACGTACCCATTTTTTGAATTTATGATCCCAGTCAAACAGCGCATCGTACCCCCCCGCGTTATCGGGATCGAAAAAATATTGGAAACTGACTTTGTACTTTTTCAAAGTATCGGTGACAGCCGCTGTCAATACCGGTACGCCATAACCGAAAAGATTTATAAATGTATCACAGGAGTCCGGGGGCATGCTGAGTATGATGCCGTTTGATCTTTTGTATTCAATCGGTTTATTATTGATCTGCTCCACGATCACAAGTTGGTCGGATGTATAAAGCGAAAGTTCACTTTCGATAATAAACTTGTGGAGTTGTTCGTGTATGGAGAGATTTTGCCGGTACGCCGCCAGGGGATTTTGATCGTAACCATCGGATTTGCCGTCGCCATCCGTGTCGTTGTTTAACGGATCAGTCCGAAGCATAAATTCGGCGAGATCGGTCAATCCATCCGCATCCAGATCATAAAACAGATCGGATTTATATACTGTAAAGGTGTCCTGAAGGGAGTCGACCGTCGCTCTTGTATACGTACTTTGGGTTGACGGTCTGAAATATCTGGAAATCGTGATATTATTCGTACTGTCGATATTGACTCTGTATATATAGTTTATTGTTGCGGGGATCCCTGTATAAAGAGGCCGGGACCAGTTTTTTTTATCTTTGGAAAAGGCAAGCCAGTACTCTAAAAATCCATAATAATGTGATGTAAAAAATGTCCAGTAATAGTCGTTATTATCGGGAAGAACCACAATAGAGGGAATGTTGTAATCATACCCGTCTTCAATATTGGGGAAATTATAAACCATACTGTTTGTAACAACTACAGTTGTACCACAACCGGAACCTAATAATAGTATTAAAAGCCCTGAAAAATAAAATGTATAAAATTTCCTTTTCAATTGAGTTATCTATGAATTTGAATTCGTGTAAAAAATTTATATGGCAGAATAATAACCAGTAATAATGACGTTAGAAAATACATTTTGTTTACATCAGGAATTATTCTTCATAAAAAAATTAAAAGAATAACGTGATCACATAAACTAATATATTTTCAATTGATCTTTCTCATTGAGTGATGTTTTGTATTTATCAATAATATTTCTGTTTTGTGTAATGATTTGATCGACAGCCTCTTTAATACCGGAAGCGTCCAAACCGTTGGTATTCCCGATTACCGAGTATGTGACCTCGTATTTTTGCAATTCACTGGTTATACTTGCCAGACGCAGGAGAGATTCCGTTTTCATTTCAGGCTCTTCATTCCCCAAAGTCATGAACCTGATCACGTTATCGAACAGATTAATGGTCAATTCCGCATACAGCAACTGGTAATAGAGATCGATAAGGCGGCCTTTCGTTTTATCGGATATATTGCCTGCCAGCGCCTCCTGTAATATATACCTTAATTCATACACAAGCTGGTATGTCATCTCCCAGTTGGTTGCATTATTCTGTTGATAATTTGTACTTTCAAGTGAGTAATGTTGTTTGAATTTTTTCAATGGCATCAGCGGCTCGTTTAAGGTTTTCATCATAATTTTGTTGATTCTTTCTACAAGTTCAAATTTCCATGCGGAGATATTTGCCATTGCCTTTTCGAGTTTATTATAATATTCTTTCATCAGGTCATATTGGCCGGGATAAAGGGTCGTGATGTACTCAATTTTTAAAGAATCGACATCAACCTGTGATCTCCATGACTGCCGGGCGAACTGGTAATTGATCATGGCGTGTACACCGGCATTACTGATCCTGGCATTGGTATAACACAAGCCGTTTATTCCGGTTTCGAAATAAAAAGGAATATCTTTATTGATCACATTTGTAAAAACGACCGGCAAATCCCTGAACTGTCGGTTATTGTATAATTCGGAAAGGTATATTTTCCCTTTATAATAGCAGGATTTGTCCGTCCATGATTTTAAAAGCTGCATGATATGCTGATTCACTTCAGTACAATTGGGATCGATTATGGAATGATTATAACACCTTTCGACCGGCGTCAAAATAATTCGAATATTCTCATAATCAAAGTCATGGGGCAGTTTGTGCGTTGGTGGTTTGATTGTTGTACTGTCGGTCAAACCGGCGATCCGGATCATTCTGCTTTGGGTGCTCCCCTGAGCGGAATGATTCATGAATAATTGAATCCGGTTAAGTAAATATAAAAATTTGTTGGCTTGGTTGCCTAACCTGCTGCATTCTTCGCAACTGCACCAACCTGTATTGTCGGATTTTCTCAGAATATAATGATGGGCGTTTTTCCATTTACCTGATTCAAGATTGCCAAGAATACCTTTATTTAATTCGCTAAGGAAATCATTATTTGTTACGCAGATGCCGGCAACCAAACGCATATCTTCAGTTTCAGTTAATTTTGATTTTGTCAAATCATACCATTCCGGATGAGCTTCTAAATAACTCAGAATATTATCATGATTGATGTCCCCCGAGTATTCGGAGGAGGGCCTGTAAACATCTGCGGGTAATTCCTCATCGCCCGTGAAATCCTGATGGTTATATGGGTATCTTGCTTTTGGATTTAACGGCAATTCGCTTTGATCCTGTTCTCCACAGTTTGTGATGATACCATATTGTTTTTGCATTTGTAGATAAGCATCCGTCTGCCAAATATAGTTCAGACGGTTTCTTGCCATCCATTGAAGGAATTCCGGTGATAAAAGATTGTTAACATTCAGGCTGTTATTCACAGTTTCTCTGACAAATCCTCTCACTTCCATGTCCGGTTCAAAATATTCATTCATGGGAGGTAAAATCATGCCTCCCCTCGAGGGTACAATTTCACTTGAATCCCCCGGACTTATCCACCGCACACCCCAGCGGTCCAATAATTCATATACGGCATACAAAGTACCCAGAGAACTTTTCCCGCTTAATACAAGAAAATCCTGTGAATCTTTAAATGAAAATGTGTCCAGCCGGAAACCCTGGGCAGATTGGGATTTTACTTTTTTCCACCTTTTTTCCAGCTTTTTTCGGACTTGCAACAGCCCCGGTTTCTCCTCCGGAGAACCTATAAAAATAATTGTGCCTGCGGGCAGGTTATCATCGTCTACGACGGGTAATTCGGATTTGGGGATATTAAAAATTTTTGTCATATAATGCTGTAATTCCAGGGCGGCCAGGATATTACGGTGTAAATTATCATCAGCAAAATTTTCATCATCCCAGTTGACATCATTTATCGATGACATAGCGGCTTCAGGATTACTAAAATGGCCCAGATCAAGAACGATGGCGCTTTGTAATCCGGGTCCGATTAATTTGATCGGCTGTCCTTTTTCCGTACAGTTCAAACACAGTGCAATGATTATTATTGATAGAACCGGATATATATGTTTCATTTTATGATCCTGCAACAAATATTTATTATAGTTATAATTATTTATTTTGTAAGAGTTCCATGAATTCTTTTTTTATGGACATACCCAGGTCTTCGGCTTTTTGAATATGTCGTTTGGCTTTATCTATTTCTTCGATAAAGTAATAATTTACAGCAATAATATAATGGGTCTGCGCATTTAATGAATCGATAGCGATAGATCTTGTTAAATAATCAATAGCCTGTTGATACTTTTGCGTATCACCATAAATTGTCCCTAATCCTAACAGCGCTTCCGCGTTTTGCGGATCATTATTTAATACTTTTTGAAAGACATCCATTGCCTTTTGATTTAAATGCTTTTTAGTATAGATAAACCCGATCCGGTTAAGATATTTTGTATTATTAGTGTCCAAAGCAGCGGCATTTTTAAACTTTTGCAGTGCCGGTTCCCACATTCCTGCAAATTCGAGCGCTTTACCATCGAGATAATTAATTTTTGCATTATGGAGCGCTGTCGAATCTTTATTTCCCAATAAAGAATAGACAAAAGACATTTTTTTATGTAACCTGAGGGAATTGGGTGAATATTGTTGCGCCTTTAGATAATATTCAATAGTTACCGGCCAATTCTTTTCTTTCGCCATGTAATCCGCATAGGTCATAAAGACATCCGGATCATGATCAGCATTTTTCAGGGCCCTGGAAAAATAATTTTGCGCTTTTTCAGAATTTTTTAATTCATAATAAAGAAAACCAAGTCTGGCGACTGCAGCCGGAAAAAACGGACGAAATGCCAGCGCTTCATTATACAATTGTTCGGCAACAATCAGGGAATCCATGGCATAATAATCATCTGCCTGGTTAAAACGGGACTGAGCAAACGCGTTATTCGCCTTTATTTTTTGTCCCTGTTCCAGATAAATAATTCCCAAGTTTTCATACGGTTCGGCCAATTCCGGCGATAATTGTGTCGCTTTGATAAAGGATTGTTCCGCTTCCTTAAGCTGATTGTGGTATAGATATGATTTACCAAGATTAATATAAATCTGAGCAAATTCAAAATAAATTTTTTGCGGATCACTGCACCATCTCAGCAGGTTACCGAGAGCCGTTTCGCTTTGACTTGATTGATAAAAATAATTTTTTTCAATATTTTCCTGAAACAGGTCTATGGACTTTTTAAATGCCAGTAATGATTCATCAGCCCTGTTGGCTTTTAATAAGACATTGCCTAAATTGTTATACGCCAATGCCATGTTTTCGTCGAGTTCAAGGGCTTTCCGGAAGGCGTCGATCGCGTTTTTGTTATTATCGGATTGAATCAAGATATTTCCTTTTTGGATATAAAAAAGGGCTATGGTGCTGTCTTTTTGGATGGCCTGATTTATTAATTCATAACTTTTTTGCAAATCATTCATCCGTTCAAAAGCTATCGATAAATTAAAATTCAGGATAGGGGCGTCGGGTTCGGATTCCAGAGCATGGTTGAAGGAATTAATCGCCCCGGTATAATTTCCAAGATTAATCAGAACAAGTCCGTAATTATTCAGGACCGGGGGCGAATTGGGTGACAGCTCCAGTGCAGTTTCAAAGACGGATTTTGCCTCATCAAGTTTGCATTGCTGAAAATAGGCGTTTCCAAGGTTAAAATAGATTTCCGGATTGCCCGGGTCGATGAGAATTGCTTTTTTATACTTTTCAATCGCTTCCTCTATCAGTCCCGCTTTATAATACAATAGCCCCAGGTTTGTTATATAAATTAATTCATTTGGATATAACTCGATCTGCTGTTTATATAATTCGATTGCTTCGTTAAGTAATTCATTTTCTTCATATACTTTAGCTTTGATTACATAGGCTTCCGGGAGTCGATTATTTATTTCAAGGGCTTTGTTAACGCTGTTTATCGATTCTTTGTAATTTTTGTTTTTTAAATATATTTGAGCAAGGTTCGTATAGGCCAGCGCAAAAGAAGGGCGCAACCTGATGGCGTATTTATACATATATTCGGCGGAATCGAGTTGATCCATGTAGTAAAAAGCCGTCCCCAGATTATTATATGTATGCGGATCCCAGGGTACGATAGTGAGTGATTCTCTCAGGTGGGATACGGCATCCCGGTACTTTCCGCTGTCAATCAAGGCAATTGCTTTTTGATTGTGATAGGCGGCCGTACTTTCCAGTATCTCCCGAATTCTTTCTTCTTTTTTTTGTTTATTCCCGGCGCATGATATTATAAGGACTAATATGAAAAAGATATATACAAAGGCAAAACGTGCCATAAAATGTTCCGGTTTTATTCAATTGATGCCTGTTTATTGTAACATACAAAATTTCATTCATGTTAGCAAGTGAATGTTCATCTTAATATGTCGTAAAGAGCAATTTGTATTTCATGCCTTTATACAGGAGAAAAATATTTTTAAATTCATGTTACCTTTAAGGTAAGACCGCTGAATAATATAGCGGTTAATCGATCTGGAATAAAACAAGACGGTTTCTGATCCAAAATATTATACAGTTATGGTCAATAAAAACCGCCTTATTTTATTTGCCTGTAGAAAATAATAGTCTGTTTTTTAGAAAAACGCTTTTGCCAGTTTCAGAACACCCTGTTTCCAGGGCAGCCTGTGTGAAATTCCAGTGATTTTTACATCGGGTTTATAATTATCAAGATACCACTGGTAATTTCTGAGCAGAGCATCTTTGTTCGAGTATTTGGGAATGAAATTCAAGATCTTTTCCGCTTTTTCAACCGAAACAAAAGAATCTTTCGATGCCGTTTCGTATATCCATTTATAGAGCGGGGATAGTTTCATTTTTTCCAGCATTCTCAGTGTGAAAATGACCGGCCCGTCGGGGAACGTAATGATTTTTTTCCCGTGACCGGCTTTATCCAGCACAACCTGGTAATCTTCTTTCATGGTCGTAAATTCTTTTGCGCCAATGTTAAAAGTATTGTTGACGATTTTATTATCGAGTGTCAGGCATAAATATATCGATTCACACAGGTCTTCCACATCCAGCAACTGGTAGCGGTTATGTCCTCTGCCGATCATGGGGAAATTTTTACCGTCCTTTGCCCATTCGTAAAAAATGGCAAAAACGCCAAGTCTCTCCGGTCCGATAAAAGATTTGGGCCGCAGTATTGGAACACACATTCCCTTCTTCCGGTATTCCAGGCATACTTCTTCCGCCAATATTTTTGCTTCACCGTATGGCCCGACGCCAATCAGTTTATCGTCTTCATAAAGGGGGTGATGATCGGGTATGCCGTAAACTGCCGTGGACGAAATATGCACGAACCGTTCGATTTTATTTTTTTCAGCTTCTTCCAACAACAATCGGGTGCCGTCGATATCCGTAGAAAAAATTTCTTCTTTTGTATAAAGAGGCAGGGCAGCGGCACAATGAATGACCCAATTGACACCCTGCATTACTTTTTTAACGGTTTCCGCGTGGCGTATATCGCCTTTGACCTCAGTTATTTTATTTTTTTCAGGGTAATCAAAATCGACCAGATCAAGCGAGATAATATCCGTTATGCCTTTATTAAATAGATATCGGATCATATTAATACCCAAAAATCCGCTACCTCCTGTTACCAGGACTTTCATATTTCCTCCATGTAGTTTGTATCTGAATAAAGTTGTGATTATTAAAAGAAAAAAATATTATCAATTTTCAATTACAAATAGATTATCAGTATCACAGAAATCGCATATAACAGGATACAAAACAGTATCGGTTTGTCTTTGACAATCGTTAATTCCGGAGTTTCACCCATATTATGATGATATGACAGATAAAGATACCGGAATAAACCATATATGACAAACGGCAATGTGATAATCAGATTCCTGGTTCCGAATTTTTCAACTGTGTCTGAATCCAGTGTATACAAAGAATATGCCATAACACACGAAGCCGTGGCGGTTGTGATCATCTGGTCCAGAAATTTTGGATCATAACTGAACAGGGTTTTGCGTACTGAGCCGGCATTGTCACCCAGGGCCAGGATTTCGGCTCTTCTTTTGTTAAGGGCAAAAAACAAGGCCAAAAAGATTGTGCAGATAATAAGCCAGGAAGATACTTGCTCATCAATTGCGAATGCGCCCCCGATGGCCCGAAACATAAAACCGGAAGCAATGATCATTACATCCAGTATCACTACACGTTTCAGGAATAGTGAATATAATAGAGTCGTTAAAAAATAAGCCGTAATAATTATCCCATAATTCGGATTAAGCTTAAAACTTGAATAAATGCTGAATATAATAAAAATAACGGCAATCGTAATCGCCGTTCTGATCGAAACTTTTCCAGACGCGATGGGTCGGAATTTTTTCCGTGGATGTAACGCATCTTTTTTTCGATCCATAACATCATTGATCAAATAAGTACTGCTTGATATTAAACAAAATATTAAAAATGCGAACAATGAATTTTGAATCAGGTGCGGGATAAATAAGTCCTCCGCAAATATTGCTCCCGCAAAAACCAGTACATTTTTAATCCATTGTTTTGGCCGTAATGCAATAATAATATCTTTAAGCATAAATCATCCTGGTTATGGATATCTTGTTTTACGTTTGTTGAACAGTCAGGGAATTTTTTGGCGGGATTGAATTTTTTTTCCTTAACTGTTAGACAGGCGACATGACCTGTCTAACAGTAAGGTAACTAATCTATTTCAATAATAAAAGTTTTTTTGTTTCAATGAATTCTTTGACCTTCATTCGATAGAAATATATTCCTGAAGGAACATGTGTACCCTGTTCATTTCTGGCGTCCCAAACAAGTTTAAAATAACCGGGTTCAAACTGCCCGTCTGCCAGAATCCTGACCAGTTGTCCGTTACTGTTGAAAATATATATTTGTACATAATCCGGGGCAGGCAGTTCGAAACTGATTGTTGTCGTCGGATTAAACGGATTCGGATAATTTTGCGAAAGAGATATTTTGTCAGGTAAAGGTATTTCGGCTAAAACGGGACCATGCTCAGTAATAAAACCGTTAATATCAATATCCTGGAGTTTGTAATAGTATTTTATACCTGCTTTTGATATCAAATCCTGATAGCTGTAATTGCCGTCAGAAGACGGTGTTATCAGGATATTATTGATTTTTTCGTATGGTCCGCTTTCCCTGATACTCTTTAGGATGTTAAAGCCGATATTGTTCGTTTCGGATTTTGTCTGCCATTTGATCTCGATACCATTTTTACCAGAAACAGCTTCAAAATTATTCAACTCTACAGCGGTGAGCAGAACCGACCACCGTATTCTCTTTTCACAGGAACCGTCGGATACAATAACCTGTACCGTAATATTGGGATCCGGGAAGAACTCTTTTTTAAACGGAATGGTCAATGTAGAATCATCGCCGTTATATATATCGTTGACCCGCCATTCATAGGATAGTGGATCATTGTCCGGGTCCATGGCTGATATTTTGAAATGTACGTTATAATCCTCCTGACTGACCGGGATAGAATTGGTGTCCGCCGGTTCAAAATGAGTAATAACCGGACACCTGTTTTCAACAATCACTGTTATCAGCATGTGTGTGGTATCCGCAGCGCCGTACGGGTCGGTTGCGATAAATGTTATGAGATGTTCGCCTTCCTGGGAAGCAACAGGCTGCCAGGAAAATAATTGTGTGCCGGTGGAATCGAAATCCGCGTTGAACGGCAGATCCCGGGCGCCGTAATTGACCGGGTCCTCATCGGGGTCTGTTGCCGATATTGTTGTGGAATATGAATTGTCCCATATTATGGAAACATGTTCCGGAACCTGATCAAAAACAGGGGCCGAGTTTTCGACAATCGCCGTAAAAGTTACCGGAGTTCCAACAGCCTCTACCGGGCTTACCTTTACCTGATGTGTTCTGGTAAGATTACCGACAGTCCACCTGGTTTGGGCAAGGCCGAGGGCGTCAGTTGTAACCGGCTGGCTCTTGTCCAGCAGACCGGGTCCCTGGGTGATCTCAAATTTTATTTTTTCCATATAAACCGGTTGACCGAATGCGTTTACAGCCCTTATCACCAGGTCGATATCCGTATTGGGACGCACAGTTTGACCATCCCCTAAAACTTTAGTGAGTGTGACAGATCGCGCGGTTTCGACGATAAAATCAAAAATAACAAAACCGTATTCTCCGGCTGTCGCCTTGATTTTATGTAATCCGGTCAATGTGCCGGCCTTGAATGTAACGGCGGCCAGACCGTTTTCATCCGTCGGTACGGTCGCGGGAGTGGTAAAAACACCCTGACCGTCCCCGGTACCGAGGACCAGTTCGAAATCGACATCAAAATTGACTATCGGAATATCGAGTGTATCAATAACTGAAACTGTAAAATTATAATTTTCATTGATCAGCCCGATCAGAGAATCTCCGGCGACTTTTTCAATTTCGGCCAGGGACGGCGCGGTGGCGATTGCCGTTATCTCAAAAGGATCGGTAATTCCATCAACCTTTGCCGATAAATGCTGAATACCGACTACGGGACCCAGTTTCCAGTGTACAAGCGCTTTACCTTCGTCATTGGTTGATACAGGCTGTTGTTCAACCAATGAACCGTTACCGTCTACAACAGTAAAAGTAACGTCGATATCTTTTACCGGGTGATCATTACTATCCCGAACCTGGACACCAACGGGATTTGCGAGTTGTTTGCCCACTACTGCGTACTGTCCGGGATTAATGATATTGGCCGTAGCCGGTGGTCCGGTAATAAAATTGATTGTATCCTTATGAATAAGCTGATTCTCTACCAGCGCCCAAACTATAACCTGGCCGACATTAACGGAAGTAATAAAGCCGGTGGTTGACCCGTTTGAATCCGTTGTGTCGGCGGGCTGGGTTTTATTAACTTCTATACCAGCGGTTTCCAGTCTGACAATTTTACCGGACACCGGGTTATTAAAACTGTCTTTTAAGGTAATGGAAATATCCGATTTGTCCGTACCGTTGGCCAGTACGTTGTCGACGGACGTCATAATCGACGTTGCCGGATCCGGCGGACCCGTAAGAGCCGTCATAACAAAATTGACCGGTGAACCCTGCAGTTCGCCGTCGGGCAACCCGTTATCAGAAAAAGCTTTCGCATAGACTTTACCGGGGGTTTTTCTTAATTTAACGCTGACTCGCGCGATGCCGAACTGGTCTGAATTTACGGTCAAATGACTCCAGTTCCCATTCAGCAGACTGCCCGCCTGGGATGTAATCTCAAAGGATACCGGATGATTCGTTACCGGGTTGCCGCTATTATCTTCGACTTTAATTTTCAACGAATCGGCCATGACGCGACCGGCAGTACCGGTCAGAACCGGTTCCGATATATTGGTAATTTTTGTCGCCGTACTTTTACGGCCGTATGCAGTAAACTGTATGGGGCAATTTGATAACGGTTGGTTATTAAATTTTGCCACGGCTTCAAATTCATAATCCTGAAAATTTGAACCCAGTGTCGCTGTGGCTGCGGCATAACCATCCTTGTCTGTCCTTTTTACAATATTATTTTCGCCGGAGAAATGTGCTCCGGGTGTAAAACTGATAAATTCTACCTCGTGTCCGTTTATGGGAATACCGTTTTCATCGGTTACTTTGACCTTGAAAGGTTTTGGCAAAGGTTCGTTGATACGGCCGATTTGTTGATCACCGTCAATGTAAACTATTTTTTTTGGATCACCGGGGCCGGTTGTGGCGATAAATTCAAGGGGGCTGTTGATAAGCGGTAACCCATTATTTATACCCGATGCCTGTACTTTATTTATAAAAGCTGTCGGTCCCAGTGTCATGTATACCGATGCCCTGCCGAGATCATTGGTCTGTTTCGTTACCTGGGATTGCCCTTCTATATTTCCGCCGCCTTCCGTAACGATAAAGACGACATCATGTCCATTAACCGGGTTATAAAAAGAATCACGAACGACTACGACAAAGGGTAAAGACAAAGTCATTCCGGGTGAACCGGATTGCTCCTTGCCTGAAAAAATATCCATTCTGGCGGCCGCTCCGTGAATACCGGTAGCGAAGAACGTAATGGGTGAACCGGTCAATCCGTTTGCACTGGCAATGACGATGTTTTCTCCCACCTGCTCACCTAACTTGAGGGAAACGGCGGCGTAGCCGTTTTTGTCGGTTATTTTGGTTACGAATGTGGTATTTTCAATCGAACCGCCGCCTTTGGTTACCGTAAAGTCCACGGAATGGTTTTGCACCGGATTATTATAAATATCCAGGACCCGAACTTTGAAGGGAATGGGTAATGTTCGTGCAACCGGCCCGACCTGGTTGTTCGCACCGGCTACCTGGGTCATTTTCACTGCCGGACCCGGGGTTGCCGAAGCCTTGAAAACATACGGGGAACCGGAAGCGCCCGGATAAACGGCGTGGAATACGTAAATCGTATCACCCGCGACCGAAGCCAGTTTTGCCGTTGCGCTGGCAATACCCTGCTGGTCTGTCTGTGCATTTATCGATTTTTGACCGCCAAAACTGCCGCTGTCGGAAATAACGGTGAATTGTACTGTTTGCCCGGTCTGAGGAATATTGTTGTAATCAACAAGTTTGACTTTAAACTGATCAAGCTGTGAATTTATTTGCTTTTTCTGATAGTTACCGGATTGATACAGGAGCTTTTTCTGCGGCGGTTCAGCCGTAGCTGTAAATTGCAACGGACTGTTTTGCAGCGGACTGCTGTTAAAACTTGCCGTAGCGTTCAGCATCTGCGTGCCGATTAAATCACCAAGCAGCCAGTTAACTTCCGCCAGTCCCTGTGAGTCTGTTTGTACCTGTAAAGTCGTCGTACCGGCCTGTTCGATAGAGCCGTTTCCGGAAATTACCGTAAAAACAACCGGATGATCGGCAATAACATTGTTAAATTCATCCGTGACTTTGGCAATTATCGGATTGGTTAAAAATTGCATAATGTATCCGGTTTGCCCGTTTCCGGCATGATTTACTATTTTGGCCGGATTGTTCGGACCGGGGGTAATGGATATTGTATTCGGGGAGCCCTGCAGATGAGAACCTGAATATTGCGCGGTAATAACCAGGGTGTTCGTGAGGCCCGCGGTGGTTCCCATTTTCCAGAACACCTGAGCGCGACCGTTATTGTCCGATACGATCGTTTTCTGTGTTTCGGTATCCCCGTCCAGGTGCCCGTTTCCAGCCGTAATTTGGAATTTTACTTCGGTTCCCGGCGCCGGATTATTATTTTCATCATAAACCTGAACAGAGATCGGATTGATCAGGTTTTGTCCGGCTTTTCCGGTTTGCGAGTTGCCGGTTACGGTGATGTGATGCGGTATAACCAGTAACGGGTTGACCTCGAACAACTGGTTGACCGGGATATTTGTATATGGCGGTTTGGGAGATTCACCCGGCATCTGCACAACAATATCAACCAGTGTGTTCGTACCGACGCCAAAGTGCTGTACTAACGATTCCTGACACCCATATCCCAGTACGGTATAAATATCGCGATAACCCAGAAGATAATTTGCCTGTCCCGCCTTGCCCGCTTCATATACCCATATTTTGGCGCCGATCCCGTTTAAATTATCATCAATATCTTTGACCGCGACTTTAATATAATTGTTTGTACTGATTGTCTGGTTCTTTAAAAGATGATTGCGGCCAAAATTAAGAGTCGTAAGGGTTTGTTTATTGCCGTTCCAGTTGTTGCCCTTGGCGACACCGTATAAATCCAGTTGGCCGTCCATGTCATAGTCCAGAAAGATGCCTGACCTGCCGTCGGAGTAGATCGCTTCCGCGCCGGTCCCGGTCAATTCCGTGAAGGACCCGTTGCCCATGTTACGATAAATCCGGGACGAATGGTCCGGGACGGCATCCCGCCGGTTGCTCTTGATAAAATACAGATCCTGAAAACCGTCGTTATCAACATCGCCGGGTATTATACCATAAGATTCGATTTCAATATTCACCGCATCCGAACTGTTTGAAAAATATCCGTTACCCAGGTTTTCCAACACGACAATTCTGGGATTAAGGGTGGTGGAAGTACTTGATATGGCAAAGAAAATATCCAGGTCGCCGTCGTTATCATAATCGACAAAGGTCGCGTTGTTCGCTTTTACCCCCGAAGGAGACACGTGAGCATTTCTAACGGTCGCTTCGTTGGAAAAATTGCCGCTGCCGTTATTTATCAAGAGTCCGCAGGGCGCGTCATAGCGGATGAGATAAATATCAACATAGCCGTCCAGGTTCACGTCCCCGGCGATCGCGCGCGCCACCGCCCCGGTTGGGGAGTCCGCCCCTCTTGATTCGGCAGTAAACTGACCGCTTCCGTTGTTAACATAAAGCACGTGGGCATCTGAATTGTTTGCCACAAATATATCCAGGTCCCCGTCATTTTCAATATCAAGCGCCAGGGCGTTCACCGTCCTTTTGTTATCCGTGCCGATTCCGCGGGAAGCGGACTGGTCCGAATACACGCCGCTGCCGTTATTGATGTATAATTTGTTCGGCAGAAGGTCCCGGCTCATGAATACGTCCTGGTGGCCGTCGCCGTCGAAATCGGCAAACAGGGAAGCTATGGAATTATCGGCGAAATCAAGACCGGATGCCACGGCCTGGTCCGAAAAAGTATGCGAAGCGTTATTGACAAAAAGCAGGTTCGATTTGGGATTGTCCGTATCATAATAATTAACATATATATCATCAAGCCCATCCGTGTTGATATCTGTTACGGACACAGCCTGTTCGCCAAAAATTCCGTCGGCCGCCACACCGGTCGTCTTGGTGGCATTTTCAAAACGGATAAAACTCTCCGGGACCAGAATTTTCAGATCCGTAAAAATGGGGCCAGCCATAGCCGAGTAATCATTGGACCGGCCGAGATAAATGTATTGAAAATTCTCGATTTGATCTTTAAAGGGCTTTTGCGAATCGTCAGTCACCGACAATAACAGGGTAGCGCCGTCGTATACTCTGAACCACATTTTTTTCGGCGACCAGATGAACTGAAATGTATACTCTTTGGCTTTGTCCCATGCGATCAGGTTGGTAAGCTGGTCGTATCTTTTATCCGAATCGTTAAAGGATGTGTAAACCGTTTTGAATCCCGCCTTGCCGCCCGAGATGAGTGTGGAATTTTTTTCGGCCTTGATAAAGATAAAAGACCCGGCCGTATTTTCGAATTCCCTGTATCTGGCAGCTTCCCGGGACCAGATGGATATCATGGTCCAGTCGTTTGTAACCTGAGTTACGGGATCCAGGTTTCTGACTTTGACCTGCAGGGTACCTTCAAACGGTAAATATTGTTTCACGTTTATTTTTAACTGGCTGCCGGTTCCGGTTGTCTGCCAGCCCAATCCCGAACCAAATGAGCCCTGTGTGTTGGTCACCACACCGATATCTTTCGTACCGGCGCTTTTTAGATCATCCTGATACAGTACTCTTGAGTGGGTGGGCGGATTCTGTGCAAAAACCATCGATCCGGCTAATGTCAAAATAAATAAAAGGGGGAAAAAGTTTTTTTTATACATGAGTATACCTGCTAACGTTTTAAAATTCTTGTTATGACCAGTATCCCGAACATCCGCTCTTCACAAAAAAAATTACAATTTCTCAGGTCGGGTTTTTAACCGGAGACAAATTAATAAATATAATAAAAATA
>JAFGSB010000124.1 GCA_016934825.1 Candidatus Zhuqueibacterota bacterium
GATAACTTTTGCTATTCCACAGTGTATATGTAGAAATTTATCCTATATTCTTACTGCTTAAATGCCTTTTTCAGTGACGACTAACTAAATTTTTATCAGTGTGCAAGAATATTTTAAACGAAAAAGAGATTCCGGAACGGGAAAGAAAGGATATGTATTTTCGATACACATGGATTACCGTTGATTCAGTGATAAAAGTTTTGTTATATCGGGACGAGCGGAGGACAAAGAAACTGCCGAAAGGATATTGAAGACAGATTATATAAAACACGGGCGAAGAAATTAGAAAGCCATGAGTCTGACCTTATGGACGCCGTTGACATATTTTGAGCTTTTGGTGTTCCGAAAGGGAAATTTTGAAGCTATACGGGCCGCCCTGGCATCATATTGCTGATCATATTTTAATTCGAGGATGACCGAATTTTTATCGACGCTTTTATTCAAAAAAGAGTTGTTTTGTTTATTTATTTCATAAAAATGCAGGTCGGAATCAATGGTGATACGATAATGTCCATCTCCGGATTGATAGTATTTTCTCGAATACCTGTTGAGAAGGGACGGATATAACGATCTGAAATCGATTGTCAAAGACTCTTTTACTTCATTTATGCAATTCAGAATATCAGTTAAACTGGTATCCTGATTTAAATGGAACGGTTTCACGGGTATTGATATTTTTTTGTTTACCAGACCATTTTTTATTTTTAATTCCAGGGTTGGTTTTTCGATAAATCCGAACAGATCACCATACCAGCGAACACGGATTTTTATTCTGTTGGTAACGCCTTCGGTATTATCATAATAATTGTTAAAATTCAAAGTATCAAAATAGATATTGTTTACCCAGCGTTGATAATATATCTCGGAAAAAAAAGCCGGATTCATTTTTACAATACTTTCGACATTATATTTTGAAAGCTCGGTTATATAAAATTTACGCTCAAACCGATAATCGGATATAATCAAATTACTGTTATTTAAAATATTTTTATTATCAATCACTGCTTTTGCCATACTTGACTCCGTATAGAAGGTCCTTGACGTGTTCGGTATCGGACTGAATTATTTCTCCGTCAATCGTTAAACTTGAATTTGTTTCTATAAGATATGGCACCTCGATCTTTTTCATATCAAGTTCATAAATTTCTATGTGCCCCGGACCATATTCGGGTTTTTTCTGGAAAGCGGCAAAAGCGATTTTGTTGTTTACAAGACTGACGTTCGAACTTTTTAATAAAGACTTGTCCTTGCTACATACTGCTATTTCGGAATTCTCAATTTTAACATGATTTACACTCATCCGGCTGTTTTCACCGGAGCTTAATCCTTTATCACCCGCGTTGTTTATCGTCAAATTATCAATTTTTAAATCAGTCCCGGAAATATCAATTGCGTCATTACCGCAATTTTCAAAAAAAGAATTGACAATACTGCCCTCACAGAAATCGGAATCAAATGCGTCCGCGTTTGTATTGATAAAACGGTCATTATTCATTTCGAAAGTCGAGTTAACGATATTCAGGTAATCATCGCCCCTGAGATTGTTTGAAAATGTACAGTTTTGAATTGAAACATCGGCTTTATAAAACGTGACCGCGCCGGTCAGTGCCCAGCCTTTTTTTACGGGGTTGGATAAATTGTCAAAGCGGACAAAATTCAGCACCGACTTTTCTTTCGTGTTCAGGACAAAAATGCCCTGGCCCGTTTTGTCCGAAGAGGTAATTTTTACCGGATTTTCTTCCGTGCCGATAAATTCCACAGGTGAAAAAGAGAGAATTCTTGCCGAATTCAGCAGATTTAATTCCGTATTCCCACCGCATAGAAATTTGTAGCCGCGGGGTATCACCAGGTCCCGGGAAATGTCCCATTTACCCGGTTTGATGGTTATTGATTTATTTTTTTCATTTTTATCCAAAAAACCGACTGATTTTAATATTGTGTCCAAATCCTCGTCGGTTTGAGATACATTCATTTCATCATATAAATCGAGATTGGAAATATCGATCAAAGCGGAATTGGACCGCTGTAAACCGGAAATATAATAATTAACGACCAGGCCTTTTAACAAGTCCTCTTTTGAGATTGATTTTTTATGGTCATTCAAAGTCAACTTTTGAAATTGGAGAACTTTGGCGGCAGTTTTACCCGGTAACGTTGTGATTTTGTTTATCAGGTTCACACCATTATCGATCGTTTCAACCGAGGTCACTTCGATCGGTAAAAATCCGGTATTGGCGACAAGGATATCCAGACTATCGGTTTTTAAAGAGTTGTCAATTTTTATTTTTGCCGAAACCGGTATGGTCGGATTCATCATTCCCTGTATGAATCTTTGGTTATAATAATAAATATTCTTATTAAAAGTAAAATATGGCAGTTCCCGGTATATGATCGATATATTTTTGATCAGGTCGTTTTCAATCGAATGAAAAAAGCCGTCAAGATATGCCTTATCACTTATTCTGTCCAGTGTTTGCATGTAAGCATTTACAAATTCAGTGTCTTTAAAAAACAAATTATGGTATTCGGGGATGAAAAAACGGTTGACGGAATAATCATTCTCGCGTAGTATATCATTTATCTGTCGAAGTGGATTGTCCGAGTACGCGTTATAACCGATCAACTCCAGTTTATTCGTAATCGGGTTGTAATAGAACCTGACGTTTTTCCACCTTAAAGCATGGGTCGAGCTTGTTAAATTTGAGACAGCGTACAATTTTGCAACCTGTTCAATATCAAAGGCTGCGGACGGTTTGATTTTACCGTATCTAAAATCTTCAAGTAATTTTTTACCCATTAGATAATAGGTGACAAGACTGCTGTCCGACGCCGCTTTTTTTGAGCGAAAATTATCAATATTACTACTGAAATATATATCGGCCTCGGATTTTACAGAGCCGGAATTCCACAGTGAGCCGTCCCACAAATGTGACTCGTCAAATTTTAAAATAGATCCTTCTCTTCTCCGGTTGTGTTCAATCAATTCCTTGGAAAAACTTTCTTCCAGGGCGTACAGTCCCATTTTTTTTCCATTAATGATTACTTCAACAAAATCGTATCTTAAAGCGATTAATCCCTCGTATTCATACAATTTATATAATAACCATTCGTTGAGGTAACCGGCCACTTTGGGATCCTGAATGGAAAACCTTTTCATACCAAAAATAGTATTTTCACCTTTAACTTTGACCCTTAAGGACCATTTATCGCCCTGGATATGGTCGGTCATGTCTCCTTTGAGTCTGATATCCGCATTTACAATCCGGGAATCAATTCTCAGTGTGGCCGGGACGTATGAATCGTCCGTCGTAATTATAGTACCTCTTTTTAAAGAATTTTCGCGTATGTATGCCAGTTTCTGATAATCTTTAAATTTAATATCGATATATATTTTTTCCGGATTGGAAAACACAGCTTTTGTAAAGTTAAAAGGCAGCCTGTAATTGATACTCAAAACAGGTCTTATAACACTGCCGATAAATCTGCTTTTATGAATGTACGCGCCTATGAAAAGTAAAAGACATGAGTAAAGTATAATAATTATCACTTTTTTCGATAACAGCAATTCAATAAAATAATTAATTGTTTTTCTGCTATTATCAGAATCTTTGATTTTCATTCTACATTAATCCTTTATTATCCAGGAATGATATTTTTAAAGCCTCATTCAGTTTTTGCAATTCTTCTTTTGCTTTACTCAACTGAGTAAAATCCCGGGCTTCAACCATAAAGGAAGCTTCAAGAATTTCTTTGGTCTCGTCAAATCGTCTCAGATCCACGACATCACAATTTTTTTTCAGGATTTCTAAAATATTTTCAATGCTGATTTTATTTGGATTACTGCTTTGTATGGTCAAATGCAAATTTTGATTGTCATAATGATTCTTTGAGAATTTTTTGGCAATGATGACAATAACCACCATGATAATAAAAGCTATTATTGTAATGGCCGTCTGGTTGGCGCCAAAGCCCAGACCAACCGCGATTGCCAGAAACAGGTATGCCAGTTCTTCTGGTTCCTTGATGGCGGCGCGAAATCTTATGATCGAGAGCGCGCCAACGAGTCCAAGAGACAGCGCCAGTGAGGATTTTACTATGGTAATGATTAACATCGTCGTCATTGTGATCAGAAGAAAATTTTTGCCGAATTGTTTTCTGTTCGACAGGGAATTGCCGTATTTTGCATAAATCCAGCTTAGAATAACGGCCAATGCCGCCGACAATAATATATTGAATATGAATCCCAATATTGGAATATTAGCCCGTGATGTGGATAAAAATTCTTCAAATGTTTGAATCATTTTTTAAAACTCCTTTTTGTTATAATTGCTGTTAAAGTGACTCAGCATTGTATTGAATAATACGCTTCAGGTTAATTGTTTTGCCCTCGTCAAACGAAATTGGCCGCAGCCGCCAGCGCGGAGAAAATCCTGCCATCTTCATCGAATCATCGCCGACAAACTCTATGATTGTGTGTAACGGATGATTCAATTGCGGAATATTTCTGATGGTTAATGGTATGGGCATTTTGGTAAAGTCCGGTTCATAAACTCCGTTATATGTATCTATCTGATTTGTTTTTCTATCCGTAAATTTTAAAACGCATGTTTTGTCGGCATTAAAGTTTATTGAAATATCCTTATTTTTAAAAGCGCCCTGCCAGTTACCATAGATATCCGCTTCGTTGTTGATATGACTGCAGGAAACGATCAGACAACAAAGCAGTATGAGTAAAATAATTCGCGTGTTAATATCTGGTTTCATAATTGATTGTTTTTCAGAAATTGTTCGTACAACCGGTTTAGAGTAAAGTTGTTTTTAATATAAGAATTTTTTTTCTTGTTGCCAATATCAGAATTATGATACCCACTACCGGGATCGTTATCTCTTGTATTTTATTGATTACATAAAATTGATCGAGATTTATATTTCAATAAATCTTAAAAAAAGTTGAACGGTTCTTTTATTCATAATTAAAATTATTACATCCCAAATCAACGGCCTGCGTAAGTTTTTTTCGGGAAATATAATCAAAATACGGGTAATTTATTGTGTGTTTTGCACCGTCTTGAAACGGAAACGGATTGAATAAGTCATTTGATTAAGCAAGGATTTTGATACTTGAGGAAAAATACCGGTTAAATATGATTGGTGAGAGTGATGAAGTGTCTCAGCCAGATTTTAAGAATAAAGCGTAACGGTACGTCAAATACAACTAAAACTGTTGCACTGGCGCAAAGATGTGTGCGAAACGGCGCGTTAAGGAATTACCTGTCGGTAAGTATCGTGACTCACTATTTTCAGGAGGAAATATTTACAATAAATAAAAAAACCCGGCATATATCATACACCGGGTTTTTCTTCCTGATTTGTAGGAGGAAGCAGGAAATTGTTATATATAAATTAAACTCTTTGTATAACCATTTTTAACTTTTGCTGTACGATTTCCGCAACTTTTCCCAGAGCGGGATTCTGAATGGCCTGCATGGAGGCAATCGGATCAACGGCGGCGATCCGGGTTTTGCCCGGTTCCTCGTGCTCCTGAACGATGACATTGCAGGGCAGCATGGTGCCGATCATACTTTCGGCTTGCAGCGCCTTGAAAGCGAACGGTGGATTACAGGCCCCCAGTATTTTATAATTACGGAAATCGACATTTAGTTTCTTCTTTAACGTAGCCTTTACATCTATTTCCGTTAATATTCCGAATCCTTCTTCTTTGAGTTCCTGTGTCACTTTTTCAATGGTCTGCTCAAACGGCATATTTACAACTTTGGCAAAATAATAACTCATGTATTTCTCCGGATGTATATATTTTTTTCTATACAACCATAAACATATCAGATTTATTTCCATAATTATTTGATGCATTAACAAAGAATAGTATTCAAAAAAGTTGAATTTTATGGAGAGAAATTTACAAGGAGGTAAGATCGTAATTAAATCCGATTTTAAGCCAAACAAGGGACGGACACCCGCCCCTTGTTCAAATTGTTTCAGAAATTTTACCTATTCAAGGTCGGCCAGGGTTTTTTCCATGACCCGACCAACATATCCCAGTTCATCATTGAGTTTTTCGGTAAACAGTTGCCGGTATTTAGAAGCGGTTTTGTCCTGGTAATCCAGAGCGTTGGCGGCATGCAGGCGGACATAACCGTTTTCATGGTTCAGGGCTTCGGCCAGCACCCGCATGGCCCTGTCGTTTTTACCGATAGCGCACAGGGCCTCGGCGGCGGCAATCCGTACATTCGGAGACTTATCGGTCAGACAGGTTTCCAGCGTTTCTTTTGCCGGAGCGGCTTTATCTCCCAGCGCCAGGCATCCTTCGGCGGCCCAGTAGCGAACGCCGCTGTCTTTATCTTTCAGCAGTTCAACAAGCTGCGGCACATTTTCCGGGTTGCGGCTGTTGACGACGTCCAGTACCTCCATATACCTTTTCAGGTTGTATTTCTGCGGATCGCGGGCCATATCAAATGGCGCGCCTCCATCGGAGCGAAATACCATTTCCGCCTCGGGCAGGAAGCCGGGATCGTGGATTTCGGTGATCCAGTCGTTATTTGCCATGCGCATACGTTCCAGCACGTCCCTGTATTCAGGATTTTCGGCAAGATTGTTCACTTCGTAGGGATCGGCTTTAATATCGAACAATTCTTCCGCCGGTTTGGCCTGCCAGAAAATTTTCTGCGCGCCGGTTAATTTGCCTTCATCGTGCAGTCTCTGCCAGGCCTGAGTTGCCGGCATGCGCCACAGGTAGTTCAGATACTGCGCCCAGATCCGGTGCGGCATATAATTGCGGATGTATTTGAACTGTTTGTCCCGTACCGCGCGCATCATATCATAACGTTCGTCCATGCGGCCGCGGAACAGGTATACATACTGACGCGGTTTGGCGGCCTGTTTGCCGAGGAAAGCCTCCCCCTGCATATATTCGGGAATGGGTACGCCGGCAAGACTGAGTACCGTCGGAGCTAAATCGACAAAGCTGACCAGTCGGTCCGTTTTGGTTCCTGGTTTTTCTTTAACCAGGTATTGATACTTTTCCGGGACGCGCACGATCAACGGGACATGCGTTCCCGAGTCGTACAAAAAACGTTTACTGCGCGGCAGTATACCGCCGTTATCCCCGTAGTAAAAAACGATCGTATCTTCGGCGAGTCCCAGGTCTTCCAGTTCCTGCAGGGCTTCTCCGATCTGCCCGTCCATTTCCGTCAGTTTATCGTAATACTGCGCCCAGTCATGCCGGAATTCCGGCGTATCGGGATGATAGGGGGGAAGTTTAACCTTTGCGGGATCGTGCGCCGTTTCGGGGTTGCTTTTGTGCAGACAACTTTCGTGACACACGGCAAAATTAAACACGCTGAAAAACGGCTGGTCCGGGCCGCGTTTTTCATAAGTCGCCTGCCCACTGGATTCGTCCCAGGCACCGTCCGGTTTTATTGTGTTATAGTCTTCTTTGGCGTTGTTGGAACAATAATAACCGGCCTCGCGCAAGTACCGGGTAAAGAATTTCACATGAGCGGGAATAGGATTATAACTCCGCATATGATGGGTTCCCAGTGAATTGGCATACATGCCCGTAATAATGGTGGACCGGGCCGGAGCGCAAACCGGCGCGTTGGCAAAAGCGTTTTTGTACAGGATGCCCTGTCCGGCAAGTTTGTCCAGATTCGGGGTGACGGCAAAAGTATCGCCGTAACATCCGAGAAACGGCTGATTGTCCTCGCTTACCAGCCAGAGAATATTCGGTCTGCTTTTCGGCTTTTGAGCGCACATGGTTAAAAACGGCATGGCAACCGCGGCTGTCCCCATTGATTTAATAAAATACCGGCGGGTTGTGTTATTTTTCATAATTTTTCTCTCTGCTGTTTTTGATTATTTAACGCCTCTTGTATATAATAAAAAAATTACAAAATAAATCAATGATAAGCAATTGTTTTTGATTATTTTTGATCTGAAAAATCCCTCCGTATATTCTTATTCGATTCTGCTCCTTTACAAAATCCAGGGACTTTATATTTTCACTTCCGGGTTAAACCGGAAAGACCTTTAATTAAAGCGATTACTGCAACAGTATTTGTTGAAATACTTTTATTTGGCTTGTACATAACAATTTGTTAATGAGATTGATTGGGTAATTGGGGTCAGGCAGACGTGCCCATTAACTCCATACCAGTGATATATTTAAAATAATTTACACATTTAACAACAATTTTACGAATTTTATTGACAATTACAATAATTTGTATATATATTTAATTGTATATATTAATAAAATTTTATGGCATTGTTATGAAAACCATCCTCGGACTCATCGCTTCACCTCGTACTCTTGGTAACTGTGAACTCATCGTCAAAGAAATAAGCAACCACATAACAGAAAAACATGAACTGCAATTACTCAGGCTGCAGGATTTTAACATCAAACCCTGCCGGGGGTGTTACACATGCCTGTTCAGGAGTAAAAAGTGTGTCATTGATGACGATTATTCCCAGGTCCTCACCGCAATCGTAAACGCGGACGCGCTGATTATCGCCGTACCGACTTATTGTCTCGGCGCCAACGCGACGTTAAAAATGTTTTTTGACCGGTGTGTGGCCAGCTATTCGTATGCCAACCAGTTATGGAACAAACCCTGTGTATCAATAGGCATAGCGGGTATTAACGGCATGGAAGGTTCTACGCGCCTCGATCTGGAAAAATTTACGTCCCTGATGCTGTTTGACAATAAAGCAACCGAGATACTTTACAGCGCACTTCCGGGTGAAGTGTTCATGAATGAAAAAAATTTAAAAAAGGCCGCATCGCTCGGACGCGCCCTGTTTGGGGAGCGGTTACAGGATAACGGACCCGCTTGTCCTATTTGCGGAGGAAAATCCTTCCGGTTTCTCGGTGGTGACCGGGTCAAATGTCTTTTGTGCAGTCAAACCGGATATATATCCATGGAATCCGGGTCACCTGTATTTGATATTACCAAGGAATACGGTATTTTTACATCCAGGGAAGAAGCACAAAATCATTATCTATTATTAAAGGATAAAAGAACCGAATACAGGGTGAAAAGGGAATTACTGAACCAGATCATTCAGCATTATCTTGACCGGGGAAACTGGATTAAGCCATAAGTATTGAGGTTAATCCATATGTCTAAAATATATTTATTAACACATCCGCTGCTCACCGCGTTTATTATATTCAATCTATGCAACGATGATGGAATATTTGAGCCCGGCGGGGACACGACCATTGTGCTCTGTGATACGGTAAACGTGGATTACGGCAAAACATTACATAATTTCAATGAACAGATATGGATAACATTTGACACGCTGTATGAGGATTCCCGTTGTGAAGTGGACGTGATTTGCTGTTGGGCCGGCAACGCACGGCTCGGATTCACTTTCCGGTACCAGAACCAGACAGCCCGACTCTCTCTGAACTCCTATTCCAGGTTCAGTAATGACACGACTGTTTATAAATACCTTATTTCCCTGATCGATGTGCTGCCGTATCGGCATTCGGACAGCACTTATACAGCGAAAGATTATATCGCGCGGATAGTGGTGGACAGGGAATAGATATCAACAGAAAAAATGTTCGGTCATTATGTTTTAATGATTTTTTTTAAACGCTTAAATATTCATTAGATGCGAAAATTTTGCGCACTCTGATTTTTCAACTTACCTATTGCGACACTTCTTATCGCCATTATAAACAGCAGGTTAACAACAAACGACCATAAAAAATATTTTGGCAAAGATTTTGATTATATAATACTAATAAAATACAGATATTAAACCATAAGGATTAAGGAATATCCAAATGCGTAAAATATATTTGTTGACACATCCGCTGCTCATCGCGTTTATCATATTTAATATATGTAACGATGACGGTATATTCGAACCCGGCGGAGATAATACCATTGTGCTCGGAGATACTTTAAATGTGGGCTATGGCACCACATTGCAAAATATTCAAGAGCATATATGGATCACGTTTGATTCGGTGTACGAAGATTCCCGGTGCCCTTTGAATGTGGACTGCGTCTGGGCGGGCAACGCGAAACTCGGATTTACGTTCAAACAGTCGATCAGAAAAACAAGTTTTTCTTTAAATACTCATGCCAATTTTAAAAGGGACACAACTGTTTATTTTTATCAAATTTCCCTGATCGATGTGCTGCCTTATCCGCATTCGGACAGCACCAATACGGCAAAGGATTACACCGCGCAGATTGTGGTGAAAAAGGAATAGATTTCAGCCAGAAAAAATGTTTGGTCATTTTTAATATAATCTATAATTTACACCCCTCTTAAATTCTCCCCTCAAGGGGAGATTGGATCCGGGATTTTTTGAGGGTTTTTCCCTTTTTAAAGTAACAATTCCACAAAAACAAACAAATCCAGTCCCCCTTTGAAGGGGGATTCAGGGGGATGCCTTTTACCGGAAGAATTAAATGATCCATGTTGCTGAAAAGAAAACACCCATCTATGATTTCTCTCTTCAAGGGGACTTTTACTATTGCAGCAGTATCATCTTTTTGACGGTTTCGTATTTATCGCCCGAAAGCCGGTACAGGTAAACACCGGAACCGATTTTGATATCCCGCATGTCCGTGCCGTCCCATTCGACCGAATCGTAAATACCCGGTACCGTGGTTTTGCGCAGTTTTTTGACCAAGCGGCCGCTGATATCATAAATGGAAATGTTCGCCGCGGAATTTCCTTCCAGTTTAAACGGAATTTTTGTCGTACCGTTAAACGGATTCGGGAAATTTTGTCCCAATTGAAACTGTCCCGGAAAGACTGGTCCGTCCAAAGCCGAAGGGTCCGCCTTGACGAGTACGAATTCCATCTGGTTGATGTTAAATCCTTCGCTGGTGATCTTAAATGTCAATTTGTGTACGCCGGCCTGCAGCTGCGCGTCCTTGAATCCGTATGTCTGCCAGTTGTACCAGCCGCCGGAATTGGGCAGATCAAGTACGGGGGTGAGCTGGTCGTTATCCAATAACAACTGCAGTTTGGCGTTATCGCTGTTAACGGCGACCCGGAAATTAATGTCATAAATACCGGTATAAGCCACATTGACCGTATAGGATAACCATTCGCCGGTTTCGGTCCAGCCGACCGAATACGGTGAACCTTCATTATCATTGCTGACTTCAATATCAACGCCGTCGTTACGATACTGCCAGCCGTTGTTCCAGGGCTCGTCCCGGTCCCAGTGGGTTTTTTGATATTCTTTATCACTGTATGCGATGTTTACATTACCGATGTCATAATCGACGCAGGCAATGATGCCGGGGACTTTAAGCTCTTTATAGGGTATGGGGTTTCTGTCAAAATCGTCACTGAATATGGCGGCTACCACATCGGGCAGATATCTGCAACTGTCCAGCGCCAGGTTTTCAGCCATTTCAAACAGGGCGTTTTTGGCGAATTCGACGGAGGGTTTAGAACGATTGCCGTTCCAGTAATCCAGAACGTGCTGATAGCCATCGGTAATGTTTGCGGAATAGGGACTGGTAGTGGTTTGAATTTTTTTATGCGTCCACCAGCACCAGCCTATGTTATTGTCTTCCAGTGTGTTGATGGCGGCATGAAACCAGGGATTGGAATTTTCACCGGATTCGCCCATCCACAGCGGTACGTCGGTCTGCTGGCGGAGGCTCAAATAATTCTGTATGGATGCTTTGTCTGTTGTATTCCAATATTTATGAAAACTGTACGACATGTTATCATCCCAGGGAGGCGCCAGGCTGTTAAAATTGGTTGCGTATGTATTACCCTCTATAAAGATTATATGATTTGTGTCCACCTTGCGGATTTCCTCGGTGATGCGCTTGTATAAATTTTTCAGGTCCAGGTTGGTATATCCCGACGGCAGCACGGGCTCATTGATGAGGTCATAGCCGACTATGATGGGTTCGTCTGCGTAACGTTCGGCAATTTTTTTCCAAATGACCACGGTATGGTCCTGGTTTTTTTTTTCCGTCCATAACCGCGCCAGCACGCCGTCGCTGTCGCTGATGTTGCCGTCATTTTGTCCGCCCGGCGCTGCGTGCATGTCCAGTATCACGTACAGATTATATTTTTTACACCATTCGATAAAGGTATCGATCACCTGAAAGCCGCTCTCGAGAATCACGCTTGGCTGTCCTTCCGGGGAGAGTAACCGGTGATTAAAGGGCAACCGGACGGAGTTGAAACCCAATTCCGCAATTTTTTGGATATCAACTTCATTGACATAATTTTCTTCATAAATACTATAGAATTCATTGGTATTTTCTTCGCCGATCAGTTTTGTGATCATCTCCCGGATAGATGTGGGGGAACCGAATCCCGGAATGTGCAGCATATAACCTTCGGGCATGAGCCAGCCGCCGAGACCGATGCCTTTAAAGAACACTTTGTTGCCGTTTTCATCTACAAAATCCTGACCCTGGATTTTGATAAAGGCGTTCGCCGGAAAAGTCAAGAGGAAAAAAAGAAGTAAAATAATATATATTTTCATTTTATTCATATTATATCCTCTTAGAATTCATAATTTTATATTTTTACAAGGTAATTTTAATAAAATTGAATAACAATCACTAATAAAATCCGGATAAAAGATCTGTTTTGAAGTAAATTTATGGTTTAAACTCCAGGGACGAGTAAAAGTTTCAAGATGATGATTATTATGATGTTATCCAGAATTACTCCTGTTGTAAAAAAGAATATTAGAGTTACAGAGGGACAACAAACAGATTTTTTTCAAAAAAAAACTCATGTTTGGCATATTTATTGAAATATCTGTTATTAAACATGATTTTAAAAGGTGAATATGGGTAAATTGATTTTTTTTAAATTTAAAGGTTGATGTAAAATGTTGATAAGTTTAAAGTTAGGGAAGTGGTCTGTTTTGATTGTTTACAAACAGAAGAGGATTTATATAATCCTGAACTAACTTGAGAAAAAATTACCTTGCAGAACCTATTTTCATCATTCATCGGGGAGACGATATTCGACCGGCGCAAATTAAACCTGCATGCGGATGATTTATTAAATGTATGAATGATTGGTTGGTTATAATTCATTTGAATTAAAATCAAAATTTTTCTTATGTTGACGGGAGGATTAGTCATGAAATATTTCTTTTTATTATTACTTGTATTTGCTCTTATTTTCACAGTGACCCGTTGTGATCAGGCAAATTCCCCTCTTGGTATAACAACAGAAAATAATGCGGATGTTTTGGCCAAGGCCAAACCGGACAAATCCGGCGCGGGTTTCGCCGTCTTTCATTTAAGCGGCGAGGTGCTGTGTGTCCCGCCGTACGGAACAATCGATATCCCCGGTTCCGGCGGCAAAGTCATTTACAATCAGCCGAACGGCAAAATTGCCGTGCAAATTAATTCGATTGTGAACGGGCTCAAGCCGAATTTTACCTACAGGTTTTACCTGAGAAATTACAAAAAACCCGGCGCGCCGCCCTGGGGAGCGACGGGATGCAGTTATGGTAACTGGACAGAATGGGGCACTTTCACGACGGATGAGAACGGTCACGGCGATTTCCAGATCAAAATTAAAAAAGATGAAATGCCTGCCGGAGAATACAATTTGTCGGTATGGATAAACGATTCTGCTTCCGGCAAGACATTACTGGTAAGCGACAATTTTACGGTCACCATAGCAGGCGGAGTGGTTATTTAAATATTTGATTCGGTTAATTGTCAATTACCAGGAAACTGGAGCGGGTTATGATGGGTCGGCAAAAAGGCGGATGGAGGTCCGCCTTTTTTATACAAAAATACGATAGGGGAGGGGAAATGTTGATTTTGCATTTTATGTTTTACCACAAAAGATAAATGGTACATTTGAA
>JAFGSB010000125.1 GCA_016934825.1 Candidatus Zhuqueibacterota bacterium
AGCCAATCCCTCCAAACCCAAAAAGGCACAATACTACTATCCACAAAATAGTGTTATTGTGCCTTTTTTACAGTCATTAAACAAATCCCCGCTGGTTGGTTAAAAACCACCCGTTTATAAAGAATAATACAAAATATTAAATTTATCCGCAAGGATTTTTTTATAAATTTTGAAAAAAACACCCCTCTTTAATTCTCCCCTCAAGGGGAGAATAGCCCGGCGGCGTTACCAATTCAACTTGTTTTACAGAACGTCTCGTTCCGCCATAAAGTGGGGCGGAACGGCCCTAC
Source organism: Candidatus Zhuqueibacterota bacterium (assembly GCA_016934825.1). Taxonomy (GTDB): domain Bacteria; phylum Zhuqueibacterota; class Zhuqueibacteria; order Residuimicrobiales; family Krinioviventaceae; genus Fontivivens. The sequence goes on from JAFGSB010000125.1 coordinate 291, forward strand.
TCGACGACCGGATCAGAGGAGCGGGACTATTCAGCGATTTCCCCCTAATGCCCACTCTCATAATTCTTTTCCCCGGCGGTGATTTTTACCGCCAGCCGGTTCTGCGACGGCGGCAGGGGACAGGTGGCGAATGGGGAAAACGCGCAGGGCGGATTGTAGGCTTTGTTGAAATCGATGATGGTCGTGCCGTCTTCGCCGGGGGCGTCGATGTACAAAAACCGTCCGGCGTCGTAGGTTTCCCTGCCGCTGGTTTCATCCGCGAATATGATAAAATACCGCTTTGCTCCCGGTTCGGCCACCGGATCCAGACGATAGGTTTTGCCCTTTATGTCAAAGACAAGAGCGCCAGGAGATGGCTCTTCGGAGATCGTTCCCAGTACGTTCGGCACGTTGATCTGTCGCGGCGGATCATACGGCTCGAACCGGGCCGTAACCCGCCATTCGGGATCTATGGGATAGGTCTTTATGCCTTTAAATTCCTTCAATCTTGGATGTTCGCTGTCCCGCAGCCGCACGCCGTATTTGTCGCCGCGTTTGATGATGTACCAGCTCAATGTGCCCCAACTCAGTATCGGCGGGTCGCCGGTTTCATCGCTTTGCAGCGGCATTTCCGTGACCGGCGTGTCCTTTGCTGTCACGTTAACGCCCTTGTTGATCTTAACTCGGACGCGGTCGTCCTCCAGAAAAAAGAGACCCATAAACTCCGGGGCTTTATCATTGGGGAAGACAAAATCATTCGACCGGTGCGAACCGAAGCGGTTTTCCCCCTGCTTCAGCCAAAAGAGTCCGGCCAGACTGAGCCAACTGTCCGGCGCGGTCAATGCTTTGATACGATTGCTGTGCCATTCCTGTACGGCGGTCACATACTCCGGATCGACATCCGTCCGTGATGGCGTTTTTTGACAAGTGGTAAATGTTAATAATAAAATAAAAAAGAATAGAATGTAATTATTATTAAATGTCCAGCTATTCATCAAGTATTCCTGTTTTGGCAAAAGTAGATTTATTATTTCAAAAGATTATGATTTTTTAATCAATGTCCGGTTAACGGAGACATTCCATTGACTATAGAGATATTCCAATATGATCAATATAAAATATTTTTAAAGCGTTTGTGCTTCATATAGAGTCAAAAAATAAAACTCCAATCTCCAATATTTAAGTTGGTCGGGAGTGCGAGTCCGGGTTTAACCGGACACCAGAGTAATTCTTTTTAAATGTAAAGAATGTCATTTTAATAATCCATTAAAAAGTTCGAATATATGCTTTTATCAGGAGCCGGAAAATCGCGTATGGTTGGATCGATTGAATTTAAACCAGGAACTATAAAATATCATTTTTTAAAACCAAAATATCGGTTATTGATCATTTTTCGATTTTAATTTTCGCCAGAGTGTGGAAGTGTCAATCCCTAAAATTTTAGCCGCAGAAGTTTTGTTGCCACCGGTAAGTTTCAATATAGAGTTGATATTAGCATTTTCCACCTGGGCAAGGGTTTTATTTCCTGCAACGAACGAGTTAAATGGAAGAGTATTTTGAGAAACAACAGGAGGAAAATGTTGGGGCAATATTAAACCATCGTTGCTTAGAATAGCGGCTCTTTCAATAATGTTTTCCAATTCCCGTACATTACCGGGCCACTCATACAAGTGCAAAATATCTATACAGGTAGCGTCAAGGTGTAAATGGGGTATATTAAATTTTTTGGAGAATTCGTCGACAAAATAACGGGCAAGAGGCAATATATCTTCTTTTCTGTTGCGCAATGGCGGCACTTCTATTTCAATGACCCGTAATCTGTAAAAGAGGTCCTCTCTGAATTTTTTTTCTGTAATTAATTGTTGCAGATTTTTGTTTGTAGCAGAAATAACGCGGATGTTAACTTTTCTTGGAGTATTTTCCCCTACCCGCATGATTTCATGCTCCTGGAGTACGCGTAAAATTTTAGATTGCATAGCGAGAGAGATATCGCCGATTTCGTCCAGAAAAATTGTTCCGCCATTTGCTTTTTCAAATATTCCGATGTGATCTTTGACAGCGCCTGTAAAAGCGCCGATTTTATGCCCAAAGAGTTCGCTTTCGAGTAAAGTTTCCGGCAGCGCACTGCAATTCACTGCGAGAAATGGACCGGCTGAACGGCGCGAGATCTTGTGAATATATCTGGCAAGCACTTCTTTACCCACTCCTGTTTCTCCTGTTATTAATATTGTGGCGTCGTATCTGGCTGTGCGCTGGGCAAGATACAAAACTTTCCGGTAAGCTTTGCTATGTATTTCAATGAACGGGGTGTCGTTAGTTAAACCGAGATATTTCAATTCATTAAGGTGCTGGTTGAACAATTTTGTTTTTTGTACAAGTTGTTGGGTCAATTCATCAATTTTATTCTTAATGTCAAGTGATTGGAAATAAGGGAGATGTGGCGTCAACTCCTTACCCCAGGAATCGGCATCTTTTCCCACAGCAACACATGTCCGGTTGCCCTGTGCTTTGCAGTATTGTTCAATAAAATAAACTTCCTTATTAAGACAAAACGAAGCGTAACCGCTAAAATAACCAACTAATGTCCAGCATACGGGTATCTCGGATTTGTTGAATTCATAAAGATGTTCTTCCGCTTCTTTGGAGTTGTACCAGATTATTTCCAGATTCAGGGTTCCCCCAGATTCATTGAGGTTTAGATTCTTTATAACATTTTTAGCCATCCCGGCCATAGTATGCATCCGGCTCCCGGCTTTTATGAGTTCTGTCAGGTTTTCCCATTCAAAGAGTCTTTTCATAGCAGCCGCGTCCGCCTGACCCTGAAAATATCCAAATCGGGTTAAAATTGTTCTTGCATTTTCCGTACCGAGTATTTCGATGATATCTTTACGGAATTGTGCCAAGGCATGCAGGCTGTGAAGGATCAGCCCTCTTCCTTTTAAGCTTAGCGAGCCGTCTTTAAATTCTACGAGCTCTTCAAGTTTTAAATCAGCGGCTTTCATTAATTATCCATTGTAAAATGCAATAGCAGTATTGCAATATACAATGAAAATTGTATGATGTCAAGACAAAGTTTTTCCCATAATGTTATGTTTATATGGTAGATAGCTCAAGATGATTTGTTCTGGTATATCAATTGCTTAACATAGAACTGAATTTATATAATCATAATAATGAAAGGATATAACAATGTATAATTTATTACGTCAAAGAGCAAGTTATCTTAAATATCCGGCCATAGATTTCACTCGTGAACTAGTACGAACACCAAGCCAAAGTTTAAAAGAAAAGTTAGTAGCTAAAAAAATTGCGCAGAAAATGTATGAATTGGGATATGACCAGGTTATTGAAGATGATTATGGTAATGTTGTTGGAATAATATTTGGGCTGGAATCTGAACCCTGTATATTGTTAAATAGCCACATGGATACCGTTCCCGCCGTAAAACCGTCCAGCGACTGGTACCTTCCACCATATGAAGGTGTAGTATGGGATGATAATCTGTACGGCTTAGGTGCAGTGGATTGTAAAAGTGGTATTGCTGCCCAATTGTACGCAGGTCATTTATTAAAAAAATTGCTGGTACCCTTACGAGGTCATCTTATTGTCGCTGTGACTGTGGCTGAAGAAAATGGCCTGAGTGTTGGCATCAATTATTTGTGCGCCAAAACTCTTCCGAGTCTGGGGATGAAACCAAGTTACGCAATTTTGGGCGAGCCCACGAATTTATGCTTATATTATGGTCATGATGGCTGGATAAGTCTGGATATTGATTATAATACTCCGGATATTAAATACGCACGGCGGATAACACAGTCCCTGGTTAAAAAGATAGCATTGAATACTCGTTCCGATAATTACCTGCCGGAGCTTGAAGTTGTGTCCACTAACAAATCCATTGATACTTTTGATAAGAGTCATCAACATGCCCGGGTTCAACTGGTAAAACGGCTATATGCAGGTGATAATGCTGACTCGATAATTGACAAAATACAGGGTTACGCACTTGATACTGAAAAAAATTATAATGGAACACGGATAGATGTAAAAGTACATGAAGAAAAACAGCAGCTTTATAATGGTAAAAATATAAGTGTATCATACATCATTAACGCATGGGAAACTGATCCTTTTTCAAGTCTTATAGACCGTTCCCGGCAGGCAATTACTACTGCAGGATGTAAAGTAAAACCCGGAAAATGGCAGCTGACGCATTTGGGAATGGGAACAGGAGGAAGTATTTTAACACAAAAGTATCATATCCCAACTATTGGCTATGGACCAGGTGATGAAAAGCAGGCTCATGAGTGTAATGAATGTGTTGCTGTTGATAATATCGTTGCAGCCATTCTGGGGACAGCCGTTATTGTCCAGGGTTTGATTGGAGTACCTGTGTTTGGATGGACCTCCGACATTGATATTTGACAATATGTGCTAAAATGAAGAAATTTAAAAAGGATACAAAAAATGAATGTTTTTGTCATAAATTGCGGCAGTTCTTCTTTGAAATATCGATTGATAGCTATGCCGGAAGAGAAAGAGATAATCGCTGGAGAAGCACAAAGAATTGGACCGAAAACCGAAGAACCCTCACGAATAGTGCATAACTCTGGCGGACATGTCGATACCTTTTTTGTTAACATGACTAATCACGCGCAGGCGTTTACAGAAGTCATGAAAATCATAGAAGAACATCAGAAAATTATTCCTGATGCCTTTGGTCACCGGCTTGTGCACGGAGGTTCCGCGCTAAATAAAGATGTGCTTTTAAACAGTGATATATTGGCAAAACTAGATGAAACCGTTGAATACGCGCCAATTCATAACCCGCCTTCCATAGCGTTGATTAAAGCCTGTATTGCCAGATATCCCAATAGTCCTCAGGTAATTGTTCTAGATACAGCTTTTCATACAACTTTGCCTTTATATGCGAAAGACTATGCCATCCCCGTGTGGCTATCAAAAAAATTAAATATAAAAAAATTTGGATTTCATGGTATCAGCCATCATTTTGTTGCTGAAGAAGCGGCAAAATATCTTGGCATTCCAATATCTCGCTTAAACGCGGTGAGCTGCCATCTTGGCAGCGGCGGCGCGAGTCTTTGTGCTGTTGTAAAAGGACAATCCATTGATAATACAATGGGCTTTACTCCACTACAGGGACTGGTTATGAGTACACGATGTGGTGATGTGGACCCGGCTGTAACTTTGAATTTGATCGCATGTTTCGAAGGAGATTATAAAGCCGTACAAAGCACATTGAACAAAAATAGCGGTATTCTTGGTATGACCGGCACTTCCGCCGATATTCGTGATATCCTTGCCAAATCCGTCCTAACAGAAGGCTATTCTTCACCTTATTTCATAACATCGCATATATACACCTGGAGATTAAAAAAATATCTCGGTGCTTATTTGACTATCGCGCATCCGGTTCACGCCATCATTTTTACGGATACTATTGGTGAAACCGTACCCTATATCCGTAAAGAAGTATGTTCGGAGATGGATATTTTCGGTGTGCATGTGGATGATAAAAAGAATTCTTATATTGAAAATTATCCCTCTGATATTTCAGAATCGTGGAGTCCGGTTCGTATACTGGTTGTAAAAACAAATGAGGAACTCGCAATTGCGAGAAATACATATAAATTAATTAAAAACAATTCAGGAGATTAATCATGCCAAAAATTCTTGTTCTTATACCCACACATAATATGTTGGTTTATGCTGTTTATTCAACTGAAAACAAAAAAGAAATTGAAAAAAACGTTATTAAAAATTTTCGCTATGATCAAAAGGATCAGACTCAAATCAATTTGAATCAGACAAATGCCTATTATAAACTGAATTTACTGAGTTTATTATATGATATTGATATGATAGGTATTAGAGGGCTATATGGAGGAACAAATTTTAAAAGTCCTGTTCAGGTGAATAATACCGTACTTAAAAAGCTTGAAAGCATGATCCCCGAATCCCCATTAAATGTACCTGTTATTCTTGAATTGATCCGTCAAGTGCAGAAAATTTTCAAAGATACATCTATAATTTTATTTTTTGAGACCGCGTTTTTTGTGAATTTGCCGGTACAGGAACAATTGTACGCCCTCAACGCCGAAATAACGCAAAACATGAAAATCAGACGTTATGGTTATCATGGTTTGTTTCATGAGAACGCTTGCAGAATAACTGCTTCAAATCGAAATATTACAGAACAGACCGGGGATTCTAAAATACTATCAATATGTCTTGATCCTATCCCGGAACTCGCGACCATTTGTGGACATCAGCCTCTTACTGTTACCAGCGGAATTACTCCTCTTGACGGATTACCGGGGAATACGACCTGTGGTGAACTGGATTCGGGCATTATTATCACATTGGAAGAAAAAATGGGGTGGGGTCCAGAAGAAATTAATAATATATTGACTCATCAAAGTGGATTGACTGGTCTTGCCTGCAGGAAAATAACCGTTGCAGAAGTATTGAACACATGTGAACCTGGGTTGATCCCGGTTCGGGAATATCTGTTCTATCGAATTTTATTGACCTGTGGTGCGGGATTAGCCGTTTTGCATGAACTTGACGCTATTGTTATTTCGGGACGATATGCAAGATCGGCAGAACCTCTGGTGCAATGGCTAAAAACAAAGCTTTCTTTTGTTAAATTAAGAAATGGTAAAAATATTATTTTTGATTATATTTTTACACCGTTAGAATTAATTATCGCTCAAAAAATGATTACAATGTATAACGAAAAACAGGATAATCTAAAAAGTAAGATTATTACTATTAATTAATTTTTTATGCTTTTTTTTTAATAGAAATATGTCAAAAGACTTTATATTAGCCATTCCCGATAAACGGCAATTGATTTATATTGGAGTATTATTTTTTATCGTTTTAGCTGAAATGACGATTCCCGGGAATATTACTTTTTAAATATAATAATTTTATTGTTTCTGAATTACCACTTCAATCACCTTTTCAACATAAGCGCTTTCCGGCAGGGCGCCCTCAAAAAACGTATTTTCGTTGATCACAACCCGAGGCACGCCCATCACCCGGTATTTTTGCGCCAGGTGCGGGAATTCGGTCGCTTCCACCATGTCCGCTTTAATACGGCTGTTGGCATGCGCCAGCGCGTGACCGGTAATCACCGCCGCAGGACAATAGGGACAGGTCGGCGTGACAAACACCTGAATGTGAACATCTTTATCAATTTCTCCCAGTTTTTTCAGGGTATCGGGTGAGAGAGGGGATTTGCCGGAAGATACGATTTCAATACTTTCCAGCAATGACGCGAATTCATAGCCGCCGGGGATACCGTAAAAACGGATACCCATGTCTTTGTCCGCCATCACGACCGTGGCCGGTATTTTATCAATATTATATTGATCCGATATTTCTTTATCCAGTTGAAAATTATATAGTTTTAATTCGATCTTGCCGGACAATGCCGCGACTTCCTCCAGCAGTAAACGGGTTTCCCGGCAATACATACATTCAATTTCCTGGGTGAAATTGATGATGGTTACCGGTTTGTCCAGTTTCTCAAAACGCTTTCTGAGTGTTTCCGCGTCTTTTTCTTTTAAAAATGCCATATTTCCCTCCATTTACAAAGTTGAAATATGAGTATTTTCAAATTTTCCAGAAATTTCTGTTAAATAATATAAATTGCTTTAAATTAAAACGCAAGCGGATTTGGATTTGTTTTTGAGTCCATTTAATTGAACGCTATTTCACGCTAATACCGCAGAGATAAACGTAGATACGTTGAGATGACTTTTCCCCGGGAGTAGTCAATATAAAATCCATATTATAAAAACCAAAACTCGGGTGTCTGGGCTTAATAAAATACTAATTAATTAAAAATTTGATATTTATGTTTTTTGATTTAATGTTTCCGCTTTTTTAAAACATTCAGCTCCTCTTTTTCGTTTACCAATTTGAAAATAAGCTACCCCTAAATTATTCCAAACCGAAGGGGAATTTTTTCTAATTGTTAATGCCTTTTCAATATAAGGAATTGATTGTTTATATAAATTATCTAAATTGTTATAATCCTCATTATTTATTTTTACTTCCTTTTTTCCCTTTTCTAATATTTTTTTTCGTTGTTGTTCAGCCATACTAAGATAGGCATTGCCAATATTTACTAAGGAATCATAATCATTCGGATTTTGATCAATACATTGTTTAAATATTTGAATTGATGTTTCATATTTTTCCATCAGATAATTTAATCTTGCCTGATTAAATAATAAATCAATATCATTTGGATTCTTTTCTAATGCTTTATCATATGATTCTAAAGCTAGTTTTTCTTCACCTAAGTAATCATAAGCTAAAGCCAGATTAGCAACAGCGTCAGAATTGTTGGGATATTTAGTAAGAATGTTTTTTTCTAATTCAACAACTTTAGAATATTTTCCCCTTTCAAAATACAAACCTGCTAAAGCTTGTATTAATTCAAAATTATCTGGATCTAATTTTATTGCAGTTTGATAAGTTTCAATTGCTTCTTTATACATTCCTTTTTGAGTATAGGCAATTGCTAAATTTCGATATGCTTCAATTTTATTATTATCAATTTGAATGCAAGTTATAAAATTTTTGATCGCCAACTCAATTTGATTTTTTTTTATATTATTCACACCTTCATTAAATACTAGTACCCAATATTTTGTTCTAATCTCTTTTATTTGATCATAATATTCATTAGTAATTGCTAATGAATTATCAAAACACCTATTCATTTTAATATACAATTCATATTCAGCATAACAGTAACCTAATAAATACTGTGCTTCATAATTTTTAGGTACATAGTTAATTTCTTTTTCTAAAAAGTCAATTGCCTTTTGAAAATTTTGTTGATTGAAATATTCTTTCCCTAATTTAAATAAATGACTATCGGAATAAATTAGATCAGGTTGTTTTTCTGGATTTAAATGATATATAAGAATATGGATATATTTTAATAAACTACTTTTAATTTTTTCTAGTTCAATTAACGCGTCATCAATTGTTAAAGAGAATTTGTTTTTTATTAATTTTTCGATTTCTTGTCCTTGCGTTTCAATTAATTTTTGAATTTTATTTATTTCTTGATCTTGCTTTTTCATGTAAATATTTAAAAACAAAGTTACAAATATACCTAAAATCAAATAAGATGAGATAAATTCAATTCTATAAAAGGATTTTGATAATAATGTTATTGGATAAAATTGTTCTATTTTAATATTAAAAAAAGTATCAAAGCTATACCAAAAAAAAGTGTGAAAAGTGGATTGATTTTTAACTTCAAAATTAGCATTATTCAATTTATATAATGAATAGTTTTGGAAGGTAAATATTATTATTGTTAAAATTACAGTATATACTAATTTTAATAGATTATAAAATATATTTACATATTTTTTTTGAAAATTTTTTATTTTCAATGAAATAAAATAACATATTTTATTGAATAAAACTAATATCTGTAAACTACTTGACCAATTTGACATTTCCTCCTCAGTGAAATCTTCATATTTTTTACTTTTCAATTCTTCGGTAATTTTAATATTATTATTCACCCAAATCCAAAACGATTTTAGCCTGCTTGATTGAATTGAAAAGTATTTAAATGGTTTTAATGCACCTATAAAACGCCTTTTATAGTGTATAATTAAATATATAAAAAGAATAATTATAGAAAAAATTAGTAAAATTTTAATATTCGTTTTGATAATTGTAAAAATTGAAAATAAAACCAATACAAACAAAAGAAAATTCGTTTTATATGATTTAATTGAATTAAAAACATTTTCAAAAATTAAAAAAAAACTAAGCCAATTATTCGTTTTAAATATTTTTTTGGGAATTTTCCAACA
>JAFGSB010000126.1 GCA_016934825.1 Candidatus Zhuqueibacterota bacterium
AAATCCGTTAACTTCCGGCTTACGAAGTCCAGTTGGTTATCACGGCAATAAGACCGCACTAATTCTTCATCGGCATCGCTGGCAGCGCCGCGCACACCGTGATTGATATGCGCTACAGAAAGTGTAAGATTCATAGGTGCTGCCAATTTTTGAAAAAGATGCAGCATGGCCATGGAATCTTTGCCACCGGAAACGGCTAAAATGATATGGGATTCAGGATAAACAAGCTGGTTGGATGTGATAAAAAACTGGAACCGTTTGAACACGGTTTACCCCAAAAGAATTCTGAAAAAAAATGAAGTGTAGCGGCGCAGGGATTCGAACCCCGGACACTCGGATTATGATTCCGATGCTCTAACCAACTGAGCTACGCCGCCGTTATTAAAGTCAGTAAATATATAAAAATTCCAAATAACTCGCAAGCAAATTTTTATAGAATGGAAGTCAAATTAATACCCGAAATAATATCGAAGCGGTTCCAAACTGAATTCAGACCAACTTTCGACTGATTTTTCCGGCGATTGGACGATTTCCAGCAGTTCCGAATAAGGTTTAAATCCACCCCAGGCAATCTCAGCATCTTTGGGAGTAATCTTGTTGCTCTCGGTTTTTAACAAAAACAACAATCCGAAATGTACCTGCCCCACTTCCGATTCGTCGTCATTAATATAACCAAGAATTTCAGGTGTATCAAAGCTATCTATATGGACTTCTTCGTCAATTTCCCGCAACATGCTTGTAACAATCGGGTCATTACCGTTCGAGTCGATTCTGTCGATGTGACCGCCGATTCCCCAGGACCACTTACCACGCAGCCTTTTCTCGGTATAATCGTCTTGGGAGGCCCGCTGGTATGCAAATATTTTATTGCTCCGGGTATTCATAATAATACAATAAGCGATAGGTTGTTTAAATTCGGGTCGAGTTTCAACCCATCCTCTTTTTTTATAATGATAATGATTATTGATAATTTTTTTGTAATTGATTTTATTTGCGGGAGCAAAACCCTGAAAATAACCGTCGGCAAATAAAGTGGCGCGGTCCACAACCATAATTTCTTTTTCAAATTTATCCAAAATTACTCCAGTCTATTCAAAATGAAAATATTTATGTATCCCAAAATCAGGACGATAATAAATTTTTTCTCAAATCTTCATAACCCGGCCTGCCCAGCAGGGCAAACATATTCTGTTTATAGGCTTCAACTCCCGGTTGATTAAACGGATTGATACCCAGCAAAAGTCCGCTGATTGCCACGGCATATTCAAAAAAGTAGAAGAGCTGGCCCAGATAATATTCGTTCTTTTCGGGCAGGGTTATCGTCATATTGGGCACCCCGCCGCTGTAATGAGCCAGTGCTGTTCCACGGTATGCCTGGTAATTCACTTCAGCCAGTTCCATACCGGCAAGATAATTTAAACCGTCCCTGTTTTCGTTTGTATCCGGAATTTTTACATTTTTTACCGTTTGTGCAATATTCAAAAAAGTCTCGAAAAGTATACGTTCGCCATCCTGGATATACTGACCTATAGAATGTAAATCCGTTGTAAAAATCGTACCGGCCGGGAATACGCCTGTCCCCTCTTTTCCTTCGCTCTCGCCGTATAACTGTTTCCACCATTCACCGATATATTGTAGAGCGGGATCAAATGATGACAAAACCTCAATCTTTTTTCCATGTTGATAAAGCAGGTACCGTGAAACCGCATAGGTCAGAACAGGATTATCCAGCACGCTGTTGTTTTCTTTACATAACCGGGCAATTGATTTCGCTCCTTCGATTAAAGCATTTACATCGTATCCCATAGCAGCTATGGGCAAGAGCCCGACCGGAGTGAGAACTGAAAATCGTCCGCCGACGTTATCAGGAATAATAAAAGTGCGGTACCCTTCCGCATCGGCCAATTCCCGCAGAACGCCTCTCTGTTTATCGGTAGTGGCGATGATCCGTTGTTTAATTTTTTTCGGATCGTCAAACCAGGATTTCATTTTGTCAAGAATGATCCTGAAAGCAATGCCGGGTTCAGTAGTTGTCCCGGATTTTGATATGACATTCACGTAAATATTTTTACTTTTGACATAATCCAGCATATCCGCAATATAATCTGAACCTAAGTGATGCCCCAGAAACAAAATCTTTTCCTTTTTAAATGGCGAGGACAAAAATTCAATTGTCGCTTTCGCCCCCAAATAACTACCGCCAATGCCGATACAAATCAAATAATCGGCGTTGTTTTTGATTTCGTCGGCAACTTTTAATAACTTGTCGAGTTCCTCCTGATTGATATGAAAGGGTAAATCCATCCATCCCAGGTAATCGTTTCCGGGACAGGCGCCGTTTTGCAGACTTTTATTAACACTATCTACTTTTGTCTGCATGGTTTTCAAAACTTTATGATTGATATAATGTTTTAACAGTTCAATATTCAAACTGATATTCTTATTTATATCCATTTTCATGACTCCTGTTGTACTGCAAGTGACTGAATTTTCGGATTAATAAAATAATAAACATATCAGGCTTTTCTTATAGCGGCAAAACTTTTAAAGGCTTGTATGAACAGCAATATTGAAACAACAACAAGTAAAATACCGACGATTACAAGTGAATAATGTTTATTCTGGATATTTTGATAGATCAGCGTGACCAGTGCCGTTAAGGTAACCACATACATAAAATACATCGGGATTTTTGTAAACCAGTTCGGTTTTTTTAAAAAAGACAACCAGGCAGTAACTGCTAACAGAGCAAGCGAAGCGAGCAATTGATTTGCCGAACCAAATATCGGCCACAGGGTATCCGATGAACCGGTAAAAATAAAAACGGCACTAAAGATTACCGATAATAGCGTACCGATAAATCTATTCGTCGTCAGGATCGACTTTTTCCTGCCGCTTACGTCAAAGAATTCCTGAAAAGTAAATCGTGCCAATCTTGTACAGGTATCAAGCGTTGTTAAAGCGAAAGCGGATACGGCCAAACCGGTAAAAGTCACTCCGGCATTCTCACTAATACCCACTAAAGGAATTTTGGCCATAAATCTGCCGATTCCTTCGGAAAATAAAGTAATATAATCTTTATTCTGTGACAACAAATGATAGCGATCCTGAAGCATTGTTGCGGCCGCCAATAGCGCCAATAAGGCGAGCATGGATTCGATTAACATGCCGCCATAACCGATAATTTTGGCATCGGTTTCTTTATTTAACTGCTTGGCCGTTGTTCCGCTTGCGACCAGCGAATGGAAGCCGGATATAGCTCCGCAAGCAACGGTGACAAAAAGTACCGGAAACAGATAGCCGATATTTGTGTGAAAACGGGTCACTTTTGGCAGAACAATGGATGCATCGGTAAAAAATATTCCGATACCACCTCCCAACAGCAGGGCATACAATAAAAATGAATTCAGATAATCACGCGGCTGTAATAGTATCCAAACCGGCGTGACGGCGGCAATCGTTACATAAAAAAGTATAATAAATATCCAAATATTGTTGGCTTTTTTTTCAGCCCTTTTCACATCATCTGCCGCTTTAGTCAAATTCTTATTATCTAATTTATGATAAATTTCAGCGGGACTGCTCATTTTTTGTATTTCACCGGATTGAACTAATTCCGCTATGGTTGTTTGGGTAGTTGTTTTTAAAAACTTGTCGTAAATAACAATGGGGTATTGGCTGCCTAAATTAATACAGAGAAACAATAAAACAACCCCGATAATTGAAGACGGCAACAATGGTAATTTTGATCTGTAGATACCAAGACCGAATAAAATAGCGATCAAAATAAATAAAAAAGAAGATGTTGCGACAGATGGAACGGTTACAAAAGTGGTCGCGACGATTTTAGCAAATACTGCTATAACCAGAATCATGGTCAGATACGCAAAAATCATAAAAAGCCTTTTTCCGCGAACGCCCAGATACTCTTCTATAATTTTACCAATGGATACGCCTTTATGCCTGGCAGAGGCAATCAGGGAAGACATGTCATGAACACCGCCCATAAAAATTCCGCCAATCACAATCCACAGGAAAACAGGCAGCCATCCGAAAACCGATGCTATTATGGGCCCCAATATCGGTCCGGCGCCGGCGATTGAAGCAAAGTGATGCCCCAGTAAAATCGGCGCTTTTGCCGGGACATAATCAACGCCATCTTTTAATTCATGAGCGGGGGTATTCCTGTTCGGATCTATATTTAACTTTTTCGCAATGAAGGAACCATATGTTATGTATGCAACGATGAATAAAATAAAACCTGTTACGATAAGTATAACCGGGCTCATATGAATGTCCTTTAAAAAATATAGTTTAAATAATTTAAGATATTCCTCTTATTTTACAATAAAAAAATCATTAAAATATTTATTAAAGTCGTTTCCGGTTTGGTCCCCCCATAAATTCAATGTATGGAAATAATGTTTACAATATTCAATTAAAATCCGCATTCCCCGCCGGTTATTTAGGCAGACTTTTCAGAACTTTGTATTGTGTACCGGGCTATCGCAAACTCTTTCATTTAAAAATAAAAGTTTAATAAAACTTGACTTATTTGAGTATAATATTATATTAAAAAATCCCGCTTAAATTGAATAATAGTATTGCCCGATTAAATAAATCCGGCACCAAGTAAAATTATTGAGAAGGGATGACATGTTAAAAGAACCCGGCTATCTGAACAAGAAAACGGAAAAATGGTTAAAAGCTTTACATATAACCTTTGCTGCCGGTTGTATCGGTAGTCTTTTTTCCATGATTGTTCTTGTTATTTTGAAAAACAACATCAATACAAACCAAAATCTTTTCAATTTAGATTTTTCCATCTATCATCTGGTCAATACGGTTCTGAATTACTCGTTTTATGGTATTATAGTTACCGCTGTCATATACGGTTTATTTACCCATTGGGGTTTCCTGAAATATTACTGGATCATACTGAAATGGTCGGGCGCGATTGCCGCATTTGCTATCGTTTGGTTCTGGCTTGGACCGGCCGTTAACGGCTGTGTTGCTATATCCGATGCCGGGTTTGGGAGTTCAGCCGCCGCTGCAGAATATGCCCGTTACGGCGAAAATAGCAGAATCTTTATTTATCTGCAATGTTTTATATTTATATTGCTTGTCTTTATTTCCGTCCTCAAACCATGGGGATTGAGAAAAACCGGCGACAATAAAAGAAGGAAAGTGTCACTGATAATATCCATATGTTTATTTGCTTTCCTGTTATCAGGCTCAATTATGCAATATATCAGCTTGAAAAATTTCAGAAATATACCTATCGCCGACATTGATCCACAAACGATAGAAGACGGTACATACAGTGGACAGGCAACATTCGGCGGTTTTACCTACAAAGTTAATATTACGGTAGCGGAACATACAATCAGGAATATAAACATTATTCAAAATCGAAAAAGTGATTACGCACGATTTGCCGAAGGTGTTATTGCAAAAATAATAAGAACCCAAAAAACAAACGTTGAAGCGATAACAGGGGCAACCACAACCAGTAAATGTTTATTGAAAGCAATAGAAAATGCTTTGTTACAACCTGCAAAATAGTTACCATAAATCATATAGAAATATACTGAAATTTTCAGAAACCCTCGCTTCTTACCGGGGGTTAAATTAAACGGCATAATATTTGTAATTAAATAAATAAAAATGAATAAGAATCCCAGATAAGATAATTTCTTTGTATAAAAAATGATTCAAGTGATATTAAAAGTAACTATCCCGATTTATATTAAAAATTTCCATTGTTCAGGTGCTGAGATCAATGAAATAAACTGTGTATAAGGATATGAAAATTCAAAATGCAACAATAGAATGAGGAGTGAAAGTCAAAAATGAGTTATATTGTCAATCGCATTAAAAACAGATTATATCCTGACCCCAAAAGAGTTATCGCACGTTTTTATATTCCCGGTTCATTGGAAAGAGCCGACTCGCTCATCCGAAAAGTTCTGGATATGGAAGAAGATGAGGTCAACCAAATTCTCATTCAGCTTTTAAGAAATTTTTCAGCTCGTCACAGGAACATCTCCAAGGTTTTTGAAAAACACTTTAATAAAATAATAACCGAATTAAAAAATAACTCCAAAGACTTTCATGGAGTATCCAAGAATAAAAAATTATTAATCGGATCTTACTTTACCAATGAATATTCAATCGAATCGGCGGCATTTTTCAATCCGTCCGTGGTCGAACATCCCGATCAAACGGACCTGGAGCCCGGACAAAAAAGGTTTATCGTAAGTTTTCGCGCTACCGGAGAAGGGCATATATCATCCCTGGTTTTTCGCAGCGGCACAATTGACAAGGAAAACAATATTGAATTCCATTCTGTCGGTAAAATGCTGGATGAAGCCGAGGTCATAAAACGACATGTCTATGACAAAAAGACATTTTTGAAAAAACTGGAAGAGATGAATATCCATAAAGACATTGTGTCGATGGTCTTTGACCGGCTCGGCAACAAGTTCATTTACGGCGAATTACAGGCCAGTATTGAGGAGGTATTAAAAAATATTCAACTCACATACAGTAAAAAACAGGTTATCAAAGAAATCAACTGGCTGGCCGATTCGCATTATGAAATAACTTTTTCTTTGGATACCGCTATTTCGGAAAGAGTTATTTTTCCAATATCCTATTCGGAAAGAAATGGAATAGAAGATGCGCGATTTGTCAGATTTACTGAAGATGACGGTAAAGCAACCTATTATGCAACTTATACGGCATATGATGGGTTCACCATACTTCCCAAATTATTAAAAACCAAAGATTTTTATCATTTTGAAGTCATTCCCATCAACGGTATTTATGCCCAGAACAAAAATCTGGCATTGTTCCCGAGGAAAATAAATGGCAAATATGTCATGTTATCACGGGTAGACGGCATCAATAATTATATTATGTATTCGGATAAAATAAATCTCTGGCAGAATGCGACAAAAATACAGGAGCCCGAGTATCACTGGGAATTTATCCAGATCGGGAATTGCGGATCTCCGCTGGAAACGGAATATGGGTGGTTGTTAATGACACACGGTGTGGGCCCGATGCGAAGATATTGTATCAGCGTTACATTACTGGATTTGGAGGACCCGTCCAACATTATAGCCAGGCTTAAAGAACCCCTGATCATACCGAACGAGGAAGAACGGGAAGGATATGTACCGAATGTGGTCTATTCCTGCGGCGCTCTGATTCATAATAATGTCCTGTTTATTCCTTATGCCATGTCCGATTATGCCACAACATTTGCCACGGTATCCCTCGACATGCTGTTCGATAAACTGAATGAATCCTCACTGCAGGGGAAAAATGTCATTCATAAAAACAACAGAAAATCAATTTTATTGGTGGATGATGATATTGCCATACGTAAAGTGATACCCGAGTTATTGAAAAGACACGGTTACCACGTCAAAATTGCTTCGAATGGTGTTGAAGCTTTATTATTAATGGACCGGGAAAAATTTGATTTAATTCTGTCGGATATTTTAATGCCCAAACTGGACGGTTATCAATTACTGGAGCATATGAATAAAAAAAATATTAATATACCGGTCGTTTTTTTAACCGGTATTGAAACAGACGAAAGCGAAATCAGGAGTTTAAAATTAGGCGCCGTCGACTATATTAAAAAGCCTGTTATAAATGATATATTATTGCTGCGGCTGAAAAAACTTTTGGACAGTTACGATAATGAAAAATTATATTAAATGAAAAAATCCTGTTATTTTAGTATTTCATGATAAACTTTTAAATAATCATCAACCATCCTGTTATGACTGAATTTTGATTCAGCCCAACGACGACAGTCAATTCTGTTGATCTCCTTTACGTTCCGCACAGCGGATACGGCCTCATCTATACTGTTTACCAGAAACCCGGTTTTTTCATGTTGAATCAATTCCGGCATTGCCCCCCTGTTAAAGGCAATGACAGGCGTGCCGCATAACATGGACTCGACAACACTTAATCCAAACGGTTCGTTAAAATTTATCGGATGCAATAAGGCAACAGCATTGCCGAGCAATTCGTCGCGCTGTTGGGGACCGGATGAGCCGATATATTTTATGTCCATACCATCTATAAATGGTTTGACTTTATTAAGAAAATAATTTTCATCCTGTATGATACCGGAAATTATTAGCGGCAGTTTCACTCTTTGAGCGATCTGTATGGCTTCACTGGTTCCTTTGTCATGATGTATTCTGCCGAAAAAAATCAAATATTTTCCTGCCTGACGCTTAAACGTAAACCGGCTTGTATCCACTCCATGATAGACGGTGGCAATATAATTCAATTCGGGATTTTTATCGGCCTGACTAATTGCGACATAGTAAGAAGAGTCATTATACCTTTTAAACACCGGAATGATTTCCGGGGAAGAAAAACCATGAATGGTTGTTAATACGGGTGTTTTGATTAATTTCGAATAGGTAAGCGGTAAAAAATCAAAATGATTATGTATGATATCAAATCTATGGGCCTGTTCCATTAAATGACTGATATGCAGACATTCCCATACTTTGGGATCGAGGTTTTTATTTTCTTCCCATGACTTTTCAGCAACATATTCCAGTTTAGCACCGGTTAATGAATCCCCGGTGGCAAAAAGTGTTACATCCACTCCCCTGGCGACAAGACCTTCCGTAATTAAAGAAGCGATCTGTTCCCAGGGGCCATAATGACGCGGAGGGGTCCGCCATGCAATGGGGGACAGAACGGCAACTTTCATATCATAAAGCCCTGCGTGAATTGTGAATACACAGATCAACCAGATCGTCAATTTGAGCAGTACCTACGCACATGACAGTATCCGCGCCGCCCCAGTAAATTTTGACAGTACCGTCATCTTCAGGCACGGCGCCGCAACTGAATACAACATTGTGGACATAACCGGTCAGCTCATAAGCTTCTTCCGGCTGTAAAATCCAGTTGTCACCAACCCCGATAATAACCGAGGGGTCCGTCAGGTCATGCAGCGCTACCCCCAGGCGGTAAACACTGCCGCCCATTGTTTGGAATACACCATGATAAATATTTAACCAGCCCCTCCCGGTTTTTATCGGAGGCGCGCCCGGGCCTATTTTCATTTCATCCCAGTGATATTCAAGCGGTTTCATTATCAATTTCGATTCCCCCCAGTATTTTAAATCCGGTGAGTAGGAAATCCAGATCGACCAGGGGCATATTTCGGAATGAGGTCTGTCCAGACGGGCGTATAATCCGTTAAATTTCTCCGGAAAAATAACAGTATTACGGTAATCGGCTTCCGTGATTATTGACAGGCGTTGTACGGATTTAAAATCAATGGTTTTTGCCAGGCCGGTGCGAACACCGAACCTGGAATAAGCGCTGTATGTTATCAGGTATTCATTTTCGATAAAAGTAATGCGCGGATCTTCCACTCCGTATTCTTCATATATTTTGAAAATCCCATCAACGGCCGGCGTTAAAAATGGTTCCGCAGATACTTTAAAATCATAGCCGTCCTTACTTTCAGCCAGACCGATTATACTCCGGCCGTTCAATAAATGTGAACGAAACAACATTATGTATTTATTTTTAAATTTTGTCACCCCGGCATTATGAATCGTGGCCACCGGGTAAGGTACCTGCCTGTTAGTTAAAACCGGATTCCTGGTATATCTTTTGACTATAGGCATATTGTTTTTCCTTTTCGTTAGGATCCTCTGCGGATATTATGGACAAATATGCGAGAAGATAAGACAACGTACTTTCCGCCCCCTGATTGATATTTACGCCGTAGCTTTCCAGGCCATCACAACAACCTTTGGTACCATCGTCATATAAAGATATATCTAATTCATTTTTTCCGATAAACCACAAAAATGAATCCACCATTCGGTCATAATATATTTTTGATTTGGTCACTCTGTAAGCTTTTTCATACATCAAAACAAGGGCCATTGCATTAATGGGTTGCTGGGCGTATTTTGCACATTGTTCCCCCTTTTTGTACCAGCCGTTGCTGCCAACGGAAGATAAATATTTGTTTCTGAATACAATACGATCAAGAAAATTGACAGATTCCTGTGCTATATTTAAAATTTCTGGATCCCCCAGAATTTCGTAAGCATAAAATAACGATAAAGGTAAAATACCGTTATCATAAGTTAAAATATCCTCGAACCAGCACCATTCCGAAGTCCTGTTAATTTTATATTTAAACATCATTTTTTCTGTTAAATCACGCAAATATTTTATCATCATTTTTTCATTCCGCAATCGATGAAGAAAATGACCTGTACCGATTATGGTTGTTGCTAAACATCTTACCGAATTAATTTTGGTAATATTGGGTATGGCGTTGAAAAAAATTTCCAAAGCAGCCTGGTACAGGGCATCTTTGGGTTTATATCTTATCAGGTACCCAAGCGCCCAGAGAGTTCTGCCAAATACATCCTCACTACATTTGCTGTCAACAATTTCTTTTTCATAATTTAAAAAATTACGAAAAGAGCCGTCTTCCTGCTGCATATAATGAATAAAGCTCAAATAGATGGCCATCAGGTCAATAGCTTTATGGTCCTTTTTTAAATTATAATACTTGTTTATCATCAATAATGCTCTTGCATTATCATCCAGACAATACCCTTCCTTTAAATTCGGAACAAAAGATTTGGCATGCTGTAAAATACCCGTTTGATCGGTCAGTCGATAAACATGGTCCAAACTGAGTGTCGGAAGTTTTAATAAACGGTTTTGAGGGTTACTCTGTATATGATAAGGCTGCTGGTTAGAAACTTGATTAAATAATTCCAGATATTTTCCGCCTACTTTTGCCCACTTGAAATTTTCCCCAAAAGCCCTTGTCTTTTCCCTGAGCGCCTCAATCTTGTCGGGATTATCCAGCAAGTGCTCTACAATTTGAGCGCATTTTTGCGAATCGTTAAAGTCAAACAGACAACCCCGTCCATCGGCCAGTAATTCCCTGGCGTGCCAATACGGCGTTGATATAATCGCCGCTCCGGCACCCACGGCGTACGATAATGTACCGCTTGTTATCTGGGCTTCATTCAAAAAGGGGGTAATATATATATCGATTGCGGACAAGTACTCCATTAATGTTTTTTGACTGACAAAATTTTTTATAAAGAGAACATTATCCTCCAGCTTTAGATCATGTACCATTTTTAATAATGATTCACGGTACTCTTCACCGGTTTCCCGCAGAATGTTCGGATGTGTTTTACCCAACACAATATAAAGTAAAGCCGGATGTTTCCTGACGACCTGAGACAGCGCATGTAATACTGTTTCAATTCCCTTGTTTCGATTTAACAAACCAAAAGTGAGTAATACTTTTCGGTGATTTAAATGATATTTTTCCCGCAAATCTTTTTTATCGACGATCTGAAAATCCGGGACACCGTGATGAAAAATTATAATTTTATTCATCGGAATTTTATAGATTTCAATCAATAACTGTATGGCGTGTTTGCTCATTACAATCACTTTTACCGATCTCTCCCCTATTTTCTTTATGATCTCTTTTTCATGATAGTTGGGCGCTTTTAAAACGGTATGCATGACTGTAACAAGTGGTACATCAATACGATGAATCAGAGGGAGAATATAAACACCACTGTTGCCGCCAAATATACCGAATTCATGCTGCAATAGACAAATATCGGCATGACTATTATTTATATAATCGGCAGCTTTAATATATTCCTTCTGTTGTTGCTGATTAATTGAGTATTTTACGGGATCCGGATAATTAAAATGTTTATAGGGTGGATTCATTGCAATAATATCCATCTCAAAACGTGTTTTGATCTTGCGGGCATTTATCTGAAGGGAAGTATAAAGATCATGGGTAAAGGCGGCGATTCCACATTCCCGGGGCGGAAAATTCCCAATACATATCAATTTCATTATTCACTCCATAAAATGGAATTGAATCGTTTTGATCACGTAGATACGATTAACAATGATGCCGCTGATTCAATATCGATTTTCAAAATTCAAAAAAAGAATAAGGCAGCTTAAATAATTGGATGATAATTTTCCAGAAAAAAATGGGGATTGTATTTACTTTATCGATATAATTGTTAACCTCAGGATTGGTAATTTGTGTGGTATTTCCTGAAAAATATGAACGTACTTTATAATACACTATTATAGATAAAAATACAAGTAATTTATACAGTCGTGTAATAATATTAAAGAACAACAAATTATCTCATCAGCCTCTAAAACGTTTTTCCACTATGGTAGATGTATATTTTAAAAACAGACATAATCCGCTCATTTATTATGAAAAGAAATAATGTATCTTTTATCATGAACCGGTTATATATAAATTTTAATAAATATATCTTTATATATTACACACGACCGGACATTTTATTCTCTAAATATTTAAACAAAAAATTTACTATATGGAATTCCGGCAAATATAATTTCAAATATTTCCACATGTGCCCGGTTAAAGACCGTTACCCGAACCATTTTACATATTCAATAAAATCAATTAATGTGATTTTCACTAATCAATTGTTACTAACAAGTCAAATAATGATTTCATATATGAAACTGTTCATAATATAATAGGTAAAGAGTGTCGTGTCCCGGTTCAACCGAGCACTGGTAATATTTTATAATAATTATTGGTGGGCCATTATTTTAACATTGGCAGGTCTATGTAGAGTTATAAATAATTTACTAAAAAACGCAGGATGGTGAAAGGGAAAAAACAAGTGTTTGTTACTAAAGTATCCTTTTCACCGGGAATCCCCTTGTGTTATAAAGATTATAAAAATAAATACAACAGTAAAATATTCCGGTAAATGAAGTACCCCGCAGCAAGCTACGAGGTATCTGTTGGTCGTTTTTATTATTATTCCAGAGTAAGCTTTGGAGAATTTAACCAAAAGAGATTAACATATATTATTCACTATCTCCTTAATACCACTAAGATTATCATCGATAGCGGCAATATGTCCACTAATATTAAATGTTTCATTAGGAGAAATATCATTCTTTAAAATCTCCCAGGCAAAATTCATTTCCAATTCATGTTTAAAATCATCATTCAAACCAAAGCCAAGATTGTTATTCTGGCAATACAGGCCGGCAATGTGCACTATCGCGACCAAATGCCTTTCATAAATAGACGTCTCGGGCTTGTGGTGCCGGGATACCACATGAGCAATTTCACCAAAATAATTCCATTGTTCAAGCAGCCAGGGACCGAAATCCGTATGACTGATCCCTAATATTTCATTTTCCGCTTCCTCAAAATTCATATTGGTACTTTCAACCTTTTTTACCACCTTTAAAAATTCATTGGGGAAATTATGGATAAGTATAACTTCACCAATATCATGTAACAATCCGGCAAGGTAAGCGCGTTCATGGTCTTTATATTTCAGACTTTTAGCCAATAATTTACTGACAACTGCTGTGGCAAAAGAATACTCCCAAAAGGACTTGAACAACTTTGAATTTTGGTTGTTGGAGAAATTATTGACCAAAGTTGTTGTCAGGACAACATTTTTTATCTCCTTTGACCCCAAATAAACAAGAGCCTCCCTAAGTGATTCAATTCTTCTCCCGAGTCCGAAATAGACCGAATTAACCACACGTACCATTTTGGCCGTCAGTACCTGATCCATCATAATCAGATCAATGAGATCATCGATACTAAACTCGGGATCTTTTGTCTTGTCCAATATTTTTATTGCAACTGGAGGCAAAACGGGCAAATTTTCAATTTTACTCAAAAAGGCCAAAAGTTTTTTATCCTTCGGGTTTTGGGTATTTTGAGTATCATCCTTTTTTATGACATTTGCGATCAATTATTAACCTCACATTTTAAATTATTTTGTTATTCGTACCATGCAATTTTTCTTAAAGCCAGAAGCATTGGGAAAAACGGCGGTTTCATATCTTTTAACCTGGGGTCCCACTTGTAACTTTTTAGGTACCCCATATGCGGGCTGCCAAGCTGGCCTACGGCCCCACGTGCATATTGAATCAAACCACCGTATAAACGTAAATAACCATATGTTTGTGTCCAGTAATCTTCAACATAAAAATTTCTTGAGTAGGTATAAGTCGTCGGATTCATTGTCATTATCGTCGCCTGAATGGTACGATCCTGTAAATAGTGGTTATCGGCTACAATGACATCCCGGGTTGCGCATAAACCAACTATATCCGTTGAATGGGGATTTGTTGCCGGGTTGTCATTACATAATAAATCATCATCAATTTTAATTTTACCTTCAGAGGCTACGGTCACCTGACCGCTAACAGTACCTTCAACATGAACCTCCGTACTTGTGGGACTGCCGGAGTAATTGGCGTAAATGACGCCGTTTGTTCCGGCTAAATTGTAAGTCGAGTATTCGCCTGCCGTTGGCGGTGTTGAATAATTCTTATGGGCTATCAAAGCCGTTGTATCGTTTTGAAATTTGATCCAGACATACCTGTCGCTAAAAGTCGTTCCACCGGTATATGCTGCATTGACCAGATCCATAGGAATAGAATCGGGCATTTTTAATTCAGGGACAAGCCATTCGGTACCGTTATGAAACTCCGGATTAGTGGAAGAGTAGTATTTTTGGTATGGCTGCGTTGAAGAATAGACCTGATGACTGCTGACCTTACCTAAAAACACAACCTGATTACCGGTTGTTCCGCTTATGTGAAAATATTCATTGGTGTGCACGGGACCGTGGAGTGTATCACCACCCGCAAACCAGATGTTTCCTTCATTATTTGTAAAATAAGCAAATCGTGAAAAGGATGGTCGTGTTAATAAAACGACAGTCGTATCTTTTAATCCAAGATATTCGCCGATGGACATGACTCTGATCATTGTCGGACCCAGGTACGGATCCTCAGTTCGTCTTTCAAAAGAATATGAAAATTTACCATTGCCCCATCTTACATCATTAACCGGGTCATCGGCGTCAACATCAAGCATTAACGCATTGAGGGCTGCGTTTGCACCGCTGTTGGCCAAATTACGTAATAAAATTTGGTTGTATTTATCTACATAATTCTCCATTCCCCGATGTACCGATCCCTGTGTTTGCAATCGTAAAAACATAACACTGATCAGCAGACCCAGTACCATTATTATTGAATATTTTCCCATTTTTTACTCGAATATTTAATAAATTAAATACCTAACAGATTTTTGGGTGTTATCCTCATGATATACATAAATCTGGAATATTCACCCTTGAACGGTTCTTTACTTTCAATCTGCAAAGATACCCGGATCATTCGTATCTTGCGTAAAGAGTCAGAAACAACCGGGGTGGAAAATTCAAATCCCTGCTGGTTGTAATATTGCATTCGTAAACGTGTCAATCCAAGACTGTACCCACTGTGATTTTCTCCGTTTACCTTGCGGACAAATTTTTTATCCCTCGGATTTTCCGTGCTCGTATCCGGCGTGACAAAAATATATTCTATATGTGTTGAATCGGAAATATGGACTCCCAAAACAGCTTTGGGATTTTTATTATATGAAAATCTTATCTGCGAAGTATCAGCAAGGGTGATGGCCCTTTCAGGGCGCGTCAGACAATGGCCTATTTTACGCATTTCCCAATTCATTATATCGGCTGCTAATTTCAGATTCTCTTCCGTATGCAAATCCTGTTGAATGAAAATTGAACTGGCCTTCACACTGGTATCGACCTGTACGACAATTAATATAATCATACCGGCAATGATGAAGGAGATTATAACATCTAACATACTGTTCATATTGATATTACCCGATAATTAAATATTATTCGCTGAAAAAATAATGATATGCAAATAATTTTTTTATAATTATAGATTGCCCAACCGCTCCGGCAAAAGCTTCCGAGGAAATCGTAACACTCATTTCTTTAAAATATGTGTTGTTTGATGTTGAATTAAAAGAATTATTCGGATCGACATAATAGACAGATATATTAACAGTAAAAGGAATTGAATTTGTTAAACTATCTACAATTGTAAAATCGTTAAAATCATCAACATCATCATATGACCCGTATGATTCATTTGAGTCGGGACCAAAATTGAGAGCTGAAGTAAATGAAGCAATTGCCGAAGCAGATTTATTTTCATCAAATTTTAAAGCCTCAGCTTCTTCAATATAACGCTGCGCCGCCCCCATTGCTTCTATATATTGCTCACTCTGATAAATAGCGGTATGGTCCTGTACCATGTGAGAGTTTAAAGTTAAAGTAAAAATGGATAACAGAACCAACGCGCCAATTGTTAATAATGTTTCTGATGAGGCCATATTGTAATACTATCTTTTAAGGTTCTTCTAAGGACAAATAAATGAATATTGTTTTTGTTGCGCTGCCATTAGGACTTTCAAGGTTAAAAGTAATTTCAGCCGTACCGGCTTTATCGTCAATCGGATCCAAATTATTCAATAAATAAGTTGAATAAAATGTGCTGCCCAAACCGTATTTTTCCGGACTCGGCATAAATGTTGTTTGCGCCAGCCTGCCCTTGGAGCTGGATGCGGTCAGGGTTGAACCCTGCGAAACCGGGTTTCCGTTTATGTCATAAACGCGAATACTAATTACAGCAGCCTCACCCAGTTTCAGGGAAGTTTTATCCGCGTTCACCCGGAAGCCCTGTATTTGACCGTCCGGCCAGGGATTCGTATTCAACGGACCGCTGAATATCACGCCGCCGTAGGTATACACCATAACGGTCGAGTCGGAGTGGTCTGATTGGTGCAGGTACTGATCACAACCCTGGGTTTTGGCCAGAACAAAAGCCATTCCATCATTCTCGCCATAATTGCCAAGACTGTTAAGTACTTCCGAGCCTTCAAAATCAGGTACTTGAATATCCAGCATTAAATCGGGAGCATTGGGATTTGGTATACGGTGCGGCGCCAACACAAACGGGTCCGAAGGATTTAAATAAGGCTTTGGATTTGCGGACCTTAATATGGCCGTACCGACGCCATTAGCATCCGTTTTTACATCGGTTGTGATGATACCGGCTGTTGATGTTAAATAAACTGTTGTACCCTCCTCCACAGGATTATTATACCTGTCACCAACATATACTGTTACTTCATAGTCTTTGACATTGTGCCACCCATCCCGATTTATGTAATCAAAAGCAATTGTCATATGGCTTTCCACATGATTTTTATCATTCGGATCGATCCACATATACGGCGGACCCGAACGGATCACAACATTCGCGATTCTGGCTGTAATATCATATTCTCCAACAACTTCGGCCATAATTCGCACTGTTCCGGATCGGGTACCCGCTTTTAAAGTCGCTTTGGCCTCACCATCCACAGTTTTGATCGGGACTGATTCGGATAACGAACCATTTTTTGCAGGGAATATGGATTCACCGCCTCCGGGGCCGTTTAACAATGTAAATTTGACCGAAACATCATTCGAAACCGGTGTACCGGTTTGTGACAGCACACGTGCCGTCAGAGTTGTTTGTTCAAGATTTCCCGTTTCCTTGACCCAGATGAAATTCGGTTCGGCAGTAAGCAAGATCGTTGTCGGCTTTTCGGATGCAAAAATAATCGGCACCGTTTTATAAAGCCCGCCATAAAAAACATTTACGTATGCAATACCGGCCTGCGATTCCGAAATTAATTCAGCCTTGGCGGTTCCCAAAACATCCGTTGTTGCCTGATTGGGGATAGAACCTAAATTCGAATTAAAATTAACAACGGCATAGGGAATTACATCTTTTGTCGTCGTTAATTTGAGCTGAACAGTTATAACAGATGAAGCAATGCCGTCGGCCTGTATTGAATCCGGATTCGCGGATACCTGCATGGAAACCCCAAGCAGATCAATCGGTAAAGTTGTTGTCATCGTACCAAATGTCGCCGTTATCACATCCCGGGCATCAACAGAGTCTGCATCGGAAATATAATCAACTTCAGCCTGACCGTTTTCATCGGTTATGGCGACACTGTCCACCACTCCGTAATTCGCCTTGAATCGGAGTTTTGTGTCTTTAACCGGATTTTGCTGGTCGTCTAAAAGTGTTGCGGTTAACTTTACTGCCGAAATACCATTCCGGATAACCACCTGGTTACCGGTCAATGAAAATAAAGTCTGTCCCGCCGATTCTACAAAAGATATTTGCGCAGTATCGGACACATTATAAAAACTGGATATAACCTGAACATTGGGATTTGCCGAACTGCCGCTCACCAGATCGGCCAATGCGTCACCTTTCTCATTTGTTACCGCGGTTGCGGTTATAGAACCGTCCGAGGTTATAAAATTTACATTTGCACCCACTATCGGATTATTTTTATGAGTAGTCAATCTTGCTGTCATCACTAATTTGCTTTTTCCGTCGGCGGACAATTGCGCAATTTCGGGAAACAAATTCAGTTTGGGAGTCACATAGCTCAATAAGATTTGTTTACTTTCAAAGGTCCCATAATCAATAAATATCGTATCATCGATTGCCCTGGTCAAAGAAACCAGATCAACGGCGGCTACCCCCCTCTCAGATGTTTTTAATTGGCCAGGAACCGTATTATATATTGCTCTTAAAAATATATCGGCCCCGGGTACCGCCTTCTTACTTACGGTTTCTTTAATAACAACTTCAAGTTTGGCGGTATTAATTCCATCAGCCGGTATATCCTTTTGATCAATTACAGCCGTTAAGGTCACTCCGATAAATTTAATATCGATTGTAGCGGTATCTGAGGCATCTCCGGACACTTTTTTCAACTTTTCTGTCTGAGAAAAATTTTTCACTTTCAGCACAACTTTATGTTTATCCGGAATTTTTTTGTTCAACGAACTGCTGTCCTGAATGGTCGCCGTAACGGTTACATCAAGGTCCACATCACTTGCTACACTGGTCAAAATTGCAGTCGTTTCACCCAAAACATTAGAAATCGAATAAGATGTTATAGAACCATGGTTTGTTGTAAAATTGACTCTTACTCCTTGGGCCGGATATCCGCTTGTATCATAAACTACGGCAATAATTGAGGCGGTAGAAATTCCATCGGCAATTAACCAGGGTTCCTGATCATCAATCTCAATTTTTTCAATCCTGTTTGGTCCTACAACTTTATCATCATCTTTACCACATTGTATCATAAAGAAAAAGCCCAACACCATGAAAATTGAAAAAATTAATTTATGATTTATCTTCATTTTGATAACCTACTTTTCAAATAATAACATTCATTTACATCAGACACCGGTTTTTATCTTGATAACGATTAAATCACCCGGTCTAACGTCCCCTTTAATTTTATGTGCAATTGTCCGGTCATATTTTGTCTGTTGAATCAAAACATAACCAACCTGAATGGGTTTTTTGTTACCGTTTAACCTGACAGTAGAAAACCTTTTTCCGAATAATTTCTGAGTATTAAAATTCTGTTTCCACTTGATTAATACAATATTATCTTCAACAGATATTACATTTCCGAGATAATAGTTAGCGGATTCGATCGTTTTTTCCGGATTCATAACCGGGGTGGCCTGGGCTCTGGGTTGTGGAACATAGGTTTTTTTCTCGATAGCCTTGTTAACCGGCTTTGGCTTTGGCGTATATGTGTTACTCACCTCGCGTTTTGGAATGCCGGGTTCAATAGTTCCTTTTTTGAATTTTTCTAATTTGAGTTCCGCATCAGGATCCCATAAATTTTGATTATTGGGATAATTTTTTCTATCAAAAACATCGGGTAAAATTGATGCTTTAAGAATTATGATCAATTCCTTTTGTGACGTTTCAGTCCGGTTATACCCGAACAGATAACAAAGACCAAAAAACCAGGGGGGTAAATCTTTTAAAAGAGGCAGTCCTTTTCGTAAATTGGTTTTTTCGGTATTATACAATCCCGCAATGAGTGTCTCTTCACCGTCAAATAATTGTATATAAGAATTGGCTTCGGATTTGTTAATAATCGTACTGACGACATCGGGTGTCGCCTGACTACGCTCAACATGGGCTTTAAGTAAAATGGCTTCGTTTTTATCATCATCCATAATAATATAGGGTGTAACCTGCAATATAGTACCGGTACTGAAAAATCTGTCAATCAGGTTACCGGCAAAATCTCTAGTTTTAATTGAAAAATCCTGACCAACCTGAATTTTGCCTTCATTGCCTTCTGTTACCACGACCTGGGGCTGGGCAAGTACCTTGCCGATATTTTTCGAATCGAATATACTGAGCAATGCGCGAATATCAACATCAAATGTTTTGCTGGGAATCTTGACCGACAGATCAAAAAAGCTTTCATTGACAGAGAGCGCTCCCATTTGATCGGATGACATTGTGACTTTACCATTGTAAAAAGAACTCCAGTCGAGACCAATTTCGGAAATTGCTTTCCTGTCGCCTTCGAAAAAAATTGTCTCAATTTTAATTTCCTTGCTGCCCGGTCTCAGATTAATTTCATCCGGAATATTAGTGGAACCGTTAGAAATGGTTGACGTGTTTGTCGGATAAACGATCTGAAAAAAATGTTCTTTTTCTTCATACCACAGACCTCGGGCGCTTAATATTATTTGCAAAGCTTTTTCCCATTGTAAAGCATCTACATCTATACCTACAGAGCCTTTTTGTTTTGTCGGATCAAAAATAGGCTTGTTGGCGAACTGTATAGAGTATTCACTCAGAATATTCATGGCGTCCTGAAATTCTAATTGACCGTTAATAGAACAGAGCTCTTCTGGTGGAGTATACTCGCGCGGAAACCGTTCCTGGGAAAAACAGGGCAAGGAAATAAAAATAATGAGCAAATAAAGAATTGTAATTTTTAATTTTTTCATAACGTACCACTTACTTTTTAGTTAATTTCAATTCAAGGGATCCACCACCGCCGGCTGAAGAGAGGTTGATACCTACTTTGCCGGCTTTCACATCAATATATCCAACTTTTCCTCCCAAAACCCTGTCCCCTATTCTTAATTTTTTTATTTTCCCTGATTTATCCCGAATCATCACACTGTTTGGAGTAATCGCTAAAATTTCCGTCGCCGGCGTTACTTCCGGTAAGCCCTCCGAATTCCTTTGTATAACACGTTCATTACTAAACGGATTTCTGGTAGGGGCATCTCCCAATGCGGATGATGCGAGATTTTTCTGATAATCGGATGAGGCTTTATTTTGTTTACTTAATACGACCCGATCAATTGCTTCCGCTACCGGATTTTGAATAATATTTGATACATTGGGGGGCTGACCGGTTTCCCTGACAATCTGTTCAATATCGAGTCCTTTTTCTTTTTGGAATCCCCAAACATTGACAGCAAAAGTCATCTCTCCTCTTTTACGTTCTGCATTCTCTTTTTCTTCCGCTCCTATCCGGTCAATATTAATTGATCTGATATCATAAAAAATCGGGCCGTTCTCAAGAAACCAGGAAAGTTCATAAAAATCCTCAAAATTTCCTTCCCCGCTTATTTGGTATGTACTTCTTTGAAAGTCTTTAAATTTTTGTTGATCAACTAATTCCTGGTTTAGTTCAATCATGGAACTTGTACGGTTCAGTTCACGCAGCATATAATCAAATGTTTCTCCCGGTGATTCATTCCCGGCCAATGCCCCTAATTTACCCAGGCTCAGATCTTTAAGGTGGGTATAACTTTCAATGAGTTCATGCCTGGTAATCTGCATGCTTTTCAGATCATTGAGTCGATCTGTTTTTCTTTTGTTTTCCTGTTGTAATTCGGCATACTTTTTGGCCTGCACACCATAGATGTAATAGAATCCTCCGGCCATAACGAGCAGCCAAAATATTCCGATAAACAATGTATTTCTGATTTTATAAGGCATATCAATAACTATCTTTAGTTTCGACTTGAATAACTTTTACCTGACAATCAATTGTCACATTAATAAATTCCTGACTCTCTTCGGCCGTGTAGATCGCCGAAATCAAACTAAAATCCATAAATCTTTCCAGTTGTGCAACCTGTCCGCGGTCTTTCATTTTTAGTTCAACAATCATATGATCTATTGCCGGGGTTTGAATTTTAGTTATGCTAAACGGGCCGATTTCGTTATATGCTTTGGAAAACTTTTCCAGGGTCGGCGTCCATCTTATCGTTTCTTTCGTCATCGAATCGATCAAAGCCGTGCTTTTTTTCAGCTCATTAATCTCATTCCTTAGACTATCTACCTGATGTGCGACCAATTTCAGATCTTTTAATTCATTATCAAGATATGCTGATTGAATACCGGCCTTTTTAATATGAATATTATTACTGATACTTTTTGTCGTGATAAAAAATGCACTCAGAAACAGGATGATCAATAACAATAAACCGTGCCAGCTCACTTTATAGATTGAGGTTTTGTCTCTTATTCTTGAAGGAAGAAAATTTTGATCATACGGTACCGTATTTTTTTCGTCCAGTATTTTTAAAGCCATTGCAATAGCAATACCATACGATTCCATTTGAGAATCATATTTATCCAGGTTGACACCATGGGCGGCCCTGGACGCATCATAACGGATGATATTTAATTCCGGTAAACGTTTTTTGAAATATACATCAGAATCCAAACGCGCATTTTCACCGACCAATATAATATTATTGAGAGATGAAATATTTCCCGAATCCAGTTCAAATAATATTTTCGAAAAAGCCGTATCGCACACCGTCTCGGAATCCGCGCCCTCATGTATTGTCGGCAATACGGATTTTATTTCCTTCCCCTGCATAAAAAAGATTTTTGTGAATCCTTCGGCAAATATTATGACCGCGGAGTTACTGTCTTTATCAAACTCATAGTTTTGCAGTAATTCATGAGCCAGCGTAAATTCAATCGTATCGATAAGAGAAAGCCGCACGGGATTTGTTCTGGTTATGGTGCAGGCTTCATCGAATAACGCGGAAAGAACCAGCGGATCATCGTGAACCACAGATAACAAACTGCCGTCGGAGTGTTTTAAATAACCGACATTCTCATATTTGGTGTCACCATTATTACTTTCATAAAAATCGGACCAGATGGCCTTTTTTATCTTCTTTTTATTGGTTTCCTGAACATCGGTAATATTTTTGTATAATGTAAAAGAGTTCGAAAGGTTAAAACCAACCCGCGTGCCTTTTGGAATCATCCGGTTTATAATATCTATCACTATATCGATATTGGTTTTACCTTCCGGCGGCAGTTCTTTATCAGTATCAATAAAACCTGAATTTTCAATATCCAGACCGAAACCCTGATCTTCGATTGCAATGGCCTTTTCATTTTTTTTGTTTTCCAGGGATTCCCGGTTTTCCAATTGCTCAACAAGTTGAAATGTTTCCAATTCTTCAACTTCAATTTCTTTACCATTTGCAGCAAGTAAAGCGGCCTTGAGTTGATAATCATCGATAAATATGCCTAATGCTCTTTTTTTCATGATTAAAACTTAATTTAATAATTCCTGAATTCTTTTTTTATTGTTTGCATAATTGACGGCAACCTGTTCTGAAATTTTTCCCATTTTGGCTAACCTGGTCAGATCCTGTTCCAATGTATGCATACCTAATTTTCCCCCCTCGGCAATCATCTGATATATTTCGGTAATATTCTTGTTGCGGATCGCCGCCCGGACTGAACTGGTTACCAGCAACACTTCTTTGGCAAGGATTAATTTTTGATCCAAAGCCGGCACAAGCTTTTGGGAAATAACGACTCTTAGCTGATCAGCCAAACGCACACGAACACGATCCTGTTCATTAGTCGGACATTCGGCAACAATTCTGTCAATTGTTTCAACTGCCGAACCCGTATGCAGGGTTGAAAATACTTTATGACCGGTATCGGATATTTCCAGACACGTCATAATTGTTTCCGGATCACGCATTTCACCCACAACAATGATATCCGGGTCCTGCCGTAATGATTGAACGGCACCATCTTTGAATGATAACACATCTCTGCCAACTTCACGATGCCTGATGATACACTTTTTCGATTTATGAATAAATTCAATCGGATCTCCGATGATGACAATATGACCATTGACCGTCTGGTTGTTCGCGTCAACAATACTGTCCATAGTGGTGCTTTTACCGGATCCGGTAATACCGGTCAGCAAAACAAGCCCCTGTTTTTCGTGTGCCAGTGAAAGATAAAGAGAAATATTGGGATGAAATCCCAACTTTTTATAGGGATAGACATCCGAGGCGATCGAGCGCATATTTAATGCCAGGTGGCCAAGATCGACATACAAACTTGATCTCCAGCGTAAAACGTGTTCGTCATTTTTCATATTAAATGAAAAATCGACAACCCGATTCTTTAACATCAACTCCGCCTGTTTTGGCGAAATTAATGAAAGACATAATATATCGGTTTGATCGACATTCCAAAAACCCAGTTCATGTCGGGGAATCTTTTTACCCTGCACCCGGAACCAGACATAATTTTGAGAGGTATAGCCGCCCAGTTCAATATCTGAAGCGTTGAGTTTACGCATCACAAGTAAAAATTCTTTGTACTTGTTTTGTAAAATATAAATTTCCTGGGGTGTCAATTGTTGCAGGCCGTCATTCATATATTTCAGCCTGTCCAAACCTTCAACATGCTTGGGAATTTGTGATAAAATTTTTGTAAAAATTGATTCTAACATAATTATTTCATATTGTAATCAGTTACATAGCGTTCTTCCAATTCTCTGGCTTTGTGATAATTTATTATTTCCAGAGGATCAATGGAAAAATGCATGTCGTTAAAATATCGATTTTCAATTTTTGTTACGATTGAACGAATTCTGGTAATATTATTTTGAATACTTTCCGCTCTTTCAAGATAAGATTGTCCTTGTTCCTTTAACAAAAGTTCCGCGTTCACCGAAATAATTGTCAATGGATTATTCATTTCATGCTGTAATGTTCTTAAAATAGTATCGACAAATATTTGTTTTTCTTGAAATAATTTTTTATTGCACGAATCTACCAGGTCGGTATTTTTTTTGTTTATTTCTTTATTCAACCAATAAAGTTCACTATTTTGATTATGTAATGTCATAGCCAGAAATGATGATATAAAATAAACCAGGAAAAACAAACAGACATAAGACAGCAGGGTAACAGAATTTTTCTGAGTGAATACAATCAACTCTCTGGAAAATTCAACACTGAACAGTGTTATGTCCTTATATTCAGTCAGAAATAATACCATAAACAAACAGACAACACTTAGAAAACTGGCCCATAATCCAGGGCCCTTACCGGCGGTGATACTGGATGTTAAAATGGGAATTAAATACAGCCAAATCAACGGGCTCGCCGGACCATCGGTCAAATAAATGACCATTGAAAAAATCAAAATATCCAGTAAATTATGTAAAAGAATATACAGCATCTTGAACTTGAAAGTATTCAGCAAAAAACTGTATATTATGTTCAGCAGCATGATAGTAACTAAAGTATAAATAAAATTATTTTGAGGAAAATTCTTTTGTTTTATGGCCATTTGTATTATACCAACGGACAAAAAGCTGATTGTGGAAAACCAGCGTACATAATTCCACCATTGAAGCGCATTGGTAAAATTCTTGTTATTCATGGTGTCAACAACCGGATTAATTTTATTTTTTCGCAATACTTTTAACCCCTCTTAATAAAGTCAAAAGTTAATAAATTAATATATCGCCTAATCTACCTGAGCTCAATTTAGCCTGACTTCTTCATTCATTCGTGCGATACGTTCACAGGTTACCATAAATTTTTTAGTCATACTCAATATGGTGTTCACTGCAAAACGGAACGCAAAATTTTTGTTTTCCTGCAAATACTTTGCTATTTCATTTCTATTGATTACTAATAATTCAAATTCTTCTTCCGATTTTAATACCAGCAAAAATTTAGTCTGACCGGATAAAAATACGGACGTTTCACCAATGGCATCTCCGGCTTTATAGTAACCGATTATACTGTTCTGATACCAGCAGGCCATACTTCCATGAGTTATGATGACCAACTCTTTGGTCACATCCATAACATGATTATCGCCCACCGCAATTTTTTTCCGCTCACCTAAAGCCATTAACTCTTTAATATTTTTATCGGGTATATTGGCAAAAATATTAAAATTAAAATGTAAATCACTTTCAAAATTTTCTTTACTCATTTGGGTTGCTATAGTCGCAGATTCCGGCTTTTTATGCTTTGAAGTGGACTCCCGGTTAAAAAATTTATTTATATTGTCAACCAAATTCTTTGCTAAACCGGGTTTAGTAACAAATTCATTAGCCCCCGCTTTTATCGCCTTTTGAGAAAAATTTTGTCCGCTAAAACCTGTGAATGCTATTATATAAGTATTGGATGATTTAGATCGTAAATTACTGATAATATCAAGTCCATTCATTCTACCGGGTAAAACAAGGTCTATAAGCGCCAGATCAAAATTTTTGTCACCGCTTTTTGCCTGAGCATCGTCCCCATCAGCTGCACATACCACTTCATAACCTTCCATTCGCAGCAGTTCGGCTGATGTTTCCCGTAACTCCTTTTCATCATCGACAATTAAAATATTATACATATTTACCTCATAATATAATTTTATTCCATTGTTGCAGCAGCAACTTCTTCCATGCACGCCCGGCCTTCAATAACCCTCCTTCGTGCGGATGCCCGCAAGGTTATCATACCATATTTCAAGGCACTTTCCCTAATCGAATCTTCATCCAGCTCACCGGACGCCGACAAAATTAATTTTCTTATTTCCGGCGTAAAGGGTAATACTTCATGGATCGCAACACGACCCGCAAAGCCTTTTTTACAACTGTCACATCCTACAGGTTTATAAAAAGTGTGTGTCGTTATTTCCTGTTCCGTAAATCCAAGTGATAGCGCATAATCTTTATCAATATTGGTAATTTGCTTTTTACATTTATTGCATAGCGTTCGCATTAATCGCTGCGCGACAACAAGGTTAATGGCGTAGGCGATTAAAAAAGGTTCAATATCCATTTTAAACAATCTGGAAATAACACTCACAGCATCGTTTGTGTGTAATGTAGAAAAAGTTAAATGCCCTGTATTGGCCAGTTTAATTCCGATTTCAGCAGTTTTTGTATCCCGAATCTCACCTACCATAACGATATCGGGGTCGTGTCGTAAAATCGAACGAATTGCCTGGTCAAAATTCATTTTATTACTGATCTTTAGCTGACGCGCCCCTTTTATATTATATTCAACCGGATCCTCAACCGTTAACACATTCAATTCGGGTGACATAACCTGGTGCAGTGCCGCAACCAGAGTGGTACTTTTACCGCTACCGGTCGGTCCGGTCAATATGACCATTCCCTGGGGTTTCTTTATGGCCTTGAGAAATTCTTCTTTGGCAAAACCATCAAATCCAAGTTTTGCCAGATCCGTAATTACCTTCCTGTCATCAAGAACACGAATAACAACACTTTCATATTTCCGGGTAAAGGCGCTCGAAACGATAGGCAAAATGGAAACCCTGAATCGAATAAGATAATGATCAACTTCACGCTGAATAAAACCGTCCTGGGCCACATCCCATTCAAAACGGTCAACGTTACGGGTTCTATCCTTAACAACCGCCAGAAAAGCTTCCGGTTTTACGCCATCCTGTTTATGCCATAAAGCCAAACGTCCATCGACCCGAAAATGAATTTCGGTAATGTTACCCTCTTTGGGTATGATATGAATATCACTGGCGCCCTTATGCACAGCTTCAATTAAACATCCCTCGAAAAGATTAACCAGCAGGCTTTTATTAATAGCGGCGGTAAGTTCATCTTCATCAAGACCCTTTTCTTCATCTTCATCGTCGATATAAGATAATTCGTCGGTGACCTCTTTTAAATTTTCCAGAAATTGATTCTCATTGGGCAGCGCCTTGTGTAATATTTCTTCAACATCTTCCAGCTTGCCGTAGGATAGTTCAAATCTTTTGAAACCTGCCTGCCTGATCACCCGGTCAATTTCACGATCTGTCGGATCGGGCGTGATAAATATTGTTATTTCATTATTCTTTTCACTATATCCGAAGGGGAGAATTTTTTTATCAACAAAAGAATCCTGACTCGATTGCGGCAACGATTCATACATGTCACGTATAAATTTCAGCCATCCTTCGGAAACCGATGTGCCGTCTATTTTAATCTCCCGGAAAGCATATACTCTGCAAAACGCCTGATAAACTTTGTGCCGGTCATAACCCAGCTCTTTGATTAAAACATTTTCCAGACTTTGTTTTTTATCGGATTTCGCAACAATTTCATACGCTTTATTCAGGTCGGTTTTTGTAAACAGACCTTCATTTGTCAGCATTTCAACAACGGTATTTGGTATGTGTGAATTTACAATCATAACTTATATTCCCTACATTCCCATTCCAGGCATTTTAGGTGAAAATACTGCGGTTTCCGATGATACAACTGTCAACAAAGTCATGACAAGCATGATGATCAAAGCAACGAAAACCTGTATCCAATCGACAATTGCCTGCATTTTGTATTTAGATTCTTTTTCATAATACCGCGCTATCTGCAAACTTACCTTTTTTAACGTACCGGATTCGGCGCCGGTATTAAAACGAGTTAGCGCATTTTCTGTAAATATATCCGCCTGTTTGAGCGATTCGACAAATCCTTTTCCTTCCCGTACCATCATCGGTATGGTCACTTCCTTGATCCGTTTTTCCATATATTTGTTACGGCACGCTTCGGCGGCAGTCCGTATGACCTCGATATTTTCACCCGAGCCGCTGTACATGGAATTGAATACACGGCAAAAAATTTCAATTGACGTCTTGTGTAATATCGGCCCGATGATCGGCATTTTTATTGAAAACTTTCCAACAATAATCTGCCCCTTTTTTGTTAAAGCAAGCCGGAACAAAATAAGCGGCGGAACAAGCAATATTAATACAATCCAGATAATATTCCCTGTCAGGAAATGACTTAAATCCAGACTGGCCTGGGTCATTGGTGGTAATTCTGCGCCAAAGCTGGCAAACATTTCAGCCGTTTCCGGGAAGATATAACCGATATAAAAAATAACAGCTCCCAATAATACAAACATTGTAATCGAAGGCATTAATAATGCGCTGCGAATACTCTTTTTAAATTCATGGACCCTTTCCAGGAATATGGCCGTATTCTCATATACCTCGGCCATATTACCGCTCTTGGAAGCCACGCCCAGCATTTTCGCGGGAAATTTTCCAAGGAAATTGGCCTGTTTGTTAAAGACCTCTTCCCCGTCTTTACCATCTTTTAAATCATTCAGAATTTCTTTAATGATTTTTTTCATTGATTTATTTGAAATGTCGGTTTCAAGCAAAGTCAATATTTCATCAAAAGGGAGTTTTTCGCGCAGTAAATCCGCGGATAATCTTATAAAAGTAATTACATCACCCTGCGGGGGCTTCATCCGGAAATCAATTAAACTTTTTTCAACATGTACATCGTCAAATCCCATTCGCCGGAGAGCAAGTTCCACTTCTTCTTTTGAATAGGCTTCCTGTTCACCCCGTATCAATTGACCGGCCTGTTTACGTACTTTGTACAAATAGACAGACTTTTTTTGTATGGAAGAAAGTGTAAAACCCTTCTGGCGTGAGAGCAAAGCAATTCTGGATTTTGCTTCGTTTTTATTTTTTACCTCAATATAGCCAGTAATTCTTTTTTGTTGCGGGGTTAAACCTGTATAACGAAATTCTGCCATCTTTCTTCCTTGAATTAAAAAACTGATTAAAAAAAGGGCCCAAAAAAATGCTGGGCCCATGTTTACTCTAGAACATACCGTGGTTACCTTGACGTATGGAACTTTTGTCTAAACCAGGTTCAGTTATACCTGCAATATACAAGTAAGTACAATTTGTAAAATGATACTAATCATTCAGCCCAACTTGCTTATTCAAAGACAATAATGTGTAAATTATTGGTCAATCGATTATGCTCCAGCAGCTACTTTGGTTATTGCAGTTGTAGTAATACTGTTCGGTCCAATAGTCATCTGTACCTGACATACCTGACCATCTTTGTCCTTGTAAGAACCAACGCCTTGTAATGTAACGGCATCGCCCGAGCCCGCGGTGGAAATAGTGAAAGTTCCATTTTCGTTTGTGTAAGATGTAGCACCAATTGCAACCGGTGTCATGTGATGCATTCCCAGACCATCAAATTGATTACCGCCGCCGCCCATTCCGGTGGGTTTTACATAATATTGCTGCGCACGAGCTGACATGTTCATTAGATCATTAATTACGGCTTCCTGATTCGAAGCTGCAGCCGATGTACCAAATGTTTGTATACCGACCACTACTGCGATACCAACAATGATAACGCTTAAAACGATGAGTAAAAGTTGCTGTTGACCCATTTTGTACTCCTTTTATTAATTATAAATTAAGTTATTTAGGTACAAAGTACGTTTTTTTTATTTTTCACAGTCATTTATTCAAACATTATGCCATAAATCCGAATTACCTTTTTGAATTTTGTTAAACCAATAAATCATTAATTTTAATACACTTAAACCAAAAAGAAAGAAGCCACTTTGGTTTCAATAGTTTTCTAAAATCATGAAATTATTACCTAAAATGGACAATCAATCAAAATAAACACCTAAAAATTGGATATTTTATGCAACATATTTCTATTTTTTCCTGAAATTTTGAAAAAAAAATCTAAAAATGAGTAAAAGCCTATAAATACTGGCTAATATGTGTTTACAAAAAGGAACAATACAATAAAAACCGGACCTGTTTCATATTATATTTGTGACAATAAAGTCCCAAGTATGCTTGTAAATGATTACATTATTACCCATTATGATAATAAATAATAAACACCTGTCAATCATATATTAAAATCCAAAGTACTTATACCTGTAATACGGCTTTTGCTATTTATAATAAAAGGATTGACTGAATAGGAAAAAATCATTAAGTTATAGTTTTTAAAGGAGTAATTTTGACAGAAGAAAATAAAAAAATACTCTGGGTAGATGATGAAATCGATCTGTTACGTCCTCATGTATTGTTTCTTGAAAGTAAAGGTTATAATGTTAAAACCGTGACGAACGCAGAAGACGCAATTGAATTGGTGAAAAATAATTTTTATGATCTGGTACTGCTCGATGAAATGTTACACGGGATTGATGGTTTATCCGCGCTGAATGAATTAAAGGAAATTAATCCGGGATTACCTGTTATTATGGTAACCAAAAGCGAGGAAGAATCATTAATGGAAGACGCCATTGGCGCCAAAATCGATGACTATCTGACCAAACCGGTGAATCCAAGCCAGATACTTTTGGTTTGTAAAAAGATACTTGAAAGTAAAAAAATAGCCGGTCAAAAGATATCGCGGGATTATATCACAGAGTTCAATAAAATAGCAACCAGACTCCTGGAACCAATGCATTGGGAGGATTGGATTGATATCCATATAAAACTCTCCGATTGGGACGTACAACTTGATCTGCATCCGGATTTGGGACTTGAACATACCTTATACGATCAGAAAAAAGATTGCAATGCCGAATTTGGACGTTTTTTTGAACAGCATTATCTTAACTGGCTGACATCGAATAATCGGCCTCCTCTTTCTGTCGATGTAATTCCAACTTTTGTGATCCCGCAAATCGAAAAAGGTAACAATACAATTTTACTGGTAATTGATAATCTTCGGCTGGATCAGTGGTTTGTTATTGAGCCGCTGTTAAGAAATTACTTTCGTATAAAACGAGATTATTATTTTTCCATAATTCCTACTGCAACGCCCTATTCCCGAAATGCCATTTTTAGCGGACTATTTCCCAGTGAACTGGAGGAAAAAAATCCGGACATGTGGGAAAAAAGCACGGAAGAGGATGACATTTCTCTCAATCGCCTCGAACCTCAATTGATGGCGGAATTGTTATTAAGAAAAAAACTCAATCTGAAACCGAGTCCTAAATACGCCAAAATTCTTGATATTAAAGAAGCGCAAAGCGTAGCCCGAAAAATTCATGAATATGCCGATACACCCTTTTCTGTTATCGTTCTCAATTTTGTTGATATACTGGCACATACCCGAAGTTCATCAAATCTGATAAAAGAAATGATTCCAAACGAGGCGGCCTATCGTACCATGACAAGATCATGGTTTGAGCATGCGCCCATTTTTGGAGCCCTGCGGCAACTTGCCGACAGCGGTAACACTGTAATCATTACCACGGATCATGGAAGTATTCGCAGCAGGCGTGGAACAAAAGTTATTGGAGATCGTAAAACATCAACCAGTCTTCGTTATAAATACGGACGTAATCTCAAAGTAAATTTTAAACACGCATTATTTATTAAAGAGCCGGCAGAATATAAATTACCGGCCAGAGGAGTAAATACAAATTATATTATTGCAAAAGAAGATTATTACTTTGTCTACCCGACAAATTATCATCATTATCTGAATTTCTATGCGGATAGTTTTCAGCACGGAGGAATATCCCTGGAAGAGTTGATTCTTCCTGTCATGACGCTTGAGCCAAAATAAACTTATTAATTTGTATAATCAATCAGAGCAATTGAAAACTTTATTAAAAAAAAAGACATACAGCACGGAAGAAACGCTGGCCCTGGGAAAAACTTTTTCATCCGAATTGGCGCCCGGTAGTATTGTATGCTTATTTGGAAAACTTGGCAGCGGCAAAACAACTTTTATCCGTGGTGTTTGTGAAGGATTGGGTACAAAAGATTTAGTGACCAGTCCGACATTTACATTAATTAATGAATATAGAAATTCTCCACCGATATATCATTTTGATTTTTACCGAATTCAATCAGAGTCAGAATTATATGAATTGGGACTGGATGAATACCTATACGGGGAAGGTATATCGCTGATTGAATGGCCGGAAATCATAATAAAAGAGATAATCGGACAAAGATTTGAAATTCACATGAAATGGGATATTGAATCTGACTGGGAAACTGAACGTAATATATTAATAACCCAAAATCAAAACAATTTAAGAAATACAAATTAGTTTGAAAATACTTGGAATTGAAACTGCTACTCAGATTTGCAGCGCTGCAATCATTGAGGATGACATATTATTGGCCGATTACAGGCTTAATATTAAAAACATCCACGCACAAGGACTTTTCCGGATAATCGACCATCTTTGTCTTATGACCAATACGGAAATTAACAAACTTGACGGTATTGCTATTTCTATCGGTCCCGGATCGTTTACCGGACTGCGTATCGGTCTTGCCGCGGTTAAGGGATTGGCCATATCATCAGATATACCGGTCACTTCGGTCTCAACATTACAGGGTCTTGCTTTTCAGGCGCCTATAACAAACGGATTAATCTGTCCGCTTTTAAAATCCCGTAACAAGGAATATTATGCGGCATTATATGACAGGCAAAACGGACAGGATCAATTAATAAAAAAGGTAACGGTTATCACCAACGATGAATTATTATCGTTCCTGCAGCCCAGGACATTACTGATTGGTCATACAACTGATTTTTCGGAAATAGATTTTTCCGATAAAGGGATTACAATTGCTCCTGATCATTTTTCTGTGCCGGGCGCTTTTAATATAGCATACCTGGGTTCACAGCAAATAAAACAGAATAATATCAGTAATATTGATACTTTAGAACCGTTATACCATCAGGAATTTATTGCCGGAATTCCAAAGCCCCCGCTTATTGTTAACAAAAATGATTAGTCCTGATGATAAATTCAGAGTATGATATAACCCTTGATTCCGGTTTATTATTACATATGAGACCCATGCAAAGTGAGGATATCGACCATATATATGAATTGGAAAAAGCAATCTTCCCTTCCCCGTGGTCTCGTTCATCTTTTGAGGCGGAACTTTTGCATGACTATTCCAAATGCCTGGTCGTATGTAATGAAAATACACGAATTGCTTATACTGTATTCTGGATAATTGAAGATGAACTCCATATTGCGAATCTTGCCGTTCGGGAATCATATCGCGGCCTTGGAATCGCTTCATGGATAATGGATATAATATTTACTATCGCACATGATTATAACATAAAAATCATGCATTTGGAGGTTAGAAAATCCAATTTTAAAGCCAT
The DNA here is from genome assembly GCA_016934825.1 of Candidatus Zhuqueibacterota bacterium. Taxonomy (GTDB): domain Bacteria; phylum Zhuqueibacterota; class Zhuqueibacteria; order Residuimicrobiales; family Krinioviventaceae; genus Fontivivens. The sequence goes on from JAFGSB010000126.1 coordinate 34,085, forward strand.
AAATTTATATCAGAAATATGGATTTGAAATTGCAGGTATACGTAAAAATTATTATGAATCTGAAAATGAAGATGCTATATTAATGAGTTTCTATTTTAATTTTTAACGTCCGGTTAAATCCGAATACGATACCCTTAATTTTATTTATTATTAACATTTCGGGTATTCGGTCGTTTGATGACCTGTTTGTAAGAATAAAATTTTTATTTATATCACTTGATTTTATTGAAGCTTTGTACATGATCAGGTGAAGGTGTCCGTTAACCGGAAACCGGTGATTGAATAGTTGTTGAATTTAAATGGAGTTAAAATGGCGTGGTTTAAACGTGTTAAAAAAGGACTTGTAACACAAACAAAAAAAGAATTACCCGACGGATTATGGATAAAATGTCAAAATTGCGGTGAGGTCATATATAAAAAAGAGTTGGAAAAAAATTTATTTGTGTGCATGAAATGTGATTACCATTTCCGGATAAACAGTGACGATTATATCAGAATTCTGGCAGACAACAACTCTTTTGTTGAATTCAACGCCAAAATACAGTCCGCCGATCCTTTAAAATTTAAAGATTCGAAACGATACTCCGACAGGCTTAAAACGACTATGAATTCGACAAATCTTACTGAAGCAATCAAAACCGGAATGTGTTCCATAAATCATATACCTGTTATTCTTGCGGTAATGGATTTTCGATTTATCGGCGGCAGCATGGGTTCAGTAGTGGGCGAAAAAATCGCCCGGGCGATCAACATTGCCCTGGAGAAGAGACAGCCACTGATCATCATTTCCGCATCAGGAGGTGCACGAATGCAGGAGTCCTCTTATTCTCTTATGCAAATGGCCAAAACTTCCGCGCATCTTGCCCTTCTTTCAGATGCAAAGTTGCCCTATCTTTCCATTCTTACACATCCGACTACCGGCGGCGTTACGGCAAGTTATTCCATGCTTGGAGATGTTATACTGGCAGAACCAAAAGCCCTTATCGGTTTCGCCGGCCCACGTGTCATAAAACAAACAATCGGCCAGGATTTACCGGACGGTTTTCAAAAATCCGAATTTTTACTGGAACATGGTTTTGTCGATTCCGTTGTTCACCGTAAGAATCTGAAGGAACGGGTACATCAGATACTGACTTTTTTCCCTCTTGAAAATAAAAGCGATGAACAGAAAGAACTGAATTATTAGTTCTAACACTTTTTATATTGCGGTAAAGGAATAAACGATTTTGAAAATCCTGTTGACAAATGATGATGGAATCAGCGCACCAGGCCTGGCTGCACTGGCAAAAGAGATGAATCACCTTGGCGAAACATATATTGTCGCTCCGGAGACGGAAATGAGCGCAGTCGGACATGCCATTACTCTGCATGATCCGCTTCGGGTCAGTGATTATTATAAAAATGGGACCTATTTCGGAAAGGCTGTCAGCGGGACACCCGCCGATTGTGTTAAAATCGCGTGGAGCGCCCTTCTCAAGGATCAGCCTAAAACAGACTTACTTGTATCCGGTATTAACCTGGGTTCAAATACCGGCATCAATACCATTTATTCGGGTACGGTTTCGGCGGCAACAGAAGGGGCAATTCTGGGGATCCCGTCATTTGCCATTTCACTGACAACCTTTTCTCGGCCGGATTTTTCTTTTGCGGCAAGATTCGCCCGCTATCTGGCTGAAAAAATAATCAAAAATAAACTGCCGCAGGGTGTATTTTTAAATGTAAATGTTCCGGCTGTGCCGGAAGATCAAATTAACGGCATCAAAATTACCCGCCAGGGATTGACCAATTATACCGAAGAATTTCAGGTCAGAAAAGATCCGCGGCAACGTGAGTATTACTGGCTTACAGGAGAAAAACAGGAGATCGAACCTGATGATGATGTGGACGACCGGGCCATTATGCAAAATAAAATATCGATAACTCCCGTACATTATGATCTCACATATTATTCTTTTATTAATGAACTGGAAAACTGGGATTTAAAACTTAACCAGGGAAAGAAATGAAACACGAAGAATCAATTATCGTACTGGATTTTGGCTCTCAATATACACAACTTATCGCCCGTCGAATTCGTGAATTTGGTGTTTACTCGGAAATCAAACAGTTTGATTTTGATTTAAATGAACTGGATAAGCTGAATCCGAAAGGGATCATTTTATCGGGTGGACCCTCCTCCGTATATGACAAGAACGCGCCGTTACCGGATAAAAAACTTTTTGACATGGGATATCCGATATTGGGTATTTGTTACGGACTGCAGGTGATTGCCCATTTGAACGGCGGCAAAGTGGCCGGCGCCCTGCATCGTGAATACGGTCGCGCGGAATTAACCGTTGACGATCATTCCGATCTGTTCTTTCAATTGGAAAATTTTCTGACAGTCTGGATGAGTCATGGCGACCGCCTGGAGAATATGACCGATGATTTTAAAATTATCGGGCACACGGGGAATGCTCCGATTGCCGCTGTTCGGCATAAAATCAAACCATTTTACGGAATACAATTTCATCCCGAAGTTGTACATACACCAAAGGGAAATAAAATTTTAGAAAACTTTGTGATAAAGATATGCGGATGCAGCAAATCATGGAACGCGAGTTCATTTGTCGATACGGCGGTAAACGAAATCAAAAACAAGGTAGGCCAGGAACAAGCAATATGCGCTCTCAGCGGCGGTGTTGACTCGACGGTCGCCGCCTATCTTGTCGCTCGTGCAATTGGCAAAAATTTAACCTGTATATTTGTCGATACGGGTCTTTTGAGAGCGGGCGAAGCAGAACAGGTTAATAATTATTTCGGGGAAGCCGATTTTAAATTTATCCATGTTGACGCGGGTCAGAGATTTTTAACAAAACTGGATCGGGTTATGGATCCGGAAAAGAAGCGAAAAATAATTGGTGAAGAGTTTATACGTGTTTTCGAAGAAGAGGCAAAAAAAATTGGCGACATCAATTATCTGATCCAGGGTACATTATATCCCGATGTCATTGAAAGCGTTTCCACAAAAGGTCCGTCCGCTTTAATAAAATCCCATCATAATGTAGGGGGATTACCCGAAAAAATGGGATTAAAATTACTGGAACCCCTGCGTGAATTATTCAAGGACGAAGTGCGGAAAGTGGGAAAAGAATTAAAAATACCGGAAAATATTCTGGGACGGCACCCTTTTCCCGGGCCCGGTTTGGCCGTTCGGATACTCGGAGAAATTACCAATGAAAGGCTGGCAATCCTGAGACCGGCAGACAAAATCTATATTGAAGAACTGAAAAAAAACGATCAGTATGATAAAATCTGGCAGGCTTTTGCCGTATTATTACCGGTACAGACTGTCGGAGTTATGGGCGATGAAAGAACGTATGAGAATGTGATCGCTTTGAGGGCGGTTACCAGCATGGACGGGATGACCGCCGACTGGGCAAAAATTCCGAACGATATTTTAGCGAAAATTTCAAACCGGATTATTAATGAAGTAAAAGGCGTAAATCGGGTGGTTTACGATATAAGCTCAAAACCACCAAGCACCATTGAATGGGAATAAAATATGTGTGGTATAGTAGGTTATATTGGTGAACAAAATGTAGTGCCGATTTTACTGAACGGGCTGAAAAGACTGGAATACCGGGGATACGACTCCGCAGGACTGGCGGTTCTTCAGGACCAAAATATTAAAATACTCAAAAAAGTTGGTAAAATCAGCATACTTGAAAAATCCTTAAACATGCAAAAATTGAAAGGATACGTCGGCATTGGGCATACGAGATGGGCAACTCACGGAGAACCGAACGAAGTCAATGCCCACCCGCATACCGGCAACAAGGAAAAACTTGCCCTGGTTCACAACGGGATTATTGAAAATTATGAAATCCTGAAAAATGAACTGCAATTAAAAGGACATATTTTCAAAACCGAAACAGACTCTGAAACATTATGCCATTTATTTGAAGAATATATTGATAACGGTTATGATTTTATTGAAGCGGTAAGAATCGGTTTGTCGCGGGTTGAAGGCACTTTTGGACTGGTAATCATGAATGCCGATTGGCCGGATTTACTCATCGCGGCCAGGCGGGGCAGTCCGCTGGTGATCGGACTGGGTAAAGGTGAAAATTATATCGCGTCGGATGCCGCCCCATTGGTCGGGCACACAACCAATGTCGTTTATTTGGAGGACGGCGAACTGGCTGTTGTTACAAAAAATGATATGAAGGTCAAAACCATAAATGATGAGCCGGTCAGTAAAGCTGTTGAAGTCATCGATACGGATCTCGGGGAAATTGAAAAATCCGGGTACCCGCATTTCATGCTTAAGGAAATCATGGAACAACCGCAGACTATGGCCAATACCATGCGCGGGCGATTACTGATAAAGGAAGGTACGACAAAACTGGGCGGGATCGGCATGGACCTGGAGTCGCTGTTGTACGCACGAAGGGTGATTATAACCGCATGCGGTACGTCGTGGCATGCCGCTCTCATTGGCGAATATATGCTGGAAGAACTGGTTGGCATTCCCGTGGAAGTTGAATATGCTTCGGAGTTTCGTTACCGGGACCCGGTACTGGGTAACGACTCGGTCGTTATTGCAATCAGTCAATCGGGTGAAACGGCCGATACGCTTGCCGCGATTAGAGAAGCAAAAAGAAAACGATGCAAGGTTTTTGGAATTTGTAATGTTGTCGGCTCGACCATAGCGCGGGAAACAGACGCCGGCGTTTATTTGCACGCGGGACCCGAAATCGGCGTGGCATCAACCAAAGCATTTACTTCCCAGGTTACCGTTTTGGCGTTGATAACCCTTTTACTGGCGCGAATGCGGTCATTGTCGAGCGCCCGCGGAATTGAAATTGCCCGGGAACTGGCAAGAATTCCGGAAAAGGTCACCAAAGTACTGGAAAACCATGAACAGATCAAAACAATCGCGGAAGAATTCAAGAATATGAGAAATTTTCTATACCTCGGTCGGGGGTATAACTTTCCGGTTGCTCTGGAAGGTGCGCTAAAATTAAAAGAAATTTCATACATTCATGCCGAAGGTTATCCGGCGGCCGAAATGAAACACGGACCCATCGCACTGATTGATGAAGATATGCCGGTTGTTTTTATTGCCACAAAAGATTCTATTTACGATAAAGTGATCAGCAACATTGAAGAAGTGAGAGCCAGAAAAGGTAAAGTCATCGCTGTGGCAACTGAAGGCGATAAAGAAATCGCAAAACGCGCGCACCGGGTTATCTACGTCCCGCCGACAATTGAAATGTTAAATCCGCTTGTGAATATTATCCCTTTACAACTGCTGGCTTATCATATTGCAGTTCAAAGAGGTTGCGATGTAGATCAACCCAGAAACCTGGCAAAAAGTGTTACTGTTGAATAGTGTGTTAAAGGAGGTTAAATTTGATTTTTAATAAACAAAATACGAACCGGAAATTTTATGGTTTGGTTTTCTATATTTTTATATTATTTTATTTGCTTTACGGAACACCTGCCGCTCCTGATACGGCACAAGCAAATAAATTGTTTGAACAGGGCGTAATTAATTATAGAAATGCCATTTACTCAAATGCGTATCAAATTTTTCAATCTTTATTGTCGCTGCCGGAACCCAACCCATATCTTACTTCCGCTTATTTGATGTCTGCTAAAACAGCGGAAAAATTGGGCAATTATGATAAAGCCGAAAGCTATGCCAAATACCTCATTGCCCAATATCCGCAAAGCCGCTATGTTGCGGATTGTCATTTTTTACTGGGTACCTTGAATCTGAACAAAGAACTTCTGCCTGAGTCATTGGAACAGTTTGCGTTAACTATCGAGTTTTCACGATCCGATACTCTAACACTAAAAAGTTCTCAAATTGCTGACGTGATATTAAACAGGGGTATAAAACCTGAAAAAATTGAATCCCTTGAAAACAGTTACCCGTGGAAAAAAGCTGATGAATATATTCAATTATGGCTCGCTCAATCATATTTACAACAGGGCAATATAGCAAAGAGTGATTCAGTTATAAATGCCATAAAATTAAAGAATCCACATTCACAGATACTCATCAAAGCCAAAACAATAAATGATAAAAATCGGAACAACCGTGTTCGTATCGGAGTCATTTTACCCGTAACCGGGTATTTTTCCACAGAAGCCAAAGATATGCTTCGCGGCATGGCGCTTGCATTGCACCAAAATTCATTTAACGATAAGATTGAGGTTGTGGTTGCGGATTCCAAAGGAAATATAGTCGATGCCGTAAATACCGCAACCGATTTATTAAAGGAAGATATCAGCCTGGTAATCGGCGAATTGGAAGATAATATTTCGTCGGCATTGGCAGGATTAACATCTCAGAAAAATATGCCGTTATTGGTTCCCCTGGCCACAAATAACGGAATTGCGGCAATCGGCAATAGTACTTTTCAGACAAACAACGATTTAAATACCCGCGGCGCCGCGCTTGCAGAATTTGCCTGTAATAATATGCAAATGAAAACTTTTGCCACAATCGCGCCGGCCGATGAATACGGTAACGCCATAACGGACGCTTTTACAAAAAAGGTCGATCAACTTGGCGGAACGATTATAGCGCAAAAGTGGTATTATCCGGGCAGTAATGATTTAAAAAGACAGTTTGACGCAATAAGAGAAGCGGGTTTTCGTTATTCATTCAGGGATTCCCTGACAAAATACGGCCTTGAAATTACCCCGGCCAGAATCGATTCATTCTACAATGCTTTAAACTATTTCATTAAAGAAGAATCGGATGATGATGAAGGTTTGATCGAGTCAACCGACATCGAGGTAAATTCCATCGATGGATTATTTATGCCTGTTTATGAGGAGGAATTATCCATTATTGCGCCGCAAATGGCCTTATCCAATATTGTAACAAAACCGTTGGGAGGCGGTTTCTGGTTAAATGAAAAACAATTACGTATCCAGAGAAATTATATCAATGGAGCCATTTTTGTTACCAGTTATTTTATTTCCGAAACCGATCCCAAATATCGACTATTTACTAATCAGTTCAGAGAATATACCTCAACTTCACCGGGCAAAATGTCTTTATACGGCTACAACATAATGAATCTTATTATTCAGGCCGTTAAGGCCGGATATACGAACAGCCGCGACATTGTGAGTTATCTGGAAAAAGTAAACAATTATGAATGTATTGGCGGGAAAATATCTTTTATTCAAAATAACAGAGTCAACAGCGCAGTTAATATAATTCAATTTCAGGATGGCAATTTATATAAAATCAATTAAATTGATATAAATCACTTTGATTATTGGAATATATGTTTAAATTTAATTGTTTGATTAAAATAAATTAATTTTTTTAAATTCACTCAAATCCATACGGAGGGTATGTCATGAAAAAATTGTATATGTTGTTGGTAATTTTAATTGCATTTACATTATCTGCAATGGCTCAAACAGAAATAGGATTTAACGGAGTTGGCGGTCGCGTTGGTTTAATTATGCCGGAAGATCCGATTGATAATACATTCGGTTTTGGGTTAAACGCGGATTTGGGAACAATAAGTCCTAAAATCAAATTTGGAGCTTTTATCGATTACTGGTCCAAATCCTATGATGAAGATGAATTTGGTTTTAATATTGAAACTTCCTTTTCTGTATTTGCTATTGGAGCGCTTGCGAGATACGACTTTTCAACCCAGGGAAATATTCAACCTTACGCAGCAGGCGGCCTTGGAATGAATTTCTGGTCTTCAAAAGCTGAAAGCGAATATATTAACCCTATTACCGGTGATAAAGATAAATCAGAAGCATCTGTCGATGATTCGGATTTTGCAATTCACCTTATCGGCGGTGTTGAAATGCCACTTTCTCCTCAGATGAATGGATTTGCTGAAATTAAATATGTTATTTCAGACCCTGAATATTTAGGAATTTTTGTTGGCGTAATGTACAAATTAAAATAAAGTATTGAAAACAATTCTAAAATCGGGCCCTGATCATGCAGATCAGGGCCTTTTTTATTTGGAATATATTTTAAATTCATTTATATTTATTACTAATTGTGTTTACTCCAATAATGCAAAAGTATTAATATCTCCATCAATTAATATTATTTTCAGGTTGAAAAGGAGTCCTTTTTGAATATCGGCCAGGCGTTATTATTAGGAATCATCCAGGGATTGACGGAATTTCTTCCAGTAAGCAGTTCAGGACATCTTGTGTTAGGCAAAACCATTTTAGGGATTCCCGAACAGGGTATAACATTTGAAGTTTTTGTGCATTTCGGCACGTTGCTGGCCGTAGTAACCGTGTTTCGTAAAGATATTTTAATATTGTTACAGGCATTTTTTTCACTTTTTAAAAAATCATCATCTGAAAATTTTTCCGCCAGATATAATAATGACGACAATTTAAGATTATTAATATATCTAATTATTGCAACTCTACCCGCTGTATTTGTTGGCTTGCTGTTTAAAGACTTTATTGAAAAAGCATTTAATGATCCGCACCTTGTATGTATAATGCTCATTGTCACTGCAATAATCCTTTCGCTAACCTGGTTCAGCAAACAGACGAATAAACCATTGGGACTCTTGAATACAGTTGTAATGGGAACGGCCCAAGCCCTGGCCATTTTACCCGGCATATCCCGTTCGGGCTTAACAATCAGCGCCGGATTATACCTGAAGATCAGTGGTAACGAAGCGGCCCGGTTCTCCTTTTTACTGGCCATTCCCGCCATCCTTGGTGCAACGATTTTACAGGCGGGTGATCTGGTTTTATCGGGTATTCAGGCCGATTTTATTCTCGTGCTGCTTGCGGGTACCTTTTCGGCATATATATCGGGTTATATAGCCATCGAAACATTGTTAGGAATCGTCAGACGCGGTAAACTTTACTGGTTTGCTCCCTATTGTTTTATCATCGGACTTTTGGGATTAATTTTGGTATAAATCTATTTCAATGAAAACCGCTTTTAATTCAAGAGGATATTTTTGAAAATAACCGCACAAAAATTAACCCAGGATATCAAAAAGAAAAATTTTGCTTCGGTATACCTTTTTTATGGCGAGGAACCTTTTATTATCGAGAAATATGTTCAGGACATTATTAAAAATGCCCTTGAGCCGGGTAATGAGGATTTTAATCTTGATATACTTTACGGTAATGAGGTTGACGGTGCCAAAATAGTCAATATCGCCATGTCTTATCCGATGATGACCGATAAACGGGTTGTGCTGGTCAAAAATATACATCTGTTAAAAACGGCAAGTCTGGAATTACTTTTAAAATATATCCAAAATCCTTCAAAAACAACCTGTCTGCTTCTAACTTGTGCGGGTTTGAGTAACAAACACCTTAAAGAGATCGATAAAATATGTACGTCCTTTTACGCCAAACCGTTATATGATAATCAAATACCCGAATGGATTCAGGATTATCTTGCAGATAAAAAAATGACCATCACGAACGAAGCGCTGAGATTATTACACGCATCCACCGGAAATTCATTACAAAATTTGAGTATGGAAATTGAAAAAATACTGTTAAATATTGGTGAAAGGGAACGAATCGAGACAGCAGATGTGGAAGCGGTTGTAGGAACATCAAAACTATATAATGTTTTTGAACTGTGCGATTCCGTTGGTTTTAAAAAGCTGCAGGTCAGTATTCATATATTAAACCATTTACTGCAACTTGGCGAATCCCCGGGGCTCATTATATCAATGCTGAACAGACATTTTACGCGACTGTTGATTACAAAAGAATTGAATGTTCACAAAACAAATGAACAGGAGATGGCCAGGGTTCTCAAAGTACATCATTTTTTTGTTAGAAATTATATCAGACAAGCCGGATTTTTTAACAATCAGCAATTGAAAAAGGCCTTTACCCTTTTGCTTGAGACAGATGAATTGTTAAAATCCAGCAGTCAGAAACCCAGTCTGCTATTGGAATTATTATTAATAAAATTGAATTATATAATATAAGCATATCCCGGTTACATGGAACTTTTCAAAAAAAAAATTGTTAGATAAAATAGCGAATGACAATAAATACAAACTCACAATCAAATTTTTCAGACGAAGAGCTCATCAAAAAATTTCAGGATGGTGACTTGTATGCATATGATTTAATTGTCAGACGCTACAAGGATCAATTACTAAATTTTGCATATAGATTTTTAGGCAATTTGGAAGAATCTGAAGACGTCGTTCAGGAAACCTTTTTAAGGCTTTATAAAAACAGACACGCATACAAACAGATCGCAAAATTTTCTACGTGGATTTATACGATTGCCGGTAATCTGGCAAAAACAGAATTAAGAAAACGAAAAAGACGAAAACTTGTTTCTATATCTGAACTTGGTTTTGAAGAAAAAGAGTACGAGATTGAAGATTTAAAGGCGGACACCGAGAGACAGGCCGATTCAATTTTAAAAGAAAAGATCATAAAAAACGCAATTGAAAACCTGCCTTTCAGATTTAAACAAGTTATAATTTTAAGAGATATTCAGGAACTTTCCTATGAGGATATTAGTTCTATTTTAAGAATTCCTCTGGGTACTGTCAAGTCCAGAGTAAATCGAGCAAGAATTAAATTACAACTAACATTAAAAGATCTAATGACTCATGAATATAAAACATAATTATTGAGGTGCCCATGGCTAATTGCTACAAGTTTCAACAACACATAAATGATTTAATAGATGAAAATATTGATGCGGTTAGGAAAAAAGAACTTGAAGACCATCTAAAAATTTGTTCTTCCTGTAAAGAGAATTTAGAATATTCAAAACTGATACACCGGTCTCTAAGATCATTACCCCGGTATAAAACATCCTCTTCTTTCGATATTGTTTTAAGATCCAGACTCTTGAAAGAAATAAACAAAAGTCATTCCTTTATTAATTTACCCTTTCTCCCGTCACTTAAACCCGTACCGGCATTTGCTGCGTTCACCATTATTCTCATTTTTATCGGGGTCCTTATCGGTAATTCCCTAAATATGTTGAACAAAAAGTCCACACAAAAACTAATTGCAGTTGAGAGTGCGGGTTATACGGAGGATGAACAGACCGGGGAAACAATACAACCGGACCCGGCAAACGTCAGGTTGAAAATGAATAATTACGTGAATGTTTTTGAACAATTTCCGGCTTCCCCAAGTAATCCTCGAGATCTGTCAAGGATTGAATATAACGGCGGCAGGATCGAAAAAGTTCAAAACGACAGTATGCTCATGTTAAGAAATAACACATCAAGCCAGCCTTTAATCAGGCAGGCAAATGCCAGTGTTCATTTCTGACCTTTCTCATTCAATAACATGTGTTGGTGATTTATGATGTCTAATAAAGTTTCTGTCCCTGTGCTGGTCGTATTCATTTTGGGTATTTATTTAACAGGTTTTAAAAACACTTATCCTGAAGAAATCTCTTATCTTAAAGAAATCGAAAACGAAATTGTTCAACTGGTGAACAACATCAATCCATCCATCGTTTCTATCTCCGCAAAATATGATTACACATTAATTGACGACTCTAAAGGGTCATTGCTTCAATTTAAAAGCGAAAAAAGACAACCCGTTGAAATTACCAATATCGGCTCCGGTTTTATTCTGGATTCAACCCACATTTTGACAAAATCCACAGTTATTATGGGAAGTAAAGAAATCAATGTTACTTTTTATGACAGTACAATAAAAAAAGCAACCTATGTCGGCACCGATCCTGAGCTTGGATTATCCATCATCAAAGTCGATCATATTCATCTTAAACCGTTAAAAATTGATGATTCAAAACACATAAAACCCGGGTGCTGGGTCCTGTTAATCGGGAATTCTCTTGGTATGGCGCCATCCGTATCGCTGGGTATTATAAATTGTAAAATTGGCCGTGAAACAATGCAAATCTCGGCAAACGTTTCCGCGGGTAACGCCGGGGGCGCGGTATTTAATACGGATGGAAATCTGGTCGGTTTATTAACAGGAATGAGTGACGATATAACTGAAAATACAATTTTAGGTAGCTCATTTTTTGCAAATCAGACAACATACGCATATCCCTCAGATGTAATTTCCGAATCCGTATCAAAAATAATCAGCCGCAGCCGGTTTCCGCAGGGCTGGATCGGCGTTACCGCCGAGGACTGGCCCGGTTATCTCGGGGGTGTTCATATTAATCATGTAACCCGCAACAGTCCGGCAGATATAGCCGGTATTCAAATCGGCGACATTATTGTGTCCATCAATGATAAAAAAATAAATCATACAATGGAATTAGCCAATTATATAAAATATCATCATCCAGGCAGCGAAATTAAACTGGAATTATTAAGAGGAACCGGACAGCATACAATAAAAATTAATATAGGCGAACAACCAGAACCCGAGTCCGCAAGTTTTTTTACCTCCTCACCGGCGGCGACTACCCCCCCGCCCGCTCTTTTGGAATCAATCAATCTTAAACAAAAAACGGATTCTCCCGAGAATGACAACAAATTATTATTGAAAAGAATAGATAAACTTGAACGCGAACTGAAATCCATGCGGTCCATGATTAAAACAAGCAGGCAATAAATAATTTCTTGACTTTGTGATAAATTTTTCTAAATTGTTTTTTGTAATCATCGTAATTATTTAAATGACCATATTTTATTACTTTCTATTCATATGGTCATTTATTGTATATACAAGTTCTTTATATAGTTTTTAATAAAATTTTTGTGAATGACAAATCGTATCTTGTTGATCGCAACAAAAAATATTGATAAAATAAAAGAAATTTCCGGCATTCTTGAAAACGTCAAGATAAAGCTTGTTTCTGCAGCAGATTTTGAAAATATACCAAAAGTTAATGAAGACCGGAATACGCTTCAGGGCAACGCGATAAAAAAAGCAACTATTTATTCACAAGCAACGGGTCTCCCGGCAATTGCAGACGATACGGGTCTTGAAGTGGATGCTCTGAACGGAGACCCCGGAGTTAATTCCGCGCGATACGCAGGAGAAAATGCCGCTTATAGCGATAACGTGCAAAAACTGTTATCGGCTCTTTCGGGAGTAGAAAAAAATAAAAGGACCGCCCGGTTTCGAACGGTTATTGCCTTTGCGGATAAAGATAAAATAGAAACGGTGGAAGGAATTTGCGAAGGCGTAATCACCGAACTACCGTCCGGCAGTAACGGGTTCGGATACGACCCTGTTTTTTATGTGCCGGATTACAAATGTACCTTTGCCGAAATGGACCCGGAACTGAAAAACAGGATCAGCCATAGAGGTCTCGCTCTTGCAAAGTTGAAAGACTTTATAATAAATTATTTCAAGTAACAACCTTTCGGGGTGTAGCGCAGCCCGGTTAGCGCGCCTGCTTTGGGAGCAGGAAGTCGAGAGTTCGAATCTCTCCACCCCGACACCCAGATTAAACCTCGCAGATTTTGTAAATCTGCGAGGTTTTTTGCTATTAAGGTCTTTTAACACATAAATGTATGTTTCCTAACCTTTAAAAATCGATCTTTACTCCGGTACTTTTTTCAAATTTGAGAGATTTCCAAAACAGAGTTTTGGGCCCAATTTCGTTGCCAATCTGGAGATTGGCAACGAAAAAGTAAAATGGTGTCACATCCCTTTTATGAATGGTAGGAATGCATCGCCTTTATGCGATGTTTTCCAGAGCAATGTCGATTCAATACAACAACGGGTTGCAACCCCTTGTTGTAAGTATATCTTCTGATCTATTCTCTGCTAACTCGGCGGCCTGGGCGTTATTCATAATGAGTTAACGCCCCGGGGTGTCGACTCAATCTGTCATTTCGATGAGCAAAGTGAAGAAAAATCTTGTTCCATGCAAAGGGAACGGTACCCATAAAACAAAATCCAGATTAATCCTCACAGAAGTAATAAATCTGTGAGGATTTTCATAAAAATATTGTTTCTATTGCCTTCCCCGGCCCATGCCCCGGCCGGAACCTTTCCCCATACCTTTTCCTCCCCCCATCCCGAAATGGCTTTGAACATTGGGCGCTTCGGTGGGTTTTAGTTCACCGGTTTTGTATTGTTCCACAGCTTCCCGGACTGTTCCGCTGACGCCTGTAATAACCTCTATGCCTGCGGCTCCGAATGTTCGGAAGGCATTGGGGCCGCAGTTACCGGTAAGTATGACGGTTACATCTTTATCGGCCATCATCTGCGCTGACTGGATGCCCGCGCCGCCTCCTGCCGCGATGTTTGGATTTTCTACGGCTTCAAACGCCATGGTTTGCGGATCTAAAATCACGAAATAGGCGCAGCGACCGAACCGCATTTCTACCTGATCATCCAGGGTCGGGCCGGTGGTTGATATTGCTATTTTCATTTCCTATACTCCTTTTATTATAAATTTTTTTTTAGAATATCCCAACTTGATTTGATCGCCTCGAATGCCGGTCCCTTTCCGTATTCAATCACCGTTTTTCCCGCCATAAGGGCCTCATTGACAAAACGGTCAAACGGTATTCTGGCGACAACCTGCGAGTTGTACTCTTTAGCCATAGTCTCAATACGCAAGGCTTGTTTCTCATTCAGATCGGATTTGTTAATTATGACATATGCGGGAACTGAAAAATGGTTCGTTAACTTGAGCACCCGTTCCAGATCGTGAACCCCCGAGACCGTCGGTTCGGTAATGATCAGCACCAGGTCGGTTCCCGTAACAGAGGCTATCACCGGACAGCCCGTTCCGGGAGGGCCGTCGGCCAGTATATTTTTCAGTTTAAGATTTCGGGCCAGTTTGGCAGCATGGTTGCGCACCGTGGTGACAAGTTTACCGGAATTCTCTTCCGCAATGCCGAGACGGGCATGTACCATCGGCCCGAAATCGGTAATGGAAACATACCAGTGTCCGTTGACCACCGTTTCGCTGGAAATGGCCTGAAAAGGGCAAACAAGAGGACACAATCCGCACCCCTCACAGGAAAATTCATCGATCCGATAGGTCTTGTCGTAACTGCTGTTGGCCTGTCCATCGAAGCGGATTGCGTTGAAATGACAGGCCTCCGCGCACAAACCGCAGGCAGTGCATTTTTCCGCATCGATCTTTGCGGACATTCCGCCGGAAAACTCGTGACTCTCACGAATCGTCGGTCGTAACAGCAGATGCAGGTCCGCGGCATCGACGTCATTATCCGCAAGCACTTTGGATTCCGCCAACTGTGCAAAGGCGGCCGTGACTGTTGTTTTTCCGGTACCGCCCTTTCCGCTGATGACGGTGATCTCCCTGAAACCGGCGGCATCTCCCGAGGGAAAAGGCTGTACCGACTTTTTATTTACCGGGAAGACCTTTTCAACAGGAACGGGTGGAACATTCGTCCCCTGCAAACTGCGGATACGTTCATAAATCGTGAGCATATTGTTGTTGAATTCGGAATAGACTGCAGCCAGAATGTCACCGTTGGAATAAATTTCGGCGTACTCACGCTTGAAGGGGATCCGTCCTATAACGGGGATACCTACCTGATTAGCATACTCGGCAATAATGTCATCTTTTCCGTCGGATCGGTTAATCAGGATACCCGTCGGCACCCCCAGTTTCAGCGTTAATCCGACAGCCAGTTTTAGATCGTTCAGTCCGAACGGCGTCGGTTCAGTGACCAGAACAGCCACATCGGCCCCTTCAGTGGCCTCGACAACCGGACAGGCCGTTCCGGGAGACGCATCGATGATATTAACTACCTCAGGATCGATATAGGATTTGACGGACCGCACCACATTGGGGGCCAGCGCCTCGCCAATATTCAACAATCCGTGCGCAAAGAAAAATGGCCCCTTATCGGCAGATTGTATTTCCCCTATCGGTTGTGGTTTCTCCGATAAGGCATTCTCGGGACATACGTATGAGCAGACGCCACAGGAATGGCACAGTTCATCGAATATCAGTACTTTGTTCCGGACAACCGCAATGGCATTATATTTACAGGCATCCGCGCATTTGCCGCATGCCGTACACTTTGCCTCGTTCAAGACCGGTTTCATTGCGGTTACAGGCGTTGTCTCCGTGAATTCGGGTTTTACAAAAAGATAATCATTCGGCTCCTCTACATCACAGTCGAGCAGCCTGGCCCGTATTCCTTGATTAGAGAGCGCATAAGCCAGATTTACAGCAAAAGTCGTTTTTCCCGTCCCGCCTTTACCGCTTGCAATAGTAATAATCATAAAAAGATCCATTCTCAATTTCGTTTAACAGTAATTCAATGACGGGGACCTCTCCACGCCACGCCGGAATTCAGGCATACAAAATCAAAGCAACGGCATATATAACCGGTTTTCAGTAGTTTAGCAATTTTTTCACTTTGATATTCGTATTCCTGCATATTACTCTTTCTATTTGTTCACAGTACAATAATAAACATTATCATCTTTGCGGATTTTTCGAATTCGGTTTGTCCGAAGTAACTTGCCCACATATTTGGAGACTTCATTCAAATGCAGTCCCAGTGCTCCCGCAATCTGCTCCGATGTACATGGCCGCCGCCGAAGCATTTCCAGTAAGGTGTCTTCATTTGTCTGAAAGTCCGGTCTGCGGGTAGTCTTAAACTCCGGAATCACTTCTGCAGGAGGATCAAATAATGGGGCCAGTGAATTTAATTCCTCCCCGGTCAACGGCTTGACGAAATCATGATGTACCGGACGTACGGCCGTATTCAGGTGAATACAGTCAGGGTTAATTTGTCTGGCCAGTTGCGCAATTTTCTTAACATCATTCGGCCCCGAATTCATACCGTCGATCAAAAATACCTCCATCCACAGCCGGCCTTTGAAATTGGCCCGGAATTGTATTAATCCTTCAACGAGCTGGTCAAATTTGAGATTCGGATGAGGATGGTTAATATTGACATAACTGGCAGTGTCCCAAACGCTCAAAGAAACTTTGACAATATGTGCCCGCGCTGCCGCTTCCTGAACACCGGGCTGATCCAGCAGGGTTCCATTGGTTAGCAGAACGGCCGGAATACGTGTATGTGTACGGATGAATTCGAGCACGTCGCCGAACCGTGAATGAAGGGTTGGCTCGCCGGAACCGGCCAGGGTAATATAATCCGCCTGACCGTTCGTACTTAGCCACTCATTCAACTCGTTACATACTCCATCCATTGGGACATATTCTTTACGTTCTGTTGTATGGTTGGTTGTCCTCCCCAATTGACAGAAAACACAGTCGAAGGAGCATGTTTTAAAAGGCGTCAGATCAACGCCGAGAGAAAGTCCGAATCTGCGCGAAGGTACCGGTCCGAATAGATATTTAAATTTTTTCATAAATAATTTGGGTTTAATTGGGCCTCCGGTAAAACCGTCGGCCCATTATATGGAATCACAGTACTGTAAAATATTTTTTACTTTTTATCCTGTTTCGACTCTAATTCCGTGATCCGTTTGTTGATCTGTTCCAGTGTTTTTGTTATATATTCCGCCTGTTGTTGAAGTGATTCCAGTTCCTGCTGTTCTGTAATATCCATTGGGTATGGAACTGCAGCGGAAAAACCGGGTCCGTATCCGGGGTAAGGGAATCCCCGGTGTCGGCCCCTGCCGCGACGAAATCCCATGCCCATTCCACGACCGAATCCGTAACCTCGCCCCGGAAACGGATTGGCATATCCGGGAACCGAATATCCGGCGCAGTACCCCGCCGCACGACCTGTCATTGGGCCCATTCCTGCTGGACCTGTTCTGTCTCCTCCTGGCATAATTTACCTCCTTATATATATGATTAACTTACCTGTTTCCGCGTTGTCCGCCTCGTCGTCCCTTACCGGTATTGCCTCCCCCTTTTCGTTGCCCATATCCGAACATTCTGCCAATACCGGACAAGAGTCGTCCCCCGAAATTTTGATTCTGATCAACCAAATTATCTGATTGTCTCCCTTCGCCGCAGGAACCCATACCCCTGCCCGTCATTGGGCCGCGGCCCTGCGGTCCTGTTCCATCACCTTTCGGCATTTTTTATTCCTCTCATTTATTAAAATGTTAACCTTAAATGGCACAATTCCTTCCGCCTCTGAAACGTCGGTGGCGTTTTCTCCTGCATCCCGGCATCCGAAAATCGGAATTTTGTACGGTACCGTTTAGAAATGATCGGATGACCGGATTAATATCTCCCGCCACGAAAGGAATGATGTTAATACCCATCGATTCAATAGCGGAAGCAAATGCCAAAGAGATCGCACCGCAAACCAGTACCTGAACTCCCCTTTCCGCAAGCTCTCCGGCACGGGATGAAGGTTCCTGCATTTTCAAAGTGACATGTTGCCGGTTGATTTCGATACCATTCTCGACGTCCAGGACAAGAACAACCTGCGACGAATCGAAGAGCGGCGATATACGATCTCTCCATACGGCAAAAGCAATTGTATGCGCCATTGTATCTCCTTTTAATATAATGTCAGGCAAGTAATATGCCAGGAATATAAAGATCGGCGGAAAACAATCTAAATTATTGATATAAAAGGAATTAAAAGAGAAAGAATTGTCTTTTCAACTGTGGAGAATCATATATAAGAGTAGCTATAATGAGACTGTAATTGAAATGTAGGGTCGCATAGACGCAACTCTAATTATTTTGCAGTTTTAGTTCGTCCGTCAATCCGGGGTAATTCGATACCGAGCTGCTTAATTTTTCGAAACAACGTGCTCTTGTGAATGCCCAGTTCACGTGCGGCGGCCAGTCGATTATATTGATTTCTTTTCAGTGCATCGATGATGGTCTGTGCTTCCACTGATTTCAGTCTGGCATTGATTATATTTTTTTTCTGCTCACTCAGATGCGGGCGCAGGTTATCGGGCAGGCAATGAGGTTCAATCTGATTTTCCTGACAGAGGATAAAAGCATGTTCGATAATGTTTTCCAATTCCCGTATATTGCCCGGATAATCATGCGACATCAGGATATCCAGCGCTGTTGGTGAGATCCCGGATATGGATTTGTTTTTTAATTTGTTGAGTTTATTGATAAAATGATTCACCAGAATCGGAATATCATTTTTGCGATCTCTTAAGGGCGGCAGGTCAATACGAATAACATTGATACGGTAGAACAGATCCATACGGAAAGTCCCTTTTTGCACCAATGATTCCAGGTCTTTATTGGATGCCGTAATTACGCGTACATTTGTTTTGACGGGTTTGGTCCCTCCCAAAGGTGTAAAAGTACGTTCCTGCAGGACACGCAGAAGCCGGACCTGAAACGCAGCACTGACATCGCCGATTTCATCCAACAGGATCGTACCGCCTTCCGCTAAAGCAAAGTGGCCCGGTTTGTCTTTTGTTGCATTTGTGAAAGCGCCGGCTTTATAACCAAAAAGTTCCGATTCTAGCAGAGTGTCCGGCAGGGCGCCGCAATTGATTGCAATAAATGGCTTTTTTTGCCGATTACTTGAATCATGAATGGCGCGGGCGATCAGCTCTTTGCCTGTACCGGTTTCACCCTGAATCAGAACAGTGCTGTCGCTTTCCGCAATTTTCGGCAAAAGCTGAATGATTTTTCCCATGGACTGGCTTTTACTAACAATATCCCCCATTTGATAACGTGAATCCAATTCCCTGCGTAGCTCTTCGATAAGACTCATATCTCTGAACGTTTCAACTCCGCCGATCACTTTGCCATTTTCGTCTTTGAGCAGAGATGTGCAAACCGTAACAGGAATGCTTTTTTTTTCGCTGTTCACAATATAAGTAGCGGTATCCACATAAGAGACACCTTGCTGCATCGTTCTGCGCAAGGCACAGTCCGTTTCACACATATTGGAACGGAAAACTTCACAACAAAACTTGCCGATTGCTTCTTTACGAGTGATACCCGTAATTTTTTCTGCGGCGCGATTAAAGGATGTAATCCGCCATTGATGATCCACCGTAAAAACGCCGTCGGAAATACTTTCCAGAATGACCTTTGTCATATCTGTTGATAAAGGGTAATGTTGTGTTTTCCGGCTCATAGTTTTATTATGTTCATTTTTTTCCTGTTTTCGGACAATACTCGCTCATTCACAATATTTTTGTCCCCATGAATAAATTTATACTGATATAGTTACAGGTGCCCATCTTGAATGTGTCTCGTAAACAAAACCGAATATTTAAAATATAAACAAGAATAACTAAAATTGAAAGCATTTATTATTCAACAAACATTCAATCCGGGATCCACAAAAATTTGTTATGTTTTCTGTTACAGAACTTTATCAATTCTACAAGTCCCTCCCTGAATATATTCAGCCGGTCATTGATTGGACAGGATTTTTCCTTTTATGCAGGAGTTAAGTTCATTGAACGCTCTGCTTAATGTAGTTATAATATTGAATATTTTTTCTTAAAATTAGTCAAGCTACAGTCAACTAAATATTGGAGGCACTACATTTTATAAAAATCTTAACAGCAGAACAACATCAGAGACATTGGAAAACAGAATTGTATATCACATTTATCAAAAAAGGATTTTTCTTCTGTTTACACTCGTAAATACGATTTTACATGAGAGGATTAAAAACCCCGGTATAACAATTATATTCCCGCTACACTAAAAAGATAAAATTAATCATTCTATATTGGGAATACTGATCACAAACTTTAAACCATTCTTATAATTTTCAACACTTAATGAGCCGCTGTGCTTAAGAATAATTTCCTTGCATATCAACAAGCCAAAACGGTTTTCGATATCAGTTGGCAAATAACTTATCGGTTCGAAAAGTTTTAAAAATTCTTCCTTGATTAAGCCAGGGGAATGATTAAATAATGAAAGTTTTACCCTTTGCTGATCTATATTATATTCAGTAGCAAAAATAAAATTTTTAACATTTGACTTTTGAATAATAAAATTGATAATATTATACAATACCAGGTGCATCTGGGTTTTATCTATTTTTACTTTTGGAATATTGTTCTTTAAATTTGTGTCAAAAGTAATATCCAATCTGGAATATACAGTTTCCGCAAAACTGATAAACTGATTCACAAACCGATTGACATCGTACACTCTTAATTTGGTTTCTATATTTATGTTTTCAATTAATTCCTGGGACAAGCCTTTCAACTGATTTAGAATAATTGAAATATTTTTTAATCTTTCTACAACTTTATTTATATTGTTATCCCTCAGATATTTTGTCGCCAATTCCAGATTACTGGCCGTATCCTGTAATAACGTATTTAAAGTATGGCCTATATGGGCCGACAATCTTGATTCAACAGCCAGTTTTTCAACATCGACCAGATTATCAGCGGTATTGGATAACTGCTGAAATGATTGTTCCTGGCTTTGATAAAATATGGCATTTCTAATCGCGATCGCCGCCTGGTTGGAAAATAACTGGACCAGCTCTTTTTTAATCTCCGAATCATGAATCAGCGGCTTTGAACTATCAGCATATATTAAACCTAAAATTTCATAATTGAGAAGTATTGGACAACAAATAATACTTCTTTGTACCATTTTGGAATTCTGAAATAATTTCTCTTTGGTGATATCCTCATAAAAATAAATCGCTTTGGATTTATAAGAATTGACAAGAATACTCTTGACAATTTTAAATGAATTTTTTGGTAGGTTATTTTTGTCAGCATCACGGGCGATTTTAAATTCCAACCGGCCGTCGTTATTTTTTAACAGCAAAAAGCCTCTTTCTGCCTGAATGACGGTAATAAGAGAATCAATTACAAACTCCAGTACATTATTCAGATGAAGGGAACTGTAAATTACCCCAAAACTGCTGATAACATTTGTTATATAATTCCAGTCGTTGGTTAATGTTTCGTGAGGTAAGATTGAAAATTCTGAAGTAAGATCGGATAGATTTTTTGTATCCTTGAATAATTTATTCAGATCTAATGAATCTTTTTGACTTTTTTCATCTTCGGAATCGTCATTGATAACTTTGTCCATATACCCTTTCCTCCCCACCCAAATATCATCATTAATACACTTTTGTGTACAAGCTTGGTTTCCCCCGAAACCAAACTTATACACGACTCACACACCCGGATAACAATTAAACAACGATCAATCCTTTGAGATCAGATAAATAGAAAAATGATCGATTGGAAAAGAAACAAATTTTTTGCGTTTATCCCACTTGAATTCTTGATTGTTCGTATCAGACGATGTAATTTCTTCCCACTCTCCGGTATCGGGATTCCACCAGCTCAACACAAACGTATCATTTTCATTACCATTCAATTTATCATATAACAATTTGTAGTTCAGATACAAATTTGCCGGTTCACTAAAGGATAAATAATCGGGCTGGAAATTAAAAATAAGTTGATCTTCCGATGTTAAAAAGACCTGAGCGCTCACTTTAGTATCTTCGCCGGTACTCATTGTTTCCGGAAAAATATAAAGAAATGCAACATTTTTCTTACCTAAAGCACCACCTTGGTAGTAACGGATCAACTTTTCATCTGACCAGCTTTTAACTATGGTAAGACCCTCAAGAGGTTCAAGATCAACATTAGGGGCTTTGCGTTTGGCAGCGATTTCATCATTGGTCTGTACTGAAAGATCCGAAGGTGCCGTCGGGCTTGGCATTCTATCGCAGCCAATATTTTGTAATCCAAAGACTACGAGTAAACCGAGTAATACGAACCATCTTTTTGTTTTCATTTCATCTCTCCTGCTTTTGTTAATGATTGTTAATTTATACTCCTCATTTTTTCAGTTATATTTTAGCAAATACCAGGCCATTTACATTTATCTTTGTCATCATATAATTTTTATTACATTCATAAATAAAATAATTTATACAAACTATTAAAAAACAATAAATTAATGTCAATGATATCTGTTTCCGTTAGTGGTGCCTTTTATGGTCATTTTAAAGGTTTTATAAATAAAAAATTCAAAATTTTTGACAACAAGTGTTGCCTTAAATGGACAATTGATTACAAATAGGGACATAGAAATAAATAACATTAACTCAACTTGTTTTAATAATAGTTTTGATATCTTTGATCTTTTTTAATAATTCTTTATTTTCGGAAAGCATTATTAA
This sequence comes from Candidatus Zhuqueibacterota bacterium, assembly GCA_016934825.1. Lineage (GTDB taxonomy): Bacteria > Zhuqueibacterota > Zhuqueibacteria > Residuimicrobiales > Krinioviventaceae > Fontivivens. The sequence continues at coordinate 57,079 of JAFGSB010000126.1, forward strand.
GGACTGCTTGTATTCATCCTGTGTTATATGAGTCAGGCACAATTTAAGACATTGATATGCTTTTCGGTAACATTTATAACTGGTTATCAAATCACCTGATTTTTGTTTTAATAATCCTCTGAGCAAATAAATTGTTTTGATCTGCAACATTAAACCCATCGATTTAGCAATATCCTCAGCTTTGTTCAGTGTCTTTTCAATTATGTGCATGGGTCTGTTATCCAATATCAATGTCTTTGAGAATAGAATTAATAATTGCACCTGGTACCAGCGATAATTGGATGATTCGACAAGCTTTTTCAAGTTTTGAAATTTATCCAGCGCTTTTTCTATTTCCCGGTTTTCAACATAGTAGTTCAAATACTCCAGGTTCAATAGCATCCCCAGGTTTTGATTTTTTTCTTTTGCATTTAGCTCTTCCGCTTTTTTCAGATAAATATTATCAAATTGATTCTCTAAAATATAATATGTTTTCGCCTTGAAAATAAAATATTCACACAGTTTGGTTTTATCATTTATCGATTCCGATAAACTTAAACATCCGTCAACAGCATAATTCGCTGCTTCCAGTTGATTTAATGCCAGATAAACCCTTGCTTTTTGATAGAGCATTTCCGCTTTATCGGAATAAATTTTAATTCTCTCAGCAAATTTAATTCCTTCATCCAGCGTTTCAAGAGCCTGCGAATAATCTTCACGGAGAAATAACAATTCTCCGATATTACAATGAGAAGCGACAAGTCCTTTGATATCCCCTATTCTGTTTTTTAAATCTTTGCATTTTTTATAGTAGATCAAAGCTTTTTCATATTGTCCGCTTTCCATCAGGAGAATACCGAGATTATTAAAAGTCTCGGCCAAACCGGCCATATCCCCTATTTGTTCCATAATTTCCAGACTCTTTAACCAATATTCTTTTGCTTTCTCATGATTCCCGGAAACGTTATGTACAATACCCAGATTATTCAAAGTTGCGGCCATACTTCGCTGGTCACCAAGAACTTTTTTTACTTTTGCGCTTTGCGAAAAATAATTCACAGCCTGGTTAATATCGCCGGCGTAAAATGAAGCGCCGCCTAAATTATTAAGGGTGAGGGCCAGGGTACGTGAAGGCGTATCGTCCGGCAGGATATTTAATGTCTTTTTTCCCAGGGCAATAGAATCCTGATATTGTCCCTGAATTAGCGAAATCCATGATAATTCCCGAAATATCAGGGCTCGTTCGATAACGGCCCGATCCGGAACAACTGAAAGCGCCTCATTTAGACACTTAACCGCGTCATCCAGATTTCCCAGTTTTTGGTGAAGAGAAGAAATACGTCTTAACAACGCGGATTTCACGATACCGGGTTTATAATCATTGAGTAAAGAATTAAAATTTTCAAGCGCTTTATCGGCGTCGCCCAGCGTTTCCTGAATTTCCGCAATATGTCTTTTAAAAAGCCGCTGAAATCTTTTTTCATTGCTGCCGCAATTTGAAAATGCCAAATCGGCAATAAAAAGAGCGCGTCTGTTTGAATACGAATTTTTTAATTTTGTCAGCGCGATTGAAGCTAATGGTAATCCTTTTTCAATATATCCCGCTTTCAGATAATGATAGGCCTGTTGTTCAACAGTCAGTTCGATTACTTTCTGTTGTTTATAAAGGTTTATTATCTTTATATGTATCAAACGGCGTTCTTCTTCAGGAATTATATTGTATACAGTATCTTTAAATACGTTCGATAAAAAATGATAATAAAAGTGTTCGAAAGTTATATTTGTTAATAGTATACGCTTTTCAAGGAGAAAGCTGATTTCGTATTCAAACTTTTCGTCACTAAAGTTCAATAATTTGGTAAAGAACTTTTTTTCAATTGAAAAATCATATACAGCCGCTATTCTCAGAATAGCTTGCTGAGAATTCGATAAATTAAAAAATGTTTCGGAATAGAGATTATTGACATCTTTTAACTCCAGACTCTTCAAATCATAGTTGTCACTTAACAGCCAGGTTTTATCCGAACGATTAAAATAACCGGATTTATTTAATGCAGTCATGATTGCAGCTATGATTACAGGACTGCCGCCGCTTTTTTCGTACAAGTCGTTGGTAAAATTCTGTGGAAACAAATTAACGCTAAAAGCAGTCTGCAGGAGTTGATCAATTTGGTTTTTATCCAGACTTTTTATGCCATGTTCGTGGATGAATTGTAAAGAATCTTTTCCTTTTTGCAGTAAGACGGCCACATCCTGGGTTAGTTTCTCATTCGTGGTACTGACCAGAATAGCACAATTTTCATGACTCAGAGCCCGTCCCAGATAATATACTAAATCAATAATACCTTCATTGGCCAGTTCTATATCACGTAAAATAATGACCAACGGATTGCTATGACATAGACTTTTAATTTTGTCACATAATTCATCCATGAATTTTAATCGTTGTAATTCATAGTCGTCCTTTCCCGAACGTGTTGAAAATAATTTTTGAATGGCGTCGTCAATCAAATCCTCAATTTCCGAATATCCCTTAAAGATATCGATCAAAGATTGGTAGGTTGAACTTTTATCATCCCTGCACCATCCCTCAAGAACCTGAATATCATTGATTTGTAAACGGTACTTTAATTCATCGATGATTCGGTTATGGCCGGACCCTTCATTTCCCATAATTGATAAAAAATTCGTTTTATTATGGGTTTGTCCGTCATTTATTATGTCATATATAATGTCAAATAGATTGTTAATATCCCCGGCCTGAATTTTTAAAAAAGAATCCCATATAAGAGGAGTAATTAAATTATCCGTAAGGGTTAAATCATATTTTCCAACTCCGATTGCGGTTAACAACTCTTCACTTGAAGAATATCGTTCCAGTGGCTCTTTAGCCAATAACCGCGTCACAACGTTCGCTATGTGATTGGGAATTTCCGGGTTCAGAGATGTTACCCTGGCGGATACTTTTTTTAAATGACCGTTCTTGATATCATCAGGTTTACCGCAGAAAGGAGCCTGACCGGTCAATGCCCAGTACATTAATACACCAACAGCATATAGATCTGTTCTCACATTCAAAGAATTATTCTGGAATAATTCCGGAGCCAGGTATTCCAACGTACCGCCACAGTTTGAATTTATTTTTTCCTGTTCCCTGACAGCGAGTCCGAAATCCATCAGTTTTAAATTATATTGACCATTCATATCCTGAAAAACCAGTATATTTTCGCTTTTAATGTCCCCATGGAAAATACCCGAGACATGAATGTAATCCAACGCCTGCACCAAAAGTGAAAAAAGATGCAATTTTTCTTTTAATGAAAGTCCTTTAACGGCTTTTAAAAATTCCACCCCTTTAACAAATTCCATTGTAAAAAAATATTCATTTTTGCCGGAAATTTTGCCAAAATCATAAACGCAAACAAGATTCGGATGACGCATGGCGGCAAGAATAGAAAACTCCTTACGAAGGATCTCCATAAGTTCTCTATCCGGATTTTCGGATTGAAAAACTTTCAAGACGACAATTTCATTATCGCGGGCCGTATCTTCAACCAGGAATACAATTCCCATCCCCCCCTTTCCCAATTCCTTTACGATTTTATATCTTCCGTTAACAATGTTATCGGGGGCGAAGCAATATGTTATCGAGGATTCTAATACTACATTTTCCATATAACCTGTCTGCCTGTGCATTATTTTCGATACCATTCCGCTATATTAAAAAATGTGGAAACGGGAGAGAATTGATAGCCTCCGAGATGCGACTCAAGACCGACCAGCCTTTCCGGGATCCACAAAAATGTGGCAGGTTGATCATTTACGATAATATCCTGAAGTTTGTACCACAGGGGAATTGCAGCCTGCCGGTCAACGATTTGACGGGCGGACATAATCAGATCATCTATCTCTTTATTTTTATAACAGGACAAATTAAATCCATCGGCGCCGCACATTGACGAATGCCATACCGGAAAAACATCAACTTTACTGGCGGACATCATACCGATCAACACGGCATCATAGTCCCGCGCCATGAGTTTTTCAACATATACCGACCATTCCAGTCTTTGCGGTATAACTCTAACACCAACTTTTTTCAGCATCTCCTGAATAATCACTAACGCATCTTCCCTGACCTGGCTGCCTATATTGGTCATTAATCTAAATTCAAAGTCGGTGTTATCTTTATCTATATATCCATCGCCATTTGAATCGGTCCATCCTGCTCCGGCAAATAATTGTTTTGCTTCATCCGGTGAATAGTACACATCATTTAATTCGGGATTATATGCCCACAACATTGAATGGATCGGGCTTTTGTTTATTTGACCGTATCCCTGCAGCAGGTGGTTCACAAGGGTTTGCCGGTCAATTGCGTGTGTCAGGGCCATTCTGACATTCTTGTCCTGAAACAGAAAACTATACATATTCCAGTTAATTTGGACATACTGGGCGTAAGGAAAATGTTCAATTATGATATTATTTTTTTCCTTTGTCATCCTTACCGCATCCTGGGGCGGCACACCTTCCATGACGTGAACTTCACCCGTCTTCAACTGGGTTAAAAGCTGGGTTTTATCGGGAACTATCTTGAAAATGATATGTTTTATTTTGGGCAGACCGGTTTCATAATACAACTCGTTATTCACCAGTTCAATAAACTGGTTGGGGACCCAGGATTTCAATTTATAAGGCCCGTTCGTCACTGAATTATTTGTAAAATCAATATCCTGCCAGTTTTCGGATTCAACATGATTATATACATGCCGGGGAAGGATCACACCTTCATTTATATCCATAAGCTGATACGTATAAGGTTCGTCAAATATAAAATCAATCGTGGAGTCATTGATTACGTTAATCGATTTAATTCGGTCTTTAACACTTGCGCCGGGCCAATCGATTTTATCGTCGATTTGTTTTTGATAAGTAAATTCAACATCGGAAGCAGATACTTTAACACTATCGGTCCAGAAAACATCCGTTCGCAGATTGAACCGTACCCGTTTTCCATTATCCATCATTTCCCATGATCTGGCCAATCCGGGTTTAAAGGTTACAAAATCAGGCTGTTCCTGCATTAATCCGAGATACATCATTTTTGATAATTCTGTTCCGAATCTGGAACGGGTGAGTAGCGGATTGAAAGAATCGGTATCACCGGAAACCCCAATTACCAATGGCAAAGATTGATTATTACTATTGCACGAAAAAAGAAAAATACAAAAAAAAGATAACAGGAGAACCAAAGAAAATCTGGACCAAAAATTTTTCATCTTTGTTGATTTCCTTTTAATAGATAAATTCATTGGATACATTTAATTTTTCAACTTCTAATTCTTTTGTCTTTTTCATTTTCACAGGTAAGAAAATAGTAAAAGTCGAACCGATACCGATTTCACTTTCCACTATAATTGACCCGCCGTGTTTCTTGGCAATGGTTCTGCAAATGCTTAAACCGAAACCATGCCCTTCAGCCTTATCGGTAAATAACGGGGTAAATATCTGGCTTAACTTTGCCTTTTCAATACCGGGTCCCGTATCTGAAATAGCTATTTTAACCTGCTTGGTTTTCTTGTCAAATCCCGTAATGATTGTGATGTGAGTATCCGGACGAACTTCGATTGCATTTTTGGTAATATTATAAAATATCTGCTGAAGTTGTCCCTTATCAACATCGATTTGCGGAATATCAGGATCAAACTCTTCCTGAAAAGTTGCGCCGGTCCTTTTATACACAGGACGGATGAATTCAAGGAAATCGTGCGCAAGCTGGTTGATATCACATGGCTCAATCTTTGTTTCCATGTGTGAATTATTCATTAATCCCTGTGAGAATCGGGTCATGTTATCCAGTTTGGTGGCAACAAATTCGAGATGTCCCAAAACTTTTTTCGTATCAAATTCATTAACCAGATAATGAATGGCAAGCTCCAGGTTCCCGTAAATTATGGACAAAAGATTATTCAACTCATGCCCAATTCTGGCAGCCATTTTTCCCCGCGCCGCCATTTTTTCAGCATATATCAAACTATCCTGGGCGTTTTCCAGTTGTTCATAAGAGGTTTTAACTTTTTGATATAACTGGGCGTTGCGAATGCCCTCCGCAGCCTGGTCGGCAAAAAGCTGAAATAACTGTTTTTTTATTTTGGATTTTCCGATCAAAGGCTTGGAACTGTCCGCGTAAATGACGCCGATCAAATCACCCGTAATAAACATCGGACAGCATACAATGCTCCGCAACTTAAGCTGCCGAACACTCTGGCTGGGAGAATAATTCTGATCCGCCAGAACATCTTCAATATAAATTATTTCTTTTTTGCGGATCGTTTCATTCAAATAACTTTTACTGACTTTAAATTCCGTATCAGGCAGGGTCTGCTTGTCAGCATCGCGGGCAATTTTAAACTCAAGCTCACCTTTTGCATTCCGCAAAACCAGGAATCCGCGTTCCGCATGAATAACCGATATAGCCGCATCCATAACGTGCAAAAGTACCCGTTTGATATCAAGAGAACTGTTCATCAAACGAAATGTTTCCAGTAATTCAGCTATATACTTCCAATCACTGAAACTGCTGTCTTCTTCTTTCGCCTGGATTTCCTCATCGAGATCATCTATTTCCTGTTCAAATTCATTAATCAGATCCATGAATTCATTTTCGGCTTGAGTTTCTTCCTGTTTATTTTCCAAATATTTTTCATCGTCCATAAACATATTTACCCTCCTGATCCGATTTATAAATAAAATCTTTTATATACAAAGTATTATTAAGCATGAGTTTAAATACTCTTTAGAAATTAATCCATAAAAGGAATTACAAATATTATGCCGATTATTTAAATATTAATACATGTAATTGTTTATATTTGCTTTCTCTTTTAAAATTAATTTTTGTTACTCAGATTCAAAATTATACTGATTGTCAATTAATTTTCTTAAAACATCCGTTAAAATTTTGTCTCGTTTTTATTGAATAAAATAATTTATATAATTTAACATAAACCAAACGAAAACAACATATTAAATAATTTGTTTTTCCTGTATATACTCACCGATGAAATGAATACACAGTACCGATAAAAAAATAGCGGCACCCGGAAAGACGCTAATCCACCAACCGTCAATCAACACATGCCGCCCATCATTTATTATATTGCCCCAACTTGGCGTCGGGGGTTGTATTCCAAGGCCAATAAAACTCAATGCGGATTCAATTAATATCACATTTCCAAGCATAAGTGTTGCCGAAACGACAACAGGTCCAATCAAATTGGGTAATATATGCCTCAATAATATTCGCAACTGCGAGACACCGATGACTCTTTCCGCTAAAATATAATCCAGTTCTTTAATTGATAGCGTCTGATTACGGACCAAACGGGCAACATCCATCCAACTGAATAAACCTATGATTAAAATTACCCAAACAACCGTATTTTCATCAATTACGGCAATCACCACCAAAATCAATAAAAACTGTGGAACCGCCATAAACAGATTGATAAACCAGCTTAGAACAGCATCAAGTTTTTGACCAACATAGCCTGAGATCAAACCATAGGGTATACCAATGAACATAGACAGTATTACAGACATCAAAGCAATTAAAAAGGATATCCTGCCGCCGTACAATACTCTGGCAAAAATATCTCTACCAAATTTATCGGTACCAAACCAGTGAAGTTTAGAAGGTTTTTCATAGGCGTTTTGCAGGGACTGGCTCACCGGATCCTGATTTAACAGCAACGGGCCCAATAATACACTCAAAATAATTATTGACAAAATTATCACAGAAAAAATTAAACTGTTGTTTTTTTCTTTATTCATACTTTTTCCTGCAATCGTATTCGCGGATCGACAATAGCGTTCAAAATATCTGCCAGTAGAGTTCCGAGTACAACAAAAACAGCCATTAAAAAAGTACAGGCTATGATAACCGGATAGTCCCTTGCGTATGAAGATAAAACAACAAGCCGGCCCATTCCTGGCCATGAAAAAATAAGTTCGATAACAACCGAACTTGAGATTAACACCGGAAAATATTGTCCGGTAACCGTGATGACCGGCACAAGTGTATTGCGCAGGGCGTGTTTAAAAATAATTCTTTTTTCCGATAATCCGCGCGCCCGGGCGGCGGTGATATAGGTTTTATCCATAATATCGACCAGGCCGTTACGTATGTACCGGCTGGTAATGCCGATGGAAGTTAGACTCATGGTTAAAACCGGAAGCAGCAAATGCACACATCTGTCCAAAAATTTTTGCCACAGGGATAAACTGTCATAAGAAAAGGAGATCATTTGCGATGAGGGCAACCAACCGAATTTCTGGGAAAACAGCATGATCAAAATCAGGGCCAGCCAAAAAGCGGGAATGGCATAAATAAAAAGTGTAAATGAACTGATAAACCGGTCAAGCCAGGTATTATGCCTGATGATCTGAATTAAACCCAGTAATATGCCGACAACGACCTGAATCACAAGGGCCGGGACCGTTAACAAAAGCGTATTGGGGATGGTCTGTTTTAACAGTTCGGTGACGGGTTTATGATTCGAGTATGAGCGGCCAAAATCACCATGCAATATTCCGGTCACCCAGGCGTAAAACTGTGTATGTACCGGCTGATCAAGTCCCCAAACTTTTTCCAGACGGGACATACTTTGTGAAGATTTCAACGGATCATAACCGATTGATGCTGGATTTCCGGGACTCAGTCTCACCAGGAAAAATGTAAACAGTAAAAGTCCGATGACCAACAAAATACCGGATAAAATTCTTTTTAATATATATGTCCTCATCGTAACCTAATTGTATCTCGAACTTTGTATCAATTTTTGAGTATATACATGTTTTGGATAATTTAATATTTTCGCCACAGGGCCCGTCTCGATCAATTCCCCCTTATACATGATCCCGACATTATCGGCAATATGCGGTAACAGGTAAATATTATGAGTCATGAATAAAAGAGTTAAACGATTATTGACCTGCAGGGATTTAAGGAGCCGTATTATTTCAAATTCCGTCGAGATGTCAAGACCGGATGTCGGTTCGTCACAAATCAATATTTTCGGATTCCGAAGTAAAGCCCTCACAATACATATTCTCTGCGCTTCTCCACCGCTCAATTGATGGGGATACCTTTGTAACAAAACCGGTTTCAAGCCGAGTTTCTCAAGCTGTATTCGGATAATTTCGTCATAATCTGCTTTTGCGGCTGATTTCATTAATATCAACGGTTCGGTCAATAATTCTTTTATTTTCATTTTCGGACTCAGCGAAGCTTTTGGGTCCTGAAAAATGGATTGACATTGACCCCTGTACCATGACAGTTTGGTCGTTAATATACTGTCTAACGATAGCCCCTGATAAATGACTTTTCCGGCGCCCGGTTTATAAAGGCCCAGAATTATTTTACCGATAGTGGATTTTCCCGCGCCGGATTCTCCGATAAAAGCAAAGGACTCACCGGCTTTAATGGAAAAATTTATATTATGTAAAACTGCTTTCGTTTTTTTACGCAAGAAAGCAGGGAAATTGAAATTTATACACACATCATGGAAACTCAGTTCAGCTTTGTTTTTTTGGGCATCACGTGAATCCAATAAATTTGTCCCTTCTGCAAATAAAATTGGCGGTCCCGAATATCAGTTATGAGCATTGATTAAAAACATAAATTTTTCTATCAATGTCCGCGTATATGAGTGAACCGGAGAATTTATTATATTTTCAGTCCTTCCGCTTTCGATTATCTGGCCCTGATACATGACAAATAATTTCTGTGAATATTTTGCGGCCAGACCTATATCATGTGTTATCAGGAGTATACTTTTATTGTTTTGACACTGTTTAATTAACAAAGACATAATTTCCAATTTCAACGCCGCGTCAACCCCGGAAGTCGGTTCATCGGCGACAACCAGATCAGGATCACACGCCAGAGCAAGGGCGATCATAACCCGCTGACGCATCCCCCCGCTTAACTGATGAGGATAATAACGATAATATTGCTGCGCTGGTGTCAATTCACATTTTTCGAGCCAGTTCAAAGCCTGTTGTTTTGCATGATTCGTCTTGAAATGATAATGTATGGTTTCACGCAATTGTTCTCCAATTGAAAACACCGGATTTAAAGCCAAAAGCGGTTCCTGAAATATATAACCGATACGTCTACCGCGGTATTTACCGAAAATATTGTTATCCGAACCATGTATTTCAACGCCGTCAAATATGATTTGACCTGAAATTTGTACGTTATTTTTGAGGTTTAACAGGCCAAGAAGACTTAATCCCAGAGTTGTTTTCCCGGCGCCGGACTCGCCAACCAGAGCAGTAATTTCACCATGATCAATCTGCAGAGAAATAGTGTCCACAATCGTTGTTTGAACAGGGAAATGATAGCTGATTGAATAATTATTCAATTCCAGTAAAGGCATATTGAAGCCTTTATAAAGATTTAAAATTAAGTTTATATTATAAAAAAATGGAAAAAATCAAAAACAGCAAATCACGTATTTTACGACAATTAAATAATACAATAAAAAATTATT
>JAFGSB010000127.1 GCA_016934825.1 Candidatus Zhuqueibacterota bacterium
ACAAATAAAGATTTCTCACTGCGGTCGAAATGACAAAATTGTTTTACTTATCTGCGTTAATCTGCGTTTATCCGCGGTCAATAAATCAACCGCCTGCTTCGCTCGATGAACGCGGATACATGCAGATACCTGATTTTAGTCGTACCGAGGCTCACGCCTCAGCGCATAATTTTGTTTAAATATTGTTGTTCATGCAACAAGGGGGGGCAACCCCTTGTTGTGTGAACTTTATAAAAGGTGGACTATACATAGTTTTCAAAATTTTCAGATGATACCCCCCGGGGCGTCGTTCACAAATAAAGATTTCTCACTGCGGTCGAAATGACGGAGAAAGTGTGCTTTTATTTTAATTGCGTCATCCGCAGTATCTGCGTGAGACTGTTACCTTTTCCGTTTTCTTCGGCGTTTATTTGCGGTGGAATAATTAAAAACATCCCGGCCGGAATGTGCACACCTGTTTTAATAACCGCACCGGCTTGTGAAACCCGATACGGTCAGAATATAATTCCATATAATAGAACAAATTAAACAGGTTCCCGGGCAAGGTGTTCCGGGAACTTATTTAAATCTCAGTTGAAAAACAGTACCCGATGCTTCATCGGATTTGACAGAAATCGTGCCGCCGTGCAGGCGCATGATCTGTCGGGACAGGCTGAGCCCGATACCCGAACCGTTGCTTTTGGTGGTGAAAAACGGTATGAAAATATTGTCCAGTATATCCTTCCTGATGCCGACCCCATTGTCGGAAATCCGAATAACAGGTTTACTGTAATTATCCAGTCCGGCATTTAATTCGATTGTGGCGCCGTTAATATTCTGCACTGCCTCGAGGGCATTTTTCACCAGGTTGATGAGAACCTGTTCAACAAGATCAGGATCGGCCATAAGTTCCAGGTTGGGGGGATCGATCTTCTTTTGAAATACAACGGAATTTTCCGTCAACTGTTTTTGGAATAAAAGTTCAATCCGGTCAAATAGATCCCGTATACCGAACATTTGATATTCCGGTTTGGGAATTCGGATCAGTTTCCTGTAATTTTCGACAAAGTGTAAAAGTCCCTTGCTTCTTTTTTCGATGGTCTCAATCGCGTTGCCGATATCCTGAATAACTTCATCACAGTGCGGATTTTTAGAAAATTGACCGGGATGTCCGGCAAGCAATTCATTAGCGGTCGACGCCAGGGAGGAAATCGGTGTAATGGAATTCATGATTTCGTGCGTCAACACACGGATCAGTTTCTGCCAGGCGTCGAGTTCTTTTTCTTCCAGTTCGCTTTGAATATTTTGAAACGAAATTAACCGGTAATTTTTCCTGTGCATAATAAAATCGGTGACAAAGATCATCATCTGCTGCAGTTCATCATTTATTTTCAGTTTAAAAATATCCCGGTCACCATGTTTCAGTGAGGTGATACGCTTAACGAGGGACGGGTCAATTTTTTCAAGCTTGTGAATATTTCTAATGGCCGTTATATTTAAAATTCTTCTCGCCGCATTGTTCACCAGGTCTACGCTGCCGCTGCCGTCAAAGACGATCAGCCCGATACCGATATGTTGAACAATAGTCTGCATGTACCTGTATTGTTCTTCCTTTTCCTCCCGGCTCTGTTCGATGTGATCCATTACATCATTAAAGGCCCTGTACAGCTCGGAATAACTTTTGCCTTTGACTTTGCCGGAAAAGAAGCGGGTAAAATCCGAATATTTAACCGCCTGGAAAAATTGTGCCAGTTCAAAATTGGTTGTATCGATTAAATGAAAGAGAGAGTAAACCTGCCAGATGATAACAGCGGCAAGTACAAAAAGCGCACCTTTATAATCTGAATTAAACCAGATATAACAGGAAAAAAATAACAGGACAAAAAGAAAAAATAACTTTACAATTATTTGCACGCGGTAATTTTTAAAGACCATGTTTTTGCATCCTTCTGTATAAAGCGGATCGGGTAATACCCAGTTTTTGCGCGGCATGGCTGATGTTGTTACCGCACATGGCCAAAACTTTACGAATAATATTTTTTTCAATATCATCCAGTTCAAATGTATTGATATTTAATGCCTCGGCGCTGCGCGGCACCTGGAACAGGAAATCTTCCGGCTGCAGCACCTGTTTATCGCTCATAATCACGGCGCGTTCAAGGGCATGTCTGAGTTCCCGGATATTCCCGGGCCAGTGATAACCCTGCAGTTTGGTCATGGCGCCCGCGCTTATATGTTTGACCTGTTTTTTATATTTTTTTACATAAAAATTTAAAAAATGTTCGGTCAACAGAGGAATGTCTTCCGGACGTTCCCGCAATGGGGGTAAATGTATTTCAACCGTGTTGATACGATAGAGAAAATCCTGTCTGAATTCTTTTTTTTCGACCATGTCGTATAACGACATGCTGGTAGCGCAAATTAAACGAATATCGATCGGCCGCGGCTGGTTGGACCCCAGCCTGATGATCTGTCGTTCTTCCAGCACGCGCAGCAATTTGGCCTGCATGGGCAGGGAGAGATTGCCGATTTCATCCAGGAAAAGGGTGCCCCCGGATGCGATCTCAAAACGGCCCGATTTATCGATTTTCGCGTCCGTAAACGCGCCGCGTACATGTCCGAATAACTCGCTTTCAAATAAAGTCTCGGCAATTGCCCCCATATCGACGCTGATAAAGACTTCATCCCTGCGGGAAGACTGGCGGTGCAGCGCCCGCGCCACCAGTTCTTTGCCGGTGCCGTTTTCGCCCATGATGAGAACGTTGGCATCGGTTTGTGCGACCTTGTCTATCATAGTGAAAACTTTTTGCATAGCCGGACAAGCGCCGATCATGTCATGATACCGCTGGTCCAGGTCCGCGCTGAGCTGCTGCTGTCTGGTACGGAGTTTATCTATTTCCAGCCGGGATTGCCGCAAATTCATAGCGACGGAGAGGGTCGCCACCAGTTTTTCGTTTTGCCATGGTTTGAGGATAAAATCGGTCGCGCCCGCCTTCACGGCCCGAACCGCCAGATCGATATCGCCGAAGGCGGTCATCAGAATGACGATCACAGACGGATCAATACGTAATATCTCTTCCAGCCATAGAAAACCTTCCGAGCCGCTGGTCACATCCTTGTTGAAATTCATATCGAGCAGGATGATGTCATAGTTTTCATTTTTCAAAAGCGCCGGGAGCTTTTGCGGATCCTCTTCGGTGTGTACGGAGGTTGAATATTTTTTCAGCAATAACCTGGCTGCGGTTAGAATATCTTTATTATCGTCAATGACCAGTATTTTACCCAATTGATTTTTCATTTTATTTTTCCGCGTTAAAAGTTCTGCTGTTTATAATATAGCAAAACAGATGTTATTTTCAATATTAAACATGATTTTTTAAGTGTCAAGTGTTCGGATTCGAACACTTGATGTCTGCTTTCGGATAATATAACCAAAGTATGTTTGCAAAAAAGTATCATAAATTTATAAAAAACAATGATGGCACACTTTGTGCTTAATATAAGAACAAAAATTAAACCATGAGGGAAAAAGTGGATAAAATAATTGAAAAAAAGAAATGGCCGCCTAAAAAGATAGTATTGTTATCCCTGTCTGGAGTCTTTGTGATTTTTATATTATATAACCTGATACTTGCCGATCACAGTTCAAAATTAAATGTGGAAACGGAACGGCTGACGGTTTCGACGGTGACAAGAGATGTTTTTCAGGAATTTATACCGGTAACCGGAACAGTCATACCGATTAAAACGGTATACCTTGACGCCATAGAAGGCGGACGGGTTGAGAAAAGGTATCTTGAAGCGGGTACATTCGTGCAGAAAGGTGACAGTATATTAACCCTGGCCAATACGGACCTGGTTATGAATATTATGTATCGTGAAGCGGAATTGTTTGAACAAAGTAATAATTTACGGAACACGCGCCTGGCGATGGAGCAGCACCGGTTAAATTTGCAGGCGCAATTGATAGAATTAAATTATGAGATCCGGCAGCAGAAACGTAATTATGAACGATCACAGGAATTGGTTGAGCGTAAACTCATATCATTGAAAGAATTTGAAGAAGCCCGCGACCGCTATGATTATCTGGTGAATAAACGGGAAATTACCCTGGAAACGCATAAGCAGGATTCGTTGTACCGCATAGCCCAGGTAGAGCAGTTGGAGGCATCCCTGCATCGGATGCAGGACAATTTGGAAATTGTCCGTAAAAACATGGAGAACCTGACACTCAAAGCGCCGATAACGGGACAATTGACCTCTCTCAACGCTGAGATAGGAGAATCGAAAAGCCGCGGTGAACGGTTAGGGCAGATAGATGTTCTGGACGGATTTAAAATACGCGTTCAGGTTGACGAGCATTATATCGCCCGAATCCAACCGGGGCAGACCGGTGAATTTAATTTTGCCGGCGACACGTATAAACTCATAATCAAAAAGATTTTTCCCGAAGTCAAAGAAGGGCGGTTTGAGGTCGACATGGAATTCACCGATGGAGAGCCGGAGGGTATCCGCCGCGGCCAGACCACGCATATCCGTCTGGCGCTGGGTGACCTGTCGGAAGCGATATTGCTTGCCACGGGTGGATTTTACAGTTCAACCGGCGGCCAGTGGGTATATGTCGTCGATGAAAACGGTAATACGGCCCGTAAACGGCAAATACGAATCGGCCGTCAGAACACCCAGAATTATGAGATACTTGAGGGACTGAATCCCGGCGAAAGAGTGATCACTTCCTCTTATGATAATTACGGCGATATAGATGTGCTGGTGATGAAATGAGAGGTGAGAAGTGATATGGAAGATGTCAAATGTCAGACGTCAGATGGTAATGTATGTTTTAGAATAAGCAATGAATAATTACATTAATTAAAATGAAGGGGAGAGGTCTTATGCTGGATTTGGCTCACAAGAAATTGGATGTTTGGAAGAAAAGTATGAAATTTGTACAGGATATTTATTTATTTACTGAAAGTTTTCCAAAAACAGAAATATTTGGAATAACGAATCAATTAAGGAGGGCTTCTGTGTCCGTTGTTTCAAATATTGCCGAAGGGTCTTCCCGTAGTTCCGTGAGAGAACGTAAACGGTTCTATGAAATTTCCCGATCCTCGCTTGTCGAAATAGATACCCAGTTAGAAATAAGTTGCAAACTGGGGTATTGTAAAAATTCTACATTGGAAGAATTCTCTAAAACATTAAATCATCTGTTCGCAATGCTGACCAATCTGTCGCAAAGGACATAGAATGTTTTTCATTTGACTTTTCACTAAAATTATATTAGTGAAAAAGGTCAAAAAATAGCTGAAAACTGACAGCTAAGAACTGACAGCTAATTACCAAATTTATTCGGTTATAAAATGAAATAATAAACATTATAGTAAAAATCCAAATCAAAAGGAAAAGATAATGATTAAAGCAACCAACCTTACAAAAATTTACAGAACCGATGAAGTGGAAACAACGGCGCTGAACAACATCAATTTTCAGGTTAACGAGGGGGAATTCGTTTCGATCATGGGGCCGTCCGGGTGCGGGAAATCGACATTACTGAATGTAATCGGATTAATCGATACGGCCTCCGGCGGGGAGTATTATTTTGGCGACAAGGAAGTATCAAAATATAATGAACGTCAGCGGGCAAATTTACGGAAAGGCAATATTGGGTTTGTGTTCCAGTCGTTCAATTTGATTGACGAACTGACTGTTTTCGAGAATATTGAACTGCCGCTGCTGTATTTAAAAGTGTCCGCTACCGATCGTAAAAAAAGGGTAAATGAAGTGATGGAATATATGCAGATCATGCACCGGAAAAATCACTTTCCGCAGCAGTTGTCCGGCGGCCAGCAGCAGCGTGTCGCCGTAGCCCGCGCGGTTGTCGCCAAACCCAAAGTCATTCTGGCCGACGAACCGACCGGTAACCTGGATTCGAAACACGGCGACGAGGTGATGAATATTCTGACCGAATTGAATGAAAACGGAACAACGATCATTATGGTCACCCACTCGCCATCTTATGCCGAATACAGCAACCGGATCGTGCATTTGTTCGACGGCAAAGTCGTCACGGAAAACATGCAGAACAAGTTTCATTTATAGTAGGTCAGGATAAATTATTCATTTTAGGCTCTTATTTGTCTAAGAATTGTCACAGGACTACAAAATGTTAATAAACTATTTAAAAATTATTATTCGGTTTTTAAAAAAACAAAAATTGTATTCATTTATAAATATCGCCGGGCTGGCAATCGGGGTGGCCTGTACGTTATTTATTGTGATGTGGATGTTTGAAGAGCTCAGTTACGACCACTTTTATCAAAACGCGGACGATATTTACCGGGTCGAACAAAAATTGTTAAACCCTCCGGACGGGATTATCCCGATCGCGTTAACGCCAACCCCCCTGGCACCTATATTAAAGGACCGTTACCCGGAGATCCTCGAAACCGCCCGTATCCATTATATGAAGAATATGATCTGTTCCCATGAAAACAAACGGTTTGTCGAGGACCGGATCCTGGCGGTC
>JAFGSB010000002.1 GCA_016934825.1 Candidatus Zhuqueibacterota bacterium
ACGTTCGGCTTATGGTTTTCACGATATTCAATATTTCTCTTTGAAAATTATTCAAGCTACTACCAACTAAAAGTTAGAAGAACCTAATGTTTTTTTTACTATTGTCCGGTTAGACCTGGATATAATAGTATAAACGTTAAATATTATTTTAGTTTTCGGAAATGTTGTCCTTATTTGATTTGTTAGAAAATATAAAATTAATTTAATTATTTTAACTTGTTTTTAATAAATTTACAAGCCGGATTAAAAATCGGTGTCCGGTTAACAGACATCGGTGACAAAATTTTACTTGCTTTTTTATTTTTAAGAGATGTAACTTGTATGTTTAATACAATTTGAAATATAATTGTTAAAATACGGAATTAAAGAACTTTTTTAAATACGATCGAGTGGTATAACGATCAAAATAATATGAGGAAGGAACTGAATATAAATGAAAAAAAAGATAATTTATGGTATCATCATTGTGTTCGTATCTTTTTTAGGCTGGAGAATAATTTCCCTGGTTACGGCCAGTCTTAAACAAAAAGTGATAAGAGTCGACCGGCAGCCTGTCGCAGTGGGAGTCGACAGCGTACGTTTTGAACATATCCAGCAGATCCGGCAATTTATCGGCAGTATCCATCCCTATTACCGGTATGTTGTATCACCCAAAGTATCCGGACGAATCATCCGTATCCAAAAACGGATTGGCGACCGCGTGAATCGCGGAGAGATTATCGCTCAAATTGATGATGCCGAGTACGAACAGGCGGTCATCGAGGCGGAGGCGAATCTGCGGATCGCGCAGGCTTCGCTTCTGGAAGCGACAAGTCAATTCGAACTGTCAAGACAGGAACTGGAGAGGGTGAAATCCCTGCAGGCAAAAGGGATTGCGTCGCCCTCCGAACTGGATGCCGCCACAACTAATTTTGAGGCCCAGCAGTCCAGGCTGGCATTGGCGCGCGCTCAGGTTGAACAGCGTGAGGCGTCATTGAAATCGGCAAAAATACGTCTCAGTTATACGATCCTGACAGCAGCAGAACCGGGTTTCATCGGGGAACGTTTTGTCGACGAAGGCGGATTAATTGCCGCCAATTCTCCGGTTGTCTCCGTTGTAGGATTTGAAAAAGTCATCGTCAAGACAACGGTTATTGAACGGGATTACGGTCTGTTGAGTGTAGGGCAGGAGGCCGAAGTGGATGTGGATGCTTACCCCGATAAAAGTTTTCCCGGCGTAGTGACCAGAATAGCGCCCGTATTGCAGGAAGCCTCGCGCGTCGCGCAGATGGAAGTTGAAGTGAATAATGATTCCCTGATCCTGAAACCCGGAATGTTCACCCGTGTAACCGTCATTCTACAGGATAAACCATCCGCCCAGACCGTGCCGGCCGAAGCGGTAATTACCCATGGCGGCGTACATGGTGTTTTTATGGTCAATTCACAGGATAAAACCGCCCGTTTTGTCCCTGTTGAAACAGGCATTATATCCACGGAAAAAACCGAAATACTTTCACCCCGGCTTGAAGGTCTGGTTATTGTATTAGGTCAACATTTACTGGAAGACGGCAGTCCTGTTATCGTTACGGGATCGGAAGAAGTGTCCGCGGAACAGGAAAACGAGAACCCCCAATAATAAAGGATTGGAACTATGAATATTGCCCGGGGGCCGGTAAACCGGCCTATATTAACAACAATTATTTTTGTCATTATCATTACTGTGGGTATGGTTTCCTTTTCCCGTTTATCCATTGATTTGATGCCGGAAATTACCTACCCCAGTATATCACTATCAACGTCATACGGGAATATCGGGCCGCAGGAAATGGAAGAGTTGGTAACTCGTCCTCTTGAAGAGGCAATTGCCGCCGTACAGGGAGTTGAAGAGATTACATCCACTTCCACGGAAGGAAGAAGCTCAATACGGGTGTCGTTTACATGGGGTACCGATCTGGATGTAGCGGCAAACGATATACGTGACCGTGTTGACCGGGCCATGTCCCGTCTGCCCGATGATATTGAGAGACCGATGATACGAAAATTTGATCTGTCATCTTTTCCGATTATGTTTATTGGCGTTTCCAGTAATTTGAATCCCCTCGATCTTCGCCAGCTTATAGAGGACCAGGTAAAATACCGGCTGGAGAGGGTGCCCGGTGTTGCCGCCGTGAGTGTCTACGGCGGATTGATGCGGGAAATCCATATTGATCTAAGCGCGGAAAAACTCAAAGCATTAGGTTTATCGACGGATGCAATCCTTACCGCTTTGCGAAACGAGAATCAGAACATTCCTGCCGGTCTTTATGAAAAAGGAAATTTAGAAGTGCTCATCCGCACCCAGGGAGAATTCACGGACCTGGATCAGATTCGCAATACGGTCATTACCGTTAAGGACATGACGCCGATAAAAATAAGCGATGTGGCGTCTGTTGTGGATTCCTGGGAAGAAATCCGACAACTATACCGTATAAACGGTAAACAGGGATTAAGAATATCCATAAACAAACAATCCGGCGCCAATACCGTAAATGTCGCCAAAGCCCTGCACAAGGAAATGGAAACTATTAACCGCGATATACCTCAAATTGAACTTATCTCGCTTATTGATACTTCAGTTTATATAAAACAATCCATTAATAATGTTGGCAATTCAACACTGATAGGCGGATTTTTGGCAATTTTAATCCTGTTTTTGTTTTTGCGCAACCTGTCCAGCACAGCGATTATTGCAACGGCCATCCCCATCTCCGTGATTGCCACGTTCGGATTAATGTACTTTGGTAAATTTACATTAAATATTATTACATTTGGCGGACTCGCCCTTGGAATTGGTATGCTTGTGGACAATTCCATTGTCGTACTGGAGAACATCTATCGACACCGGGAGAGCGGCAAATCACCGGTAGAAAGCGCGTTACTCGGAACGTCAGAGGTTGGAGCGGCAATTCTGGCCAGTACGTTAACAACTCTTGTCGTGTTTTTTCCGGTTATTTTTATTCGCGGTATGTCCGGTATTATGTTTCAGCAGATGGCCTATGTAGTCAGTTTTTCGTTGCTCTGCTCACTGATCGTGGCGCTGACCCTGATACCCATGTTGTCTTCACACTTACTGCGATTTCAGTCTGCAGGTCATTATAAGAATGAAAATAAACTGCACAAGATATATGCTGTCAGTGAAGAGATGTTTAAAAAAATAGAAAGCGCTTATGCCGAACTCTTAGAATGGGCGCTTTCACGCAGGAAACTTGTCGTCCTGTCTATGGCAGGATTGTTCGTTTTGTCAGTGTTGATGATACGATTTATTGGTGTGGAACTGATGCCGGCGGCGGATGAAAGCGAGGTTCGTGTTGATATGGAAATGGCCGTTGGCACCAAGCTGGAAATTATGGACCAGGCA
Organism: Candidatus Zhuqueibacterota bacterium; assembly: GCA_016934825.1. Lineage (GTDB taxonomy): Bacteria > Zhuqueibacterota > Zhuqueibacteria > Residuimicrobiales > Krinioviventaceae > Fontivivens. The sequence goes on from JAFGSB010000002.1 coordinate 3,377, forward strand.
ACCCGGCAAGTTGAGAACATAGTAAATCGTGAAGTGCCCGAATTAATATCCGTAATGACACGTGTCGGCGGAGGCGGGTTCCGTTCCTCCGGGAACAATACGGCGGAAGTGAGAGTTACTTTGGTCCCGATATCGAAACGTTCACGCAGCAGTGAACAAATAGCAAACGACCTGCGGAAAAAATTAAGCACGATCCCGGGTAATACTATTCGAACACGCGCCGGCCAGGGTCTTTTTATGCTGCGAATGGGATCCGGTGAGGCGGAAAATATAACTGTGGAAGTCAGGGGGTACGATCTGGCCACAGCTCAGGTATTGGCGCAGCAGGTGAACCAGGCTGTTTTGCGTGTACGGGGTATAACGGATACCCGTATCAGCCGTGAGGAAGGTAGTCCTGAACAACTCATTCAGATTGACAGGCAAAAAGCGTCCGACCTGGGACTGACGGTCTCCCAAATCGGCGATGCATTACAGACTGTTGTTGGCGGGACGTACGCGTCCTATTTTCGCGAGGGAGGGAAAGAGTATCGTATCCTCGTCCGTCTGAGTGAAGAAGATCGCAAACATCTGGCCGAATTACTCGATTTGACCGTTGTTAACAGAAAGGGTGAACCCATCATTCTGCGCAACGTGGTAAACGCGGTACCTCGGGAAGGTCCGGCACGTATTGAACGAAAAGACCAGGAACGAATCATTTCCATCAGGGCAAATTTTACTGAACGGGACATGGGTTCTGTTATATCCGATATACGCAAAGAACTTGCCACGATACCGGTTCCCAAAGATTTTGTTATTGTTTTCGGCAGTGATTATGAAGAGCAGCAGAGGTCGTACCGGGAGTTGATGTTTGGTCTTATTTTGGCGATATTTCTGGTTTATATGGTCATGGGAGGGCAATTTGAATCCTTCCGCGATCCGTTCATCGTATTGTTTGCAATTCCCATGGCGTTGATCGGCGTTGTTGTCACCATGATATTAACCAATACAACCTTCACCATGCAGGCATTTATTGGCTGTATTATGCTGGCGGGTATTGTAGTGAATAACGCCATTCTGCTTGTAGATTACACCAACCAGCTTCGTCATAAACACGGAATGCAGTTATATGAGGCTATTAAATTGGCCGGATCCAGAAGGTTACGGCCGATTTTGATGACAACACTGACGACTGTTCTGGGTTTATTGCCGCTGTCATTTGGTGTTGGTGAAGGCGGCGAGGCTCAGGCCCCCCTTGCCAGGGTTGTAATTGGTGGTTTGTTAAGCTCGACTTTGATTACACTGGTCCTGATACCGGTTATTTACTCAATTTTTGAAAAAAAGAAAAGCGTAAAAGAGGCGTAAAATGATATTTCGTTTTAAATATAGAAAAATAGTGCTTTTCCTGTTTTGTATTTTATTTATATTTCAACAAAATGTTTGGTCGCAGGAAAACGCCGCGAATCCGTTTGCAAAACTGGCAATGGGTGATACCCTTGAACTTGATTTGAAAAGCGCCATTGTTTTGGCGCTGGATCGAAATCCATCCGTTAAACTTCAGCGCCTGCAGCCGCTTGTTACTGAAACCTTCGTCAGCGAACAAAAATCGGAGTATGATCCGGTTTTGACCGCATCGGCTACCCGGAATAAAAGTAATACGCAGAGGTTTTTGGGCGCACAGCGCACACCGTTCGAGTTTACTTCGGAACGGTCACAATATGACGCATCATTATCACAAAATTTGCCGACCGGAACGAACGTAGCGGCAAATTTTTTGGAATCCAGCACAATTTCCAGTATATATACCGATCAATATACAGGGAATATGAATTTGACCATTACCCAGGCCCTGCTGCAGGGAATGGGTATAGGTGTTAACCTTGCGAATATACGCCGGGCCCGTCTGGATGTGGATATTTCCAAAGCCGAATTCAAGTCCGTAGCGGAACAAGCGGTAGCGGATGTGGAAAACAGTTACTGGACGTTATACCTGACTATGCAGGAAATAGAGATCCAAATACAATCCCTGCAACTGGCGAACAGGCAGTTGCAGGAATCAATGGAACGGGTAACTGTGGGGAAATTACCGGAACTCGAACTTGCGGCGGTGCACGCCGAGGTCTCAACACGGAAAGAAGCGTTGATTGACGCGCAAAGTAATTGCGAGCAGGCAAGACTTCGTTTTATCTATCTCGTTAATCCCGACCAGAAAAACGCATGGAACATATGTCCTTTTCCAACTGACCGGCCGTTTGTGCCGGCGGATACTTTGGATAATGTGGATTTTCATGTGCAAGCCGGTCTGCAATACCGGTCCGATTTACAGCAGGCCCTGTTCAAGCTGGAAAAAGGAGAGCTGGATATAAAACAAACTAAAAACGGGCTTTTACCGCGCCTGGATTTCTTTATAACAATGGGCCGTTCCGCTTATGCGGAGTCTTTCCAGTCAAGTATTCCCGAATTTAACAGTCCTTATTATGAGGTGAATACAGGGATTTCTTTCGAATTCCCGGTTACAAATCTAAAAGCCAGGGCTCAGTTACAGCGCGTCCGGCACACACAGGAACAACTGCAATTATCACTGGAAAATATGCGGCAACTGGTTCAATTGGATGTAAGGGCCGCTTATGTGGAAGTTATGCGCGCCAGACAGCAGATCGGGGCTACCATAACAACCCGCGAATTACAGGAGAAAAAACTGGAAGCGGAACTCGAAAAATTCAGAGTGGGTAAATCTACAAATTTTCTCGTTCTGCAGGCGCAGCGGGAATTGACCGCCAGCCAGCTTGACGAAGCGCGCTCCATGGTAACGTATCTTAATTCGCTTGTTGAACTCTACCGGATGGAAGGGACCTTGCTGGAGAGAAGGGGTATCCAGTATTAATTACGGAATATTCACATCGAACCGTAATTTTTCCGATTTTTTCATTTAAAATAAAGTTTAACCATTCATAGTAGATTTATATTGCCCGGGTCACACCGGGCACCTTTACTCCTGACCTATATTAATGGAATACCGGCTTTTCAATCGATTCCTGACTTTAGAAAAAAGAACTTTTTATCATTATATCTATTGATTATATTGAAGCTGTTATCCGTAACAATTAAAACGACCATTTTCCGAATGCAGGTAACGGGGGATAAAATATATCAAATATACCAGGGAAATATTATGAAAAAAGAATGTTCCCTCGTTGTGATTCTTGTATTCGGGATATGTCTCTCCTGCAGTATTATTTTCAAAAAATATACAGTAAAAAAAGATATAACAGTATATAATGTCAAGTACGCCGGGGTCCGGTCATCCCGCTATGGGATCAGGCCGTTTCCCGGACCGGAAGGCTGGCAGACGGCCGTGGAGAAAATGAAAACCCGCTTCGAGGGATCGACCGCGTGCGCCATCTGGATTGTCGGAACCATGCGCGGGAAAAAGACCTGTGGACTGGAATTCCCCAACGAAGGGCAACCGGACAGCAATATCGTGTTTCTTGATTATGACAAGCATGAACCCTATCTACAGCATTTTGATACAACCGGTGTCAGGGTTTTTCTGCAGGTGGAACCGGCAAACGCGGACATGATCCGGCTGATCGACCTGGTTTTAAATCGTTATAAACACCACAAATGTGTTGCCGGTTTCGGCGTGGATGTGGAATGGTACCGCGAGGCGGACAATCCGGATTGGGGTGTAAAGGTGAACGACAAATTGGCCGAACTCTGGGAACAACGGGTCAAATCAATTGATCCGGAATACCGGCTGTTCCTGAAGCACTGGGACAGGGACTGGATGCCGCCCACTTACCGCGGCGACCTGATTTTTGTGAATGACAGCCAGGGGATGAAAAATTTCAACGGCATGATGGATGCATTTGTGGAATATTGGGCGGATTATTTTAAACCCAGTATGGTGTTTTTTCAATATGGATACCGCCGCGACAGAGTTTGGTGGCAAAAACTGGATTTCCCGCCCGGCGAGATCGGCAGCGCCGTCGCGCAGAACATTTCCCAGGACTGCGGGGTGTTCTGGGTTGATTTTACGTTAAAGGACGTACTGCCCTTTGGCGAATAAATGATATTATTGTTTGAAAAAAAACACTCGCAGATTCCGCGGATGACGCAGATAAAAAGATCCAAAAAAAAGTTGATTAATTCTATGTAATAGGCGACATCTGCAATGTATTGGTCTTTCAAGAAGCAGCCCTTACGGTTACCACTGTAGATTTGAATAAATTGTGAAAACGTTCTCATAATTTTTTCTTCCTTGTCGGCGTAATCTGCGGGGTATCGTTTTGAGAATCAATGATTTCTTCAGATTGTTAATTATATAATCTTTTTCCCCTGTAAATCGGATTAGACGGGCTGTTGTTTTGGTGTTGGCTTTTTAAAATAAGATACAATATTGCAAACCAGGGAAAAATTATATAACTTAATCATTATACCACAAACCGGACAGGGGTTATTATTGCATGCGCATTCGGAAAAAAACATCGTTGTAAAAAAATATCATAATTTAGAGTCATATAACTAACAAGCAATGGAGAGTAAATTGGAAAGAAGAATGTTTTTCCGGGAATTGGGGGAGAAAACATTAGGTCTTTTCGGCGGTTTGTATTTATTAAACATGTTAACCTGTAGTGTTCTACGTAAAAGAAAATCCAAAAACTGGGTATGGCTGACCCCGAATATAGATACGACTGATGACGAATGGAAAAAGCGATTTGAAAAACTAAAAACGGCCGGTTTTGATGCAATAATACCCGAAATATATAACGGGAGATGGGCCTATTTCGGCAGTGATCGTCTGCCGGTCAGAGGGGAACTGCTGGAACGGCTCATCCCGATTGCAAAATCTTCCGGTCTTGAAATCCACGCCTGGATGTGGACAATGCCCTGTCTTATCGAAGATATTCAAAAAAATCATCCGGATTGGTATAATGTGAACCGTTTGGGTGAGTCCTCTGTGGATAAACCGGCGTATGTCAATTACTACAAATTTCTTTGTCCCGCTAAAAATGAAGTTCATGAATTCATTCAGGGTACCGTTACGGAACTATCACAGTACGATATCGACGGCATTCACCTTGATTACGTTCGTTTTCCCGATGTTATACTGGCAAAGGGATTATGGTCCAAATATAACCTGGTCCAGGATAAAGAGTACCCGCAGTTTGATTATTGTTATTGTCAAACCTGCCGGGAAAAATTTAAAGAGCAGACAGGGATCGACCCCTTGGAAATAAAAGAGCCGTCCGCCGACCAGGCCTGGCTGCAGTTCCGTTATGACCTGGTCACCACTCTTGTTAACGATAAACTGATCCCCATCGGTCATAAAAGAGGGAAAGTCATGAGTGCTGCCGTATTCCCAAACTGGAAAAATGTCCGCCAGGAATGGCGGGCCTGGAAACTCGATGCGGCTCTGCCGATGCTTTACAACCGGTTTTACCTAAAAGACGCCGAATGGATAAAACGTCAATGTGAAGAAGGTGTCAAATCCCTGCAATACCCGACAAAACTGTATAGCGGCCTGATGGTCGATGAACCGGAAAAATTAAAAGAGTATGTTATTAAATCTTTTGCAGGTGGAGCCGATGGGATTTCCATATTTTCGCTCAGGAGTTTACAGGAAGAACATTTGCTCATGTTAACCGATTTGTTAAAGAGGTATTGATATGGGAAAAACGGTGTCTTTAAAAGATCGGGTTGTCTCGATTGACATCCTGAGAGGATTAACAATCCTCGTTATGGTTTTTGTAAACGATATTGCTTCCGTAAAAGGTTTGCCCTGGTGGACTTATCACATGCCGCGAAACGCCAATGGCATGACCTACGTGGACGTGGTTTTCCCGGCTTTTTTGTTTATCGTAGGTATGGCAATCCCGCTGGCATTTCGCAGGCGTATCAACAGAGGCGATTCCTTACTGCAGCTTCTTGCGCATATTTTTATCCGTTCAATCAGTCTGGTTATTATAGGCTTGCTGATTATGAACGGCAGAGATATGAATCCACAAGCTACTGGAATGAGTTATGCACTCTGGAATGTGCTCATGTTTACGGGAGTGATTTTGTTTTGGAACGCTTATCCCGTTAAATCAAAAGCAAATCCGGTAATATTTAAGATACTGAAAGCGCTTGGATTTGTTCTGCTTGTGGTGTTATTAGTGATTTATAAACGGGACGTCCATGGTGAATTCAAATGGATAAATATTTATAACTGGTCCATCCTGGGCCTTATCGGCTGGGCTTACATGTCCGCAAGTTTTATTTATATTTTATTCCGAAAGTATTTCTGGATCATTTTTACGGCCTTTCTCATGCTCAACTTTATGAATGTTGCCGGCAGTCTGGGATGGATTTCTTTTTTCAGAAAGGTCCCGCCGATAGTATGGCCGTTCGGGGATGGCTCCCTGTCATCGATCACAGTTGCCGGACTCTTGTTATCCCTTTTATTCACCCAGGATGCGTTATCCAAAATCCAGCGTAACAAAGCACTATGGTCTTCAGGTTTTATCCTCCTGTTATTTGCCCTTGGTTTTTTGCTGCTGCCTTTTGGCGTGTCGAAAATCAGGGCTACGCCAAGCTGGTGTTTGCTAAGCTCGGCTATTACGGGTTTGTTGTTTCTGGTCATTTACTGGCTGGTGGACATGAAAGGCATCAAAAGCTGGGCCGGTTTTATGAACCCCGCCGGTACGAATCCCCTGCTTACCTATATCCTGCCGGATATATTCTACGCAATATTCGGGGTTACTTATCTGAGTCAATATGCAGGCTTGGGCTGGCCGGGAGTGATACGCGGTATTGTATTTTCGCTGTTAATACTGGGTCTCGCCGCTGTTTTTACGCGTTACAAAGTACGGTTACAATTATAAGGCGGGCTTTTTTTCTGCGAGATCCGCGATATCTCCATAAAAATTTTCATTTATGTATCACGCAGATACTGCGGATATCGCAGATGAAAGGGAATTGATTTTTTTTTAAGACAAAATATGATCTATCCGCGTGCATCTGCGTTCATCGAGCGCAGCGGGCGGTCAATTAATAAACCGCGGATAAACGTTGATGAATGCGGATGAACGGAAAACCAAGTCACAGATACCACTGTTAAAAAAATAAAATTTATATATTTATTTCAGCGTGATTTGCGAAATCTGCGAGCTGCTGTTTTTAAAGCCCCGGTAATTTATAAATTTTCTTGGATTTGGGTTTTAAATCATCCCCCCATTTTTTCACGGAAGGGTGAAGGTATCCTTGCGGGTTTTTGGTTCGCATCGACAAAGACAAAGCTCATTTTTGCCGTCGCGCATAGACGACCAGTCGACTTATTTAGCACCTCATACTCCAGTGTAAAGCCCACTTTTCTCCATTCCGTAATTTTTCCACATATCTCCAGCAGGTTATCCACCCTTGCCGGGGATTTGTACTCAATTTCAGATCTGGTCACATATGGGAAGATATTCCACTTGTGAAAGTCGTCGAAGCTCAGGCCGCGCTGCAGCATATATTCACAGCGGGCATATTCCAGGTAATTAAAGTATACCGCGTTATTGACATGTCCGAACGAATCCAGTTCATAACTACGCACTTTTACCGTAACCATAAAAGTAGCAGGCATATGGGGAAATCCTTTTCGATATTAATCTAAATAATTCTTCTTACTTTGATTGTTTCCGTGATATGCTTCATGATTTCGTACACCTGGTCGGATACATTGGTATTGACATCCACGATCAGGTAGCCGATGGTGTCGCGCGTTTGCAGTATCTGCCCTTCCACGTTAATGTTCCGGCGCGCGAACACGCTGTTAATTTTGGCCAGAACACCGGGCACGTTCTTGTGGATGTGCAGAATACGGTGCGTATTGGCCACCCTGGGCAGTTCGATTTCCGGGAAATTGACCGAACCGATCGTCGAGCCGGTGAGGATATAGTTTGAGAGTTTATCGCTTACATAATTGGCGATATTTTCCTGGGCCTCCTCAGTGCTGCCGCCGATATGCGGGGTCAGGATAACATTGGTTAAATTTTGCAGGGGCGTTTCAAATTTTTCGTCTATGCTGCCGGGTTCCTGCGGGAAAACATCAATTGCCGCCCCGGCTATGTGGCCGTAATCGAGAATCTTGCGCAATGCGACAAGGTCTACCACGCGGCCCCGGCTCAAATTTAGCAGATAACTGTTCCGTTTCATTCTGATCAATTCCTTTTCGCCGATCATACCGCGGGTTTCCGGCGTGTCCGGAACATGCAGGGTGACCACATCCGATTTTTCCAGCAGATCATACAGGTCTTTGGCGCGTCTGGCATTCCCCAGCGGGAGTTTGTCCACGATGTCGTGAAACAGGACCGACATACCGAGGTTTTCCAGCATAACGGACACCTGCGAGCCGATATGCCCGTAGCCGATAATGCCGACAGTTTTACCGCGAATCTCCGAACTGCCTTCCGCCTGTTTGAGCCATTTACCGTTGTGTGCGGCGGTGCTCTTTTCAAAGGTCCGCCGCATCAGCATAATTGTCTCTCCGACAACCAGTTCGGCGACGCTGCGCGTATTGCTGTACGGCGCGTTGAATACAGGGATGCCGGCGCGGGACGCAGAATCCAGGTTGATTTGATTGGTGCCGATACAAAATGCCCCGATCACCCATAGATCAGGTAGACTTTGTATAACCTTTGACGTAATTTTGGTTTTAGACCGGATGCCCAGGACATTGGCGTTCACCGCTTTTTCGATCATGTCCTGTTCCGACCAGGCGTTTTTAAAATTCCTGATGAGGAATTGCTGTTCTTTTAATTTGGAAACTGCCACAGGATGGACATTTTCGAGTAAAAAGGTCTCCGGCACAACATCCATGGTGATTTTAGCTTTGGAGGTAAAATTATCTTGCGAATATTCATCGGTCGAACTGAGCAGGGGCAATAACTGATCGAACCGCTCGACCGTAAAATCCGCCTGCAGGCGGATCTCTTCACGGTCTATCGTTCCGGAATAGTAGATAAATATCTCGGCAAGATTGTTCTTCTTAACCACCAGATCGGAAAAGCCGTCGCCGATAATCGCCGTGCCCCCTGAAAGCCGATTTTTGCTTTTCAGTTTTTCCGCCACATAAACCTTGCCCATGGTCATAAACAGGGGATTATCTTCATCCACGCCTGTTATATGTCCGTCCCGGTTGAAAACCGGTTTATTGGTGAACACATTTTCTCTGGGAATGCCCAGCTTTTCAGTAACCGGTAATACGACCTGTTCCATGCTGGTGCTGAAAACAAATATGTTTTTCCTGCGTTTTTTCAGGTCCGAAATGATCTCGCCGATCATCGGGTTAATGGTTGTTAATATGTCCCCCGCGACCTTTTCCACATCATCCCGGGTAACGCGTGTCAGGGCAAAACGGCCCTGCATGGCTTCGCTGAGCGGCATCTCGCCGTTGGTTGTTTTATTCGTGTATTCTTTTAGTTTGTCAAGCAGCGGTTTTCTTTTCGTATCGGGCACATTCTGCAGTGCGCTTTGCACAAGCAGTTCATTGCCTTCAGCGTTTATAATGGTGCTGTCAAAATCAAATATAATATTATTAATCATCTTCTTCCTCAAAATCTTCCTGTTTTTGCGGAAACCGGCCTTGCAGGGCTTCCCGAACCATTTCTTTCGTATCGTCGGCAAAGACACCGTTTTCCATCCATTTTAAATAGTCAATGTCGTTCTCAACGATCCACTGTATTGTTTTCCCCTTATGTTTGCCGAACGAGATCACCGCTTCCGAGTGCCGCCAGTAAAATTTCCGGTCGGATGTGACCCAGCGGTCATCAAGAGTTGTGGAAAACGAACCCAGTTTGTCCACATTTTTGGGCAAATCAGGGTATTTGTACAACTGGGCGCTCAATACTTCCAGCGTGACCCGCACATCGCTCATGGCATCGTGTGCGTCTTCGTGCTCGCCGTCGCAGTAAAACCGGTAAGCGGCGGATAATGTACGCGGTTCTTTCTTGTGGAAAATGGTTTGCGCGTCAACGATTTTCATATTATTCAAATCCAGCGGCTGGCCGTGACGGGTCATTTCCGACTGTAAAAAGGGTACATCAAAGCGGGCGATGTTAAAACCGGACAGGTCGCAGCTGTCAAGATAGGCTTTGATTTTGGGCGCGTAATGGGAAAAACCGGGTTTATCTCTGACCATTTCGTCAGTAATATTGTGGACCGACGATGCTTCGCGCGGAATGGGTATACCCGGATTGACCAGTTCTGTCCATTCTTCATGGTGTTTGTCCGGAAACACCTTTAAAAAAGCAAACTGGACGATGCGGTCGATGTCCTGGTCCAGTCCGGTTGTTTCCAGGTCAAAAAATACCATCGGGCGTTGTAAGACAAGGTTGCCCAGCAGCAGGGTTTCCCCGGTTTGGGTATTTGACTGTTCTTCAAACAGCAGGGATTTCTGTTCACCAAAATTGACGTTTTTTTTCATGATGCCTTTCGTGTTTGATTTCCATCATTGTTTATAGTTTACACAATTGTAGGCAAACCTGCAAATGATAATTTTGGGAATTCAGATTCTTTGATGGGTTAAAAGCCCGAATACATTTGTCAATTTCACGAATTTTATTTACTGCTGAGAACAGGGTGAATCCGGCGAAAGTTATAACGATACCGGCATTATTCGGATTGTTATCCGGTTATACAGGTGTATTACAATATAACCTGCTCTGTATTGAAATAAACATCTTGATTTAGGGACATTATTTAATTAATTTATTTAAAAATTTTCAAAATTCACAAACACCCCCCTTTGTCCCTCTTCGAGGGGAGATAAAGAGGGGTGTTTTATAAACAGGATAATGAAACCGGAGTTTATATGAATCAGGAACAACCGACACAAGCTGCGGAACCCAAAAGTGTCCGGCAGATCATCTCCGATGCGTTCAATGAACTGGGGGAAACCCTGGTGGCCTTTGTCAAGGCGCCGAGGGCATTATATGGAATTAATATCCCTTATATTATCGAAGGACTTGTCTATTTCGGCATACTGACCATTTTGGGCAAATACTGCTCGGAAAACGTGGGGCTGAACGATGTTTATTCGGGATGGGTATACGGCGCCGTGACCGGCGGGATTACCTTTGCCATGCTGCTTTTGGGCGGCGTAACGGACAAGCTCGGAATACGCGCCTCACTGGGACTGGCGCTCGGTACTATGGCGGTGGGACGCCTGTTTGTGTCCTTGTCCGGAACGCTCTCATTGGGCTCCGGTCTGGGATCGCCCATGTTTTTTATGATGACCGCAGGTCTGTTTTTAATGGTCTCCGCATACGGACTTTACCAGCCGGCCGCGTACGCCGGGGTGAAACGCTACACCAATCCGCAGACCGCGGCTATGGGTTACGCGGTGTTGTACGCTTTGATGAACCTGGGCGCGTTTATTTTCGGCCCGATCTCGTCGTTCACCCGGCAGCGGTTTGAATCCGTTTTCCCGCCAAACGGGCTCACCGCAGTGTTCTGGCTGTTAACGGTTTTTACGGTAATCGCCTGCGCGCTGTGCCTCATGATCATTACCAAAAAAGTCGATCTCGCGGCGTTTGAACGTTCCAAACGGGAACACAAAGAGATGAAAAAGGAGTCGGCAAAAGAAGAGACCGAAACAAAAAAAGACACGACGCCGAAACAAAAGATAAACAATACCGCGTTTATTACTTATTTTATACTGGCGATCGCCGCCATAGTTGCTTTTATTATCTCCCTGCGGCATCATAATTCACTGCAGATCATTCTTGCTTCAGTATTTATGAGCGGAACGGTGATCATTGCGACCTGGGAATACCTGCGCCACCGGCCGGACCACCCGTTCCGGGACAGCAAACTGGTTTTCTTTATCTTTATCCTGATACCGGTGCAAACCCTGTTCGCGCACAACTGGCTGACCATTCCCTATTATTTGGACCGCGCGTTTGTCGGCACCTGGGTCAGCTCGCATTTCGAGATCCTGTCGAACCTGAATCCAATCATTATATTTGTCATCACGCCCATTATAGCGGGACTTACGGCGCGAGCGAACGTGTATAAAATGATGATCATCGGCACGTTTGTCATGGCGGCGCCGACGTTTCTTCTGGCCCTGGGGCCGGTCACGAGTTTGTTTGTCGTTTATATCGTCATCATGTCCGTTGGCGAGGCCATGTGGCAGCCTCGGTTTTTGCAATATATCGCCGAGATTGCCCCGGAAGGCAAAACCGGTGCTTATATGGGCATAGGCCAGTTCCCCTGGTTCCTGACCAAGATGCTGACATCGTTGTATTCCGGATATTTTGTCGCCAATTACATCCCCAAACCGGACTCCGGTATGGTTCAGCGTCCCGGACAAATGTGGCTGATCTATTCCGTTATTGCCATGATTTCGCCCATTGCCCTGATCCTAGCCAAAAACTGGATGGTAAAAGGTATGAAAACAAAGGCGTGAAGGATTCCGTTTGATTTATTCACACGGATATTGTATTTTGTTTAAAACGATTTTTTATCTATTAATTGAGGACTCCGGGTATGACTTTAAAAAACAAATCGGGTATTATTCCCCCTGTTATCGTGCTGTTTTTTGTCTTTTGCAGTAATTTATTAATCAGTTCATCTTTACGAGCGCAGAACGAAGACCTCTCGGTCATCAGCCAGTGGACGATGTATACGGACTGTAAAAACAGCCTGTACCGTTACCTGTATTCCGTTGCATATCAGCAGCTTGATCTGCGGGAACAGGAAACAGCCGAATTGACCACAAAAGCAAAATGGCAAAAGCGTCAGTCCAAAGTACGCAAAATCCTGACGGAGATAATCGGCCGGTTCCCGGACAAATCACCGCTGAATGCCAGAATTACCGGAACCGTCCAAAAACAGGGTTACCGAATCGAAAAGATCATTTACGAGTCATTACCCTCTTATTATGTGACCGCCTGCCTGTTCCTGCCGGACAACCTGAACGGTAAGGCCCCGGCAGTGATCTATTGTTCGGGACACACGGACCTCGGTTTCCGCAGCCCGGTATACCAGCACGTCATGCTGAACCTGGTGCAAAAGGGGTTTATCGTTTTCGCGTTTGATCCTATGGGCCAGGGCGAACGGCTGGAGTATTTCGATCCGGCCATCGGAGAATCCCGAATTGGCAGTTCGACGCTGGAGCACTCGTATCCGGGAGCGCAGTGTTTTATCACCGGTAGTTCACTGGCCTACTATATGATATGGGACGGCATCCGTGCGGTGGATTACCTGCTGACCCGCCCGGAAGTGGACGGCGACCGAATCGGCATTACCGGCCGCTCCGGCGGCGGAACGCAGTCCTCCTATATTGCCGCCTGTGACGACCGCATCTACGCCGCCGCCCCGGAATGTTATATCACCAGCTTTAAACGGCTGCTGGAATCCAGCGGTCCGCAGGACGCGGAACAGAATTTTTATCACGGCATAGTCAACGGCATCGATCATGCCGACCTGCTCGAGGTTCGCGCACCCAGGCCGGCAATGCTGATCGCCACCAGCCGTGATTTTTTCAGCATCCAGGGCGCGCGGGAAACCGCCGCAGAGGTGCGAAATGTCTATCGACTGCTGGGCAGCCCGGATAATTTTTCCATGTCCGTGGATGACGCCCCGCATGAATCCACACTGAAAAACCGGGAGGCCATGTACGCATTTTTCCAGAAACACCTTGATCTTCCCGGCAGTCCGAAAGATGTTGATACCGATACGCTCACGGCAAAAGAATTGCAGGTCACCGAAACCGGACAGGTCGGCACTTCGCTGACGGGAGAAAGCATATACAGTTTGAACAGGGTCCGGGCGCAAGCGCTGGATACCAATTTAAACAAGACGAGAACTACTGGTCCCGGATATCCCCAATCCATTATCGACAATGTAAGGGAATTATCCGGATATATTCCCCCGGACAAAAATATCAACGCCGTTTTCACCGGCCGGTTCCAGTGGGAGGGATACACGGTAGAAAAATTTTTCATTCGCGGGGACAGTAATTATGTAATCCCGTTTATTCTTTTGAAACCTGATCAGGACGGGAAGCATCCGGCAGTCATTTATATTCATCCGCAGGGCAAGGCCGCCAATATCGGCCCGGGTTCGGAAATGGAATGGTTTGTCAAAAAAGGTTATATTGTTCTTGCTCCGGATGTGCTCGGCATCGGCGAAACCGGTCCCGGGGATTTCATTGGTGACGCTTATGCCTTTAAGGTCGGTAAAGCGTCCTATAACATCTGGTTTTTGGGGATATTGACGCAAAGGAATCTCGTCGCCATACGCGCCGGGGATATTATTAAAACGGTCAATTATCTTAAAAGCCGTGACGACGTGATCCCGGAACAGATCAAAGCCGTCGCCCGGGGCGATATGTGTCCGTCGCTGCTGCATGCCGCCGTATTTGATTCGTCAATAACGGATGTGGCTTTGATCGAACCGCTCGTTTCTTACCGGTCGATAGTGCAAAACGAATATTACCAGCCGGGGCTGATCCCGTCCACCGTGGCCGGAGCGCTGACTGCTTACGACCTGCCTGACCTGGCCGCCTGTATAGCGCCGCGCAAACTTCTGATGGTGAATGTTGTCGACCATAACCGGAAACCCGCACCGCAGATTCTGGTTGATCAGGAACTAAATGTCGTTTACAAAACCTATGCGAAAAAAGGCCAACAACAAAATTTAACTATATTAGCACAGGACTATTCCAGCCATCCCGATCTGAAGGATGTTTTATTGTCTTGGTTGAAATAAAAAGTGGGTTATGTTGACATTTTAAAATAAAAACAAGTTATAGTGGGACAAGGGTATTTTTTGTTTGTGAAAATTACGTATCTTGCTGCCTTTGAATTGACAGGTATGCAGGAAGGGGCATGCCTTTTGGTCCTTTAATGGATGAAAAACAGGAGATTCGGGCAATACATATGCACTCCTTTGTGTAGAATTTTAAAGGAGTGTTAAAAATGAATATATATAAAATTGTCTTTTTTAATTTATTCAACATTATCAGAAATATTTGTGTGAATTAAGTTTAACAAAATTGTTTCTCGCAGATATCGCAAATCACGCTGAAATAAATATAGGAATTTCATTTTTTTATCTGGGGTATCTGTGACTTGATTTTCCCACATCCGCGTTCATCCGCGTTTATCGTATGTTTAATTTGCTCTCGTATGTTTAATTTGCTCTTTGGAATAAAGAAAAAAAATCGTATCCTGACGATAGAGGAG